>NZ_CP075189.1:2362500-2962500 GCF_020510565.1 Ferribacterium limneticum
CAGTCGCGGACGATCAGCGCGGCGTGGCAACTTGGGCAGAAGGTGGTGCCGCCTTCCGGGTCGTGCACGTTGCCGGTAAAAACGTGGTGCAGCCCGGCGTCGAGGGCGATGCGGCGGGCCTGGATGAGCGTTGCCGGTGGCGTCGGCGGGAGGTCGCCCATTTTCCAGTCGGGGTGAAAGGCGGAGAAGTGCAGCGGCACGTCCGGCCCGAGTTCGCGGGCGACCCAAGTGGCCAGTTCGTTGATCTCCTGGGCGCTGTCGTTCTGGCCGGGAATGAGCAGGGTGGTGATTTCCAGCCAGCAGTCGGTTTCGTGGTGTATGTAGGCCAGCGTGTCGAGCACCGGCTGCAGATGGCCGACGCAGAGCTTGTGATAGAAGCTCTCGGTAAAGGCCTTGAGGTCTACGTTGGCGGCATCCATGACGGCGAACAGCTCGCGGGCCGGTTCCGGGTGGATGTAGCCGGCGGTAACGGCGACGTTGCGAATGCCCTGTTCGCGGCAGGCGAGTGCCGTGTCGATGGCGTACTCGGCGAAGGTGACCGGGTCGTTGTAAGTGTAGGCCACGGCGTCGGCGCTGTAGCGGCGGGCGGCTGCGGCGATTATCTGCGGGCTGGCCGTGTCCATCAGGCGGTCCATGTCCTTCGACTTGGAAATGTCCCAGTTCTGGCAGAACTTGCAGGCCAGATTGCAGCCGGCGGTGCCGAAGGACAGGATGCTGCTGCCCGGATAAAAGTGATTGAGCGGCTTTTTTTCGACGGGATCGATGCAGAAGCCCGACGAGCGGCCATAGGTTGTCAGTTGCATGGCGCCATTGACCATCTGGCGGACGAAGCAGGCGCCGCGCTGGCCTTCGTGCAACTGGCAGTCGCGCGGGCAGAGGTCGCATTGCACGCGGCCGTCGGGCAGGGCGTGCCACCAGCGGCCGGGGAACAGGGATTCGGTGGCGCTCATGGTGCGGCCTCCTTCCATTTCTTGACACCGTAGCGTTCGAGGCGGACGTCCGAGCCCCAGTAATTGGCCGGCAGCCCGGCTTTCTGCTTGAGGTGGGCCATGAAGACGACCGGGGCGGGCAGTTGCTCCCAGACTTGCGGCAAGAAAGTCGAACGACGACGGCCCGCAGTGAAAATCACGCCATCGATATCCGGGCGCAGTTGGTCCAGAGCATCGGCCTCGCTGGTAAATAATATTGGCTCGGCCGGCGTCAGCAGCGAGACTTCGACGCGGGTGATGGGCAATTCGTCGGCCGTCAGCGGCTCGAAACGCGGGTCGCGAAAAGCGGCGGCCAGGGCATTTTCGTGAACATCCTGGGCCAGCGGTCGCCAGGCTTCGAGGCTGCCGATGCAGCCGCGCAGGTCGCCATGCTGGGTCAGCGTGACGAAGGTGGCGCCGTGTTGATGCAATTCCGGGTAGTCATTGGTCGGGGTTTGCCCGAGACCGAAGCGGCCGGAAATGGCATTTCGGGCCAGGGTCAGCAGGGTTGTGCCGAGCTCAGACATGATCGTCGGCCTCAGTGAAGGAAAAGGCGGCGTAACCGACAACGCGGGCCTTGTCGCCAGCCGTATCACCGGAATTGCACAGGCCGAGCAGTGTCGGCTTCAGGCCGCGCTGGCGGGCGGCGAGCAGCAGGCCGTTGATCGGGTAGGCGCCGCAGGCCTGTTCGGGATGGATGTGGGTATCGAGCTGCATGATGTGCCGGCAGGTCTCGGCATCGACTTGCTGGGCGGTGGCGTAGCCCAGGAAATGCGAGAGGTCGGAACTGACGACGATCAGCGTTTCCGGCCCGCCCCAGAGCCGGTCAAGGATTTGGCCAACGGCCTCCGGCGTGGCGTGGCCGACGGCCAGCGGGACGAGCGTGAAATGCTCCAGCACGCGCTGCAGGAAAGGCAGATGCACCTCCAGCGAATGCTCGAAGGCATGAACGTGATCGCTGAAAACGATCTGCGGCAGATCGGCGATGGCGGCGATGGCCTGGGCGTCGAGCCGGATGGTGCCGAGCGGCGTCGAAAACGCCTCGGCTTCGGGCAGGGCGATGCCGTCGACGGCCACCCGGTGGGTCGGGCCGAGCAGGATCACCCGATGAATATGCTTCGACCACGGGGCCAGCGCGGCGTAGGCCGTGGCGGCTGTCGAACCGGAATAGACGTAGCCGGCGTGGGGCACGATCAGGGCCTTGGGCTGGCTGACCGGAGTGGCGTTGGCCTCGGCGAGCAGTTGGTCGACGGTGCCCGACAGCTTGGCGGGATCGCCGGGGTAAAAAGCACCGGCGACGGCGGGAGGACGGGTGTTGAGCATGGTCGTCTCCTCAAATGATCATCAGCCCGGCCACCATGCCAGCGCCGATGGCGAACAGGCCGGGCAGGGCGTGACGGGCCAGCTTGCCGCCGCCGATGCTGAGGACCAGCCCGATCTTGAAGACCAGGTTGGCGAGCAGGGCCAGCGTGACGGCAATGACGGCATCGCCGCTGACCACCTTGTCGAGGTTGAACATGCGCAAGGTGGACAGGACGCTGGCGTCGGCATCGGTCAGGCCTGACACCAGCGCCACGATGTACAGGCCGCTGCTGCCGGCAATGTCCTGCAGCCAGGCCGAGGCGAGGACCACGACGGCGTAGAGCAGACCGAAGGAAACGGCGGTACGCATTTCGGTCGGGTTCTTGACTTCCGGCATCGGCAAGTCTCCGGCGTCGCTGAGTACCTTCCAGCGATACAGCGCCATTGCCACGCCGGGGACGATGCCGCACGCGAAAACGATGGCGATCTGGGTTGCCAGGCTGGGCGCGACGACGCTGGCGACCAGCCACAAACGGATCATGACCATGACGTTGGCGATCAGGATGACGATGGCCGACATGTGGATGAGGTCGGCATGGTCGCGGGCGTGGCGGGAAAACATCATGGTCGTTGCGGTCGACGAGGCCAGACCGCCGAAAATGCCGAGCAGCGCCGCGCCGTGGCGGGCGCCGACGATGCGCAGGGCGAGGTAGCCGGACAGGGCGAGGCCAGAGATCAGCACAACCATGTACCAGACCTGGCGCGGGTTGATGGCGTTGTACGGCCCGAAATCCTCGCTCGGCAGAATGGGCAGGATGACCAGCGAGAGGACGGCGAATTGCAGGATGGAGTTGATGTCCTTGGGTGTCGTCCGTTCGCTGAACTGGCGCAGTTCGGCCTTGAAGTAGAGCAGCACGGTGGTCGTGATGGCGAGCATGACGGCCAGCGTCGAGTAGCCGAACCAGACGGCGGCACCCAGGCCATAGGTGACGATGATGGCCGCCTCGGAGGTGAAGCCGCGATATTGCTCTTCCTGCTGGGCGGAAAAATTCGAGGCGACCATGCTCCCCGAGATGACGAGCAACCCGGTCACCAGCAACCAGGGACCGCCGGTTTTTTCGCCGAGCAGCGCAAACAGGCAGCCGAGCATGGCGACCAGGGCAAAGGTGCGCAGGCCGGCCGCGGCGTCCGGGCGCCGTTCGCGCTCCATGCCGATGAGCAGGCCGATGCCGAGCGCGGTGGCAAAAGCCTCGACGGGGGCAGCCAGTTCCGGGACCACGAAGGTCATACGAATCCTCTTTTACGATGGTTCTTAAGTAAAATTAAGCCATGCCACGCCATTACGCAATCGTTCCCGCTGCCGGCAGCGGTTCCCGCTTCGGAAGCGAGAAGCCGAAGCAGTATCTCGACCTGCTCGGTCGGCCGCTGATTTTCCATACCTTGAAGGCCTTGACGGCTTGCCCGGACATCGAACGGGTATGGGTCGTGCTGGCTCCGGATGACCCGTGGTGGCCGCGCTACGATTGGAGTGAGCTCGGCCCCAAGCTCGAAACCGTGCGCTGCGGCGGCGCGACGCGGGCGGCGAGCGTGAGCAACGGATTGCGGGCGGCGGCGATGGTTGCCGCCGACGATGACTGGATCCTCGTGCACGACGCGGCGCGGCCCTGCCTGTCGGCGGCCATGCTCGAGGCGCTGTTCGACGAGTTGGCTGACGATGCGGTTGGCGGCATCCTCGCCGTGCCGGTCGCCGACACCATCAAGCGGGCCGATGCCGGGCAGCGCGTTGCTGCCACCGAGCCACGCGACGGTTTGTGGCAGGCACAGACGCCGCAGATGTTTCGCTACGGTCAACTGGAAAAATCGCTCAAAAATGAAATGGCCGTCACCGACGAAGCCGGTGCCATCGAGGCCATGGGCCTCAAGCCGAAACTCGTGCGCGGCGATTCGACCAATCTGAAAGTCACCTATCCGGCCGACCTCGCCTTGGCCGCGATGATCTTGAGAGCACGCAAATGAGCACGCCAATCAATTTCCGCGTCGGGCAGGGCTACGATGTGCACCAGCTGGTCGAAGGCCGCAAACTGATTCTCGGCGGCGTCGATATACCGCATTCGACCGGCTTGCTTGGCCATTCCGACGCCGATGCGCTGCTCCACGCTATTACCGATGCGCTGCTCGGCGCCGTCGCCCTCGGCGACATCGGCCGCCATTTTCCTGATACCGATCCACGCTACAAGGGCGCCGACAGCCGCGTCCTGCTCCGCGCCGCCGTCGCCCTGCTGGCCGAACGCGGCTGGCGGCCGGTCAATGTCGATGCGACGCTGATTGCCCAGCAGCCGAAACTCGCCCCGCACGCCGCGGCGATGGTCGCCAACGTCGCCGCCGACCTCGGTATCGCGCCCGACTGCGTCAATATCAAGGGCAAGACCAACGAGCGCCTCGGCTACCTCGGCCGCGAGGAAGCCATCGAAGCGCAGGCCATCGCGCTGGTCGAACGTGTTGGCTGAGCGGCGAAACCAGAAACAACCCAAACCGGCCACGGCCAGAGTTTTCTTCGCCCTCTGGCCAGCGCCTGAGGTGGCCGAGCGCCTCGGCACAATCGCCGACAACGCCGCCCTGTCGTTCGGCGGCCGCGCCACCCGGCGCGACACCATCCACCTGACGCTGGCCTTTCTCGGCAACGTTCCCGAAGCGCGTCTGCCTGAATTGTCGAAGGCCGTCACCAGCCTTCGCGCCGAGCCATTCGCCATCAACGTGAATCAGCTCGGCTTTTGGGCGCACAACCATTTGCTGTGGGCTGGGTGCAAGGCACCATCGGCTCATCTGGACGCGCTATCAAGCCAGTTGCGCCAGGCGCTGGCGCGGGCCGGATTCCGGGTCGGGGGCGAAGGCCGGGATTTCGTGCCCCATGTCACGCTGGTCCGCCGCGTACCGGAGGTAACTGAGCCGTCGGAAAGCCACCCGCTTCCGTCAATTGAACCCTTCATCTGGTGCAACGAACGTTTCGTGCTGGTTTGTTCGACGCTGTCGGCGCTCGGCTCGTCCTACCGGATCATCGACGAATTCCCGCTGACGACGGGCCTCAGGGCCTGATCGGCAGGACCAGGCGAACGAGCAGGCCGCCGCCAGGATTGGGCAGCAGATCGAGCCGTCCTTCATGTAGACGGGCGATACGCTCGACGATGGCCAGTCCGAGCCCCGTGCCGGTGGCGTCGGTGCGGGCGTTCTCGAGCCGGGTGAAGGGGCGTTTCAGGCGTTCGATCTCGTCTGCCGGCACGCCGGGACCGCGATCCTTGATTTCCAGCCAAATTTCCCCGTTGACCGTAGCAGCCGACAAAGTGATCTCGCCGCCGCCGTATTTGACGGCATTGTCGATCAGGTTGGTTACGGCGCGGGTGATCGCCTTTGGCCGCAGCGTCGTTTCGGGCAGGGCTTCAATTGCCGTGGTCAGGGCATGGCCAACATAGCGTTGGCGCTCGACAATGCTCGACAGCAGGGCGCCAAGATCGGTCGCCACTGCCGCCTCGCCGGATTCTGTCCGGGCGTAATCCATGAACTGCGAAATCACCGCTTCCATCTGTTCGATGTCGGCCACCACAGCCTGACGGGCATTGTCGGCGACGCTCATTTCGGCCTCCAGACGCAACCGGGTGAGCGGGGTGCGCAGGTCGTGCGAGATGCCGGCCAGCACCTCCGATCTATCCTTTTCATGCCGTTCGAGGTCGGCCGCCATGGTGTTGAAGGCGACGGCCAGACGACTCAGTTCCTCAGCGCCATCCTCCGGCAGCGGCGCCGGCGTCTGGCCGCGGCCGACCGCCTCGGCCGATCTGGCCATGGCCTTGAGCGGCCGGCTGATGCGCGAGGCGATGAGCCAGGCGACCGCCAGGGCCAGGACTACGGCGAGCAGCCCCCAGGCCAGCCAGTGGCTGGCGAAATCGCGGGCCGCACGGTCGCGCGGCAGGACCAGCCAGTATTCTTCGTCATCGGCGTCATCGAGGCGGAAGCTGACCCAGAATCCGGAAACCTCGTCGACGCTGGCGGCAATCCGCGTGTGGTCGCCCAGGCGCGCCGTCAGCTCGCGTTGCAGGAGCCGGAAAAAGCGCGAATCTGGCATGGCCTCGATCTTGTCTTCCGGTTCGGCCGGCAGCAGGCGGATGCCTTCGCGTGTAGAGAATTCGTTGAACAGCCCGAGACGTTTCGCCGGTGCTGCGGCAAACAGTGAGGCGCGGATCAGGTTGACTGCCGAAGCGGCCAGTTGCGCCGTTTCCCGCGCTCGCGGTTCGGCATCGATGTAACGGAACAGGCTGAGCCAGCCCGCCGTGGTCAGCAGCACGAGCATGGCGAGCAACAGAAAGGTGCGCGCCAGCAGCGTGCGTGGCATCAGCACCAGGACTATTCCTTCGCAGCGCCGTCCGGCACGAAGACGTAGCCGAAGCCCCAGACTGTCTGCAGGTAGCGCGGCTGGGCCGGGTCGGCTTCGATGAGTTTGCGCAGGCGGGAAACCTGGACGTCGATGGCCCGGTCGAAGGGGCCCTGTTCGCGGCCACGGGCCAGGGTCATGAGCTTGTCGCGCGACAGCGGCTGGCGCGGGTGCTGGAGCAGCACCTTGAGCACGGCGAACTCGCCGGTGGTCAGGGCTTGCAGCTCATTGTCGCGGGTCAGCGTGCGGGCGGCGAGATCGACTTCGATGTTGCCGAAAGTGATTTTTTCCTGGTCGTCTTCCGGCGCGCCGGGCGGGCGGCTGCCTTGGCGGCGCAATACGGCGTGGATGCGGGCGAGCAGTTCGCGCGGGTTGAAGGGTTTGGGCAGGTAGTCGTCGGCGCCCATTTCGAGGCCGACGATGCGGTCGATCTCGTCTCCCTTGGCGGTCAGCATGATGATCGGCGTGCGGTCGCCCTGGCCGCGCAGGCGGCGGCAGATGGTCAGGCCGTCTTCGCCCGGCATCATGAGGTCGAGGACGATCAGGTGGTAATGTTCGCGGGCGCGCAGCTTGTCCATCTGCTGGCCGTCGGCGGCAGCCTTGACCTCGAAGCCCTGTTCGCCGAGGTAGCGGGTGAGCAGGTCACGCAGACGGGCGTCGTCGTCGACGACAAGGATGTGTTGGTGTTGTTGTTCGTTCATGCTGGCAAGGATAATGGCGGACAGTGAATGGAACGCGGCAAATGGTAACAAGCTTTTGCCGGGGCGGGCCGTGAAACATATTCTTACATTTTGAAGCGTTTGTCGGGCGCCGCCAGATGGACAATGGTGGCATCTGAAACGCCTGCCGCAATGCCTGCCATGAAACGTCTTTTCGCCCTTTCCCTGTTGCTGCTGAGCCTTCTGGGCTCGGCCGGTGGCGTCTGGGCGCAGGGTTACTGGCGCGACCTGCCGCCGGATGAGCGGCGCCAGTTGCGTCAGCAGATGCGTGAACACTGGCAGCAGGAACGCGAAATCCGCCGCGAGGAAGGTGCACCGCGCTGGCGCGATGTGCCGCCGGAAGACCGCCGCCGCTTGCGCGACGACATGCGCGAGCAGCGCGCCTGGCAGGAGCGTGAGCGAGGAAGCTGGGCCGAACAGCGCGAGCAACGCGGCTGGGGTGAGCAACGTGAACGTCGGGGTGACGGCCGGGGCTGGCGCCGAGATTGAATCCCGACTGGGCTGCGCCTCCGGTAAAATGCCGGCCCATGCTGATCCTCGCACTCGAAACTTCAACTGAACTTGGCTCCTGCGCCCTCTGGCGCGATGGCGTGGTAGCCGAACGTATCTGTCCGGCGGGGAAATCTCATTCCGAAACGCTGTTGCCGCTGGTCCGCGAACTGCTGGCCGAAGCCGGCGTCAAGGTCGGACAACTCGATGCAATTGCTTTCGGTGTCGGTCCCGGCGCCTTTACCGGTTTGCGCGTTGCCTGTGGCGCAGCGCAGGGTCTGGCGGTGGCTGCCAACCTGCCGCTGATTCCGGTGACCAGTCTTGAAACGCTGGCCGCGCAGGCCGGCGGCCAGCGCGTCCTGGCCCTGCTCGATGCGCGCATGGGCGAGGTCTATTCGGGCTGCTATCAACTGATCGACGGCGCATACGTTCTGCAGGGCGATATTCGTGTATCGGCGCCGGATGCGGTCGCGTTGCCTACCGAGCCAGGCTGGATCGCCTGCGGCAATGCCATCGCTGCCTATCCGGTTTTGGCTGAGCGCCTGAGCGTCGCCGGCATCGCCGTGCAAGTGGATGTCTTGCCGACTGCCACCACCGTGGTACGTCTGGCGGCACCACGCGCCGCTCGTGGTGAAGGCATCGATGCCGCGCTGGCCGCACCACTTTACATCCGTGACAAAGTGGCCAAAACGGTGGCCGAACGCCTCAGTGAAGGCGGGCGGGCTTGAGCGCCTTGAGCATTCCGGCCGAGTTTTTCCCGATGAACGAGCGCGACCTTGATGCGGTGGCGGCGCTCGAAGCTACCCTGCAGACTTTTCCGTGGTCGCGTGGCAATTTCGCCGATTCGTTGACGGCCGGCTATAGCGTCTGGGTGTTGCGCGTGGGCGGCGAGTTGATCGGTTTTTCGGTGGTCATGCGCGTTATCGACGAGGCGCATCTGCTGACCATAGGCGTCTGCAAGCGTTACCAGGGACAGGGCTACGGTGCGCGGATGCTGCGCCACGCCATGGAGTGCGCCCGGCTCGGTGGCGCCAGCAAGCTGTTTCTCGAAGTCCGGCCGTCCAACGAGCGGGCCGTCGAACTTTATCGCCACTTCGGATTCCACCAGATCGGCCTGCGCAAAGGCTATTATCCGGCGGTGATCGGGCGCGAGGATGCGCTGGTTTTTGATAAGGAATTGGCATGAGCCTGAGCCGCGAGCAGATGCTGGTCGAGATGGGCATTACGCCGATCTGGGTGTTGCGCGATAACGAGCCAAGCGCACCGGCCGTTGAGGAGTACGAGGCGGTCGCGGCCGAGCCGGAAGCCCGTGTGCCGACGCCAGAAAAAGCAACTGCGATCGTTCAAGAGCCCGCCCCGGTAGCCAGGCCAGCGCCCGCTGCGGCACTGCGCCCGATGACGCCGGTCGATAACCTGAACTGGCCTGAATTGGCCAAGCAGGTCGCCGAATGTCGTGCCTGCCCATTGTGCGAGCAGCGCAAGCAGGCCGTGCTTGGCGTTGGCGATCTGAATCCGGACTGGCTGTTCATCGGCGAAGGGCCGGGCGCCGAGGAGGACGTCAAGGGCGAACCTTTTGTCGGTCAGGCCGGCAAGCTGCTCGACGCCATGCTCGCCTCGCTCGATATTGCGCGCGGCAACCGGGTTTATATCGCCAACGCGGTCAAGTGCCGGCCGCCCGGCAACCGGACGCCGGAAGCGGCCGAAATGGCCGCCTGCTGGCCCTACCTGGAACGGCAGATCGCGCTGCTCAAGCCGAAGATCATCGTCCTGCTCGGCAAGGCGGCCGTCCATGCGGTGCTGCACGATGACAAGTCGCTGGCCTCGCTGCGCGGCAAGCGTTACGAATACGCGGGGATTCCGCTGGTGGTGACCTATCACCCGGCCTATCTGCTGCGCAATTTGCCGGACAAGGCGAAGGCCTGGGAAGACTTGCTCTTCGCCCGTCGTCTGCTGCGCGAAGCCTCGGCACCCGAACTGCCGTTCTAGGCGCCTACAGCAGATTTCATTTTTGGCTGTTTTTCCCGGTTGACCGTGGGAACGGCGGACCTCAGTGGTGTGACGAGTCGTCCAGATGCTGGACGTCGTCCTGCTGCGCTTGGTTGGCGAGGTGGCGCTGGCGGATCATATACATGAGCCCGCTGACGAACAGCCCGAACAGCGTGACGACCCAGTAGATCGACAGGTCCATCTTGACCATGAGGTAGTACAGCCCCGTCATGATCAGGATGGAGATGTTTTCGTTGAAATTCTGCACGGCGATCGAGTGGCCGGCGCCCATCAGGATGTGGCCGCGGTGCTGGAGCAGGGCGTTCATCGGCACGACGAAGAAGCCGGACAGGCCGCCGATCAGGATGAGCAGCGGCACGGCCAGCCATATTTCATGAACGAAGTTCATGATGAGCACGATGAGGCCCATGGCGATGCCGAGCGGGATGACCCGGACCGACTTGCGCAGGGTGATGAACTTGGCGGCCATGATGGCGCCGACCGCGACGCCGACGGCGACCACGCCCTGGAGCATCGAGGCTTTGGACAGACCGAGGCCCAGCGCGGTTTCCGACCATTTGATGACGATGAATTGCAGCGTTGCACCGGCGCCCCAGAACAGCGTGGTGACAGCCAGCGAAATCTGGCCGAGGCGGTCGCGCCAGAGCAGCGTCAGGCAGTGATTGAATTCGTGGATCAGGAAGATCGGATTCTTCTTGAGCGCCTTGTGGTCGACGCCGGTGTCGGGAATGTACAGATTGAAGACGGCAGCGAGGATGTAGAGCACGGCGACGACCGAGAGGGCCATTTCGCCGATGCTGTCGACCCCGGTGTCGATCACCGGGAAGTCGAAAGCCAGCAGGTGCTGGGCGATCTCCGGGCGGATCAGGGTGCCGCCGATGACGACGCCGAGGATGATGGCGCCGACGGTCAGGCCTTCGATCCAGCCGTTGGCGACGACGAGCAGGCGGTGCGGCAGGTATTCGGTCAGGATGCCGTACTTGGCCGGCGAGTAGGCAGCGGCGCCGAGGCCGACGACGGCGTAGGCGAGTAGCGGATGGGCGCCGAAGAACATCATGCTGCAGCCGATGATCTTGATACCGTTGCTGATCAGCATGACCCGGCCCTTGGGCATCGAATCGGCGAAGGCGCCGACGAAGGCGGCGAGGACTACATAGGAAACGGTGAAGAAGGTCTTGAGGAGCGGTTCGTACTCTGACGGCGCCTGCATCTCGCGCAGCGCGGCGATGGCGGCAATGAGCAGGGCGTTGTCGGCCAGCGCGGAAAAAAACTGCGCGGCCATGATGATGTAGAAGCCGAACGGCACGAAATATTTGTCTCTTATATGACTTTGGGCGAGGTTTATACCACGCTCAGGATTCGGCGCAAGGCTTGCGCGATCGTCGCCGTTATGCATCGTTGCGCCAGCCCGGGTCAAATCAATCAAGCGTATGGAGCGCCGGTTAAGGCTTGATGACAGTCGGTCAATGTCGAACGTGCGGCGGCTATTTCGACACCTCCACGGTCAACCGGAAATTTGGCCCGAAATTGAAGTTGGCCGCCGGAAGCAGGGCGGAATGTGGTTGAATATCGGCCGCACCCCTCCAGGAGAGAAATCATGGCTGACCGGCGCTTGCAGGTCTTTCATGCCGTCGCAAAACATCTGAGCTTTACGCGGGCGGCCGACGCCTTGTTCATGACGCAGCCGGCCGTCACCTTCCAGATCAAGCAACTGGAAGAACAGTACGGCACGCGCCTGTTCGAGCGGCGGCACGGCGGCATTTCGCTGACGCCGGCCGGCGAGATGGTGCTCTCCTACGCCGATAGAATCCTCGCGCTGTCCGATGAAATGGAGACGCGGCTGTCCGAAATGACCGGCGAAATGCGCGGCCCGCTGCTCGTCGGCGCCAGCACGACCATTGCCGAGTTCATGCTGCCGCGCGTCCTCGGCGAATTCAACGCGGCCTATCCGCAGGTGCGCGCCCGCTTGATTGTTGCCAATTCGGAAAGCATCGAGAGCCGGGTGGCCGAACATACGCTCGATGTCGGGCTGATCGAAGTCCCGGCCAAGCTCGGCGGCCTGACCAGCCAGATCTGCTGCGAAGACGAATTGCTCGTCATCTGCGCGCCCGATTACCCGCTGGCCGGCATGACATCGGTGACGCCGAAAGCGCTGGCTGAATACGAATACATTTCGCGCGAACCAGGTTCGGGGACGCGGGAAATCACCGACGCCTATTTTCTCGCCCACAAGGTGCCGCCGGCCAGCCTCAAGACGCAAATGGAACTGGGCAGTCCGGAAGCGCTGAAAGGCGTCGTGGCGACCGGCCTCGGCTTCGCCATCGTGCCCAAGGCCGTCGTCGCCAAGGAAATCCAGCTCGGCGAACTGCTCGCCATCCCGCTCAAGCCGCCGCTCAAGCGCAGCCTCTATCTCGTCTTCCAGAAGGATCGCTTCCAGTCCCGACTGACTGGCACCTTCATTGAATTCACCCGCTCCAAACTGAAAGAAATGGCTTCATGAAAACCTCGCGTCCCATTCGCGCGCGCATCGCGCCGGCGGCGATTCTCCACAACTACCGGCTGGCCAAAAGTCATGCGCCGCAGGCCAAGGCATGGGCGGTCGTCAAGGCCAACGCTTACGGCCACGGACAATGGCGGGCGGTCGAAGCCCTGCGCGGCGAAGCTGACGGTTTTGCCCTGCTCGAATGCGAAAACGCTGTCGCCCTGCGCGAAGCCGGCGTCACCCAGCCCATCCTGCTCCTCGAAGGCGTCTTCAGCGCCCGCGATGTGCGCGCCGTCATCGAACACCGGCTGACCTGCGTTGTCCATTGCCTCGAACAACTGGAACTGCTCGTGCGCAACGGCCAGTTTACGGCACCCGTTGCGCTTTACCTCAAGCTCAATACCGGCATGAACCGCCTTGGTTTTACGCCGGAAACCTTGGGAAAGGCCTGGGCGATCCTCCAGCAACTGCCGCAGGTCGACGTCTCGCTGATGACCCATTTTGCCGAAGCCGATGGCGAGCGTGGCGTCAGCGAACAGCTTGAGCGCTTTCGCCGAATGGCTGGCGACTGGCGCGGTCCGGTCAGCCTGGCCAACTCGGCGGCCATCCTGCGCCACCCGACAACGCACGGCGACTGGGTGCGGCCGGGCATCATGCTTTACGGCGCCAGCCCGTTTGCCGAGATCAGCGCCGAGTCGCTCGGCCTGCAGCCGGTGATGACCCTGGAGAGCGCCATCATCGGCGTCCAGGATCTGGTCGCCGGCGACCGCGTCGGTTACGGCGGCACCTTCACGGCCGACAAACCGATGCGCATTGGTGTCGTTGCCTGCGGCTATGCCGACGGCTACCCGCGCCACGCGACTAGCGGCACGCCGATTGCCGTCATGGGGAAACGCACGCAGACGGTCGGCCGCGTCTCGATGGACATGATGGCCTGCGACCTGACCGATATTCCCGAAGCCGGCATCGGCGCGCCGGTTACGCTGTGGGGCGAGGGCATTGCTGGCAGCGTGCCGGCCGACGAAGTCGCTGCGGCCGCCGGCACCATCGCCTACGAACTGTTCTGCGCCCTGGCGCCCCGCGTCCCGGTCAGCCTGGACGAGACTGCTACGGTCAACCGGAAATAATGGCCAAAATCAAAACAATTTATAGCTGCACTGAATGCGGCGCCACCAGCCCGAAATGGCAAGGCCAGTGCCCGGGCTGCAACGACTGGAACACGCTGGTCGAAACCGTCGCTGAAAAAGCCCCGACCAACAGCCGCTTTGAATCGCTGGCGCCCACCGCCCGGCTGCAGAACCTCTCGGAAATCGAAGCGCGCGAAGTCGACCGCATCGCCACCGGTGTCGGCGAATTCGACCGGGCGCTCGGCGGCGGGCTGGTCAACGGCGCCGTCGTGCTGATCGGCGGCGACCCCGGCATCGGCAAGAGCACCTTGCTCCTGCAGGCGTTGGCCCACCTGTCGCTCGACAACAAGGTGCTCTACGTCAGCGGTGAGGAATCCGGCGAACAGGTCGCCCTGCGCGCCCGCCGTCTTGGCCTCGATACCCGGCGTTTGCAATTGATGGCCGAGATCAACCTCGAACGCATCCTCGCCACGCTGCAGGCAGAAAAGCCGGTCGTTGCGGTCATCGATTCGATCCAGACGCTATGGTCCGACCAGCTTTCCAGCGCCCCCGGCTCAGTCGCCCAGGTGCGCGAATGCGCCGCACAACTGACCCGGCTGGCCAAGCAGGCCGGCATCACGGTGATTCTGGTCGGTCACGTGACAAAGGAGGGCGCCCTGGCCGGGCCGCGCGTGCTCGAACACATCGTGGACACCGTGCTCTATTTCGAGGGCGACACGCACTCGAGCTTCCGCCTCGTGCGCGCCGTCAAGAACCGCTTTGGCGCGGTCAATGAAATCGGCGTTTTTGCCATGACGGAAACCGGCTTGAAAGGCGTTAGCAATCCTTCAGCCCTGTTCCTGTCGCAGCACGGGCAGGACGTGGCGGGTTCTTGTGTGATGGTGACGCAGGAGGGCACGCGGCCGCTGCTTGTCGAAATCCAGGCGCTGGTCGATACCTCGCACGGCAATCCGCGCCGGCTCACGGTCGGCCTGGATCCGCAACGCCTGGCCATGTTGCTGGCGGTTTTGCATCGTCATGCCGGTATCGTCTGCTTCGATCAGGATGTTTTCGTCAATGCCGTCGGCGGCGTCAAGATTACCGAGCCTGCGGCCGATTTGGCAGTCTTGTTGTCGATTACATCATCGTTAAAAAACAAACCATTGCCGTCGAAACTTATTGTATTTGGTGAAGTTGGTCTGGCCGGTGAGATTCGCCCGGCACCGCGCGGCCAGGAGCGTTTGAAGGAAGCCGCCAAGCTCGGTTTCACGCGCGCCCTGATTCCTGAGGCGAACCGGCCCAAACAGGCGATTGCCGGCATGGAAGTCATCGCTGTCAAACGCGTCGAGGAGGCGGTGGCGCGGATCCGCGAGTTGGAATAAGCTGGCCGGATAATTCATTCGGCCACCATGTTCAATCTTTCGCGCTACTTTTCGACGGTCAGTTTCATTCTTATCGTGCTGGCGGCCGGGGTTCTCGGGCCGCTTTACCAGAAGCTGTCGCTGCAGCAAATGCAGGATCTGGCCGAAGGACGCAATCTGGCCATGGCGCAGGTTTTCCAGAACGCCCTGCGTAATTCGCTCGATACGCTGATGAGCGATTCGGTCGGCCGGGAGCTTGAATTTCTCCGCCAGTCGGACGAGGCCCGTCGGCTCCAAGTCAGCGTTCTCGGCCTGATGCACGATACCGCCATCGTCAAGATCAAGATCTACAACCGCCTCGGCAACACGGTTTTTTCAAGCGACGCCGGGCAAATCGGCGAGAGCCGCCTGAGCAATCCCGGTTTTCGCTCGGCAATCAGCGGGACGATTACCAGCAACCTGACCCATCGGGACAGCATCGACAGTTTTGAAGGGACGCTGGCCGAGGTCGATATTCTGGCCAGCTACATCCCCATCCGCGCCAAGGACAATTCGATTGAGGGCGTTTTCGAGCTGAACCAGAACGTCACGCCCTATGTTGCCCAGTTGCATCGCAACATGTGGCTGGTTACCGGCGGCGTGGCGCTCGTCTTTGCCGCGCTCTACCTCATGCAGTTTCTCGTCGTCCGCCGCGCCCAGGGCATTCTGGAGGATCAGGAAGGGCGTATCGCGGCCGCCCGCGATACGCTGGAAATCCAGGTCGCTGCGCGCACTGACGAACTCAAACGAACCAATACCCAGCTCGAAGGCGAAATCGTCGAGCGCCGGCAGGCGCAGAGCAAACTCAACTATCTCGCCTACCACGATCCGTTGACCGGACTCTCCAACCGCCGCAGCTTCATCGAACGGCTCGAAGAAAGCCTGCGCGAATCGGCCCGGCGCAACGAGCGGCTGGCAGTGCTCTTCATTGACCTCGACCAGTTCAAGCAGGTCAATGATTCGCTCGGCCACGGCGTCGGCGACGAACTACTGATCGCGGTCGCGGCGCGACTGTCCGAGCATGTCCGGTTGATCGACATGCTGGCCCGGCTTGGCGGCGACGAGTTCATCTGCCTCATGGAAGGCGTGCGCAGCGAAGGCGACGTCGAAATCCTCGCCGGCGAGATCATCGGCGCCTTCGAGTTCCCGTTCAAACTGGACGACCACGAGCTATTCCTGAGTGCATCGGTCGGTATCTGTCTTGCTCCCGGCGACGGCAACAGCGTGCTCGATCTCATGCGCAATGCCGATACGGCGATGTATCGCGCCAAGGCGCTGGGGCGCGGCAATTTCCACTTTTACACCCCGGAAATGACGCGCGATGCGCAGGAACGCATCCGCATGGAAAACCTGCTGCGCCGGGCGCTCGACAACGGAGAACTGTCGGTGCACCTGCAGCCCCAGGTCGAGACCAGCAGTGGCCGGCTGGTCGGTGCCGAAGCCCTGGTCCGCTGGAACAGCCCGGAACTTGGCCTGGTCATGCCGATGCGCTTCATTCCGCTGGCCGAGGATTCGGGGTTGATCATCGGGCTCGGCAACTGGGTGCTGCGCGAAACCTGCCGGCAGGTCATGCAATGGCGCGCCAGCGGATTCGACCTGCCGCAGGTGTCGGTCAATCTGTCCGCCAAGCAGCTCGAGCGCCCGGAATTCATCGAAGTCCTCAGCACTATCCTGGACGAAACCGGCATGGATGCGGCGAGCCTCAAGCTTGAGCTGACCGAGTCGGTCGTCATGGCCGTCGGCGATACCTTCGATCTGCTCGAACGCCTGCGCGACCTCGGCATCAGCCTGTCGCTCGACGATTTCGGGACGGGCTATTCGTCGCTGAGCTATCTGAAAATGCTGCCGGTACAGCAACTCAAGATCGACAAGTCCTTCATCGACGGCATCGGCAAGAACTCGGGTGACGAGGCGATCATCCGGACGGTCATGGAGCTGGCGCGCAGCCTCGATTTCGAGGTGATCGCCGAAGGCGTCGAGACGATCGAGCAATCTGAATTTCTGGCCGCGCTCGGCTGCGAACAACTGCAGGGCCATCTGCACGGAAAAGCTGTCGCGCCGGCGGAGTTCCGCGCCCGCTGGTCGGTTCCCCAGTGATTGCTGGACACGCCTGGCGCACCCTCGGCCGCGAATTACGCTCCGGCGAACTGCGCCTGCTTTTCGCGGCACTGGCCATCGCCGTCGCTGCCGTCACCGCCGTCGGCTTCTTTGCCGACCGGGTCCGCCTGGCGCTGGAACGCGAGGCGCAGCAGATGATGGGTGGCGACCTGATCCTCATCGCCGATCATGCCTTGCCGGAAGCCTATGCCGCCGAAGCCCGGCGGCGCGGGCTCAAGCTGGCCGAAACACTGATTTTTCCGAGCATGGTCATCGGCCCCGAACAGGCGCAACTGGCCGATATCAAGGCGGTCAGCCCGGGCTACCCTCTGCGTGGCCGGGTGGAAATAAGTGCAGATGAAGACCAGCCCGGCGCACCCGCCGAAGGTGGCCCGGCAACGGGCTCGGTCTGGCTCGACGAACGACTCTCGGCGGCGCTGCAGGTTGCGCCGGGTGGATCGGTAACTGTCGGCGCACAAACACTGCAGGTCGCCGCTATCCTGACCCGCGAGCCGGATCGGGGCGTCAATTTTTTCAGCCTGGCACCACGGCTCATGATGCACGTCGACGATATTCCGGCCACCGGCCTGATCCAGCCCGGCGCGCGCATTCGCTACAGCTTGCTGGCGGCCGGTGAGGCGAAAGCGGTTGCTGGCTATCAAACCTGGCTGACGCGACGTCTGGACCGAGGCGAACGACTTGAAGACACGCGCAATGCCCGGCCGGAAATCCGCGGCGCGCTGGACAGGGCCGAGCGGTTTTTGGGCCTTTCCACCGTGTTGACCGTGGTACTGGCCGCTGTTGCTGCGGCCATGGCGGCGCGCCGTTACATGCAGCGCCATCTCGATGCCTGCGCCGTCATGCGCTGCCTGGGCATGACGCAGGGCGGCCTGCTTCGCCTGCATGGCTGGCTGTTCCTGTGGCTGGCCTTGCTCGCTGCCGTCGTCGGCAGCATCGTCGGCTATGCCGCCCATTTCGTGCTGATCCACTGGCTGTCCGCCTTGCTCGTGCTCGAATTGCCGGTGCCGGGCTGGTTGCCGCTGGTCGGTGGGCTCGGCGTTGCTGGCGTCTTGCTCTTCGGCTTCGCTTTCCCGCCGCTCATGCAACTGGCCAGCGTGCCGACCCTGCGTGTCATGCGCCGCGAACTCGGGCCGCCGCAGGCTTCATCGCTTAGCGGCTACGCCCTTGGGCTGGCCCTGCTCGCTGGCCTGATCATCTGGGTGGCTGGCGATATCCGGCTCGGCGCCTATGCCGTCGGCGGCTTCGTCGTCGCCCTCGGCAGCTTCTGGGTCATTGCCCGGCTGATCATTGCCGCTATCGCCCGCCTGCGGGGCGGGGCCGGCTTCGGCTGGCGGCAGGGACTGGCCAGCCTGACCCGTCACGCGTCGTCGAGCGCCGTGCAGATCGTCGCGCTGGCCATCGGTTTGATGGCCATGCTCCTGCTGACGGTGATTCGCGCTGAATTGCTCGATGCCTGGCAACAATCCGTGCCCGTCGACGCCCCCAACCGTTTCGTCATCAATATCCAGCCCGATCAGCGCCAGCCGGTGGCTGACATGCTGCGCGCCAGCGGCGTCGAGGCTGAGTTGTTGCCGATGATTCGCGCCCGCCTGGTCAGGATTGCCGGCAGGGAAGTCAGCCCGGCGAGCTTTCCTGAAGACGAACGTGCCCAGCGTCTGATCGAACGCGAATTCAACCTGTCGTGGCGTGGCGATCTGCCCGCCGGCAACCGGGTCACGGCCGGTCGCTGGTTCGCGCCGGAGGATGCCGGGCAGGGGCTGGCCTCGGTCGAGGAAGGGCTAGCCAAGACGCTGGGCATCCAGCTCGGTGATGAACTGGTGTTCATGGTTGCTGGCGTAGAAAAACGCGTCAAAACGAGCAATCTGCGCAAGCTGTCCTGGGATTCGATGCGCGTCAATTTCTTCGTGCTGACCCCGCCCGGCGTTATTGAAGACGCGCCGGCCAGTTACATCACCAGTTTCCATCTGCCGGCCGAACGGGCCGATGCCGCGTCTGATTTGGTCCGGCGTTTTCCCGGGCTGACGATGATCGATGTTGGCGCCATCCTGCACCAGTTGCAGGCGGTCATCGGCCAGGTGGCCGGCGCTGTGCAGTTCGTTTTCGTCTTTGCCTTGCTGGCCGGCGGCATTGTTCTGTATTCGGCCTTGCTGACCAGTTTCGACGAGCGGCGCTATGAACTGGCCGTGATGCGCTCGCTCGGTGCCCAACGGGCGCAACTGCGCCAGGCCATGCTCGTTGAACTGGGCGTCATTGGCAGCGTCGCCGGGCTGATGGCGGCGATCGGCGCCATGTTGCTCGGGCGCATTGTTGGCCAGCAGGCGTTTCAGCTCGATTTGTCGTTCGGTCTCTGGTTGCCGGCGCTATCGACCGTCGGCGGTGGCTTGCTGGCGGTAGTCATTGGCTGGCTGGCGATTCGCCAGTTGATCGCCACGCCGCCCTTGCTGGCATTGCGCAACGGCGCCTAGAACTCGATTTCGGTGATGTTGCGCTGCCCCGACCGCTGGTAGCGGATGGCTTTGCTCATGCCGTGGATCAGGCCAAGACCTTGGCCGCCGACTTCCACGGTCAACCGGAAATTTTGCCCAAATTTGGAATGGTCAAAAGGCGGCGCATCGTCTTCGTAGCGCAGGGTCAGGATGCCATCGTTACGGCCCAGGGCGAGGCTAACCCGGTGCTCGCTGTCGCCTTGATGGCCATGGGCGATCGTGTTGGTAAATAGCTCTTCGACAACCAGTTGCAGGCGCAGCGAATCGTCGGCGGCAAGGCCCAGCCCGGCCGCCTGTTCAGCGATGCGGGCAATCAGCCCGGGAAGCTCGTCATAGCGCGCGCTGACGGAAATGTCCGTAAAATGTGCAGTCATCGAATCATCAAGGTTTTCGCCATGATTAAAGCACATTGGGCTGCGCTTTGTGCGCTGCTCGCCCTGTTGTCCGGCTCGCCCGCCCAGGCTGCCGACCCGGCCGGCATGGTCAAGGTTGCCAAGGGGCAGGTCAGCATCGAACGGAGTGGCAAGAAATTGCCGGCCGCCGTTGGTGCCACGATTGAAGTCGCTGACCGCGTGCGGACCGGCGCCGATGGTTCGGTTGGGGTCACGCTGCGCGACAACACACTGCTCTCGGCAGGGCCGAACTCACTGATCGTCATCGACAAATTCGCTTTCGACAACGCGACCCAGGACGGCAACATGTCGATTCGCATCCGCAAGGGAACGCTCTCCGTGGCCTCGGGCAAGATCGCCAAACGGACGCCGGAATCGGTCGATTTCCATACGCCGACTTCGGTTCTCGGCGTGCGCGGTACCGAGTTCGTCATTGAAGTCGAAGGTGATCGCGATGAATAAGCCGACTGTTTCCCTGATATTGGTCGCGCTGTTGACCTTGGCCGGTTGTGTCAGCGAACGCGTCGTCCTGATGCCCTCCGCCGATGGCCGGGCCAGCGCCATCGTCGTCCGCGACACCAGCGGCGAGATCGTGCTCGACAAACCCTATGCGGCGGTCAGGCGGAGCGTGGGGGCCAACAGCATCTACCAGTCGTCAGCAGAAGAGGTCACGGAGCGCTTCGGGCAGGCGCTTGGGGCACAGCCGCCACGGCCGAATAGCTACGTGCTGTATTTCGAAGCCGGCGGCAATGTTTTGACGGCAGAGTCGCAGGCGGCGCTGGCCAATATCCGCAAGGAAATCGCCGAGCGTCCGGCCTCCGAAGTCATGGTCATCGGCCATACCGACCGCGTGGGCAGCGTCGACGGCAACGACCGTTTGTCGAAAACCAGGGCCGAAGGTCTTCGTGACTTGCTGATTGAATCTGGCGTTGCTGCCGACAAGCTGGAAGCGGTCGGTCGCGGTGAACGCGACCCGCTGGTGCCGACCGACGACGAAGTCGACGAGCCGAAAAACCGGCGTGTTGAAATCAGCGTTCGCTAGCCGCCGGACCGTGCCACTGCATGAGCAGCAAGGTCAGATCGTCTGCTGGTGGCTGACCGGCTTCGAAACGGCGCACGGCATCGCGTAGCGTCGTCGCGGTGATTCCCAGTTCGGCCTCGGCGCAATCCTCGATGGCCGACAGCAAACGCCCCAGGCCAAACATCTCCAGGCCATTACTGGCCTCGGTAACGCCATCGGTGAACAGGCAAATCCGGTCGCCCGGCAGCAATTGCATGCGACCGGCAAGGTAGGGGAAGTCGCCAGCGGCACAAAGTGGCGGGCCGGCGATGACGGAGGTATCGACCCGCGACAGCTGGCCGGCGCGCTGCAGGATGGGCGCGTCGTGGCCGGCGCAAACGTATTCCATGTCGCCTGACGCCAGATCGAGCACGGCGATAAAGGCTGTGACGAACAGATACTCGGCATTTTCGCGATTCAGCTCACATTCCAGTTCGCGCACTGCCAGGCCAAGGTCGGCCTGGCGCCGCGTCAGGACACCGGTCAGCGTTTTCGAGATGGCCATGAACAAACTCGCCGGCACACCCTTGCCGGAAACGTCGCCGATTGCCACGCAGAGCCGTTGGTCGTCGAGCATGAAACAGTCGTAATAATCGCCACCCACGGCCGCGGCTGGTTCAAGGAGGGCGGCGATGGAAAATCGTCGCTCAGCGGCGAAGACCGTCGCCGGGTCCGGCAACAGCCCCATCTGGATGCGCCGGGCGGCATCGAGTTCGCCGGCTACCCGAGCTGACTCTTCGCGGCTGCGTTGCAGTTGCAATTCGGCATCGCGCCGCCGGCCGTCGGCGACAACCAGTGTATTGCCAAGCAGCAGGATGAACACCGGGGCGAGCAGCAGCACTTGCGAGACGCCATCGAACAACCAGCGTCCGCCGAAAAAGGCAAGGTAGCCGCTGGCGATCAGCAGCAGGCCCAGGGCGGTAAAGCTGGTCACGGCGTAGCGTGGCCGGAGCACCGGAATCGTCGCGATGAGCAGCAGGCCGCCAAGCAGTAGCGTGGCTGTTTCCAGATGCGACATCCAGACCGGGCGCTGCAAGGCCTGGCCGCTGAGCAGGCTTTCGATGACCTGGGCGTGGATATCGATGCCGGGCAGACTTTCGCCGAGCGGCGTGATGATGCGGTCCTGCAGCCCGGTGCTGTTGAAACCGATGATGACGAAACGGTCGTCGAAAATGTGCGGGGGATGCACGCCGGCCAGCACATCGGCGGCCGACAGGTAGTAGTTGGAGCTGGCGCGCCCGAAATGGAGCAGTACTTCGCCATTGGCCTGGGTGGGTAGCCGATAGTCGCCGATGCGGATCGCCGTCATGCCCTGTGGCCCGCTTTCGGGAACAACGGCGCCGCCACCAAGCGCCAGACGGACCATTTCGAGCGGCAGCGAAAGGAAGGGCAGCTGGTTGATGCTGCCGACGGTCGGCACCTGGCGCAGTACGCCGCGCTCGCTGTTCGCTTGCAGCAGGCCCGGGCTGGCATTGATCAGGCCTTCGCCGGCAGCCGACTTTTCGATGAGCGGGCGGCTGGCCAGCGCCCCGGCGTATTGAGGCAGATGCTGTTCGAGACCGGCGCCCGGGTTGAACTCCGGCAACGGGCGGGCCGGTTGTGTCGAGCCGGGCAGGGCCTTGCTCAGGCCGACGACGGCGAGGGCGGTCGGATGGCCGCTCAAGGCGCTGGCCAGTTCCCGGTCGGGATCGGGCAGTGCGGCCAGCGCATCCGGCGACAGGTCGGGGAATCGGGCCGACAGGATTTCGGGGCTATATCGGTCGCGCTCGGCAAAAACGATGTCGATGCCCAGCGCCAGCGGCTTGCCGGCGTGAACTTTGCGCACCAGTTGGGCCACCAGATCGCGTGACCACGGCCACTGGCCGTGTTTTACCAGGCTTTGACTGTCGATGCCGACGACGATGACCGGCTCGTTGACTCGCGCTCGTGGCATCTGGCGCTGATACTGGTCGAACAAGGCTTCGCGGACGTTGAGTAGCGGTGTACGGTCAATACCGTTCAGAACCAGTGCGCCAACCGTGAGCAACAGCAGGGGAAGGGCCCGACCACGTCCGGCCTGGATCGCCGCGAGGAGCAGTCCGGCCGGATGCCTCACAGGTCGATAGTCAGGCCGTCGTAGGCGGAAATGATCTCGAGCGGCGCCCGGCTGCCCCGGGTGATCTGCTCGAGCCGCCGCGTTTCGGCGACCAGACGGGAGAGCTGCTTGTCGTCATGGACCGGTTCGTGGTGAAACAGCGCCAGCCGCTTGACGGCCGCCGCCTGGCAGAGCTCGACGCCAACGATGTTGCTCGAATGCCCCCAGTCGGCCTTGACCGATACGGCCTCGGCCAGCGAGTACATGGCATCGAAGATGACGAGGTCGGCCTTGCGGAAGAACTGGCTGAATTCAGCGTGTTCGTCGGGGTTTTCCAGCTTGTGCTCGGAGTCGGTCGAATAGACGACCGTTTTATCCAGGCTTTCAAAGCGATAGCCGTAGGAGTCGCCGGCGTGCATCTGGCGCTTGGGCGTCACGTTGATGCCCGAGATATAACGCGGCTGATCCGGCGTCATGACGTCGAATTCGATCTTGGCGCCGGCCATCGAGTAATCGACGGGGAAGTTGGGCGACTGCATCTGCAGGCGGACGGCCTGCTCGAGATCGGGGTGGCAACCATGGACGACGATGCGGTTGCCCGGGATGTACATGGGCGTGAAATACGGGAAGCCCATGAGGTGATCCCAGTGCAGATGGGAAATGAAGATGTGGTAGGTCTGCGGATTGGGCACGCCGAAGCGGGCGATCTTTGCCTGACCGAGCGGCCGGGCGCCGCTGCCCATGTCGCAGATGAAATGATCGTTGCTGTCGCCAACGATCTCGACGCACGACGAATTGCCGCCAAAGGTGCCGGCCACGGAAAAGGGCAGCTTGTCGACGAATTCGTCGAGGGCCGTGCGGGTCTTGAAGGTCTTGCCGTTGGCGGCGGTCAGGGCGGCGACGATTTTTTCCCGGATATCGCGGTGCGAGAGCGAAACCGGCAGCGAACCGCGGGTTCCCCAAAATACGACCTGATTCATGAGCCGAGTACCTTGCAGGCGGTTTCGACGTTCACATAGCACGGCACGATCAGATTGAAGCGGCTGATGGCAAAGACTTCCTGAACCAGAGGCTGCAGTGCGGCGATGGCGAAGACGCCTTTTTGCGCCTTGGCGCGACGCGAGGCCATCATGAGGACGCGCAGGCCGGCGCTGCTGATGTAGTCGACCCCGGAAAAGTCGAGGAGGACGGAAGGATGGCCCTGGGCACAACGATCGAGCAGGGGATCGAGCGCTTTTGTGAACTCTTCGCTCGCTGTGTGGTCTATGCGTCCGCTGACGGAAACGATCAGGACACCGGCCTGTTCGCGGGTGGGAAGATTCATCATCGCGTAGGGGTTGGGCTCTTGGACAAAGGGCAAGTATGCCATGCCCCTAGGCGCTCTCAGGTAAAATATTGCATGGATTCAAATCAGCAAAACACCCGCCCGCTCTTCGCTTACCGCAAATTCTGGGCACATCGTTTCGGGCCTGCCCCCTTCCTGCCCATGTCGCGCGCCGAGATGGAGTCTTTGGGCTGGGATTCGTGCGACATCATTCTCGTCACCGGCGATGCCTACATCGACCATCCGAGCTTCGGCATGGCCTTGATCGGGCGTTTGCTCGAAGCGCAGGGTTTTCGCGTCGGCATCATTTGCCAGCCGGACTGGAATTCTGCGGTCGACTTCAAAAAACTGGGAAAACCGAACCTTTTCTTCGGCGTCACGGCCGGCAACATGGACTCGATGGTCAATCGCTACACGGCCGACCGCAAGATTCGCTCCGATGATGCTTACACGCCGAACGGCGAGCCGAACAAGCGCCCGGATCATGCCGTGACGGTCTATGCCCAGCGTTGCCGCGAGGCTTTCCCTGGCTGCAACGTGGTGGTCGGTTCGATCGAGGCCAGCCTGCGCCGTATTGCACATTACGATTACTGGTCAGACAAGGTCCGCCGTTCGGTGCTGCCCGACTCCAAGGCCGACATGCTCGTCTTTGGCAATGCCGAGCGGGCGATCGTCGAACTGGCCCATCGTCTGGCCAAGGGCGAGAAAATCGGTGAAATCCGCGATCTGCGCGGCACGGCTTTCATGGTGCCGCGCGGCTGGTTGCCGTCCGGGGAGTGGGAAGCTGTCGATTCGTCCTCGGTCGATACACCGGGGCCGCTGGTCAAGCACACCGACCCGTACGCCATGGAAGGCGATTCCAAAAATGGCCAAAATATCCGGTCGACCGTGGGAATGGACGCACAAGCGGGCTCGCAAAACGTCGGCCAGCCAATCCGCATCGTCTCGCGCACCGAGCGGCTGGCGGCCCGCCAGGACCGGCGCGCCCATACCGCCATCCGCCTGCCGTCCTACGAGCAGGTCAAGGACGATCCGGTGCTCTACGCCCACGCCTCGCGTACCTTTCACCTCGAATCCAACCCCGGCAACGCCCGGGCGCTGGTGCAGGGCCACGGCGAACGCGATGTCTGGCTCAATCCGCCACCGATCCCGCTGACTACCGAAGAGCTTGATCAGGTTTACGAGTTGCCCTACGCCCGTCGTCCGCACCCGAGCTACGGTGAGGCCAAAATTCCGGCTTGGGAAATGATCCGTTTCTCGGTCAACATCATGCGCGGCTGTTTCGGCGGCTGTACCTTCTGCTCGATCACCGAGCACGAAGGGCGCATCATCCAGAGTCGTTCCGAAGACTCGGTGATCCGCGAAATCGAGGAAATGCGCGACAAGACACCGGGCTTCACCGGCATCGTCTCCGACCTCGGCGGGCCGACCGCCAACATGTTCCACCTCAAGTGCAAGGACGAGAAGATCGAGTCGGCTTGCCGTCGGCTGTCCTGCGTCTATCCGGACATCTGCGAGAACATGAACACCGATCACAGCAAGCTGATTTCGCTGTATCGCAAGGCGCGTTCGCTGAAAGGCGTCAAAAAAGTGCTGATTGGTTCCGGCCTGCGCTACGACCTCGCCGTGCGCTCACCGGAATACATCAAGGAACTGGTCACCCATCACGTTGGCGGCTACCTGAAAATTGCTCCGGAACACACCGAAGAACGCCCGCTATCCAAGATGATGAAGCCGGGTATCGGTTCCTACGACCGCTTCAAGCAGCTGTTCGACCGTTTCTCGCGCGAGGCCGGCAAGGAGCAGTACCTGATCCCGTACTTCATCGCCGCCCACCCAGGAACGGAAGATGAGGACATGCTCAACCTGGCGCTGTGGCTCAAAAAGAACAACTTCCGCCTCGATCAGGTGCAGACCTTCATTCCGACGCCAATGGCGATGGCGACGACGATGTATCACAGCGAACGTAACCCGCTGCGCAAAGTCACGCGTAGTAGCGAGCATGTGAACACCGTGCGCAATGGTCGCCAGCGTAAGTTGCACAAAGCCTTTCTGCGCTACCACGACCCGGCCAACTGGCCGTTGTTGCGCGAAGCCCTCAAGGAAATGGGGCGCGCCGATCTGATTGGCAATGGCAAAAAACAACTCATTCCAGCCTGGCAACCGGCCGGTACGGGCGGCACCTCGGCCGTATCCACCGGAAATATTCGGCGGAGTACGCCGGTGCCTCGCTCCGGCGTGCAGCGGCAACAGCGTTCCAAGAACAAATAAGTATCCATTGTGAGTTTGACGGGGCTGCGGGAAGTGGTGATACTCTAAAAAAACGCCGCATTTTCTGTAGCTTTGAAAGCTATTCGCCCGTTCTTGTTGTCATAAGACCGGGAGCAGACAGCTTGGGCGGCATCAAGATAGGATGGCCGGAGCAGACATGTACAGAGGACGAGACCACGAGCGGGGCGGGTGCCACGGTCGACGGGTGACCGATCGACGGCCCGGTTTCGCCCGGCATCTTGATCTCCACTTGCTTGATGGGGCGCCACATCGGCTGTCATGGGAAGACCAGAGAGGGCAGTACTGGACGCGCCTGTTGTTCTGCGTACTGGCCCTGATGTATTTCAATTTTGGTGGCGATGCCCAGGTTCGGCCTTGGGCAAGTCTGCCCATCGTCAATCTGGTGATGACGGTTTATGGCCTAGAGATCCTGTTTTTCATGTGGCATGCGACGCGTGTGCCGCACGCTCCGTGGCGGCAGCGACTGACCATGTGGGTGGATATCGGCGCGGCTGCTTTCGCTGCTTTGGCCGACGCCACGCTCAGTTCCCCCGGCTTTCTCGTTTTTCTGATGGTCATTCTCGGCAACGGAATGCGTTATGGCCTCCGGCTTTTCGGCGAAGCCGTGATCGGCAGCCTGGGGGCCTCGATTCTGATTGTCTGGCTGCGTTTGCCCGACTACCTCGCCATTTTCTCAGTCAGCGCCATCTTTTTCCTGGTGTTTTTTGCCATCGTCGTTCTCTATTCGTATTCGCTGACAGCCAAGATAGAACGGGCTCGCCAGAAGCTGTCGCACGAGAGAAATGTCGATGCGCTGACCGGCATGCTCAACCGGCGGGCGCTGATTGAGCGGGCTGCCCAGCTTTTCCAGTCGCCAGCGGCGCATGGCGGCAAAATTGTTGTGCTGTTTGCCGATCTGGATGGTTTCAAGAGCGTGAACGATACGCACGGCCATCATGTAGGCGACAAAGTCCTGGTTGCCGTGGCTGAGCGCATCCTTGACAACGTTCGCGATATCGATCTGGTGGCGCGCTATGGCGGTGATGAGTTCCTGCTCGTGCTGCCCAGAACCTCGCGTGAGGGTGGTGAAATCGTTGCTCAGCGCGTGCGGCAGGAAATCAATGACTGGGCCAGACAAAACGCCATCGACTTCAATGTTTCGATTGGTGTCGGCAACTATCCGGAGCATGGCCGCGATCTGGAGTCTGTCATCGCCTCGGTCGACAAGGCCATGTACCGCAGCAAGTCGGAAAATGGACGGGGCGGCATCCTGCATGCCGAAAGCGCAATCGTCTCCTCCTGAGGAGCTGGCATGCTATCGGCAATCGTCGTCGCCTCCGTTACACTTGCCGGATTTCCCACGATTCCCTAAGAGTTGATTCATGACCGACCAGGCCAAGACGCCCACGACCTACGAAAAAATCGGTGGCGAAGCCACCGTTGCCAAGCTGACCGCGCGGTTTTACGAATTGATGGACACGACATCCCATTTTGCGGAACTGCGGGCCATGCATCCGGCCGATCTTTCGGGTTCCCGGGACAAACTCTTCATGTTCCTTTCCGGCTGGTTCGGCGGTCCGGATCTTTTCGTCGAGAAATTCGGCCATCCGAAGCTGCGCGCCCGTCACATGCCCTTTGCCATCGGCACCAAGGAGCGTGATCAGTGGGTCGCCTGCATGGTGCTGGCGATGGAAGATGTCGGTCTGAGCGAAGATGTTCGCAAGGTGTTGCTGACCAATTTCTTCAACACTGCTGACTTTATGCGCAATAAAGAAGGATAAAAACTCGGCCGGGGATGTTGCGGCGCACCATCGGTGATAGAATCACGCCTTTGATTTTTCAGGCCTTCCCATGTCCGCTCGTCCGATCCGCAACATCGCCATCATCGCGCACGTTGACCACGGTAAAACCACCCTGGTCGACCAACTGCTCCGCCAGTCCGGCACCTTCGCCGCTCACCAGCAACTGGTCGAGTGCGTCATGGACTCCAATGACCTGGAAAAAGAACGTGGCATCACGATTCTTTCCAAGAACACCGCGGTTGAATACCAGGGCGTTCACATCAACATCGTCGATACGCCGGGACACGCGGACTTCGGTGGTGAAGTCGAGCGCGTGCTGGGCATGGTCGATGGCGTGGTCCTGCTGGTCGATGCGGCCGAAGGCCCGATGCCGCAAACCCGTTTCGTTACCAAGAAGGCACTGGCCCTCGGCCTGCGCCCGATCGTGCTGGTCAACAAGGTCGACCGCGATGGCGCCGATCCTGACCAAGCCGTCAATCTGACCTTCGACCTGTTCGACAAGCTCGGCGCGACCGACGAACAACTCGATTTCCCGATCGTTTATGCTTCCGGCCTCAATGGCTGGGCGGCCATGGAACTGGATCAGCCGCGCGAAAACATGATTCCGCTGTTCGACACGATTCTGCGTCACGTGCCGGCTCCGGATACCGATATCGAAGCCCCGCTGCAACTACAGATTACCGCCCTTGATTATTCGTCCTACGTCGGTCGAATCGGCGTCGGCAAGATCAATCGTGGCAAGGTCAAGACCGGTCAGAACGTGCTGGTCATGTTCGGTACCGAAGAAGAAGCGGCCGAACACGAGCGCACCCCGATCAAGGCCAAGATTGGCCAGGTTTTCGGCTACAAGGGCCTGAACAAGATCGAGCTCGAAGAAGGCCACGCTGGCGACATCGTCCAGATCACCGGTATTGAAGACCTGGTTCTTGGCTGTACCGTGACCGATCCGGAGCAGCCGGAATCCCTGCCGCTGCTCAAGATCGACGAGCCGACGCTGTCCATGCAATTCATGGTCAATACCAGCCCGCTGGCCGGTACCGAAGGCAAGTTCGTTACCAGCCGCCAGATCCGTGATCGCCTGCACAAAGAACTGCTGACCAACATGGCACTGCGCGTTCATGACACCGGTAACGGCGATGTGTTCGACGTGGCTG
Source organism: Ferribacterium limneticum (assembly GCF_020510565.1). Taxonomy (NCBI): domain Bacteria; kingdom Pseudomonadati; phylum Pseudomonadota; class Betaproteobacteria; order Rhodocyclales; family Azonexaceae; genus Ferribacterium; species Ferribacterium limneticum. The sequence continues at coordinate 2,392,075 of NZ_CP075189.1, forward strand.
GCCGTGGCGAACTGCACCTCGGCATCCTGCTCGAAAACATGCGTCGCGAAGGCTATGAACTGGCCGTCGGTCGTCCGCGCGTCGTCAAGAAGACGATCAACGGCGTCGAGTGCGAGCCGTATGAACTGCTGACGGTTGACGTCGAAGAAGACACCCAGGGCGGCGTCATGGAAAGCCTCGGCATGCGCCGCGGCGACCTGCAGGATATGGTGCCGGACGGTCGCGGTCGCGTCCGTATCGAATACCGCATCCCGGCCCGTGGCCTGATCGGTTTCCAGGGCGAATTCATGAACCTGACCCGCGGCAACGGCCTGATGAGCCACGTTTTCGACGAATACGCCCCGGTCAAGGACGGTACGGTTGCCGAGCGTCGCAACGGCGTGCTGATCTCCCAGGACAACGGCGAAGCCGTCGCATACGCGCTGTGGAAGCTGCAGGATCGCGGCCGCATGTTCGTGGTGCCTGGCGACAAGCTGTACGAAGGCATGATCATCGGTATTCACAGCCGTGAAAACGACCTCGTGGTCAACCCGATCAAGGGCAAGCAACTGACCAACGTTCGTGCCTCCGGTACCGACGAAGCGGTTCGCCTGGTGCCGGCCGTCCAGCTCAGCCTGGAGGCAGCTGTCGAGTTCATCGAAGAAGACGAACTGGTTGAACTGACGCCGAAGTCGATTCGTCTGCGCAAGCGCTACCTGACCGAAATCGAGCGCAAGCGCGCGGTGCGCGGTCTGTAAGGATGTAGCATGAGTTTCTGCCAACCCTGTCGCAACTGGGTCGGACAGCACAAAAAGGCGGCCCGTTGGGTCGCCTTTTTACTTTTGTTGTCGCTTTTCTTTACCTTGCTCGGCCAATTTACGACGCCGATCAACGCCATCGGTTTCTGCAAGGTTTATCCGTAAATTCCACGGTCAACCGGAAAAAACGGCCAAAATCGAAATCAGCCGCCGGTCATCGACATGAAGCGGACGACTTGGGGTGCATCCATCTGTTTGGTAAAGTCGTGCCCGTAGGGCTTGATGCCCATGCTGTCGATGATGGCCTGGCGCAGGGCCGTATCATCATTTCCGGCCCGTAAAGTCGGCAGCAGATTGGCCGCATCATTCTGGCCGAGACATGGGTAGAGTTCGCCCTTGGCGGTAATCCGGACCCGGTTGCAGCTGTCGCAGAAATTGTGGCTGTGCGGCGAAATGAATCCAACGCGTGATTCGCTGCCTGGAATGCGCCAATAACGCGCCGGTCCGCCGGAATCCTCCGTCGATGGAATCAGCTCGAAATGGCGCGACAGCATTTCCCGCGTTTCCTCGGACGAAATATAGGTATTGCTGCGCCCGTGAATTTCGCCCAGCGGCATTTCCTCGATAAACGAAATATCCAGTTCGTTTTCGATGGCAAACCTGACGAGATCGACGAATTCGTCATCGTTGGTGCCGCGCATCATCACGGCATTGAGCTTGGTGCGCCGAAATCCGGCTTGTCGCGCTGCTTCGATACCGCGCAGAACCTTGGTCAGATCGCCGATCCGGGTAATTTGCCTGAAGCGCTCCGGATTCAAGGTGTCGAGACTGATATTGATGCGCTTGACGCCGGCCGCCCGCAACGGGGCGGCAAACCGGTCAAGCTGCGAACCGTTGGTGGTGAGCACCAGATTTTCCAGGCCGGGCAGGGCGCCGAGGCGTTCAATCAGCCACATGGCATCCTTGCGCACCAGTGGCTCGCCGCCAGTGATCCGCAGCTTGGTAACACCCAGACCAACGAACACCGACGCTACGCGCAAGCACTCCTCAAGGCTCATCACCGCCTGCCGTGGCAGAAAGGTCATTTCCTCGGCCATGCAATACGTGCAGCGGAAATCGCAGCGATCGGTAATCGACAGGCGAACATAGGAAATCCGCCGCCCGTACTTGTCGAGTAGCGTGCCTTCCTGATACCCCATTGACGAGGGATCGATGCGTGGCGTGAAGTCGGCAAGGCCGACGGGCGTTACTTCCTGCCGTAGTGTTTCATTTTGCATGGCGGATGTTTCATTGATGGCCCACAAAGATTGAGGCTGCTGTCTGGTCGGCGATTATCGATGGCAGCGTGCCCTCAAACAAGTAGAGACATCAAAAATACAGAAAGTTTCTTGCCACAATGAAATAGACCCGCTTGGCCAAGAAAAAGCCCACCCCCGAAGATGCCGTGTGGATGATGCTATCATCACTTGTCACGCCACTAGGCCATATTGCAATAAACGCAGGGAGGAGTTGAAAATGCCAAAACAAAACAAAAAGCCCAACCAAATTGGCTGGGCTTTCTGATGTGTTTTTCTGGCTCCCCGACCTGGGCTCGAACCAGGGACCTACGGATTAACAGTCCGGCGCTCTACCAACTGAGCTATCGAGGAACAGAGATCGGCATTATAGGAGTAGAATCCCCTCGTGTCAAGCATCTTGTGGTTTTTTAAGAAGAAAAAACAGGGTTATGGATTCCAATTTGGTTTATGCAAAAACGCCAACTGGCGATGAGGCGGTTCGCCAGAGTACACGCGTCGTTCAGCGCAATCTGCGCATGGTTTTGGTGCAAGTCGACGGAAAAATGAGTGTTGAGGACTTAACCGCAAAGATCGGCAATCCTCGGCTGGTTCAATCTGCACTGCGCGAGCTTGAGGAGGGTGGCTTTATTGCCCCAACCGCGGATGCAGTGTCTGTGTGGGAAGAAAGTATAAAGGCGGCCAAACAGGAGGCTGAGCAGGAACAAATGCCGCCGATGTCGGAGTTTTCCACTTTCGGGCCTAAATCACAGGCTGCTTCCGAGTCGAAAAAAGGTGAGAGCACGGGTACTGGCTTTTCTTCGTTTGGCAAGCCGATTCTTCCGTCACCATCTCAGATCGCTCCAGAGGCTGTACAGCCAGCCATTATCGCCGACGTGCGAGAACCGGAAGATTGTCCCTATCGGCAAGGTATGTCAGCAGGACGCAAGGGGCTATTGGCGATAGCAGCACTTCTGGCCATTCTGGTCGTTACCGTTATCTTCTACCCCTACGAGCAATTCAAGCCGGCCCTTGAGGCATCGGCAACGCGAATGCTCAATGCACCCGTCAAAATAGACCGGGTTGGCGTAACACTTTTTCCAAGCCCATCGTTGAAATTGGTTGGGGTCAAAATTGGCGAACCTGCGGATGGGAAGATTGCCGAAGTGCGTATTTCTTCGCTGCTCTCACTGCTGGGGAGTGCGCCACATCAAGTTGCAAGGGTTGAAGTATCGGGAGCTACGTTGGCCGCCAACCGCCTTGTGGCATTGCCGATGTTCATTGGTCAAGCGGCCGGCAGCCACGAGGTGATCATTCAGAAAATGTTGATTGACCATTTGCAACTGACGTTCGGTGACAGCCTCACTTTGAATGACCTTTTTGGCGAGATAGCATTTCGACAGGATGGATCAATCGAAAAAGCCATGTTCGAAACAGCTGACCGCAGCATGCTCATCAATGCCCAAGCGGGTAGTCAGGGTTTGGCTCTTAGTCTGGAAGGCCGGGCTTGGGTACCATTTGGCACAGAGATTTCATTCGCTTCCCTGCAAGCCCAAGGCTTGTTGCAGAAAAACAAGTTGCTGATCCAGAACATTGATACCACCTTTCTGGGCGGCATTCTGCGCGGGAACTGGCTTCTCGATTGGAGCAATGGCTTGGTGATGGCTGGTGACGGCATTCTGAGCAGACTTGATACCCGAAAGGTCAGCGCAGCTTTCGCACCATCCTTGAAAATCGACGGTGATATGAGCGGGACAATGCGCTTACGCTCCAGCGGAAGCGACTGGGAGAGCCTGTGGGGCAATCTTGAAGCGGTATTGAGTACAGAAATAACCCGCGGCGCCTTCCATGGTGTCGATCTCGGCGAGGCGGTTCGCCGCAGTGGCGTATCCGAGGTGCGGGCGGGGTCAACAAAATTCGATCGCCTGCGCTCTACGATCAATATCACCCCCAAACAGGTCATTGGTCGTGATGTCAGAATGGATGCCGGGATGGTGACCGCAGTCGGTCAGTTTAATTCTCCGCGCAACAGACAGATCGAAGGCAATATGGCCGTCACCATGCAAACATCAGTATCGAGCCAGAGTGCGGCGGTTCGGATTTATGGCGTCTTGCCCGACCTGAGCGCAACGACCCGGAAATAAAAAGGGCGGAACCGAAGTTCCGCCCATTCTGCTTTTGGGTATTGACTCGATCAGGCCTTGGTGACTGCCGCAATCGCTTTGGCTACGTAATCCAGATTCTTGGTATTCAGTGCCGCCAGGCAAATACGGCCAGTCGACACGGCATAGATACCGAACTCATCGCGCATGCGATCAACCTGCGCAGCGCTGAGGCCGGTGTAGGAGAACATGCCGCGCTGCTGGGCAACGAAGGAGAAGTCCTGTGCCACGCCTTGCGCCTTGATGGCGTCGACCAAGCCAGTACGCATGGCACGAATGCGGTCACGCATGCCGGCCAGTTCGGCTTCCCACATCTGGCGCAGTTCTGCAGAAGCCAGCACACCAGCCACCAGGGCGCCGCCGTGGGTGGGCGGATTGGAATAGTTGGTACGGATAACGCGTTTGACTTGCGACATGACGCGGGCAGACTCTTCCTTGCCGGACGTGACGATGGACAGGGCACCGACGCGCTCGCCGTACAGCGAAAAGTTCTTGGAGAAAGAACTGGAAGCGAAGAACTGCAGGCCGGAAGCCGAGAAGGCACGAACCGCGACGGCGTCAGCGTCTATACCGTCGGCAAAACCCTGATAAGCCATGTCGAGGAAGGGCACCAGACCGCGCTCCTGGCAGATGGCGACGATTTCGCCCCACTGGGCGTCCGACAGGTCAGCGCCGGTCGGGTTGTGGCAGCAGGCGTGCAGCAGAATGATCGAGCCGGCAGGCAGCCCGTTCAGGCAAGCTTTCATGCCGGCAAAGTTAACTCCACGCGTTGCTGCGTCGTAGTACGGATAATTTTCGACGACAAAACCCGCTGACTCGAACAGGGCACGGTGATTTTCCCAGGACGGGTCGCTGATGTAGACCTTGGCATCGGGGTTCAGGCGCTTCAGATAGTCGGCACCAATTTTCAGGGCGCCGGTGCCACCGAGGGCTTGAGCGGTGATAACCTGACCATTGGCGATCAGCGTGGAGTCTTTGCCCAGCAACAGATTTTGAACTGCCTGATTGTAGGCCGGGGAGCCTTCGATTGGCTGATAGCCACGCGGTAGTGCAGCTTTCACGCGAGCATCTTCTGCGGCCTTGACGGCAGCCAGCAACGGAATCTTTCCGTTGTCGTCGAAATACACGCCAACGCCGAGATTGACCTTGGTGGTACGCGCATCGGCGTTGAAAGCTTCGTTCAGGCCGAGGATAGGATCGCGCGGGGCCATTTCCACCGCTGCGAAGATCGAAGAGGACATAGGAACTCCGTGAAATAATACAAACAATGTCCGCGCAACCGATTTGCTGCGCGACGAAAAATCGAAGAATTTTAGCATGAGCGAAACCAACAACATCATTCCCGTTGTCAGCTTTGACGGCAGTCCCTTTCGACTGCACCAGCCGTTTCCTCCGGCTGGTGACCAACCTGAGGCGATCCGGCAACTTGTCGAGGGACTGGAGGATGGTCTGTCATTCCAGACCTTGCTCGGCGTTACCGGCTCAGGGAAGACCTATACGATGGCCAACGTCATCGCCCGCACCGGTCGTCCTGCACTGGTTCTGGCGCCCAACAAGACGCTGGCGGCTCAGTTGTATTCCGAATTCAAGGAATTTTTCCCCGAGAACGCTGTTGAGTACTTTGTTTCCTACTACGACTACTACCAACCGGAAGCCTACGTGCCATCCCGCGACCTGTTTATCGAGAAGGACAGCTCGATCAACGAGCACATCGAACAGATGCGCTTATCCGCGACCAAGAGTCTGATCGAACGGCGAGATGTGGTCATCGTCGCCACTGTATCCTGCATCTACGGCATTGGTGATCGCGACGAATATCACAACATGATCCTGACCATGCGCGTTGGCGACCGGCTTGATCAGCGTGCCATAGTCAAGCGGTTGACCGACATGCAGTATGAGCGCAACGAGATGGACTTCCATCGTGGCACCTTTCGCGTTCGCGGCGATATCATCGACATTTTTCCAGCGGAACATGCCGAACACGCCATTCGCGTTTCGTTGTTCGATGATGAGCTCGAAGCACTGCAGTTTTTCGATCCGCTGACCGGCCATCTGCTGCACAAGGCGCTCCGCTTTACGGTATTCCCCGCATCCCATTACGTGACGCCGCGCGGCACCGTCCTGCGTGCCATTGAAGCGATCAAGGATGAACTGCGCGAGCGTATCGACTTTTTTGCCCGGAACAACCGGTTGGTTGAGGCTCAGCGTATCGAACAGCGCACCCGATTCGATCTGGAAATGCTCGACCAGATTGGTTTCTGCAAGGGTATCGAAAATTACTCGAGACACTTTTCCGGGCGCAAGGCAGGCGAATCTCCGCCGACGCTGATCGATTACCTGCCAGCTGATGCGCTGATGTTCATCGATGAATCGCATGTCAGCATTGGACAAGTCGGCGGGATGTACAAAGGCGACCGTTCGCGCAAGGAAAACCTGGTTGACTACGGCTTCCGCCTACCATCAGCGCTCGACAACCGGCCATTGCAATTCAATGAGTTTGAGGCGCACATGCGCCAGACCATCTTTGTTTCGGCTACGCCGGCCGACTATGAGCAGCAACATGCCGGTCAGGTGGTAGAGCAGGTGGCTCGTCCCACCGGATTGATTGATCCGGAGGTCATCGTTCGGCCGGCATCGACACAAGTGGACGATCTGTTGGCAGAAATTGGCAAGCGGATTGCCGTAGGTGAGCGGGTGCTGGTTACGACGCTGACCAAGCGCATGTCCGAAGACCTGACGGATTTTCTGGCTGACAACGGTATCAAGGTTCGCTATTTGCACTCGGACATCGATACCGTCGAGCGTGTCGAAATCATCCGCGACCTGCGCCTGGGTGAGTTCGACGTTCTTGTTGGCATCAATCTGCTGCGTGAAGGACTGGATATTCCGGAAGTTTCACTGGTCGCGATCCTTGATGCGGACAAGGAGGGCTTTCTGCGTTCAGAGCGATCACTAATACAGACAATCGGTCGCGCCGCACGCCATATCCATGGCACAGCCATCCTCTATGCTGATACGATTACACGGTCCATGCAGCTGGCTATTGGCGAAACGGGGCGGCGACGGGAGAAGCAAATCAGCTTCAATCTGGCACACGGCATCACACCACGCGGCGTGTCCAAGAAAATCAAGGACATCATCGATGGCGTTTATGATGCAGGAACGGCGCAAACAGAGCTGAAAGCCGCTCAGCAGTTGGCAATATACGAAGCCATGGATGAAAAGACAGTGGCCAGGGAGATCAAGCGACTCGAGAAAGCGATGCTTGAGTGCGCAAGAAACCTGGAATTCGAAAAAGCGGCGGCTGCCCGCGACGAATTGTTCCGACTTAAGGAGCAGATATTCGGCGTGGTGCGACACGACCCTGACGGAGAGACAAAATGAGCTATCGCGTGCTACTTGTCTGCATGGGCAATATCTGCAGATCGCCGACAGCTGAAGGTGTTTTTAGATATTTCATAAAAATCAATAATCTTGGAAGTAAAGTTGAAGTAGATTCTGCGGGAACGCACGGCTACCATGTCGGCGAAGCTCCCGATTCCCGGACGCAACGCGCGGCAGCGGCGCGGGGTTACAACCTTTCCCAGCTACGCGCTCGCAAGGTCGCGCGCCAGGATCTTGATTATTTCGATCTCATTCTGGCCATGGATAAAAGTAACCTTGATAACTTGATGCGCATGGCGACGCCGGATCAGCAAAAACGAATCGGGCTATTCATGGACTACTCGCAGAATTTCGACGATGACGAAGTGCCCGATCCATACTATGGATTGGGTCATGGCTTTGATCTTGTTCTCGACATGGTTGAGGATGCTTCACTGGGGCTGGTCGAGGAAATAAAAAAGAAACTGGAACACTCCTGAACTGTTTTTTACCAGAAACAAGAAGGGGCTCCCATGGGAGCCCCTTCTGCATTACGTCATGGACGTCTTATTTGCCAGTTTCAACCATCACCAGCGGTTCGTTTTCGGCTTGCTCGGCAATGGACTTCTGCTTGCGCGGACGTCCTAGCTTGACCGGAGGCTCAGCAGGGACAACAGCTGCAGCGGGTGCTGTTGTCTGAACCAGAACCAATCCGCTTTCAGCCAAAGCCGAGGTTAAGTCGATCGGTTCAGAAGCAACAGCGACCGGCTGGGCTACGGTTTCGGCGATTGGCGGGGCGCTGACTGCAATAGTCTCGACCACCGCAGTTTCGATTGCTGCAGCTTGGGCCGATGAGGGTTCCGGTGCAGCTTGGTCAAGTTCGATAACAGAGTCAGGAGAGGCGATTTCTGGCTCACTAACTACCGGGATCGGCTCAATCATCTGTGCAGTGGCTTGGGCAATAGCTGGTTCGGCTGCCGGGATAACAACGATCACCGGCTCCTGGCTGACAGGTTCTGCGGTTTCCTGAGCCGGGGCGACTATCTCGCCAGTTTCGATGACTGGTATGACTGTCTCCGCTTCGGGGCGACGCTCACCACGACCGCGTCCGCCACGACGGCCACGACGACGATTGCCCTGTTCTTCACTGCCGTTGGCTTCTTGCGCTTCATTGCCGGTCAGCGGGGTGACTGATACGGACAAATCCGCACCTGATGCCTGTTGCGCCAGCTTGTTTTCAGCCGCCTCTGCTTGCGGACGTTCACCACGCCCCTTGCGCTCACCACGCGGACGGCGTTCCTGACGTTCGGTGTTGCCTGCGGTCGACTCGTCTGAAGGTGCCTTTTCTGCGCCGCGTTCATTGCGGTTGCCGCGATCCTTGTTACGTTCGCCGCGTTCCCCACGTTCCTCTTCGCGCTTGTTAGCGTTACGGCCGCCACGACGACCGTCGCGGTCTCGACGACCATCACCGCGACCTTCGCGGGGTTTCTTCGCCGGTTCAGGCGCAACAACCGTTTCGACCGGCTTTGCCGGAGTACGGAACCACGAAAAAAGCTTGGAGAAAATACCGGCTTCCGGCTGGACTGGTGCTGCAACCGGTGCCTCTGTCTTCTCCGGGAGGTTAGGCGCGGGCTGGTCGGGCGAAATTCCCTTGATTGCCGCCTCCTGACGGGGTTTGACTATCTCTTGCTGAGTTGCCTGTTTGATGGCTTCCTCAAGAGGCATATCAACCATGCGGTAGGACGGCTCGCGGATGTCATCCTGATTCAGGTCGTCGTGGCGCAGGCGGGTGATGGTATGGGCCGGCGTTTCGAGATGGATGTTCGGGATGAGCAGGATGGTGACCTTGTGGCGCAACTCGATGGCCTGGATGTCCGGACGCTTTTCATTGAGCAGGAAGGTGGCGACATCGACCGGAACTTGAACATGAACGGCGCCGGTGTTTTCCTTCATCGACTCCTCTTCCAGAATGCGCAGGATATGCAGCGCAGCGGATTCGGTCGAGCGGATGTGTCCGGTGCCGGTGCAGCGCGGGCAGGGGATGTAGCTGGTTTCGGCCAATGCAGGGCGCAGGCGCTGACGGGACAGTTCCATCAGGCCGAATCGGCTGATCTTGCCCATCTGAACGCGGGCACGGTCAAAACGAAGGCCGTCGCGCAGGCGGTTTTCGACGTCGCGCTGGTTCTTCTGGCTTTCCATATCGATGAAGTCGATGACGATCAAGCCGCCAAGGTCGCGCAAGCGCAGTTGGCGGGCTAATTCGTCGGCCGCTTCCTGGTTGGTCTTGAGCGCGGTTTCTTCGATATCGGCTCCTTTGGTCGAGCGACCGGAGTTTACGTCGACAGCGACCAGTGCTTCTGTGTGGTCAATGACGATGGCGCCACCGGATGGCAGATTGACCTGACGGGCGAAGGCGGTCTCGATCTGGTGTTCGATCTGAAAGCGCGAGAACAGCGGTACGTCGTCGCGGTAGCGTTTGACGCGATTGACGTTGCCCGGCATGACCGTGCCCATGAAGGCGCGGGCTTGCTCGTAAACCTCGTCGGTATCGATGAGGATCTCACCGATATCCGGCTGGAAGTAATCGCGGATGGCACGAATGACCAGGCTGCCTTCCAGATAAATCAGGAAAGCGCCGCTCTGCTGCTGGGCGGCACCGTCGATGGCGGTCCACAGTTGCAGCAGGTAGTTCAAGTCCCATTGCAGTTCTTCGGCTTGACGGCCAATAGCTGCGGTACGGGCAATCAGGCTCATGCCGTTGGGCACTTCGAGCTGATCCATGACGTCACGCAGTTCAGCGCGCTCGTCGCCGTCAACGCGACGGGAAACGCCACCGCCGCGCGGATTGTTCGGCATCAGTACTAAGTAGCGGCCGGCCAGAGAAACGTAGGTGGTCAGGGCAGCGCCCTTGTTGCCACGTTCGTCCTTGTCGACCTGGACGATCAGCTCCTGGCCTTCCTTCAGCGCATCCTGAATTCTGGCTCGGCCGGCTTCTGCGCCTGGCAGAAAGAAGGCGCGGGAGACTTCCTTAAAGGGGAGAAATCCGTGGCGGTCGGCACCGTAGTCGACGAAGCAGGCCTCGAGCGACGGTTCGATGCGGGTAATTACACCCTTGTAGATGTTGCTTTTACGTTGTTCCTTGGCGGCGGATTCAATGTCGAGATCAATCAGTTTCTGACCATCGACAATGGCGACACGGAGTTCTTCCGCCTGTGTCGCATTGAATAGCATGCGTTTCATTATTTTCGGGCTCCAGCGCACGGCAGCACGCTGCAACGAAACGCCCGGGCAGGCAGCGACAGTTTCAGTTTTCGGGTTGCGTCATAAATGGTTGGCAAAGGCGATGGTGAATGTGCTGATCAACAGACGGCCGCGTGCTTTTTATTGAAATGCGCGACCTGAAAATTCCTGCAACGGGCAATCCGTGCGTGCTTACAGTGGGCTTATCCATTAACATCACTACTTTTGGTGAGTGAACTTAACCAGTCGTTTTACGTTGGTCTGGCCTGGGCAGTTGGCACAGGTGAGACTTTCGAGCCTGCCGCTTGGCGGTCGCGCATTTAGCGCAAGGTCACAAACGGTCTGACGGTTCGGCATCTCTTGCAAACCGAGACGTAGAACGCAGGCAGTATATTAGAAAATGACCGGGGTAGGTAACAATTCAGTCACGCACGCAGTCATCGGCGAAGAAGAAGAGGGGCAGCGCCTCGACAACTTTTTGATTCGCCGTTGCAAGGGGGTTCCGAAGAGCCATATCTACCGGATTTTGCGGAGCGGAGAAGTACGGGTGAATAGCGGCCGGGTTGATGCAACTTATCGTCTTTGCGCTGGCGATAATGTGCGAATTCCGCCGATTCGCATTGCTGAGCGGCCGCAAAACGAGGTCGACGAAGTCGCCAAGGAGCGCGTCGATCTGCCGATTATTTACGAAGACGAGGCAATGCTCGTCATCGACAAGCCGGAAGGTATTGCCGTCCATGGTGGCAGCGGCGTCAGTTTTGGCGTGATCGAGGCTTTGCGCCGACAGCGACCGCAAGCCAAGTTTCTTGAGCTGGCGCACCGACTTGATCGCGAGACCTCCGGTGTGCTGCTCGTTGGCAAGAAGCGACTGGCGCTGACTGCGTTGCACGACATGTTTCGCGAACACGGGGCAGGGGCTGACAAGCGCTATCTGGTTCTGGTCAAAGGGCGTTGGATGAACGTCACCCAGCACGTGAAGTTGCCCCTGCACAAATATCTGACTGAGGGCGGTGAGCGGCGTGTTTCGGTAAATCCCGAGGGCAAGGCTTCACATACGATCTTCCGTTTGCTGGCTCGCTGGTCGGATATGAGCCTACTTGAAGCGCAACTGAAAACCGGGCGCACGCACCAGATTCGAGTTCATCTGGCGCATCTTGGCTTTCCTATCCTTGGTGACGAGAAGTACGGTGATTTCGCGTTGAACAAGAATCTGAAACGCGATGGCCTGAAACGCATGGCGCTCCATGCCTGGCGGATGGCTTTTCGCCACCCGCTGATGGCAACTCCGCTTGAGTGTATTGCGCCACTGCCGGATAGCTTCGGTAGCTACATTGCCACGGTCAACCGGAAAAAAGACCCGGAATTCAAATCCGACAATCTGGACGAGATATTGAACAAACGATGAAATACGAACTGGTAGTCTTTGACTGGGATGGCACGCTGCTCGACTCGGCTGGCGCCATCGTTCATGCCATCCAGGCGTCTTGCCGCGATCTGGGCTTATCAGTCCCGGATGATGCCCGTGCTCGCCATGTTATTGGACTTGGGCTGGCTGACGCTTTGCGCCATGCCGTACCGGATTTGCCTCCCGAAAGTACGCAGGCGATGGTCGAGCGCTATCGTTTTCACTATCTGTCTGGCGATAAGACTCTCACCTTGTTCGACGGCGTGCCCGAGATGCTGCAACGCCTGAAGGAAGCCGGGCACATATTGACCGTGGCGACCGGGAAAAGCCGGCTTGGACTTGAACGGGCGCTCGATCATTCGGGGTTGCGTCCGCTATTTCAGGCCTCTCGTTGCGCCGACGAGTGTCATTCAAAACCGCATCCGCAGATGCTGCAGGAGCTGATGGCCGAGTTTGGCATTTCCGCCGAGTCGACGATCATGATCGGCGACACCTCGCATGATCTGCTGATGGCGACCAATGCCGGCGTCGACAGCCTGGCGGTAACCTATGGTGCCCATCCGCACGACCACCTGTTGGAACATAAGCCGGTGACCTGTCTGCATAGCGTGAAAGAGCTTGATCAGTGGTTACAGGATTACGCCTGATCTGCACCAGCGGTGAGGTTGCGAATGCCGGGCCGGGGTTTCGTTTTACTGTGGAGCGCTACGGTCGTACGACGCCGGCATTTGTCATACGCTTTCATGGGCAGGTGCATGCCTATTTGAATGAATGCGGCCACGTTCCAGCTGAACTCGACTGGCTACCAGGCCAATTCTTCGACGATTCCAAGCTATACTTGATTTGCTCGATTCATGGCGCACTTTATGCTCCAGAGTCTGGCAGATGTCTCGGCGGCCGGTGTCAGGGTAAAGGTTTGAAATCCTTGAAGGTGCAAGAGATCGATGGACAGATATTTTTAGAGCAAGAAAACAATCATGGATAGCCCCCAACCGCCCAACAACGACTCCGCCTGGGAGCGGAAAACCCTTGAGAAACTGGTATTCGCCGCCCTTGACGAGCAGCGGGCCCGCCGACGCTGGGGTATCGCCTTTAAGGCACTTGGCTTTGTCTACCTCTTGGTTGTGTTAATAGCGGTCGTTGACTGGGGGGCTGGCGCTGAGCATCAGGAGCGCCATACCGCTTTGGTAACCCTCAATGGCGTCATTGAGGCCAAGGGGGAGAGCAACGCGGAGAACCTCGTTGCCGCACTGAACAGCGCCTTCGAGGAAAAAAATGTTGCTGGCATCATCCTGCGCATCAACAGCCCGGGCGGCAGCCCGGTTCAGGCAGGAATCATCAACGATGAAATTCGCCGCCTGCGTGGCAAATATCCGGACAAGCTCCTGTATGCTGTGGTCGAGGATATGTGTGCTTCGGGTGGTTATTACGTTGCTGCGGCAGCCGACAGTATCTACGTCAACAAGGCCAGCATTGTTGGCTCTATTGGCGTGCTGATGGACAGCTTCGGCTTCACTGGCACGATGGACAAGGCGGGTGTTGAGCGTCGCCTGCTGACTGCCGGCGAAAACAAGGGTTTCCTTGACCCGTTCTCACCACAGGCGCCGCAGCACAAGGCCCATGCCCAGACGCTGCTCAATGATATTCACCAGCAGTTCATTGATGTTGTCAAAACCGGGCGTGGCAAGCGGCTCAAGGAAACGCCGGAAATGTTTTCCGGCCTGATGTGGACCGGCGCCCAGAGTGTTCAATTGGGGCTGGCTGACGATTTTGGCAGCGTCGAGTCGGTGGCCCGCGATGTCATCAAGGCCGAAAAGGTTCTCGATTATTCGGTCAAGGACAATATCGCCGAACGCTTCGCCAAGCGCCTAGGTGCCAGCACCTTTGCCGGTTTCTGGAAGGGCTTCTCGGAAAGTGCTGCCGGCGTCAGCCTTCGCTAAAGCTCAGGCCAGCAGCAGAAAAACTGTCGGACGCCGCTCGATTTCGGGCGGCGTTTGTTTTTTCCAGGCCTGGATTGTTCGCGTCAGCACTGATTCACCCGGCAAGGTTAGATCAGTAGCCACGGTCAGTCTGGTCATCGGCTGACAGGCCTGAAGAATGGCGTCGAACATTGCCCGGTTGCGATACGGTGTTTCTATGAAAATCTGGGTCTGCTGGCGTTTTTTCGATTCGCTTTCCAAGTCGCGCAGCATTTTCGTGCGCTCAACTTCCTTGGCGGGCAGGTAGCCCTGAAAAGCGAAACGTTGCCCGTTCAGTCCCGAGGCCATCAGGGCCAGCAAAAGCGAGGAGGGCCCAATGAGCGGCGCGACGCGAATGCTTTCCTTTTGGGCCAGTGCAACCAAATTGGCGCCAGGGTCGGCAACCGCCGGGCAGCCGGCTTCTGAAAGCAAGCCAACATCGTGACCGGCGCGTAACGGTTCCAGCAAGCGGTCAAGTTCGTTCGCCTTGGTATGCTCGTTCAGCTCCTGAAGCTGTAATTCCTGCAGCGGCAAATCGGTGCCTGCCGCCTTCAGGAAGGCGCGTGCCGTCTTGGCCTGTTCGACGACAAAATGAGTCAATGGCCGGATGGCGGCAAGTACGTTGGCGGGCAGGGATTCTTGCGGCGCAGTCGGACCGAGGGGGACGGGAATGAGATAGAGGATACCGGCCATCAGAGAACCGCCACACCCTGATTACGCAACATGTCGCACAGTGCAATCAACGGCAAGCCAACCAGCGCATTCGGATCGTCGCCACGCATGCTGCTCAACAACGCAATCCCCAAACCTTCCGACTTGGCAGAGCCTGCGCAGTTATACGCCGGCTCCCGGCAAAGATAATTTTCGATTTCCTGATTGCTCAATTGCCGGAACGTGACCAGCGTTGGCACCCCGCGAACCTGCATCTCACCCGTTCTGGCATTCAGCAGACAGAGGCCAGTGAAGAAATTGACAGTCTTTCCAGACAGGGCTCGTAACTGCTCGATAGCGCGCTCGTGCGTTCCCGGTTTTCCGTAAATTTTGCCGTCGACCGTAGCAACCTGGTCGCTACCGATAATCAGGGCATCGGGATATGTCTCTGCGACCGCTCTGGCCTTGGCTTCGGAAAGCCTCAAGGCAATCTGTTCCGGCATTTCGCCAGGAAATGGGCTTTCATCGGTTTGTGGATTGGCAACATCAAAGGGGATGCCAAGATGACCAAGGAGCTCCCGGCGAAATGGTGAGGTTGAGGCGAGAATCAGATTCTGCGGCATAAAAATCCGTTACAACAAAGCCTTGCGTTGAACACTTCAAGCAGCACTTTGTTTTGACTTGGAAAGCCAAAAATAATATCATTCAATGTTTAAGTCGCAACAGCTCAAGATTGAAAAGGATTTCGGACGCTTTCGCATTTGCCAGAGATGGTCGTGTTCTCGAGGGAACATTCGCCGTCGTGGACCTTGATCGCCTGCATGATTTGCTGGCAGAGATCGATGGAGAGGTAACTTTCCGTCTGCAAGGATACAAGGGCGATAGCGGAGAATCCATGCTGCATCTGGAGGTTTCGGGAACACTCTCGCTTGCCTGTCAGCGCTGCCTGGAAGCCGTACCTTGCGATCTTGATGTCGATAGTCTGCTGGAACTTGTTCCAGAGGGTACCGAGTTATCGCAAGATGAACTGGAAGACGACACCCGGGATTTCTTGCCGGTGGTACGCGAACTGGATGTGGTCGAGTTGGTTGAGGATGAAATCCTCCTCGCCCTGCCGGTGGCGCCGCGGCACGAAAAATGTGGTTTGCCTGGCGCGGCCGATGCTGGCGAGCGGATCAATCCGTTCGCGAAATTGTCCGGGCTAAAAGGCAAGCCGAACTGATTTTTTTGGAGTAAGAAAATGGCCGTTCAACAGAACAAAAAGTCCCCGTCCAAGCGTGGCATGCACCGTGCCCATGACTTCCTGACCGCCCCCCCGCTGGCCGTCGAGTCGACCACCGGCGAAGCACACCTGCGTCACCACATTTCCCCGGCCGGCTTCTATCGCGGCAAAAAAGTCGTCAAGGGCAAGGGCGAGTAATCGTTCAATGAAGGGCAGGCGGTTCGTAATGAGCCGCCTGCCTTTTATTTTGCCATGACAACCCGCATTGCTATTGATTGCATGGGGGGTGACCACGGTCCGTCGGTGACGGTACCCGCGGCCATTCAATTTCTTGCGGAGCATCCGTCAGCCAATCTCGTCCTGGTCGGTCAGGAAGATGTGTTGCGCCCGTTGCTCGGCAACCATGTCAACGATTCACGCATTCGCCTTGTTCACGCCTCGGAAATAATTGGCATGGACGAGTCGCCGGCGCTTGCCCTGCGCAACAAAAAAGATTCGTCGATGCGGGTTGCCATCAACCAGGTCAAGTCCGGGGATGCTGATGCTTGCGTTTCCGCCGGCAATACCGGTGCGCTGATGGCCATCTCCCGCTTTGTCCTGAAGATGCTGCCGGGTATCGATCGGCCGGCGATCTGTGCGCCGCTGCCAACGGTCAATGGCCATACGCACATGCTGGATCTTGGTGCCAATGTCGATTGCGGACCGGAGCATCTGCTTCAGTTCGGTATCATGGGTGCCATGCTGATTTCAGCAATGGAGCACAAGGATCAGCCGACGGTCGGCATTCTCAATATCGGCGAAGAGGATATAAAGGGGAACGAAGTGGTCAAGGCCGCGGCCGGATTGCTCCGTACCTCGGGCCTCAATTTCATCGGCAATGTTGAGGGAGACGGCATCTACAAAGGCGAAGCCGATGTTATCGTTTGCGATGGCTTTGTCGGCAACGTTGCATTGAAGACCTCGGAAGGCCTTGCCCAGATGCTGGCGTCGTCATTGCGCACCGAATTCAAGCGTAACTGGCTGACCAGGATTGCCGCGCTGATTGCAATTTCAGTACTCAACAACTTTAAAAAGCGCTTTGATCATCGCCGCTACAACGGTGCGATCCTGCTTGGTCTCAGGGGTATTTCGGTCAAGAGCCACGGCTCGGCTGATGTGCTGGCCTTTGGCAATGCCATTTCACGGGCCTACGATGCAGCTGAAAATCGTGTTGTGGAGCGCATTACCAGCCGCTTGGCACAAATGACGCCAATCCCGGCTGTCGTCGAGGAGAATGTCTGAATGTACGCACGCTTGATCGGTACCGGCAGTTACCTTCCGGGAAGTCCTGTCAGCAATGACGATCTGGCTGCACGAGGAATCGACACCAACGACGAGTGGATCGTTACCCGCACAGGCATTCGCAGTCGCCATCTCGCGAGTCCCGGCACGACATCCAGCGAACTTGGCCTGATTGCCGCGCAACGCGCGCTGGAAATGGCTGGCATTTCGGCTGCCGATCTCGATCTGATCATTGTTGCGACATCGACCCCCGATTTTATTTTCCCGAGCACTGCCTGCCTGATTCAGTCCAAACTGGGCAACAAAGGTGCTGCCGCTTTCGACGTGCAGGCAGTTTGTGCCGGGTTTACCTACGCACTGGGCATCGCGGAAAAATTTATCCGTTCCGGCAGCCACAAAAGAGCGCTGGTGATTGGTGCCGAAGTTTTCTCGCGCATCCTTGACTGGAACGATCGCGGCACCTGCGTGTTATTCGGCGATGGCGCCGGTGCGGTTGTGCTGGAAGCGTCAGACAGGCCAGGGATTTTGGCCACGGCAATGCATGCCGATGGTAGCCAGAATGGCATCCTGAATGTTCCTGGGCAGATATGTGGCGGACAGGTCACCGGTGATCCGTTCCTGCGTATGGATGGTCAGGCCGTCTTCAAGTTTGCCGTACGAGTTCTGGCCGACATTGCTGCGGAGGTCTGCGAGATCGCTGGTATCCAAACGAGCGATGTCGATTGGCTGATTCCGCATCAGGCCAATATTCGCATCATTGACGCCACTGGCAAAAAACTGGGTATTGACCGCAACAAAGTGATCGTAACCGTTGATCGCCATGGCAATACATCTGCCGCATCCGTGCCGCTTGCATTGGACGAAGCTGTGCGAGATGGACGCATCCAGCGTGGCCAGAAAGTACTGGTTGAAGGCGTTGGTGGTGGCTTTACGTGGGGCGCAGCCCTTCTCGAATTCTGAACCAGGAGACGAAACGATGTCTTTTGCATTCGTATTTCCCGGCCAAGGCTCGCAGAGCGTTGGCATGATGGCAGCCTACGGCGACTCAGCCGTGGTTCGTACAGCTTTTGATGAAGCCTCTGCAGCGTTGGGTGATGATCTGTGGGCGATGGTTGCCGAAGGGCCGGCTGAAACGCTGACCCAAACGGTCAATACCCAGCCCGTGATGTTGACTGCAGGTATCGCTGCTTGGCGCTTGTGGCTCGACAAGGGAGGCAAGAAGCCTGCTGTCGTTGCCGGCCATAGCCTCGGCGAATATTCCGCACTGGTTGCTGCTGGCGTGATTGAACTCAAGGATGCCGTACCGCTGGTTCGCCTGCGTGCTGCTGCCATGCAGGAGGCCGTGCCGGTTGGTACCGGCGCCATGGCTGCCATCCTTGGACTGGACAATGCAGGGATCACCGCTGCCTGTGCTGAAGCGGCGCAGGGTGAAGTGGTTGAACCTGTCAATTTCAACGCCAATGGTCAGACCGTGATTGCCGGTCACAAGGCGGCTGTCGAACGTGCCATGGAAGCCTGCAAGGCTCGGGGCGCCAAGATGGCCAAGGCACTTCCGGTGTCTGCACCATTCCACTCTTCGCTGATTCGTCCGGCAGCTGACAAGCTTGCTGCACGCCTTGCCGAATTGACGCTGCAAGCACCGCAGATTCCGGTGATCAACAACGTCGATGTCGCCATCGAAAACGAACCGGCACGTATCAAGGATGCCCTGATTCGCCAAGCTTATAATCCGGTGCGCTGGGTTGAGACCATCCAGTCGATGGCTGCGCTGGGCGTTACCACCGTAGCCGAATGTGGCCCGGGCAAGGTACTGGCCGGCCTGACCAAGCGTTGCGCCGATGGTATTGTTGGTGTCGCCTTGGCTGATGCAACAGCCATCGACGCCAACCTGGGCCTGGAGTAATAGATGCTGAACGCTAAAATCGCGCTGGTCACTGGTGCCACACGCGGCATCGGCCGAGCCATTGCGCTAGAACTGGGCAAGCAGGGTGCCACCGTAATTGGCACGGCAACTAGCGATGACGGTGCTGCCAAAATTTCGGCCTATTTGGCCGAGGCTGGTATCAAGGGGAAGGGCATTGCGCTTAACGTGTGTGATGTTGCGCAGACCGATTCGGCGCTTGCCGATATCGCCAAGGAACTTGGTGCCATCACCATTCTGGTCAATAACGCCGGCATCACCCGCGACAACCTGACCATGCGCATGGGCGACGATGAGTGGGATGCGGTTATCGACACCAATCTGAAAGCAGTTTTTCGATTGTCGCGGGGCGTCATGCGCGGCATGATGAAAGCGCGCTTCGGGCGCATCGTTAACATTACGTCCGTGGTCGGCTATTCGGGCAATCCCGGCCAGGCCAATTACTGCGCAGCCAAGGCTGGCGTCGCAGGGATGAGCCGTTCGCTGGCGCGGGAACTTGGTAGTCGCAACATCACGGTCAACTGTGTTGCACCGGGCTTTATAGCAACCGACATGACGCATGCGTTGACCGAAGAACAGAAGCAGGCCATGCTGGCGACCATTCCACTGGGTCGCGCTGGTACGCCAGAAGATATTGCCGGCACTGTCGGCTTTCTCGTATCCCCGGCTGCCGCCTATGTCACAGGCACAACAGTGCATGTGAATGGCGGTATGTTCATGGATTGATTTCCCGAAGCCCCGGCTTTTGGTAAACTAGTAACGTTTTTTTTCGTACCCCTGAGGGGAAGGAGTTTTTCTAATGGATAACATCGTAGAGCGCGTCAAAAAGATCGTCGCCGAACAACTGGGCGTGAACGAAGCGGACATCAAGAACGAGTCCTCCTTTGTGGACGATCTGGGCGCGGATTCCCTGGACACCGTTGAACTGGTCATGGCACTCGAAGAAGAGTTCGAGTGCGAAATCCCTGACGACCAGGCTGAAAAGATCACCACGGTCCAGCAGGCTGTCGATTTCATCCTCGCCAACAAGAAGTAATTCATTCTCGTTGACTTAGGCAAGGCCGGCCCCCATGGCCGGCCTTGCTACATTTGCTTTCGGAGTGCACCTTGGCACGTCGCAGAGTCGTAATTACCGGTCTGGGCATTGTTAGCCCGGTCGGAAACACCGTCGAAGAAGCCTGGCAGAATATTCTTGCTGGCAAATCCGGTATTGCCGCTGTCACCAAGTTCGATACCACAACCTTCCCGGTGCAATTCGCCGGCGAGGTCAAGAACTTTGACATTACTCAATATATTTCCGCCAAAGACGCACGCCGGATGGATCACTTTATCCATTTTGGCCTGGCTGCTGGCATTCAGGCCGTTCGAGACGCCGGCCTGGACAAAGAAAACGTCGTGGATCTCGAACGCGTTGGCGTTGCCATCGGTTCCGGTATCGGTGGCCTGCCACTGATCGAAGCGACCAAGGAAGAATATACCGCCGGCGGCGTACGTAAAGTGTCGCCATTCTTCGTGCCGGGTTCGATCATCAACATGATCTCTGGCAACTTGTCGATCGAGTTTGGCTTCAAGGGACCGAATATCGCCTTGGTTTCAGCCTGCACGACCGGTACGCACTCCATTGGCGACGCGGCACGTATCATCGAATACGGCGACGCGGATGTCATGGTTGCCGGCGGTGCCGAATCAACCGTATCGCCGCTGGGTATGGGTGGCTTCTGCGCCGCTCGTGCGCTATCGACCCGCAATGACGATCCGACCACGGCCAGCCGGCCATGGGACAAGGATCGCGACGGTTTCGTGCTGGGCGAGGGTGCTGGCGTCATGGTGCTTGAAGAGTACGAGCACGCCAAGGCTCGTGGCGCCAAGATCTATGCCGAACTGGTCGGTTACGGTATGAGTGCCGATGCTTATCACATCACCGCGCCGAATATGGATGGCCCGCGCCGTTCCATGGTCAATGCGTTGAAGAATGCCGGCATCTCTCCATCTGATGTCCAGTACCTGAATGCCCATGGGACTTCGACGCCGCTTGGCGACAAGAACGAATCGGACGCCGTCAAGGCAGCTTTCGGTGATCACGCCTACAAGCTGGTGGTTAACTCAACCAAGTCGATGACTGGTCATCTGCTGGGTGGTGCCGGTGGTATCGAGTCCTTGTTTACGGTCTTGGCCATTCATAATCAGATCTCGCCGCCGACGATCAATATCTTCAATCAGGATCCGGAATGTGATCTTGATTACTGTGCCAATACGGCACGGCCGATGAATATTGAGTATGGCCTGAAGAACAACTTCGGCTTCGGCGGAACCAACGGATCGCTGGTCTTCAAGCGCATCTAAGCCAGTTCTGCAGGAAAACGAACGGTGCAGTTTCCGATCACCATCGGACTGCACCGTTCGCGCATTCTGGATGTGATGCTTCTGATTATCACCATGCTGACAAGTGCAACGATCCTGGGCTTTCAGTGTTCGGACTCAATGCGTGCGGGTCTGTTGATTGCCGTCCTGGTTTTGGGAATACAGGCTTGGTATGCCCTGAAGCCAAGCATCAAGGCAATCCGACTCGAACGCAACGGAGACATTTTGATCGCACGGGTCGGCGAAGGTGATTTTGTACAGGCGATACCCAAACCAGGGGCAACCATTCACCCTTGGCTGAGCATCATCCGTCTGACGACAGAGGACGGTCGAACCTCAACGCTGATTGCTACGGTCAACCGGAAAAATAGCGAAAATTTAAGACGCTTGCGGATGTTTATACGCTGGCAAGCGAATTTCAGCGGGCCGAACGACGACGCCTGAGCACCGTATTTTTTGCCTTGCTAGCCATTTCCGGAAAGTCCCGGGAAAAATGCAACCCGCGGCTTTCTTTGCGCTGCATAGCGCAACGAACAATCAAATCCGCGGTAACGACCAGATTACGCAATTCGATCAGGTCATGGCTGACCCGGAAGTTGGCGTAGAACTCTTCGATTTCGCGCATCAACAGGCCAATGCGGTGCTTGGCGCGTTTCAGGCGCTTGGTTGTACGGACAATTCCGACGTAGTCCCACATAAAGCGGCGAAGTTCATCCCAATTGTGGGAAATAACCACTTCTTCGTCGGCATCGGTAACCCGACTTTCGTCCCACAGTGGCAATGAAGGGACGGTCGTAGTTTTTTTCTCCAGAATATCCTGGACGACCGCTTCCGCGAACACAAGGCATTCGAGCAGGGAGTTCGAGGCGAGACGATTGGCGCCGTGCAGCCCGGTGCACGATGCCTCTCCAGCGACATAGAGCCCGGCAACATCGGTTCGACCGCGCAAATCACTGACAATGCCGCCGCACGTATAGTGCGCCGCTGGAACGACCGGGATCGGTTCCTGCGCGATATCGATCCCCAGCTCCAGGCAGCGCGCATGAATATTGGGGAAGTGATTGCGGATGAAGTCCTCACCCTTATGGGAAATATCGAGGAACACACAATCAAGGCCGCGCTTCTTCATCTCGAAGTCGATAGCCCGGGCGACGATGTCGCGTGGTGCCAATTCGGCGCGATCATCATGTTCGGGCATGAAACGGGTGCCGTCGGGCAGGCGGAGGAGGCCACCTTCACCACGCACCGCCTCTGAAATCAGGAAGGACTTGGCCTGCGGGTGATACAGGCAGGTTGGATGGAATTGAATGAACTCCATGTTGGACACTCGGCAACCCGCACGGTAGGCCATCGCGATGCCATCGCCAGTCGAGGTATCCGGGTTGGTCGTATAAAGATAAACCTTTCCTGCGCCACCGGTCGCCAGCAGGGTGTTGGCTGCGCCGATGGTGACGACCTCGCCGTCGCGGTTGTTCAGGATATACGCACCAAAACAGCGTTTTTCACCGGTCCCCAATTTGTCGCCAGTAATCAGGTCGATGGCGATGTGGTCTTCCAGCACCGTAATGTTCGGGTTGGCGCGGACTTTTTTGGTCAGGGTGTCCTGGACTGCCATTCCGGTGGCATCGGCTACGTGAATGACGCGACGGGCACTATGTCCGCCTTCGCGCGTCAGGTGATAGCCTGCATCGTCTTTGGTAAAGGGAACACCTTGCTCGATCAGCCATTCGATGGCATGTCGGCCGTTTTCGACGACGAAACGCGTTGCCTTTTCATCGTTCAGCCATGCGCCCGCGATCAGCGTGTCCTGAATATGCGCTTCTATTGAATCACGGCTGTCGAGAACCGCAGCAATTCCACCCTGAGCCCAGCCGGAGGCAGAGTCTTCAAGGCTGCGTTTGCTGACCAGAACGACACTGCAATGGGATGAAGCCAGTCGCAAGGCAGCGGATTGGCCCGCCAGCCCGCTACCAATAATAAGGACATCGAATTTCTGCACGCTGTTCTCTATAAGAGTTATTTTGCGCCAAATATAGCACGCAGAAAACGATTCATCCGGTTACAGATAGTCACAAATAGGGATAAATACCTATCGGCTTCGTGAAAATGGCTGCGCTATACTTGTGCCATAAAGAAAGCAACGACCAAACCCCAGGGAAAACGAGAGCCATGAGTGAGCGCGAGATCGATCAAATACTGGTCGAGCGGGCGCAAGGCGGAGATAAGCACGCCTTCGACCTGTTGGTGAGCAAATACCAGCGCAAGCTGGGGCGTTTGCTGTCGCGTTTCATTCGCGATCCGGCAGAAGTTGAGGACGTTTCCCAGGAGGCATTCATCAAGGCCTATCGAGCCCTGCCGTCATTTAGAGGCGATAGTGCCTTTTATACCTGGCTGTATCGCATTGGCATAAACACCGCCAAAAATTACCTTGTTTCACAGGGCCGCAGGGCACCGACAACAACCGAATTTGACAACGACGAGGCTGAGACTTTCGATGATGCGTCGCAGTTGCGCGATATCAACACGCCGGAAAGCCTGCTTCTGACCAAGCAGATTGGCCAAACAATCAACGCAGCCATGGATGCGCTTCCTGAAGAGTTGAGAACGGCCATTGTGCTTCGTGAAATTGACGGCATGTCCTACGAGGAAATTGCCGGCATCATGGATTGCCCGATTGGCACGGTGCGCTCCCGGATTTTTCGCGCTCGTGAGGCGGTAGCAGGGAAACTGCGTCCATTGCTCGACACCGCTTCAGACAAGCGCTGGTAAGCATGGTTTCCGAACAAACTACTATCAAAGCCATTGTCCGCACTCTGGATGGCAAGTTTGCCAACGTCGAGGTCGAGCATGGGGGCTGCGGACGCTGCCATGAAGAAGGGGGCTGCGGTGGCCAGCAGCTTACTCAGATGTTCTGTGGTGGACAGAAAACCTACCGGGTCGAAAATACTATCGGTGCCGATATCGGTGAGCGGGTAACGATCGGAATCGCAGCAGGTAGTGTGAGCCGCACTGCGAATTTTGCCTATATTTTGCCGTTGACCGTAACAATCGTCGGCGCAGCGCTGGGCGCATTATTCGGTAGCGACTTGAGCGCCATTATCGGAGCCGGCATTGGACTGAGCATTGCATTCTTGTATGTCATAGCTCATTCGCACGGCAAGACTGGAAATCTTACTGAACGCCCTCATATCATTTCCCGTTCCTGATCGAATTCGGAGGTTATGTCGTCCATGAAGCGCCTGATTACTTTTTTTCTCATTGGGTTCCTCAGTTCGTTTGCCTTTGCTCAGATGCGAGGATTGCCAGACTTTTCCGAACTAGCTGAAAAACAAGGTCCGGCTGTCGTCAATATCAGTACGACACACGTCGTGCGCGGACAGTCCCAGGTAATGCCGTTTCCGTTCGATGAGAACGATCCGGCCTTTGAGTTTTTCAAGCGGTTTGTTCCCCGTCACCCTGGCGGTGGCATGCCGCGTGATTTTGAGAACAAGTCGCTTGGGTCTGGCTTCATCGTCAGCGGTGATGGCTATATTTTGACCAACGCCCACGTTGTCGATGGTGCCGACGAAGTAACGGTGCGCCTGACCGACAAACGCGAATTCAAGGCCAAGACCATTGGGGCCGACAAGCGGACGGATGTCGCGTTGCTCAAGATCAGTGCAACCGGTCTCCCGGTTGTCAAGCTAGGTGATCCGGCGCAACTGAGGGTTGGTGAGTGGGTTGTGGCGATTGGCTCCCCCTTCGGTTTCGATAACTCGGTAACCGCTGGCATAGTCTCGGCCAAAGGCCGCTCGTTGCCGCAGGAAAACTATGTGCCTTTCATTCAGACCGATGTTGCGATCAACCCCGGCAACTCCGGTGGGCCGCTATTCAACATGCGCGGTGAAGTAGTCGGTATTAATTCTCAAATTTACAGTCGTAGCGGCGGTTACATGGGCGTTTCCTTTGCCATTCCGATCGATGTGGCCATGGAAATCCAGAACCAGTTGCGCGCCTCTGGCAAGGTCAGCCGAGGTCGACTGGGGGTCGTCATTCAGGAAGTCAGCAAGGAACTCGCCGAGTCATTGGGCTTGGGAAAGCCAATGGGCGCCGTGGTTAACTCAGTAGAGAACAATGGCCCGGCCGAAAAAGCGGGCATCGAGGCTGGTGACGTCATCCTCAAATTCGACGGAAAGACCATCAACAATTCGGCGGATCTACCCCGCATGGTGGGCATCACCAAACCCGGAACACGCTCGACTGTTCAGGTCTGGCGGAAGGGGACAACTCGCGAAATCGGTGTCGTCATTGGCGAGGTGCCCGATGACAAATTGGCTAGTGCAAAACCACAACGTAGCACCAAGTCAGCTGAGCAGACAGCAAATCGTCTCGGCTTGGTAGTTAGCGAATTGACTGCAGAACAGAAACGCGAATTGAAGATGAATTCCGGTTTGCTGATCGAGGATGTCCGTGGCACAGGCGCCCGAGCCGACTTGCGGCCGGGCGATATCATCATTGCCGTCATCAGCAAAGGTGCGACAACCGAGGTCAAGGCGACCGATCAGTTCAACAAGCTTCTCGCCCAGTTCGAGAAAGGAAGCAATGTCACGCTGCTGATCCGGCGCGGCGAACTGCAGACCTTCATTACGATCAAAGGTTTGAATGGCGCCAATTGAGCTAACCCTCATGAGTCGCGGCTACTGTCACCTCTGTCACGACATGGAGTTGGCGCTGAAGCCGCTAGCGGAAGAGTTTGGTGCTTCAATCACCGTGCTTGATGTCGATGCAGACCCCGTCCTTGAGGCCAGGTACGACGAGTTGGTACCGGTGCTGCTACATGGCGAGATCGAGCTTTGCCATTACTTTCTGGATGAAGCCAAAACCCGTGAATATTTGGCTGGAATCCGCTAAAATTCAGGGTCTTCTGAAAAGGGAAGGGCGCCGGACAGCGCCCTTTTTTACTGGCACCAATGGATCATATTAGAAACTTCTCGATCATTGCGCATATCGACCACGGCAAATCAACGCTGGCCGATCGTATCATTCACCTCTGCGGCGGACTTTCCGATCGCGAGATGGAAGCGCAGGTGCTCGACTCCATGGATATCGAGCGCGAGCGCGGTATTACTATCAAAGCCCAGACAGCAGCCCTGAGTTACAAGGCGCGTGATGGCAAGATTTACAATCTGAACCTGATTGACACACCGGGACACGTCGACTTTTCCTACGAAGTCTCCCGTTCCCTGTCGGCCTGCGAAGGCGCCTTGCTGGTCGTTGATGCATCTCAGGGTGTCGAAGCACAGACTGTGGCCAACTGCTACACGGCGCTCGAGCTTGATGTAGAGGTTGTGCCGGTATTGAACAAGATCGACCTTCCTTCGGCCGATCCGGAAAATGCCCGCCAGGAAATTGAAGATGTCATCGGGATTGACGCCTCCGAAGCTGTGCTTGCTTCCGCCAAGACCGGTCTGGGTGTCGAAGATATCCTGGAGGCCGTTGTCGCCCGCATCCCGCCGCCCAAGGGTGATCCTGAAGCACCACTCAAGGCATTGATCATCGATTCGTGGTTCGACAATTACGTCGGCGTTGTCATGCTGGTACGCGTTGTTGATGGTGTCTTGCGGCCCAAAGACAAAATACTCTTCATGGCGACGGGGGCTCAGCAATTGTGCGAGCTGGTTGGCGTTTTCGCCCCGAAGTCCGAGTCACGTGAAGCACTGCGAGCAGGTGAAGTCGGTTTCGTGATTTCCGGCATCAAGGAACTGCAGGCCGCCAAGGTGGGCGATACGATTACCAGAATGGACCGCAAGGCCACCGAAGCGCTGCCTGGTTTCAAGGAAATCAAGCCGCAAGTCTTTGCCGGGTTGTACCCCATCGAATCCAACCAGTACGACTCGCTGCGCGAATCGCTCGAGAAGCTGAAGCTCAACGATGCTTCGCTGCACTACGAACCAGAAGTCTCCCAGGCGCTTGGTTTTGGTTTCCGCTGCGGCTTCCTTGGCTTGCTTCATATGGAGATCGTCCAGGAACGTCTGGAGCGTGAGTTCGATCAGGATTTGATCACCACTGCGCCAACGGTGGTCTATCAGGTCGTCATGCGTGATGGTTCGATCGTCGAGGTCGAGAACCCGGCCAAACTGCCGGATATCACCAAAACGGAAGAAGTTCGCGAACCGATCATCACGGCCACCATCTTCGTGCCGCAGGACTATCTGGGTAATGTCATCACGCTATGTAACCAGAAACGTGGCAATCAGGTCGACATGCACTATCACGGCCGCCAAGTAAAGCTGGTCTATGAGATGCCGATGGCCGAAGTCGTGATGGACTTCTTCGACAAGCTGAAATCCTGCTCGAAGGGCTATGCCTCGCTTGACTACGATTTCAAGGAGTACCGCGCGGCCGATGTTGTGAAACTGGACATCCTGATCAACAGTGAAAAGGTCGATGCCCTGTCGCTGATTGTGCACCGTGCCAATGCGCAGTATCGCGGTCGCGAGTTGGCGAGCAAAATGCGTGAGCTTATTCCCCGTCAGATGTACGACGTAGCCATTCAGGCAGCTATCGGCTCACACATTATTTCGCGCGAGAACGTCAAGGCAATGCGTAAGGACGTGCTGGCCAAGTGCTACGGCGGCGATATCTCTCGCAAGAAGAAGCTGCTGGAAAAACAAAAAGCCGGCAAAAAACGAATGAAGCAAGTCGGTAGCGTCGAAATTCCGCAGGAAGCCTTTCTGGCCGTGCTGCGTGTCGATAACTGAGAATAGCGATGAACTTTGCCCTGATTCTGTTTGTGCTGCTGGTCGTCACCGGTGTGCTGTATGCGGTGGATGTCCTCAAATTTCGAAAGTTGCGGGCAAGAGATGCGAAGGAGCCTCTCTGGGTGGAGTGGGGGGCTGGTTTCTTTCCCGTCATCCTGATCGTTTTCGTTCTGCGCTCCTTTCTGTTCGAGCCGTTCAAGATTCCCTCGGGCTCGATGATTCCGACTTTGCTGGTTGGTGACTTTATTCTGGTTAACAAGTTCACCTACGGTATTCGTCTGCCGGTGATAAACAAAAAAATTATCGACATAAACACTCCGCAGCGGGGCGATGTCATGGTTTTCCGTTATCCGGAAGATCCATCGCTCGATTACATCAAGCGTGTTGTTGGCTTGCCCGGTGACACCGTGACCTATCAGAACAAGCGACTGACCATCAATGGTCAGGCTGTCCCGACGCAAAAGACAGGGGACTATCTGCATCCGGAGCGACTTTATTACTCAGAGCAGTTTATCGAAAAGTTTGGAGATGCCGAGCATCTTGCTCTGAACGATGCTGATGCTCCTGCCTTTATTCCGGATGCTGCCCGCTTTCCGTACCGTGAAAATTGCACTTACAATGCAGCAGGCGTGAGTTGCAAGGTGCCAGCCGGTCACTACTTCATGATGGGTGACAATCGTGACAACAGCCGTGACAGCAGGGCCTGGGGGTTCGTACCCGAGGCGAACATCGTCGGCAAGGCGTTCTTTATCTGGTTAAATTTCAGCGATTTCAGCCGGATCGGTTCATTCAGGTAAGAGGATATGATGAAAAATCAACGTGGCGTTGCCCTGTCCGGGCTGATGTTCTGGAGCATCGTTCTCATTCTGGTTGCCGTGTTGGGCATGAAAGTAACCCCGACTTTTATTGAATACCAGAAAATTCTCAAGGATATCAAGGCGACTGCGGCGAAAGCCGGGCCTGATTCGACTGTATCTGACGTCCGTAATTCGTTTGACAAGTTTGCCGATATTGATGCTCTGGACTTCAAAGCCAATCAACTCGATATTTCGAAGGATAATGGCAAGATCGTCATTTCATTTGACTATGAAAAACGCATCCCGCTTTTCTGGAACGTCAGCTTGTTGATTAACTACAAGGGGTCGACCGCTGGATAAGGCATGACCGCATCCTCTGTTGCCCGTCAACTCGGCCACTCGTTTTCCGACCCGCTTCTTCTTCGGACCGCGCTGACCCATCGTAGCTTCGGGATACCAAACAACGAGCGCCTTGAGTTTCTCGGTGACGGTATTCTCGACTGCGCCATCGCTGCAGCCTTGTTCCATCGCTTCCCGGACCTGCCGGAAGGTGATCTTTCCCGATTACGCGCCAACCTGGTCAATCAGGATGCCTTACACCAACTGGCTGTTGGTCTGAATATCGGCGATGCCCTGCGTCTTGGCGAGGGCGAGCTGAAAAGTGGTGGGGCGCTACGTCCATCCATTCTGGCCGATGCGCTGGAAGCCCTGTTCGGCGCCATTTATCTCGATGCCGGTTTTTTGGCGGCGCAGGCCGTCATCGATAAACTCTATGCGCCATTACTTGCCAAGCTGAAGCCCGGTGAGTTTCAAAAAGATGCAAAAACCCGTTTGCAGGAATGGTTGCAGGGGCGTAAGAAGCCATTGCCACGCTATCAACTGCTCGAAGCTACCGGGGCAGCCCACGAGCAACGCTTCGAGGTAGCCTGCGAAATCGAATCCCCTTTATTGCGAACTGTCGGCCATGGTTCAAGCCGGCGCATTGCCGAACAGGTTGCTGCCGACAAGGCGCTGAAAGAACTCACTGCATGAAAAAATTCCGTTCCGGATATATCGCCATCGTCGGTCGTCCCAATGTTGGTAAATCGACACTGCTCAACAAGCTAATCGGCGAAAAGATCAGCATCGTCTCGCGCAAGGCGCAGACTACGCGGCACCGCATCACCGGCATTCTGACCAAGGATGATGCACAGTTCGTCTTTGTCGACACGCCTGGTTTTCAGACTAAATACTCCAATGCGCTGAATCGGGCGATGAATCGCGGCGTGACGCAAACGCTGAGCGATGTCGACGTCGTGATTTTTGTCGTCGAGGCAGGCCGTTATGATGCCAAGGACAAGGCTGTCGTTCGCCTGCTGCCAAAAGACCGACCGGTCATCCTGGTCGTCAACAAGACCGATTTACAGAAGGATCGGGCAGCCTTGCTGCCATTCCTGGCCGAGGTTGCAGCCGATCACGATTACGCGGCCATCATCCCGGTCAGCGCCGCCAAGGGCCGGCAAACCGAGGATCTGCTGAATGAGGCCAAGAAGCATCTGCCCAACGATGGCCTGATGTTCCCGGAAGATGACCTGACTGACAAAAGCGAACGTTTCCTTGCTTCCGAATACATCCGCGAAAAGGTCTTTCGCCTGCTTGGCGACGAACTGCCGTATGCCACAGCAGTCGAAATTGAGCGGTTTGAAACCGAAGGCGATTTGCGCCGGATTTTTGCCGCTATCGTTGTCGACCGTGAGGGTCACAAGGCCATCGTGATCGGCAAGGGCGGCGAGCAGCTCAAACGTATTGCCTCTGAGGCGCGACAGGATATGGAACGCCTGTTCGGCGGCAAGGTTTATCTTGAAATCTGGGTCAAGGTAAAGTCGGGCTGGAACGATGACGAGCGCCTGCTGAAGAGCCTCGGCTACGAATGAACCTGCGCAGCAAAGTCGACGGCCAGCCGGCTTATGTTCTGCACAGCTATCCCTTTCGGGAAACCAGCCTCATTGTTGAAGTATTTTCCCGCGATTTCGGGCGGATGGCTTTGCTGGCACGCGGTGCGCGCCGTCCTCGTTCGGCGATCCGTGGGCTGCTCATGGCCTTTCAGCCGATCGAAATCGGCTGGGCCGGCAAGGGCGAAGTGCTGACCCTGATGAAAGCCGAATGGCAGGGCGGGCAGCCCTTGCTCTCCGGCGAGGCACTGTTCTGTGGCTATTACCTCAACGAACTGCTGATGCACCTGTTGCCGCGCGAAGATGCGCATGAGCAGCTATTCGCCCACTACACCAAAATGCTGGCGCGACTGGCGGCAGATCCATCGGGTAAAGTCCGCGAGGCTGACTTGCGCAGCTTCGAAAAAGCCCTCCTGCAGGAACTGGGCTATGGCCTAACGCTGAATCACGACAGCGCCGGCAGCCCGATCCAGCCCGAAGCGTTTTACACTTACCGCATGGAACAAGGGCCGGTGCGCCTTGAACACGAAGAGGCAGCGGCCCAGGTCGTTATTGGCAAGACCTTGCTCGATCTCGAGGCTGAGGACTTTTCCGACCCGCGTTCGCGCTATGAAAGCAAGGCCTTGATGCGCACGCTGATGGCCTATTATCTAGCTGGAAAAGAACTGGAAACACGCAAGATATTCAAGGAGTTACAGGAGTTATGATCGAACTTGGCGTCAATATCGACCACGTGGCGACCATCCGCCAGGCCCGCCGGACTTACGAGCCAGACCCGGTCTGGGGCGCTGTTGAAGCTCACTTGGGCGGGGCCGATGGCATTACCGTGCATCTGCGCGAAGATCGCCGTCATATTCAGGATGCAGATGTTCGTCGCCTGCGTGAAACTACCCAGATCAAGCTCAATCTCGAAATGGCGGCGACCGACGAAATGGTCGGCATTGCCTGCGCTCTCAAGCCGGAAATGGCCATGCTGGTTCCCGAGGGACGCCACGAGGTCACGACCGAAGGGGGCCTCGATATTCTGGCGCAGGAGGCTCGACTAAAGGATGTCATCTCGCGCCTGGCCGATGCCGGCATCGTGACCAGCGTATTCATCGATGCCGAAGTGGCGCAAATCGAAGCCGCCGCCCGGATTGGCGCTAGCGTCTGCGAAATCCACACTGGCCCCTATGCACACGCCTTTTACGACAAAGGCCGCGATGCCGAAGCGCCGGCTGTGCTCACCGAACTCGACAAGGTACGGGTGGCCGGGCAAGCTGTACGCCAACTCGGCATGCGTTTCAATGCCGGGCATGCGCTCAATTACTACAACGTCCAGCCAATTGCACGATTGGCCGGAATACGCGAGCTCCACATCGGCCACGCCATCATCAGCCGCGCCATTTTCGTTGGTCTGCGCGAGGCGGTCCGCGAAATGGAAGTCCTGATGCGCGAAGCAGCGAATTCCCCCGAATGATTTACGGCATCGGCACCGACATCGTCGCCGTTGCCCGCCTGCGCGGCATGTGGGAGCGGCATGGCGACAAGGCGCTGGAGAAACTATTGGCGCCGCAGGAAATGGAAGAATTTGCCAAGGCGGCCGACAAAGGTCGCTTTCTCGCCAAACGTTTTGCCGCCAAGGAAGCCTTCAGCAAGGCGCTGGGCACCGGCGTGCGCCCACCGGCCACGCTGACGGCGATTGCGGTCGGTCATAACGATCTGGGCAAGCCGGAACTGATCTTCCACGGTCAACTGGAAAAAATGCTCAAAAACAAAAACCTCAACGCCCATCTTTCGATCAGCGACGAAGCGGAATACGCCGTCGCCTACGTCATTCTGGAGCACGCATGACGCATTTGCCGCTCGGCCCGCTGATGATTGACATCGCCGGCACCGAACTGACTGACCTCGACCGCGAACGGCTCTGCCACCCGCTGGTTGGCGGGATCATCCTCTTCTCCCGGAACTATGCCGATCCCGAGCAACTGTCGGTCTTGACCGCGGCAATCCACGCCCTGCGCACACCCGCGCTGCTGATTGCCGTCGATCACGAAGGGGGCAGGGTGCAACGCTTCCGTGACGGTTTCACCCGTTTGCCGGCGATGGCTACGCTGGGGAAAATGTGGGACGAAAATATTCAAGATGCACTCGCCGCCGCCCGCCAGGTAGGCTATGTCCTGGCCGCCGAACTGCGTGCCCGCGGCGTCGATTACTCCTTCACGCCGGTCCTCGACCTAGACTACGGCCCGTCGCGCGTCATCGGCGACCGGGCCTTCCATCGCGAGCCGGCAGCCGTCATCACCTTGGCCGCCGCTCTTGGCGAAGGCCTGGGATTGGCCGGGATGGGCAGCTGCGGCAAGCATTTTCCGGGGCACGGCTACGTCATTCCTGATTCGCACGTCGAATTGCCGGTCGATGATCGGGCACTGGAAGCCATGCAGGAAGACATCCTTCCCTACCGGAAACTACCACTCGATGGCGTCATGGCGGCACACGTCATTTACAACTGCGTAGATTGTAATACTGCCGTATTTTCAAATAAATGGATAAGTTATTTGAGAAATGACATCAAGTTTGATGGGGTGGTTTTTACAGACGATTTGTCGATGGCCGGCGCCGGTGTGGTCGGTGGCATGCTCAACCGCGTCGAGACAGCCTACAACGCAGGCTGTGACATGCTGCTGGTATGTAACGCGCCGGATGTCGTCGGCGAAGTACTCGAAAACTGGAAACCGGAAATCGATCCGGTGCGCGGCAAGCGAGTCGAGGCACTGATTCCCGATGTGCCCGCCAAGGACTGGCAGGCATTGCAATCTGATAGCGGGTATACCGCCGCCCAGCAGACCATCGCAAAACTGATGGCCTGAAATGCATTCGGGCAGCCGAAGCTGCCCGAATAAAACACTGAAGAAGCCGCGGATTACTTGACGCGGTTCTTGTATTCGTCGGTACGGGTGTCGATTTCGATCTTGTCGCCAATGCTGACGAAAGCCGGAACCGGCAGTTCAAAGCCGGTAGCCAGCTTGGCCGGCTTCATGACCTTGCCGGAAGTGTCGCCCTTGACGGCCGGCTCGGTGTAGATCACCTCGCGCACAACGCTGTTCGGCAGTTCGACGGAAATAGCCTTGCCGTTGTAGAAAACGACTTCGCAAGCTAGGCCATCTTCCAGATATTTCAGCGCGTCAGTCATGTTCTCGGCTTCGACTTCGAACTGCTCGTAGTCGGCATCCATGAACACATACATCGGATCAGCGAAGTAGGAATAGGTGACTTCCTTTTTGTCGAGAATGACCTGTTCGAACTTGTCATCGGCCTTGTAAACCGCTTCGGAAGCGGCACCGGTCAACAGGTTCTTGAGTTTCATTTTGACAACAGCGGCGTTGCGGCCGGACTTGTTGTATTCGCTCTTCTGAACGACGAGCGGGTCGGCACCGACCATAATGACGTTGCCGGAGCGGAGTTCCATTGCGGTTTTCATTCGGGATTCTCTAAGATCAGAAAAGGGAAAAACGTTAAATTATACATTGGCCGCACAGAATTTGACGAGTGCCGTGGCCAAATCGGGGTTCGCGGCCAGCCTTTCGGCCCAATGCCGGTTGTGGCGGGCAATGGCAACCCTGCTGTCAACGAAGCCCTGCCAGGCTGAAGCGATATTGCGGCCCAGATTCCATGCGACAAACATCCTGCGGACGACTGTTTTCATTTGCTCATCCAGTCCTTCGCCATAGCACCCGAGAAACGCCTCCAGCTTGGTCAGATGCGCCCCGTCGTCCTGCGGGTAAACGTGCCAGACAAACGGCTTGCCGGCCCACTGGGCACGCACAAATGAATCCTCGCCGCGCACGAAATTGATGTCGCAGCGCCAAAGCAAGCGATCGAAATCGTCAATCGGCATGAAAGGGATCGGCTGAATCAGCGCGTTGCCAAGTTGCCACGGCCCGCTTCCGCCCAAATGAGCCTGCACTGCCGCCAATGGCTTACCCGGTGGCACATGACAAACAAGGGGGGTAGCCGAATCCCGGAATGCGTCCAGCAAGGCGCCCACAGGTGCCTTGTCATAGCAAAACAGGCTGACCTCAAGCGAGTCGCTTGCCGGAGTGGCCGCAATACAGCGATCACGCTCGGCAAACAAGCCGTTTTCCCGCAGCAATCCACCGGTCTTTGCAGAAAACCCCGGGAAAAAGAAATATTTAATCAGGGGAAGGGTGGGGTGGGGCGACGCCATGCCGTGACACTCTTCAGCCCAGGATTCTGCGCTCAGGTATTCAAGATTGATCCAGCACGGTTTTGGCGAAGACTGGCTCATTGCCGCCAGATACTCTGTTGGTAAGTCGCAGGCGAAAGCTTCGATAACGACATCCGCCGAGCAGTCGACCGCAGCATCCTCAGCCCAGAGACAAATTTCAACGCCCTGATACGACTGCCTTGCTTTCGACGGATCCACCGACGGACACAAGGGTTGCAGGCTGGCCAGATCGTCAACCCACAAACGTACCTCACGGCCGTGCTCGGCCACCAGTTGCCTGGCAAGACGCCAACAAACGCCGATGTCGCCGAAGTTGTCGATAACCCGGCAAAAAATGTCCCAATGAAGCTGCATGGCCGCCATGCTAACATCTCTGCCATGTCAAGATTTCAAGATCCCACCGGCTGTACAGCCTGCCCACGACTGGCCGAGCACCTTTCCAACATTCGTCAGCGCGATCCCGACTGGCACGCCCTGCCGGTTCCAGCCTTTGGCTCCCTTGATGCAGAACTTCTTGTCGTCGGCCTCGGCCCTGGCGAAAAAGGGGCCAACCGGACCGGTCGCCCCTTTACCGGTGACGTCGCCGGCGAACTGCTGTACCCCGCTTTGCATCGCTTCGGTTTTGCCAGCCAACCTGAACCGCTGGGGGCCGACCATTGGGCCAATCCAGCCATGCAACTGAGCAATTGCCGCATCACCAATGCGGTGCGTTGCCTGCCCCCAGCGAACAAGCCGACAACGGCTGAAATCCGCCAGTGCAACAGACATTTGAAGGACGAACTGGCCGCGATGCCCCGACTCAAAGTCATCGTCGCCCTTGGCGCAATCGCCCACCAGGCGCTGCTCTGGGCATACGGCCTCAAACTCAAGGAATTCACCTTCGGCCACAATGTCAGCCACGCCTTGCCGGACGGGCGAATACTTGTCGACAGCTATCATTGCAGTGGCTATAACTGGCGCACCGGCAGGCTTTCCCGTGAAAGCTTCGAAGCGGTGTTTGCCGGGGTCAAAACCCACCTCGCCTGAACCCGCTCGATGAGTTTCGATGCCAAAGCCTTTCTGGCTACGCTGACTGAATTACCCGGCGTCTATCGCATGCTGGACGCCAACGCCGCCGTTCTTTACGTCGGCAAGGCCAAAAACCTCAAGAAGCGGGTTTCGTCGTATTTCCGGGAAAATGTGTCCAGCCCGCGCATAGCGCACATGGTCAGCCAGATCGCTACCGTGGAAACCACGGCAACGCGCACCGAGGCCGAGGCGCTGTTGCTTGAAAACAACCTGATCAAGTCGCTTTCGCCGCGCTACAACATCCTTTTCCGCGACGACAAGTCCTACCCCTACATCGTTCTGACCAAAGGAAAATTCCCCCGGCTCGGCTTCTTTCGCGGCAACCCCGATCGCAAGGCCGACTACTTTGGCCCCTATCCATCAAGTTGGGCGGTGCGCGACAGCATCCACCTGATGCAGAAAATGTTCCGCCTGCGCACCTGCGAAGAGTCCGTGTTCGCAAACCGTTCGCGGCCATGCCTGCTGTATCAGATCAAACGCTGTAGCGGACCATGTGTCGGATTGATCACGCCGGAAGATTATGCGACGGATGTTCAACTGGCCTCGATGTTCCTGCTCGGCAAACAGCAGGAAGTCTCAAAGCGCCTGAATCAAGCAATGGAAGCGGCTTCCGCACGCCTCGCCTTTGAACAGGCCGCGGTCTATCGGGATTTGATTCAGTCACTGCGCCACGTACAAGAAAAACAGTTTGTCTCTAGCAACAAGGGCGAGGACATGGATATCCTGGTCGTCCACAAGGAAGCAGGGCAGTTGTGCGTCAACCTGGCCATGGTCCGGGGCGGCCGACATCTCGGCGACCGCCCGTTCTTTCCGATCAATGCTGGCGAATCCGATCCGGCCGACGCCTGCGCCGCTTTCATCCGTCAGCACTACGCTATTCACCCGGCCCCTTCACGCTTGCTGGTTAACTCATGGCCGGCCGAAGATGAGCCAGGAGAGAGCGAAGCGGTGCTGGCAGAACTGGCCGGGCGCCTGGTTCCTGTCATGCAGGCGCGCAGCCTTTCGCACAAAGCCTGGGTCGAGATGGCATTGCAGAACGCCAAATTGGCAATTCTGGCGCGCAGTCAGGCAACCGAGCAGCAGGAAAAACGTCTGGCAGCACTGCAGGAAGCCTTGCAGCTACCTGAACCCGTCGTACGTATCGAATGCTTTGACATCAGTCACACGATGGGCGAAGCAACCGTAGCCTCATGTGTGGTCTACCAGGAAAACCGCATGAAAAACGCTGATTACCGGCGTTTCAATATTCGCGACATCACGCCCGGCGACGACTATGCAGCCATGCGCCAAGCCGTCAGTCGTCGCTACGATGGCATTGCTGCCGGTGAGGGTACGGCACCTGACCTTATCCTGATCGACGGTGGAAAAGGGCAGGTCGCTTCCGCCTTTTCCGCCCTTGCCGATCTTGGCCTGGCTCATTTGCCGATGATCGGTGTCGCCAAAGGCGAAGGACGCAAACCAGGCTTGGAATCACTCATTTTCCCGGATGGTCGCGAGCCATTACAATTGCCGGCGGAACACCCCGCGTTGCACCTGATCCAGGAAATACGCGACGAAGCTCATCGCTTCGCCATCACAGGCCATCGTGCCCAACGTGGCAAGGCGCGAAAAACCTCAACACTGGAAAGCCTGCCGGGCGTTGGTCCGGCCCGCCGAAAAGCACTCGTTGCCCGATTTGGCGGCCTGCCTGGCGTACTCGCCGCCAGCCCGGAACAGTTGTCCGAAGTGCCGGGCATCAGCCGGGATATGGCTGAAAAGATACATTCCGCATTACACTGAACCATGCCCTTCAATCTGCCCATCCTGCTGACCTGGCTTCGTATCGTGGCGATACCGCTGCTGATTACTGTTTACTACCTGCCGGCAGACTGGGCGACGTCGCATGAACGCGATCTCGCTGCAACCTCCATTTTCGTCGCTGCCGCCCTGACCGATTGGGCCGACGGCTATCTGGCGCGAAAGCTCGACCAGACATCGGCCTTTGGTGCTTTTCTCGACCCGGTAGCCGACAAACTGATGGTCGCTGCAGCGCTGATCGTGCTCGTCGAACTAGGCAGAACCGATGCCATCGTCGCCACGATCATCATCGGCCGAGAAATCACCATTTCAGCACTGCGTGAATGGATGGCCAAGATTGGCGCAGCAAGAAGTGTCGCTGTGTCGATGCTCGGCAAGATCAAGACAGCCGCACAAATGCTCGCCATTCCCATCCTCCTTTATTACCAGCCGCTGTTTGGCGCTGATACGCAAAGACTCGGTAACTGGTTGATCTGGATAGCCGCCTT
Organism: Ferribacterium limneticum; assembly: GCF_020510565.1. Taxonomy (NCBI): domain Bacteria; kingdom Pseudomonadati; phylum Pseudomonadota; class Betaproteobacteria; order Rhodocyclales; family Azonexaceae; genus Ferribacterium; species Ferribacterium limneticum. Next base: position 2,430,702 of record NZ_CP075189.1, read on the forward strand.
GCTGACGCTCTGGTCAATGGGCTACTACCTGCGCATGGCCTGGCCAGAAATTGCAAAAAGAACCGCAGAAAAGTAGGGGGCCAATGTTGACAATTCCCTTGTGTCGCCTATAATGCGCGCTCTGTTTCAGCGCGGCAGTAGCTCAGTTGGTAGAGCGATACCTTGCCAAGGTATAGGTCGAGAGTTCGAGACTCTTCTGCCGCTCCAGATTTTCTGAAATTGGATTTTGGTTAGTCCGGTTTTTAGTAGTAAAAGAGGCACGGCGCGATAGCAAAGCGGTTATGCACCGGATTGCAAATCCGTGTAGGTCGGTTCGACTCCGGCTCGCGCCTCCAAGGTTTTGCGGCAGTAGCTCAGTTGGTAGAGCGATACCTTGCCAAGGTATAGGTCGAGAGTTCGAGACTCTTCTGCCGCTCCAAATAGAAAAGGGAAAGCGCTGGTCGCTTTCCCTTTTTTCATATCGGGCGCCGATATAATGATTGCACCCAGCCCGGGTGGTGAAATTGGTAGACACAAGAGACTTAAAATCTCTCGCTCTTTGAGTGTACGGGTTCGATTCCCGTCCCGGGCACCACGAATGAACACATGATCATCTACGACCTTAACTGCGAGAACAATCACCGGTTTGAAGGGTGGTTCCAGAATGCCGGCGCTTTTGAATCCCAGTTGGAGGATAAGCTTGTTTGCTGTCCGCAATGCGATAGCCACAACGTCCTTCGCGTGCCGTCGGCGGTCGCCATTTCCGGGCATCATGCCGAGCCGGTTGGGGTGACGTCGGTCAGTGCCGCAAAAGCACCGACAAGTACCGCTTTGATGCCGGTCGGGACGCAAGCCATGGCGCTTTATCGCCAGCTCATCCAGACCATCGTCAGTCACAGTGAGGATGTTGGTCACTCGTTTGCCGATGAGGCACGCAAGATTCATTACAACGAAGCGCCTCAGCGCCCGATTCGCGGCCACGCCAGCGAGGATGAATGCGAAGAGCTGAGGGACGAGGGCATCCAGATTCTTAATTTGCCGCTGCCCAAGGATGAGGATCTGAACTGATCCTCTTTTTCTTCTCGCTACATTATTTAACATAATACAAATTATGCGCTAATTTGATGGGTCGAATCGACTAGATCAATGAAAATCCCGGCTCGACGTTTCGAGCCGGCCCAGCCAGGCGGAAAGGTCAACCAGTCGCTTGGCGACGAGATGAACGACTTCGCCTTCAATCTGCAATTGTCCATAGACACCGAGCAGTGTCGCGCCGAGCAATTCGCGGCGTTGCTTTTCGACCTGTTGCGGATGGACGACGACATTGACCAGTCCACTTTCATCTTCGAGCGTGACGAACACGATGCCGGTTGCGGTGCCCGGTCGCTGGCGACCGACGACGATGCCGGCGGCACGGATCAGGGCGCGGTGGCCGGCGTTTTTGAGATCGGCTGCCGTGACGAATCGACGCTCAAACAGATGCTGGCGGAGCAGCGCCAGAGGGTGACGACGCAGGGTCAGGCCGAGGCTGCGGTAATCGGCGACGAGGTTTTCGGCTTCGCTGGGCATAGTCAGTTCGGCATCCGGCTCGCTGATTGTTGTGCCGGCGAAGAGATCGCCCTGCACCGCCGCCGCTGGTTTTTCCACGCCAGCCGCCCAAGCCGCTTGCCGACGGTGGCCGGCCAGACTCTGCAAGGCATCGGCGGCGGCCAGTTGATCGAGGTCGCGGCGTTGCAGACCGGCCCGTGCGCTGAGATCGGCAATATTCAAAAATGGGTGATTTTTCCGGTTGACCGTGGCAATGCGCTCGGCGACCGCTTTCGAGAAGCCGGATATCTCGCGCAGGCCAAGACGGACGGCGCCGCGCTCATCGATGATGCTGTCCCAGTCGCTGACCGTAACGTCGGGCGGCAAAACGGTCACGCCGTGGCGCCGGGCGTCCTGGATCAGCATCGACGGCGAGTAAAAACCCATAGGCTGGCTGTTGAGCAGGCCGCACAGGAAGATGGCCGGATGGTGGCGCTTGAGCCAGGCCGAGATGTAAACAAGCAGCGCGAAGCTGGCGGCGTGCGATTCGGGAAAGCCGTATTCGCCGAAGCCCTGAATTTGCTGGATGATGCGCCGGGCAAAGCTTTCCGGCAGATCGTTGGCGGCCATGCCGGCAAGCAGTTTCTGTTCGAAGGGTTCGAGGCCGCCCTTTCGCTTCCAGGCGGCCATCGCCCGGCGCAACTGGTCGGCCTCGCCGGGCGTGAAATTGGCGGCGACGACGGCCAGTTGCATGACCTGCTCCTGGAAAATCGGCACGCCGCAGGTGCGTTTGAGCACCTCATCGACGGCCGGCGTGATTTTCTCGATACGTTCCCTGCCCTGCCGCCGCTTGAGGTAGGGATGCACCATGTCTCCCTGGATCGGCCCGGGGCGGACGAGCGATACCTCGATGACCAGATCGTAGAAATTTCTTGGCCGCAGGCGGGGCAGCATGGCCATCTGGGCGCGCGATTCGACCTGGAAGACGCCCATGCTGTCGGCGTGGCAGAGCATTTCATAGGTTTTCGGGTCTTCGGCCGGGATGTCGGCCATCTTCCACGGTCGACCGGAAATTTGGCTCAAAATCGAAAGCATGCGGCGGATGGCCGAGAGCATTCCCAAGGCCAGCACATCGACTTTCATGAGGCCGACGGCGTCGAGATCATCCTTGTCCCACTGGATCACCGTGCGCTCGGGCATCGCCGTGTTTTCGACCGGGACCAGCCGGGCCAGCGGGCCGCGTGACATGACGAAGCCACCAACGTGCTGGGTCAGGTGGCGCGGAAAACCGCGCAACTGGCCGGCAATCCACAGCCATTTCTCGACGCGTGGCGAGGTTGGGTCGAGACCCTGCTCGGCGAAGCGCTCGGGCAGTTGCTCACGTTTGTCCCACCAGGCCAGCGAGGCGGTCAGGGCGTCGATGCGCGCCGTCTCGAAACCGAGCACTCTGCCCGCATCGCGCAGCGCGCCCTTGGTCCGGTAGGTGATCAGCGCCGCGGCCAGCGCCGTCCGCTCGCGGGTGTATTTTTTGTAAATATAGGCGATGACCTCGGGGCGGCGTTCGTGCTCGAAATCGACGTCGATGTCCGGCGGCTCGCCGCGCTCCTTGGAAATGAAGCGCTCGAACAGCATGCCGGAACGATCCGGACTGACTTCGGTGATGCCCAGCGCAAAGCAGACAATCGAATTGGCCGCCGAGCCGCGCCCCTGGCACAGGATATCGACGCTGCGGGCGAAGCAGACGATGTCGTACACCGTCAGGAAATAGGCCTCGTATTTGAGCTCGGCGATCAAGGCCAGTTCATGCTCGACGATCTTTCGAACCTGATCCGGAACGCCTTGCGGATAACGATTCAGCAAGCCGCGCTCGGTTTCATGGCGCAGCCAGGAGGTTGGCGTATGGTCGGTTTCGACGATTTCCTCCGGATATTCGTAGCGCAGTTCATCGAGCGAGAAGCTGCACAGATCGGCGATTTTCAGCGTTTCCGCCAGCAGTTCTGGCGGATAGAGGCGCGACAGGCGCAGGCGTGTCCGCACATGCCGCTCGGCGTTGGGAAACAGCGCGTAACCAGCCTCGAAAACCGTCGTTTTGAGGCGCAGAGCGGTCAGCACATCCTGCACCGGCCGCCGGGCCTTGACGTGCATATGGACATCGCCTGCCGCCACCAGCGGCAGACCGCAAGCCGCGCCGAGCGATTGCAGATCGGCCAGCTTGGCCGCATCATCCGGCCCGGCGTGGAGTTCGACGGCGATCCACGCCCGGCCAGGAAAACGCTCGGCCAGCCAGCGACCATCGTCGACCGAGGCAGCCTCGCCCGGCACCCACAGGACCAGGCAGTCGGGCACCGCGCCATTCGGCGACACGACATTGAGGTCGTGCCGTTGCAATGCGTAAGCGCCCTTTTCCGCCCGCCGCCGAGCCAGCGTAATCAGCGCAGAGAGGTTTCCGTAGCCCTCACGGTTTTTGGCCAGGAAAGCCAGTTTGAGGCCATCGACAGTCGTCATTTCGCTGCCGACGATCAGTTTCAACCCGGCTTGCTTGGCCGCCTGATGCGCCCGCACGATGCCGGCCAGCGAACATTCGTCGGTCAGCGCCAAGGCTGTATAGCCTTGTGCCGCAGCCTGCTCGATCAGTTCAGCCGGATGCGAAGCGCCGCGCAGAAAACTGAAATTGGAGAGGCAATGCAGCTCGGCATAGTCGGGCAAGGACATGATGTCACCGGCGTTCGATCAGGCGAACAGGCCGTGCAAAAACCAGCCGTCGGCGTTCCTGAACACCCAGGCCCATTGGCCGAGCGGATTGCGCGCGACGAAATAGTCGCGCCGCACATCGCCCGTCGCCCCGCCCTCGCCTTCATCCCACCAGCCGCTTTCCAGCCGCTCGGCGCGCGACAGCAGCTTGAGCGGGCCGTGCCATTGCGGGCTGCCGGCCCGTTCGGCCAGCGCTTGCGGGGTCGGCAGCAGCCACAGCGGGCGGGATTGCTTGCTCTCGGCTGCCGCCTTGCCGGCTTTTTGCATTCCTACGGTCGACCGGAAAAAACGGCCAAAATTGAAATCGACTTCATGCGCTTGCGTCGCACACTCGGGCCGATGATCGGCCATCTCGCCGAGCGCCTGCACCGCCCCTTCGCCGAGCCGCGCGCGCAGACGTTCCAGGCAGGCCAGCGTCCCCTCACCGGCCGTTGCCTGCTCGAACAGATGGGCGCTGGCGCCGGGCTTGGCTACCAGTTCATCGGCCTGCAAGCGCAAGGCTTCGACCGGCGCTGAGAGGTGCAGCCGGGAAAGATGCTCGCGCAGCAGGCGGACGAAACGCCCTTCGTCAGCGGCCGGCTCGGCGAAATTGAGGGCCAGCGACGTTGGCGGTCCGTCGTCGTGCGTCAGTTGCAGGGAGCAACGGCGGACCAGCAACTGCCGGCCATGCAGCCAGCCGGCCAAGGCCGCGAACAGGCGCTGGCCAGCGAAAACCAGCGCCTCGGCGTGCTCGACACGCGACGGCAGCGCGATATCGATGGCGAAGCTTTCCGGGAAAATGAAGGATTTTTGTGGATCGGGCAGATCGCCCCAGGCGCGCAGCAGATCGTCGACCGGCCCGTTGCCGATGCGCCGCCGCAAGCCGGCACCGGGCAGCTTGCGCAGATCGCCCAGTTGCCGCAGGCCGAATGATTCGAGCCGGTTCGTGACGTCATCAGGCCAGCCGGGAACGGCACACGGCAAGGCGGCCAAGGCCGAGTGCATGGTTGTCGGTTCCACATGAATCTGGCTGGCGCCCATCCGTGCCAGCCAACCAGCCCCGAGCGGCGTTGGCGCCACCGCCCAGCGGGTCGAGTAAGACTGTTCGACGCAACCAGCGAGCACCGCCGTAATGATCGCCTCGGCGCCGCCGAACAAACGCAGGCAGCCGCCGATTTCAAGCAGCAGCGCATCCGGTGGCACCAAACTGATCGTCGGCGTAAAGCGACCGGCCCAGCAGGCCAGGCTGTCGAGCGCCTGTTTTTCGCGCGCCTCGACACGTTCGAAAACACTCAGGCCAGGCAGCAGGCCCAGCGCCGTCGACAGCTTCTGCCCGGCACAAACGCCCGCTGCCACCGCCTCGGCATCGCCCACCTGCACCCGCCCGCGCGCGACGACCGCGCTAGGCGACTGGCGCAGCGGCAGCGCCTCGATCGGCAACAAGGGAAAGTGCAGGGCCAGCCACAGCACGCGAAGGTCTCCCGGCAACAGGACGAGGAATGGACAAGGCGAGCGGCCGGGAAACCGGCCGGCCACGCCGCTTGATGATGCGCACCGACAACGCGCTATCGCCGTCTGCCGCGTTCAACATGACACGCAGCGGCGCCGGCGACGGCACCCCGGCTGCTGCGGTCGACCGCCATAAACAGGCAAAAACCGAACGCCCCTCGGCGGCGACCTGCAGGCGGCGCAAGGCCCGGGCATCGATGTTTGCTTCCGGCCAGGCCAGCACGCCAGCAAAGCCGCCGCTGGACAGCAGTTGTTCAACGCACCAGCCAACACTCTTGCCTGCCTTGACGACGACCAGCCGTTCCAGCGTCACGCCGGCCGCCGCCCAGGCCGGGGCATGCGGCAACCACGGCGGCGCCACCAGTGCCAGCCAGCCGCCATCGGCCGACAAGTGGGCCAGTGCCGGCAGCAGAAGGCTCATTTCACCGACACTGCCACGGTCAACGAGAATTTCGGTCAAATTTCCCCGTGGCCAGCCGCCACCGGGCAATTCGGCATCAAGTTCGGCATGGCCGCTCGGGATGGCGCTTTCCGGCAGCGAGGCCAGCGTGTCGCCGCGCCAGACATCGCCTCGGGCCAGCACATCCGCCAAGGCAACCGGCAACGGCTGGGTGTTCATGACAGTTTTGAAACGGCTCCACGAATGAGGCCGACGGCGATGCCTTCGATGGCAAACTCGACCTCTTCGGGATTGACGATGATGGGCTGGAAATCGGGATTTTCGGCGATCAATTTGATCTGACCGCCGCTGCGTTCCAGACGCTTGACGGTGACTTCCTCGTCGATGCGGGCGACGACGATCTGCCCGTCACGTGCCTGGTTGGTCTTGTGCACGGCGAGCAGGTCACCGTCGTACATGCCGATATCGATCATCGAAGTGCCGCGCACCTTGAGCAGGAAATCGGCCTTGGGCGAGAACATGCTGGCATCGAAGGCGTAGCGCCCCTGGACGTTTTCGACGGCGAGAATCGGTGAACCGGCGGCGACGCTGCCAATCAGCGGCAGGCCAAGCTGCTCGACCAGCCGGATGCCGCGCGCCGAACCCGGTTCGAGCGTGATGGCACCCTTTTTGGCCAGGGCCTTGAGGTGATCTTCGGCCGCATTCGGCGAGGCGAAGCCGAAGGCGCTGGCGATTTCCATGCGCGTCGGTGGGGCGCCGAGCACTTCCAGCGTATTTTTGATGAAGTCGAGAATTTCCTGCTGACGTGGCGTGAGTTTCATGGCCGGCCTCCGCTAAAAACCAATGACTGTATTTTTGTACAGTAATCTGTTTTTGGCAAGCGAAAATTCAGGTCGGCAGATCGAAACCCTTCAATTTACGGAACATGTCGACGGCGTAGGAGTCGGTCATCCCGGCGACAAAATCGGCCACCTGGAGCAGGCGAATGTACGGGTCGGCATCCGGCTCGCCGCCGTGGCCGAGGAACTGCGTCGGCAGCAGCTTGAGCAGCATGCGCTCGCGGGTCGTGTAGCGGGCGTGCCCTGCCCTCGCCTCGACTGCATTGGTGAACAGGCCGAGCAAGGCGCCGAGGACCTCGAAGCCGGCCGTTTCGATCTCCAGCGCCGGGCGGGCGGTGTAGATCGTTTCCTTGGCCAATTTGAGAATGGCCTGCAACGGGTGGGCGATGGGTGAGCTTTCGAGCAGTTCGTCGTCAAACTTGCCGCTCAGGATGGCGTCCTCGTTTTCGAGGAAGACGGCGGCGGCGCTTTCAAGCAGGCAGCCGATGGCCTTGGCGCGCAGGTATTCGAGGCGTTCCTTCGGGTCGTGCAGATGGTGTAGCCGAGCACCATTGATGGTGTTGCCGGCCAGGTCGGCAAGCAGGCATTCGGCATCCTTGTAGGGCACAAAGCCGAGCCGGGCGGCGTCTTCGAGGTCGACGATCAAATAGCAGGTGTCGTCCGCCACTTCAACGAGAAAAGCCAGCGGATGACGGTGCCAGGCGGTATTTGGAATTCGCTCGATTAATCCGGTTGACCGTGCGACTCGCCGGAAATTATCGGCATCCTGCTGGAAGAAGCCGAATTTCTTGCCGCTCTTGCCATCCAGCTCGGTCTCGATATGCGACGGGCGCGGATATTTGGTGAAAGTCGCCAGCACCGCGCTGCTCAGTTGCAGGCCGCCGGGATTGGCCGGGCTTTGCAGCCGGCTGACAATGCGAAAGCCCTGCGCATTGCCTTCGTAGCGCTCGAAGTCGGCTTTCTGTGCTGATGTGAATTGGTGGCGATCAAGCAAGCCGGAATGGCGGAACCACTCGCGGATAGCGTCCTCGCCAGCGTGGCCGAAAGGCGGATTGCCGATATCGTGGGCCAGGCAGGCAGCGGCAACGATGGCGCCAAAATCGCCCGACTCAACGTGCTGCAGGCCGTGCCGGGCGATGATCTCGCGGCCGACCACGGCACCCAGCGAGCGGCCGACGCAACTGACTTCAAGGCTGTGCGTCAGGCGGGTGCGAACGTAATCGCTCTTGGAGAGCGGGAAAACCTGCGTCTTGTCCTTCATGCGCCGGAAGGCGGAGGTGAAGACGATGCGGTCGTAATCCTGCTGGAAGGCTGTGCGTTCCGCCGTACCGGGCGCCTTGCCGGCCCCCAGGCGTTCGCTCGACAGCAGTTTTTCCCAGACTTTGCGTTTGCCCATACTCTTTTGTTTCGACGATGCGATGGGCTGCGAGTCTACTCCCCTTCGTACTCCGCTTCGAGCAAAGCCCGCACGTGATCGGGCAAAGGCACCGATTTTCCGGTCTGCGTGTCCATCCAGACAACCTTGGCGGCCCCCTCGGCATAAATGCGCTCATCGCCTTCGATGCGCATTTCAACGTAGGTCTCGCAACTGGAACGGCCGATGGCACCGACAAAGGTGCGCACCTCGACGGTTCCCGGATAATTCATCGGAATCAGGAAGGTACAGCTGGCGTTGATGATCACCGGCCCGGCGCCGCCCGAACGGACGGGGATATTCATTTCCTCCACCCACTCGACCCGCGCCTGCTCCATGTAACGGAAATAAACCGTATTGTTAACATGCCCGTAGGCATCCATGTCGCCCCAGCGGATGGGCATCTTCGTGACGTGAATGAGCTTTTTCTTGTGTTCCATAATCCCAAATACTAGAGTGGTGTTGATCAAAATATTTCCATACTGTACCGTATTGAAATCAAGTCAACAATAAAATCAGGAGACAGCATGCAGCGCGAATCCATGGAATTCGACGTCGTTATCGTTGGTGGCGGCCCGGCCGGTCTGGCTGCGGCGATCCGCCTGAAACAACTGGCGGCAGAAAAAGGAAGCGATCTGGGCGTCTGCCTGATCGAAAAAGGCGCCGAAATCGGCGCCCATATTCTTTCCGGCGCCGTCATGGACCCGCGCGCCCTGAGCGAGTTGCTGCCCAACTGGCAGACAGACGGCGCGCCGCTCAACGCCCCGGTATCCGAAGACCGTTTCTTCATCCTTTCCGAAAACGGTGCCACCAAGGTGCCGAACAGCCTGCTGCCGAATTGCTTCCACAATGAAGGCAATTACGTCATTTCGCTCGGCAACGTCTGTCGCTGGCTCGGCGAACAGGCCGAGGCGCTGGGCGTCGAGATTTACCCCGGCTTTGCCGGCGCCGAAGTGCTGTTTGACGAGAATGGGGCCGTCAAGGGCGTCGCCACCGGCGACATGGGACGTTTGCATGACGGTTCGGAAGGGCCGAATTTCCAGATGGGCATGGAACTGCACGGCAAATACACCTTTTTCGCCGAAGGTTGTCGCGGCCATCTCGGCAAGCAACTCGAAACCAAATTCAACTTGCGCGATGGCGTCGATCCGCAAACCTACGGCATCGGCCTCAAGGAACTCTGGGAAATCGAGCCGGACAAGCACCAGCTCGGTCTCGTCATCCACAGTGGCGGCTGGCCGATGCAGCCGGATACCTACGGCGGCGGCTTTCTCTATCACCTGGAAAACAACCAGATCGCCGTCGGCTTCGTCGTCGGCCTTGGCTACAGCAACCCGCATCTATCGCCCTACGAGGAATTCCAGCGCTTCAAAACGCATCCGGAAATCCGCAAGTTCCTCGAAGGCGGCAAACGCATCGCCTACGGCGCCCGCGCGCTGACCGCCGGTGGCCTGCAATCGCTGCCCAAACTGACTTTCCCGGGCGGTGTGCTGATCGGTGACGACGCCGGTTTTCTCAACGCGGCACGCATCAAGGGCTCGCACTGCGCCATCAAGACCGGCTCGCTGGCGGCCGAAGCCTGCTTCGAAGCACTGGCCAGCGAACGCCAGCGCGACGAACTAACATCCTATCCTGAATCATTTAAAAACAGCTGGTTATACGATGAACTTCATAAAACACGTAACTTCAAACCGTGGATGAACAAGGGGCTGGCACTCGGCTCCATCATGTTCGGCATTGACCAGGTGGTGCTACGCGGCAAGGCACCGTGGACGCTGCACAATCGCACGCCGGATCACGTCAAACTCAAACCGGCTTCCGAATGCCAACCGATTACGTATCCGAAGCCGGATGGGGTCATCACCTTCGACCGCCTGTCCTCGGTCTTCCTGTCCAGCACCAACCACGAGGAAGACCAGCCCTGCCACCTGCAATTGAAGGATGCCAGCGTGCCGATTGCCGTCAACCTGGCGCAATATGACGCGCCGGAACAGCGTTTCTGTCCGGCTGGCGTCTATGAAATCCTGCGCGACGAGAGCGGTGCCAACCCACGCCTGCAGATCAACGCGCAAAACTGCGTGCATTGCAAGACCTGCGACATCAAGGACCCGACCCAGAACATCAATTGGGTGGTGCCGCAAGGCGGCGAAGGCCCGACTTACCCGAATATGTAAGCCCAGACCGGGAAACGGTGTTCGCATAACGCGAATCACGGTTTCCCGGTTTATAATCCTGCGGCTAAACCCCTTAGGGAGAACAACACATGGGCTTTCTCGCCGACAAAAAAATTCTGATCACCGGGCTGCTGTCCAAGCATTCCATTGCCTATGGCATTGCCAAGGCCTGCCACCGTGAGGGCGCTCAACTCGCTTTCACCTACCAGACTGAGCGTTTCGAAGACCGTATCAAGAAGTTCGCCGCTGAGTTCGGCAGCGACATCACCATTCCCGTCGACGTCGCCAGCGACGAGCAAATCGACAACCTGTTTGTCGAACTGGCCAAGCACTGGGACGGTCTCGATGGCCTGGTTCATTCCATCGCCTACGCGCCGACCGAAGCCATCGAAGGTGATTTCCTGAACGGTATCTCGCGTGACGCCTTCCGCATCGCCCACGAAATCTCGTCGTACAGCTACCCGGCGCTGGTCAAGGCTGCCCGTCCGATGATGCAGGGCCGCAAGAGCGCCGCGCTCGCCCTCTCCTACCTCGGCGCCGAGCGCACCATGCCGAACTACAACACCATGGGCCTGGCCAAGGCCAGCCTCGAAGCGGCTACGCGCTACCTGGCTTTCTGCCTCGGCCCTGAAGGCATTCGTGCCAACGCCATTTCGGCCGGTCCGATCAAGACCCTGGCGGCTTCCGGCATCGGCAACTTCGGCAAGCTGCTCGCCTACAACTCGCACAACGCCCCGCTGCGTCGCAACGTGACCATCGATGAAGTCGGCAACGCCGCTGCCTTCATGTTGTCCGATCTGGCCAGCGGCATCACCGGCGAAATCATGTACGTCGATGGTGGCATGAACACCGTCGCACTGGGCAACGCCGACCCGCTGCCGGCCTGATCGATCGCGCCTGACGCTTCTACGGTCAACCGGAAAAAACGTCAAAAATCAAAAACGCCGACCCGGTTAATTCCGGTCGGCGTTTTTATTTGGGCTGTTTGCTTGCCAGATGCTGCCGGACGACTCTGGCCAAAGTATCAATATCCACCGGTTTGGCGACATGGTCGACCATGCCGGCGGCAAGACACTTTTCGCGCTCTTCGCTGAAGGCATGAGCGGTCTGGGCGATCACGGGAAGCCCGGGATAGGCCGCCAGTATGCGGCTCGCCGCTTCGTAACCATCCATCTCCGGCATTTGCAGATCCATCAGCACGACATCGTAAGCGTCCCTGCCATCACGCAGCACGCGTTCGACTGCCGCCTGGCCGTTATCGACCATCACGACCAGAGCGCCGCATTCCTTGAGCGCCTCTTGCAGGACCAGCTGATTGATCTTTTCGTCCTCGGCGACGAGGATGGAAACTCCAGCCAGTGATTTCCGGGCAAACTGCGCCACGCCCTCCGGCCCAGTGCTGTTTGCCTCGTCTTTCACTTCCGGCTTGATGTACGGAAAACGAAACTCAACGCTGGTCCCCGTGCCGGGCTGGCTGGTAACCTGAATATCGCCATTCATCAATTCGAGGATACGTTTGCTGATGGCCAGGCCCAGCCCCGTTCCGCCAAATTTTCGGCTGGCCGAAGCATCGGCCTGCTGGAAGGGGTTAAACAGCGCCGCGAGCTGCGCCGAGTCCATGCCGATACCCGTATCGCCAACTCTGAACACCAGCCAGTCATTCTCGAGTGACAGCGACAATCTGACATGGCCCGCGGCGGTAAATTTGACCGCGTTGGAAAGAACATTGAGCAGCACCTGGCCCATGCGCAATGGGTCGCTGATAGAAGTGCGTGGAAGATCAGGCGCCAATTCGACCTGAAGATCAAGTTGCTTGGCCTCGGCCCGGTCACGCAGCAGATCGAGCGAATGCTCGACAAGTTCGGCAAGCACGACCTCCGTCTGTTCGATGCGCAGCTTGCCGGCCTCTATCTTCGAAAAGTCGAGGATGTCGTTGATCACGCCAAGCAGACGATTGCCGGAAAGCTGGATCTTGGCAAAGGCGTCCCGGGCCTTCTCGGCATTCTGGAAATTACGGTGACCAATCTGGGCGAAACCCAGCACGCCATTGAGCGGCGTGCGAATCTCATGACTCATGTTGGCGAGGAATTCGCTCCGCACCCGGGCCAGATTCTCAGCTGCCACCAGGGCTTGCTCCCTGGCATGTGCAGCCGCGCGCTGAATGCTGACATCAACAAAACTGGTCACAGCACCAACGATCACCCCATTCTCAAGCATGGGGTGAGTCGCGTACATGACCGGGATAGGATGGCCATCGGCATGCCAATACACCTCGTCGTCAACGCGGACATTCTGGCCAACCCGCAAAGCGTTGTAGCTCGGGCAATCGGCGGCCGGGTACGGCGAACCGTCCGGCCGGCTATGATGTAAAAGCGCATGCGCCTTGCGGCCAATCACCTGCTCGGTGGAATAGCCAAGGATCGCACAGGCCGCGGGGTTGATGAACGTGATGACGCCATTGCAATCAATCCCGTAGAGGCCATCGGCGCTGGAATGCAGGATGTGGCTGGCGCGTGCCTCGGTCTGCATGAGTTCGGAAGTGCGCTGCTGAACAAGCCCCTCAAGGTGACGCTGATGCTGTTCCAGTTCAGCCTCGATTTGCTTGCGCTCCGAGATGTCCCTGAAGACATTGACCGCCCCGGTGATTTTTCCATCACGCTCAACGGGTGAAACCGTAAATTCGACCGGAAAAGAGGTGCCATCCATGCGCCAATACAGGCTGTCGCTGACATGTCGGCGCTGACCATCGTGCAGCGTCTTGAAAACGGCACAATCTGCAATGGCCGCCGGATTGCCATCGGCATCGTGGTGATGCGTCAAGGCATGCAGATCGAGGCCAACGCCCTCCCCCGCGCTCCAGCCGAACATTTTTTGTGCTGCCGGATTGACGAAAACCACCATGCCATCGAGATCGACGCCGCAGATACCTTCCGCTGCCGATGAAAGAATCAGTTCGCTCTGCCGCCACGCTGCCTCCGTGGCGAGATTAGACGCTTCCAGCTTGGCCGTGTATTCGGCATCCTGACGAATGAGCGCTTCCTGGTCGGACTCACTGCGTTTCCAGCCGCGACTGATCAAGATCGTTGAAATCAGGGTCACCAGCAAAAACAGTCCGCTCAGTGCGCTGATACCCAGTGAATCATTGCGCCAATCCTCGAGATAATCGTCATCGGCCAGACCGACCACCAAATAGAGCGGGTACTGACCTACCTGGCGAAAATGGAAGGTTCTGGAAATCCCGTCAACCCCTGAACGGGTATGGTACTGGGCGGCAGGCTTATCCGAATTGAGCAGGGCCCGCAACTCTGCAGACGGCGTGCTGCGACCGACAGTAGCGCCCCGGGAATCCGCTTTCGTGTAGCGGGCGATCAGATTGCTTTTATCCCACAGCCCGACATTTCCACGTTCCCCAAGATCAACCTTGGAAAACATGGCAATAAAATTATCGACAGAAACCGCCACATGAACATCACCGGCAAATGAACCATCAGGGTTGTTGATGCGCCGCCCGAGGGTGATCATCCATTTTTCGGCAGCCCGTCCCATGATCGGCGCCGAAAAGACCAGGCCGGCATCCGGGTCGTCGCGCAGACGAATGAATTGGGGACGATCGGCAATGCTGGCATTGCGCACCTTCACATCATTGACCGCATAGCGAATGATGCCATCGGCGTCGACAACACGCAGACCCAGTGCTTCCGGAATCAGGGCATCCTGATGCGCCATGAAAGACTCGAGAGCCTCCCGCTTGATTCCCCCGCTGGCTATTTGCCGGGATATCTCGTCACCGAGCATGTGCAGCGAGAAGTCGATCTTGCTGATAAAGCCGGACAGGCTTTCTTCGAGAATTCTTGAGTAATTTTCGGTCAGGGTAACCGCCTGGGCGACTTTTTCGGCACGGTTCCGCTCGATCACCAGGACAGTCATGCCGATCACGAACAGGTTAATCAAGCAGACGCCCAGCCACAGCAGCCGAATGTAGCCATGCCGCCTCTTTGTGGACGCGATCAAGCCTGGATCACCTGTCATACCCGTTCCTGAGCAGTTGCATTCCTGAGTGCGCGCTCCATGAAGCCGGCAAAACCCGCTTCCATTGAGCATCTACCTACTTCAAGGAGGATAGCATTCCCCTTATGGGGTGCCTACAGAGATTGCAGTCAAACGGCATCTGGAAATGAAAAAGCGGGCCGCAGCCCGCTTTTTATTGACCAATCCACTATTTATTTGTCTTTCGACTCCAGTGCGGCCTGATTGATTTCCACCTTGTAACGGCTGCGCAGGGCAGCCAGATAGAGCTGAACTTCCTCCTGGGCGGCCAGATTGTCCAGTTGCTTGAGCATCGCCTGCTTGCGGGCATCGTCGAGCTTTTCGCCGGCGTCGACCCTGGTCAGCTTGTACAGTGCGTAGCCGGAACCCGGCAGGTCGCCCCCCGTGTAGGAAGGCAGCTTGCCGGTTTCCATGCGGAAAACCGATTGGGCGGCCGGCGGCGGAAGCTGGCGGGCGTCCATGCGCGATACGCTCCTGGCAGCGCCCCAGGTCAGCTTGTCATCGCCCTTCTTGAGGGCATCCAGCCGTGCTTCGCCATCCTTGCTGGCCAGAACCTGGGCTTCCTTGTTCTTGAGCAGGGTTTCGATGCTGGCCTTGACGCCGTCGAACGGCTGCAATTCCTTCGCCTTGTAATCGACCAGACGCGCCGCAACCAGCGTATTGGTAGCGATTTCGACGGCTTCGGTGTTGCGGCGGTTCTTGACGGAATCTTCCGAGAACAGCGCAGCCATGAGTTTTTCATTACCGAGCGCGCCGTTGGCCGGATTGGCCTGGCGGGCTAGCCAGTCCGAGGACTTGATGGCCAGCTTGAACTTGTCGGCCACTGGCTTGAGGCTGTCCGACTGTTCATAAACCATATTGCTGAAGGTTTCAGCGGCTTCGGCAAATTTGCGGGCACCGGCAGCCTTCTTGAGCTCAGCCTCGATTTCGCCACGCACTTCGGCCAGCGGCTTTTCCTTGGCGGCGTGGATGCCCGTCAGCTTGATGATGTGGAAGCCGAAGTCCGACTCGACCACGCCGGAAATTTCGCCTTCCTTGAGGCTCATCGTCGCGTCATCGAAGGACTTGACCATCATGCCGCGCCCGAAGAAGCCGAGATCGCCACCCTTGGAGGCCGAACCCGGATCGTCGGAGTTCTTTTTGGCGAGGTCGGCAAACGCTGCCGGATTCTTGCGGATATCAGCCAGCAGCGCTTCGGCCTTGGCTTTGGCCTTGTCCTTGCCGAGCTTTTCCGAGGCGATCAGGACGTGGCTGGCGCGGCGCTCTTCCGGCACCAGGAAACGATCCTTGTGACCATCGTACCAAGCCTTGATCTCGGCATCGGTAACGGCCAGCTGGCCGGCGATGGATTCCATCGAGAGTACGACGTATTCGGCCTTGGCCTGCTCCGGAACTTCGAACTCCTTGGCGTTCTCGTCGTAAAACTTCTTGGCCGCATCGTCGGCCAGCTTGACCTTGCCGAGGTAGGCGTCGCGGCTCAGGCGAACTTCCATGACCTCGCGCTTCTCGGTCTGCAGGGCGAGCACGCGGTCGGCGACGGAGCGCGATACCACGCCGGACTGGCCGATGGCGCCGGCAAGCTGCTGCAGGGTCAGGTCCTGACGCAGTTGCGCCTCGAAACCGGCCGGCGACATGCCCTGGGCACGCAACGCGGCTTCGTAGCGTTCGACGGAGAACTTGCCGTCAACCTTGAAGGCTTCGATTGCGCCAATGGCCTGGCGGATGGCGTTGTCGCCAGCCACCATGTTCTTCTTGCCAGCCTCGATAACGAGCAGGCGCTGGTTGATCAGGTCGTCAAGAATCGCCTTGCGGGCTTCTGGGTTTTCCAGCATCTTCGGGTCGAACTGAGCGCCCATCTGGGTGCGCAGGCGCTCCTGTTGTTCGCGCAGGGTCTGCTGGAACTGTTGCTGGGTAATCTTGACGTCGCCAATCGTGGCGACATCGCCGCCGGAGCCGTCGCTGCGCATGTAGGAATCAACGCCGAAAAAGGCGAACGGCAGCGTGATCAGCGCGAGAAATACCTGGACGATTCTTTTGTTGTTGCGGACTGCGTCGAACATGAGGAGAAAAATCCTTCGAATGCGTTCAAAAAGGCAAAGGCAGCTTGCCCAAAAGGCCGAATGATACCGTAATTTCCCTGGCCTCCCGTTGATTTAGGCGCTGGAAAAGATCGCTCCCAGGCGACGCACGGCGTCTTCGATTGCCGGCGTGTGCGGGTTGCCGCAATTGAGGCGCAGGCAATTGCGATACATGCCGCTGGGCGAGAACAGATCGCCCGGCACGTAGGCCAGGTTTTCGCCGATAGCCCGTTGGTAGAGGCGCGTGGTGTCGATGTTTTCGGGCAACTCGACCCACAGGACGTAGCCGCCCTGCGGCTGGGTGATGCGCGTCGCCGCCGGAAAATAACGGCTGACCGCCAGCCGCATCGCTTCGACTTGCTGCGAGTAGGCCCGGCGCAGGGTGCGCAGATGACGCTCATAGGCGCCGGATTCGAGGTATTCAGCGAGCACGTGCTGGGTGATCGGATTGGTGCCGCCGCTGGTGATGGTTTTCTGCAAGGCAATCGCCGAGTGGTAGCGACCGGCGGCGACAAAGCCGATGCGCAAGGCGGGCGACAGGCTTTTCGAGAACGACGAACAGAGCATGACGTTGCCCACCTTGTCGAAGGCCTTGATCGGCCACGGCCGTTCGTTGCCGAGGTGAAGGTCGCCGTAGATGTCGTCTTCGATCACCGCGACGCCTCTTGCTGCGGTCAACGCCGAAAACAACCGTTTTCTGTCGTCCGGCATGACGCAGCCGAGCGGGTTGCTGCCATTCGAGACGATCAGGCAGGCGGCGATGCCACCATTGCGCGTTGCCAGGTCGAGCGCTTCGACCGACATGCCGGTGCGCGGATCGGTCGGGATTTCCAGCGCCTTGAGGCCGAGCGTTTCGAGCAACTGCAGCATCAAATAATAGGCCGGAGACTCGACCGCCACGGTGTCGCCGGGTTTGGTTACCGCCCGCAAACACAAGCCGAGCGCTTCGGTGCAGGAATTGGTGATGACGAATTCCTCGGCCGGCAGCGGCCCGCCCCAGGCCAGCGAGCGGCGCACCAGCTGACGAACCAGCGCCGGCTCGTCGGTATTGATGTGACTGCCGCCTTCGAGCAACTTGGGATGGCGTCTTGCTATGCCAGCATAGAGGCGCTGCAGCGCGGCGACCGGCAACAATTCAGGCGCCGGCAAGGCAGCGGCGAGCGGCGCGATGCCATTTCTCGCCCCGGCGCGCAAGACGCTGACCAGCCGTTGCGAAATATCGACCGGGCTCGGCTCTTCCGGCGTTGAGCGCACCACCGGCTCGGCGCGCGCGGCCTTGGCACGCTGGACGAAAAACCCGGACTGCGGCCGTGCTTCGACCAGGCCGCGATCCTCGAGCAGACGCAGCGCCTGAACCACCGTCGACACCGAAAGGCGGCGCTGGCTCGACAAACGCCGCACCGATGGCAGGCGGTCGCCGTGATTCAACACGCCGCTGGCGATCATGCCGCTTAATTCCGCCGCCAGTTGCTCGTAGCGCAACAGTTCTTCAGCCATGGGCACCCATACAGTTGGTGTTGGTGATGACCAGCACAGTTTGCATTCGCGGCAACTGTATTGGTCACAATTTTAATTCATTGCAACTGTACCACCCGCTATCCCGAACCTAAAATTTCTCGACAATCAAAGCGGAGAGCGCCATGAACAGCCA
Source organism: Ferribacterium limneticum (assembly GCF_020510565.1). Classification (NCBI taxonomy): domain Bacteria; kingdom Pseudomonadati; phylum Pseudomonadota; class Betaproteobacteria; order Rhodocyclales; family Azonexaceae; genus Ferribacterium; species Ferribacterium limneticum. The sequence continues at coordinate 2,449,050 of NZ_CP075189.1, forward strand.
TCGGGTTTCGGAGGAAATATGCCTGCAACCGGGCCACCCCGTCCGCCTCAATGACGCCGCCGGCACCCGAGTCCGCTGCCTGCACGGCACCATCTGGATTACCGTCGCCAACGAGCCCGACGACGTATTTCTCGCGAGCGGGCAAAGCTATCTGATTTCGCGCAATGGCCTGAGCCTTGTTGAACGGATAGACAACAGCAGCATTCAACTGGAGAGGCGACAAGCAGGCGGATGGCTCAGTGGCCTAATCCGGCACCTCAAGTTCGGGCCGGGTCGGTGACGGAAATCAGTCGAACAAATCCGGTTCCATCGGCAACAGGTTTTCCCGCTTGACGGTCAGGCGAACGGGCACGCCCTGCTTGCCGATCGCTTCGACCACCATGCGCCCGGCTGAGGCCTCGGCCACCACGCGAACATTGCGCGTCGCCTTGCGTGTGCGGCCGCGGTAGGTCGCCAGCGTTCCGGCGGGAGGCAACCAGGCAGGCTTGGGGCGCGACATTGGGGGCCTTTCATGCTTTCGGGTGGCCAAAGCCTACCGCGGAAAAAAGATTTCTCGAATACTGTACATCCATACAGCTTTCGGCTATTCTGCACCCGAACGCACACTACTGTGTATTCATACAGTCACTAACAAGGAGTCGCCATCATGAAACGTCTTCAACAATGGTTCGATCTGATCGCCGGCATTTCCCACGATGAACATGCACGCCTGGAACGGGCCAAGGCCATCTTCAGCGCCACCGGCCCGGACGTCGAGCAATTGCAGATGCCGGCCTGCTGGCGACGCAGTCCGCGCGTTGTCATCCACTGACAGCGGACGCGCCCCTGTTTCAAATTTGGGCAAAATTTCCGGTTGACCGTGGAAGTCGGTTGCGAGAACCCCTGCAGGCTCAAAGCAGGCAATCCCACGGTCAACCGGAAAAAATGGCCAAAAATGAAAACGGAACTCCGTGGAGTTCCGTTCGGGTAGCAAGCGAGCCAAGAAGCTGGATGTGCTTAGAAATCGTCCTTGACGATGGGGAAGCCCAGCGCATCCCAGTCGAGCATGCCGCCGCGGTAGTAATAAATCTTGTCGGCCGGGAAACCATCGCGAACCATAGCGTTGATGGCTGACGGACTTTGTGGGCAGACCGGGCCATTGCAGAAGGCATAGACCTTCTTGGCCTTGCTGCAGTCCCACTTGCCGGCCGTCTTGGCGCAACCCAGTTCATCCATGCGACCGGAAACCAGAGTGTAGGGGATGTGATACGAGTTGGGGATGGTGCCCTTGATCCGGTCGTCCGGCTCACGCATGTCGACGATCAGCGAATCCTTGTCATTCATCGCGTGCAGCATTTCGATCTCGGTGACCGGATGCACGCCCGGAACCGGAATCAGCGGCTGCAGCCAGCCCTTGTTCTTGGCGCACGGCGTCATCGTACGGGTAATGACGAACGGCCCGTTCTTGGTCTGAACGACGAACTGCTTATCCTCGCCGATGATGCGCAGCAGTTCCTTCTCCTGCGCCATGGCCCCCATCGACACGGCGAGAATCGCCGCACCCAGCAAAGCTTTTTTGATCATTTATTTGCTCCTCCATTGGAATTCAATTGGCAACCACTATTTATAAGTGATTGCGTATATTGTAATTTAACAATATACGTTTGTGAAAAAAAGAAAGGCGACCCGCAGGCCGCCTTTTCTGATTTTCCCGGTCGCTTAACCGACCCAGCGCCGCGCGTTGCGGAACATGCGCATCCACGGGCTGTCCTCGCCCCAGTTTTCCGGATGCCACGACATCTGCACGGTACGGAACACGCGCTCCGGGTGCGGCATCATGATCGTGAAGCGGCCATCGGCCGTGGTCACCGCGGTCAGACCGTTCGGCGAACCGTTCGGGTTGTACGGATAGACCTCGGTCGGTTCGCCCTTGTTGTCGACGTAGCGCACGGCTGACAAGACTTTGGCCTTGTCGTCGGCGTTATCGAAGACTGCCCTGCCCTCGCCGTGCGAGACGACGATGGGCACTTGCGAGCCCTCCATGCCGGCGAAGAAGATCGACGGCGAATCGAGGATTTCGGTCATCACGAAACGCGCTTCGAACTGCTCGACCTTGTTGCGACGGAAGGCCGGCCAGTTTTCGGCACCCGGGATGATAGCCTTGAGCGCGCTCATCATCTGGCAGCCGTTGCAGACGCCCAACGCGAAGGTATCTGGGCGATTGAAGAAGGCGGCAAATTCGTCGCGGCAGCCGTCGTGCATCAGGATGGTCCGCGCCCAGCCGAGGCCGGCGCCGAGCACGTCACCATACGAGAAGCCACCGCAGGCGACCAGGCCCTTGAAGTCCTTGAGGCTGACGCGGCCGGCCAGGATGTCGCTCATATGGACGTCGACCGAGGCAAAGCCGGCCTTGTCGAAGGCGGCGGCCATTTCGTAGTGGCTGTTGACGCCCTGCTCGCGCAGGATGGCGACGCGCGGCTTGGCGCCGAGTTCGCGGTACACCTTGGTGAAGTCGTCCTGCGGATCGAAAGTCAGCTTCGGTGTCAGGCCGGGATCGGCGACGTCGAGGATGCGGTCGAATTCCTGCTGGGCGCAGCTCGGATTGTCGCGCATGGCCTGCATCTGGTAGCTGGTCTCCGACCAGGCGCGCTGCAGGTCGACGCGCTTTTCACGCAGCACGCGCTTGGCGTTGCGGGTGACGCGGATTTCGTCCCACTCGTTCATCGTGCCGACGAAATGGTAGGGCACGCGCAGGGCACGCAATATCGGCGTGACCTTTTCGCGGTCAGCGCGGCGGATCTGGATCAGGGCGCCGAGTTCTTCGTTGAACAGGGCACGGACGATGTTCTCGAAATCGCGGCCAGCCAGCAGGTTGGTCAGTTTCTCGGAACCATCGACATCGCCGGCCCCGGCGTCGTAGCAGATGCCGTCGAGATCGAGCGAGACGCCGCGACGCGTGGCGAAGGCCATTTCGCAGGCCGCGACGAACAAGCCGCCGTCGGAACGGTCGTGGTAGGCGAGCAACAGGCCGTCGCGATTGAGTTTCTGCACGGCGTCGAACAGACCTTTGAGCTTGGCCGGATCGTCAACATCCGGCGCATCGCTGCCGGTGGCGTTGTAGACCTGTGCCAAGCAGGAGCCGCCAAGGCGGCTCTGGCCGAGGTCGAGCAGCAGCAGTTCGGTTTCGCCCTGATCGACGGCCAGTTGCGGGGTTTTCGTCTTGCGCACGTCGTCGACCGCAGCAAACGAGGTGACAACCAGAGATAGCGGCGAGACGACCTGTTTCTTGACGCCCTGATCTTCCCAGGCGGTGCGCATCGACAGCGAATCCTTGCCGACCGGGATCGACACGCCGATGGCCTTGCACAGGTCAGAAACGGCTTCGACGGTGTCGAACAGGCGGGCATCCTCGCCGGCGACGCCGCACGGTGCCATCCAGTTGGCCGACAGCTTGACCTTGGCCAGTGCGCCGACATCGGCGGCAGCCAGGTTGGTCAGCGCTTCGCCGATGGCCATACGGCCGGAAGCCGGAGCGTCGAACACGGCGAGCGGCGTGCGCTCGCCCATGGCGAAGGCTTCGCCGAGGTAACCCTGGTAACCCATCGTGGTGACGGCAACGTCGGCCACCGGCACCTGCCACGGTCCGACCATCTGGTCGCGCGCCGTCATGCCGCCGACCGAGCGGTCGCCGATGGAGATCAGGAAGGTCTTGTCGGCGATGGTCGGCAGACGCATCAGGCGATAGGCCGCGTCCTTGAGTTCGATGGCGGTGGCGTCGAAGGAGACGAAGGTTTCCGGCTCATGCTTGACGTCGCGCGTCATGCGTGGCGGCTTGCCGAGCAGCGCTTCCATTTCCATGTCGACCGGATTGACGCCGAAATGGGCATCGGTGACGGTCAGGTGGCCGTCGCCGGTCGCTTCGCCAACCACGGCAAACGGGCAGCGCTCGCGCTCACACATGGCCTGGAATTCGGCGATGCGGTTCGGCGGAATGGCCAGCACGTAGCGTTCCTGCGATTCGTTGGACCATATTTCAGCCGGCGACATGCCCGGCTCTTCGGTCGGCACCTTGCGCAGATCAAAAATGGCGCCGACGCCGCCCGAATGGGCCAGTTCCGGCAGTGCGTTGGAGACGCCACCGGCACCGACGTCATGCACGGAAAGAATCGGATTGTTCTTGCCCATCTGCCAGCAGCGGTCGATGACTTCCTGCGCACGGCGCTGGATTTCCGGGTTGCCGCGCTGCACGGAGGCGAAATCAAGGTCTTCGGCATTCGAGCCAGCGGTCATCGACGAAGCGGCACCGCCGCCCAGACCGATCAACATGCCGGGACCACCGAGTTGCACGAATTTGGTACCGACCGGGAAGGTTTCATCCTTGAACGACTGCTCGGCCTGGATGCTGCCCAGACCGCCGGCGATCATGATCGGCTTGTGGTAGCCGCGCACCGTGCCAGCGACATCCTGCTCATAGGTGCGGAAATAGCCAGTCAGGTTCGGGCGACCGAATTCGTTGTTGAATGCTGCCGCGCCAATCGGGCCTTCGAGCATGATGTCGAGTGCGGAAGCAATGCGCGACGGACGGCCGTAGGCGTGTTCCCAGGGCTGCGGGGCATCGGGCAGATTCAGGTTGGAGACAGAGAAACCGCAGAGGCCGGCTTTCGGCTTGGAACCCTTGCCGGTGGCGCCTTCGTCGCGGATCTCGCCGCCGGAACCGGTCGACGCGCCGGGGAACGGCGAAATGGCGGTCGGGTGGTTGTGCGTCTCGACCTTGGTCAGGATGTGGGTCAGCTCTTCCTTGTAGCTGTAGCCGCGGTCGGCATCCGGGTAGAAGCGCTGGATGGTCGCGCCTTCGATAATCGAGGCGTTATCGGCGTAGGCCATGATCGTGCCTTGCGGCGCGGCTGCATGCGTTTCGCGGATCATGCCGAACAGGGTCTTGTCCTTGGCCTGGCCGTCGATTACCCAGGAGGCGTTGAAAATCTTGTGGCGGCAGTGCTCGGAGTTGGCCTGGGCGAACATCATGAGTTCGACGTCGGTCGGGTTGCGGCCGGCCTTGGTGAAGACGTCGAGCAGGTAATCAATTTCGTCGTCGGACAGGGCCAGCCCGAGCGAGCTGTTGGCGTCGACCAGCGCAGCCTTGCCGCCGGCCAGCACATCGACGGTGTTGAGCGGCTTCGGCTCGAAATGGCGGAACAGCTCGCCGGCAGCGTCGAAGCCGGGCAGCACGGAATCGGTCATGCGGTCATGCAGCAAGCCGGCGACGGTTTTCTTTTCATCGGCGCTCAGCGCGCGATTGTTCTTGGTGACAACATGAAAGGCGATGACGCGTTCGATGCGCTCGATGGCGTCGAGGTCGCAGTTCCAGGCGATGTCGGTGGCCTTCGACGACCACGGCGAAATGGTGCCGATGCGCGGCGCGACGAGGAACAGCTCGCCGGCATCGCTGCCAGCCGCCTTCTCTTCCAGCAGCGTCGCCAGCTTGGCACGCTCGTCGGCATTCAGCGCACGCTTTTGCGCCACGACATGCCAGTAATCGGCCACCACGGCTTCAATATCGGCGACGGCTGCCGTCAAGCGGTTGGTCAAGCGTTGCAGACGGAAGGCGGAAAAGGCGGCGTCGCCCTTGAGGCAAAGAATGTCGGCCATGGGATGAATTCGGCGGTAGCGGAAAGGGCGAAATTATACCCGAGCCCGGCCCTGCTCTCGGCGGCTAATCAGCAATGCAACGCGACTGCGGGGGCTGTTAAAACCCCGGAATTCCACGGTCAACCGGAAAAAATGGCCAAAATTGAAATTCGCCATGCCACCCAAATCGCGCGCCTCGTGCGGATGCTCGACACCTTCCGCCGGCATCGCCGCTCGCACAAGGACAAACGCGGACCGCTGACCGCGTCGCAAAGTTGTAGTAGCCTTGCGACCCCTTTCGACGTCGAACCAGGTCATGATCATGACGCGTGAATTGCAACGCGCCACCTTCAATCGCTCTGCCCTCGTCCGCGTCCTGTCCGACACCCTCCCGGAAGTCCCTGATCCGAAATACGATTTCGGCGAACGGCTCGGGCAGTGGCTGGACTTTTCGGATGCGCTGACGCTGTTTTCGGTCCTCAATACCGAGGCCGGCAGCGGCACGCCCATCGCTTCGGCCAACAGCGACCTGCCGGCCCAACTGGCCCGCGTTCGCCGCAATCTGAACGATTCGATCCACAACGACGGCGTTTTCAGCACCGAGCCGGCGCGCATTCCGTTCCCGACGCCGCTGCCCAACGCTACGCCGGAAAGCGCTGCCGATTTCTCGCCTTACCACCGCTACTACCTCGCCCACCAGCGCGACATGAACGCTGCCATCACGGCCCTGCGCGCCAACGCCCGGAAGGCGCTGGCCGGCCACTCGACGGCGGGCAAGCAACTGGCCGACCTCGACGCCTCTTTCGAGAAATTTCTGTTCACCCGCGAACGCAATCTGCTGTCGAACATCCCGATCATGCTCGGCAAGCGCTTTGACCAGCGCTACGCCGAACATCGCGCCGCCCTGGCCGACAACACCGCCGACGATCCGACCACCTGGACGCAGCCGGGCAGCTGGCTCGAAGCCTTCTGCCACGACGCCCAGACCGCGCTGCTCGCCGAACTGGAACTGCGCCTCAAGCCGGTCGCCGGCCTGATCGCCGCGCTTGGCGGCGCTGCAGAACACAAGGAAACAAAGCCCCAATGAACCGCAACCTCAGTCTCTTCGCCTTCATCCTCGGCCTGTTCGCCGTCGTCTGGGTCGCCATCGGCTACATCGGCGGCCACACGCTGGCCTTTACGGTGTCCTGCATCATCGCCATCGTCTATGTCGCCGGCGCCCTTGAAATGCGGCGTTTCCACGACAACACCACGGCGCTGGCCAAGGCGCTGCGCAATATCCCGGACGACATCGGCCACCTCGGCGAATGGCTGCAACAGGTGCCAGCCGCCCTGCAAAACGCCGTCCGCCTGCGTATCGAAGGCGAACGTGTCGCCCTCCCCGGCCCGGGCATCACGCCCTACCTCGTCGGCCTGCTGGTCCTGCTCGGCATGCTCGGCACCTTCCTCGGCATGGTCGTCACGCTGAACGGCGCCGTGCTGGCGCTGGAAAGCACCACCGACCTGCAAACCATCCGTTCGGCGCTGGCCGCGCCGGTCAAGGGCTTGGGCGTCGCCTTCGGCACCTCGGTGGCCGGCGTCGCCACCTCGGCCATGCTCGGCCTGATCTCGGCGCTGTGCCGGCGCGACCGCCTGCAGGTCGGCCAACTCCTCGACAGCAAGATCGCCAGCGTGCTGCGCGATTTCTCGCTGACCTACCAGCGCCAGGAAACCTTCAAGGCCCTGCAGGCCCAGTCCCAGGCGCTGCCCGAATTGGTCAGCAAGCTTGACGCCATGATGAGCCAGATGGCCGAACAGAGCCGCCTGCTTGGCGAGCAGTTGGCAGCCGGTCAGCAACGCTTCCACGAAGAAGCCAAGGGCCTGTACACCGGTCTCGCCCAATCCGTCGACCAGTCGCTCAAGGCTAGCCTGAAGGACAGCGCGACGGTCGCTGCCGAAACCATCCAGCCGGTCGTCACCGCCACCATGGCCGGTATCGCCAACGAAACGCGCGGCCTGCACGACAAGCTGTTCGGCACCGTCGAAACGCAGCTCGCCGGCATTGCCGGCCAGTTTGCGCAGACCGTGACTACCGTCAGCGACACCTGGACACAGGCCCTGAGCCACCACGAACAGGCCACCGGCACCCAGCACCAGCAACTACAAACAGCCCTCACCGCCTACGCCGACACTTTCGAGCAACGCTCGGCCGCCTTGCTCGCCTCGGTCGAAAACACCCAAACCAAACTTCAGGCCGACGCCGCGCAGCATCACGCCGCATTGGCCGAAACCACCGCCGCCAGCCAGCAACAACTAGCCGCCACGCTGGCCAGCCAGTTTGATGGCGTCACCGCCCGCCTCGATCAGGCCGTCAGCCAGGTCGCCGACACCTTCGGCGAACGCACGCAGGCGCTGCTCTGCTCAATCGATGCCAGCCATGCTGCTTTCGCGCAGACCACGCAAGCCCAGCAGTCGGCGATAAGCGACCAGGTCGCCAGCCAGCTCGACGGCATCGCCCAGCGTTTCGACGGCACCGTGCAGACTGTCTCCGCCACCTGGACCGGCGCCCTCGCCATGCACGAACAGGCCAGCGACCGCCTCACCCAGGCGCTGGAACAAACGCAAACCAGCCTCGCCGAGACCTTCGCCCAGCGCACCGCCGCCCTGCTCGCTGACATGCGCGCAACACAGGCTAGCTGGCAAACCGAATGGGCGACCGGCGAACAGACCCGCCAGACCAGCTTCACCGACGCCCTCACCGCCATGGCCGGCAAGCTCGAAACGCAATGGCAACAGGCTGGTGACGCCACACTGGCGCAGCAGGAAAAGATCACGCAAACGCTCGGCGACACCGCTCGCGACCTCGTCGCCGCCCACCAGCGCCAGGCCGAAGCGACCATTGCCGAAGTCACCCGCCTGATGCAGACCGCCGCCGAGGCGCCCAAGGCGGCGGCCGAAGTCATCGGCCAATTGCGCCACGAACTGTCGGCCAGCATGGCGCGCGACAACAGCCTGCTCGAAGAACGCAGCCGCATCATGGAAACCCTGGGCGCGTTGCTCGATGCCATCAACCACGCTTCGACCGAACAGCGCAGCGCCATCGACGCGCTGGTCGCCTCGTCGGCCGACCTGCTTGAACGTGCTGGCAGCCAGTTCGCCGCCAAGGTCGAGAGCGAAGCGGGCAAGTTGGTCGACATCGGCACCAGCATCACCGGCGGCGCCCTCGAAGTGGCCAGCCTGGGCGAGGCTTTCGGTGTCGCGGTCAAGCTCTTCACCGAATCGAACGACAAGATGATGGCTGCCCTGCAACGCATCGAAGGCGGGCTGACCAAGTCGCTGACGCGCAGCGACGAACAGCTCGCCTACTACGTCGCCCAGGCGCGCGAAATCATCGACCTCAGCATCATGTCGCAGAAAAAGATGGTCGACGACCTGCAGCGCGTCGCCGCTAGCGAGGCATAACGATGGAAGACATCGACGCCAGCGTCGACCACAGCACGCCCGTCTGGGCCGTCTTCGGCGACCTCATGGCCGGCCTGCTCGGCGCCTTCGTGCTCATTCTGGTCGGCGTGCTCGGCGTGCAGCTCGAACTGGTCACTAGCCTCGAAGCCGAAATCCAGAAACGCCAGCAGGAAGAACAACGCCGCGAAGCACTCGAAAAAGCGCTCGCCGGCCCGCTCGCCTCCGGCCGCGTGACGCTCAACAACGGCAAGATCGGCATCAGCGGCAATGTGCTCTTCGCGCTCAACTCCGACCAGTTGCAACCGGAAGGCAAACAGCTCCTCAAGAGCCTGTCGCAACCCATCGCCGCCTACCTCGGCGCCAGCGAACAGATGCTCATGGTCAGCGGCTTCACCGACGACATGCCGGTGCGCGGCAGCAACAGCCGTTTCGCCGACAACTGGGAACTCTCCGCCCAGCGCGCCCTGACTGTCACAAGAACGCTGATCGAGGACGGCGTGCCCTCGTCATCCATCTTCGCCGCCGCCTTCGGTTCGCAGCAGCCAGTCGCCGACAACGCCGACGCCGACGGCCGCGCCCGGAATCGCCGCGTCGAAATGGCGCCGGTGCCGAAGTCCAGAACCAACGGCAAGGAAGCCAATGGCTGAAACGGGTGATCTGCAAGCCCAACTCGACGCCCTGCGTGCCAGCGGCGCCGCCGACCGCGACCCCATCCGCTTCACCTACCTCGAAGCACTCAGCCGCCGCGCCGCCACGCAGCCGGAAGCCATCCGCCAGTCGCTCAACGCCAAAATCAGCGCCGCCGCCAACGAACTCGCCAGCCGCCCGGCTCCGATACCCGCCGAGATTGTGGAGACAAGCCCTGCCAGCCCGCTCGCCGACCTCCTCGCCTACATCAGCGGACAAGCCCACGGCCAACCGGGCACCATCGAACCCGCCCACGACAATCCCACGGTCAACCGGAAAATTAGCCCAAAATCAAAATCCGCCTCGGCAACCCCTCGCCAGCAAGGCCCCGAACTCAAGTCCGTCGCCATCTTCCGCAACGAGTGGTCAAAACTCAGCACCGAACAACAACTCACCCAAACGCTCGCCCAGGCCCCCGAAAACGCCGGCCCCATGAATTCCCAGCACCTCGTCCTGCGCAGCCTGGAACGCATGCGCGACATCGCCCCGGACTACCTGCAGGGTTTCATGAGCTACATCGACACGCTGATCTGGCTCGACCATGCCGACCCGACGAAACCTACTGCCGGGCGAACCGCAAACACCGAGGGCGAGAAGAAGCCGCGAACTGCCAAACGGGTTTCGACAAAACACTAAGAAATTAGGCGTTTTGGCCCGATATCGGCTCAAAAAGAAAGGCGACCTTTCCTTTGTTCGTGCGATTGTTGATTGATAGGCAGAGAGTCCTCGGATAATCTCCATGTCATTCGAAAACGTTGCGGCAATGCCGTTTGGGATAAAGCTCAGCTAAGCGGCACGCTTTGGGCCGCGACCAGCGGAATACCTCCGGCTCCGGAACATAACAAGGTGGGGAAATGAAAACCAGGTTCGTGGTGCGTTGCGCCCTGACGTTTGCAACCATGCTCTACGTCACGACCTTGCTCGCAGAGGCGAATGACACGAGCCCACCGCCGCCCGCCAACGCCTGGGCGCCCTCGCCCAAGGTCGATGCTCGAGGCTACATCGACGTTTGGGCATTGCGTGCCGACGTCGCTCATGTCGAACCGCTTTATGTCCGGGAAGATATCGATCCGTGCAGCCGTGGAGGCGATCCTGACGAGTCATTAAGCCCGCAACAGCTCATTCGCCGGCAACTCGCCGAAGCGGCATGTCAGCGGCAGCACGAGGCGGCTTACCAAAGCTATCTCGGCGAATATCGGAAGCTCAACCAGGCCTGGGGGCCGGTATTGCTGGCGGCCGTCCGCAAGGGCGATAGCGTTGCCGAAGTGATCCTGCGCCAATGCGAAACGACCATCGTGCTCGACCGCAGCGCCATTGAGTCAACGTGCGACGTAAATCCCGAGCGGCGCCGCGTCGCCATCCGGCGCCTGGACAGCATTGGCTTCCTGCCGGCAACCGACAATTCAGAGCAGGTCGCCAGGGATCAATCCAACCCGAACGCCAAGCCGAATCAAAAGGAAATCAGCCAGTTGGCCATCCTGCAGAAGGTGCGCGGCGGCGCGCTCGGCTACGACCGAAGTATCGCGCGCGGTCCGGGAAGCCAACCTTCCGAGCCACATCCGATTGAAAACATGCGGCGCTCGGTCCTGCTCGAAGCGGTTCAGCAGGATGTCCAGCGGGCATTTACCTTCTCAAACCCGGCGACCTATTTGGGTGAATTGCGATTGGTGCGCAAACCATCGACGCCGGGTCAACTCACTGAGGGGCCACGCTTTCACGATGGTAGCAATGGTGTTTACTCCGGTTTCGACTATTGGCGAAAAGGCATCATCCGGGAAAGCATCGGAGGGTACCGTGATGTGACCGTCGGCGGCCTGGGTGATGCGCGATTCATCAAGGAACGGGCAGCGTTGTTGGCTGACATTGACGCGAACATCGATCGCTACCTGCAACAGGATCCGCGCTGGCGGGTTTTCTTGCTGCATCGGGTTGGTCACCATGAATGGGTGCCGGAAGGGACACAAAGCAACACGCACAAACTCGATGCCGCCTGGCTGGGTAAATGGGCGCTGGTCAAGGAAACGACGGACTGGAAGTCATCGATGAGCCGCCGCGCAGGTAAAGCCGATATCTACCGTGACGGCGACTTCGTCCGCATCAACACCGCATCCGGGAGCGAAGCGGGCCCATTCATCGACGTTTCCGGATGCACGCTTCGCTACAGCGGCGGATCGACGTACTTGCCCAAGCTCAAAGCCAATGGCGAAATCGAGGAGATGAGCAGCCTGCTCGGCCCGACACATGCCCCGCATCCCGAGGTCATCGCGCCATTCGATGTGAGGAAACGCTATAAACAGGTGCTGATGCAATGCGTCGGCGCGGAAGAGCCGGACTCGCTCCGGGCTAGGTTTCTGGTTCTGGCGGGCGACACGCTCGTCGAATTTGAATACACGCCTTGGGACATGCTACCCGCCAGGCACTATCGGCGGGTCATCGATGAATAGACGGTAAGACGCTCCAGATCGCGCATCCCCACCTCCGTTCGAGACCGTCCTCCTCCCTCTGCCGGTGGCACAAACAAACCTTTCCAGCCTATCCGACGGTCAACCGAAAAAAATACCTTAAATTGAAATCCGCATCGCCCGGCCTGCGCTCGAATGTGACGTAGCGCCAGTCCATCGCCTACTTCTGCAACGAGTACGCCAGGCTCCGCGCCGGGCTACAGGACGGCAAAGCAGCATCTGCTGTCCGCTGCTTTGCCGTTCGCCGCAATGGCACACAAACTCAATAGACGCTACCGTTGGCATTCGTTGAAGTCATCACGCCGTTGTTAACGTTGATCTTGTAAGTCGTTGGTGCGCTGTTCGCCTGGAACTTTTTCACCTCGACGTTGGTAAACGTCAGCGGCGTTGCCGGTTCCACGGTGAGGCTGCTATTTGCCGAAGGCTTGAGAATGTAGGCCGCACCAAAGCTTTTGGGGTTGCTTACAGCCTTGATTGCTGGCGGTGTCGAGCAGGACATGTCTTCACACTCCAGCAGCAAAGCTGTTTCCTGATCGACGCCGATGGCCTGTGCCACGCTGCTGTCTGCTTTGTTTTCGACGATCGTGCGCCCCAGGAAACTGATCAGCACCGCCGTACGCGAAAACAGCGGGTTGCTACGCGGCAAGGAACCAGGATTCGACTCGCAGGGCAGCGTACCGACGGGCTTTCCATGCTGGTAGACGCTGACTTTCGACTTGTTGGCAGCCTCAACCGGCCCGAAGGCGGCAGCAAGAAAGACCCCGCTGAGCGTTGCGGCCAACAACTTGAGCTTTGCCCCGGTGCTTCTACGTTGTTGTGAGGCGGCAAACATCTGTACTGGCGATTTCAATTTACGGTCCTTTCAAATGCGTGGTGGGAGGCTCAGGGCTTGGGCGAGAGGTCGATGTTCTGCTGGCTGCCTCGACGGCAGGATGACGATGCAATATTAGACCACGGTTTCCTTTTCGGAGCCCTTCCTGTCCAGGGCACTAACAAGCCCCGGCCACCACTCCCACGGTCAACCGGAAAATTCGCCCAAAATTGAAATTTCCGTATGGACGCCTTGCGCCTCTCCCAAGGGAACCAAAGCCGTCGCTTAGCATCGAAATTGCTTCAACCACGGCCAGTGCCGCGATTTACGACAAAATCGCCGGTGGCCGATGGAAAACCGACAAAGCCCATTTCGATGAACGCACCAGCTCCCCAATTTTTTGCCTTTGACAACACCTATGTCCGCGATCTGGAGGAGTTCTACGTTCTCTGGAAGCCGACGCCGGCCAGCAAGCCGGTCCTGATCCGCCTCAACGATGAACTGGCTCGCGAATTGGGGGCCGATCCGGAAGCGCTGGCATCGCCGGCGGGGATCGATATTTTGGCGGGGAGCCTGGTGCCAGAAGGTGCCGAGCCGATTGCCCAGGCATACGCCGGCCACCAGTTCGGCCAGTTTTCGCCGCAGCTGGGCGATGGGCGGGCCTTGTTGCTCGGCGAGGTGATCGACCGCCACGGCGAGCGCCGCGACATTGCTTTCAAGGGTTCCGGCCGCACCCCGTTTTCGCGCAATGGCGACGGCAAATGCGCGCTCGGGCCGGCTCTGCGCGAATACATCATCAGCGAGGCGATGCACGCCCTGGGCATTCCGACCACCCGTTCGCTGGCCGTGGTGGCAACCGGCGACATGGTGCGCCGCGACCGCGCCCAGCCCGGCGCCGTGCTCACCCGTGTCGCCGCCAGCCATGTGCGCGTCGGCACCTTCCAGTACTTCGCCGCCCACCAAGGGCCGGAACAGGTCAGGCGCCTGGCCGATTACGTCATCGCCCGCCATTACCCGGCGCTGGCCGCCAGCCCGCAGCCCTACCTCGACCTGCTGGCCGCCGTCGGCGAGCGGCAGGCCAACCTGGTCGCGCGCTGGCTCGGCGTCGGCTTCATCCACGGCGTCATGAACACCGACAACATGACGCTGTCCGGCGAAACCATCGACTACGGCCCGTGTGCCTTCATGGAAACCTACAGCCCGGGCACCGTCTTTAGTTCCATCGACAGCGCCGGGCGCTACGCCTACGGCAAGCAGGCCGGCATCGCCCGCTGGAATCTGGCAAGGCTGGCCGAAACCCTGCTGCCGCTCATCGACGCCGACACGCAACGCGCGGTTGAAGCCGCCACCTCCGTCATCGACGCCCTGCCCGAGCGCCAGGCCGTGCACTGGCTGCGCGTTTTCCGCGCCAAGCTCGGCCTCGACGAAACCGGCGACGCCGAAGCCGACCGCGCCCTGATCGACGATTTCCTGCGCATCCTCAAGCAAAACCGACTCGACTTCACCGTCGCCTTCCGCGCCCTGTTCCACGCGGCGGCCGGCGATGCCACGCGCCTCAACGCGCTAATGGCCGAAGCCACCGACTTCGCCGACTGGCAAACCCGCTGGCAGTCCCGCCAACAGACCCGTTCGCCCGAACTGCTCACCGCCATGCAACACGCCAACCCGTGCTACATCCCGCGCAACCATCGCGTCGAAGCCGCCCTCGATGCCGCCGTCGATCACAACGACCTGGCCCCCTTCGAACGCCTGCTCGCCGTCATCCGCGCCCCGTTCGACGAGCGCCTGGAAGACGCTGAATATGCCGAGCCGGCGCCGACCGAATTCACCACCGGCTACATGACCTTCTGCGGCACCTGAACCCGCATTCCCACGGTCAACCGGAAATTTTGCCCAAAATCGAAATCCCCGAACCGCCCAAAACATGACCATCACCATCTACCACAACAACCGCTGCGGCAAATCCCGCGACACCCTCGCCCTGCTCAAGGAAAAAGGCATCGAACCCGAGATCGTCGCCTACCTCGACACCCCGCCCGACGCCGCCACGCTGCGCAGCCTGCTCAAGAAACTCGGCTTCGCCGATGCCCGCGCCTTGATGCGCAAGGGCGAGGCCGAATACAAGGAACTCAATCTGGCCGACCCGTCGCTTTCGCAAGATGCGCTGATTGACGCCATGGTCGCTAACCCCAAGCTGATCGAGCGGCCCATCGTCGTCAATGGCGACCACGCCGCCCTCGGCCGCCCGCCGGAAAACGTGCTGGCCATTCTGTAAGCCGCGCTTCGCAGATAGGCCGTTCAAACCCCTCCCCAGCCCTCCCCTTGTCAGGGGAGGGAGCCCGTCCGCACGCAGTTTGTGTTGTACTCCTCCCCTGACAAGGGGAGGCCGGGAGGGGTTTCGGTCTTTTCAATTGAAATGGCTTCTCGGTTTTCAAAAGATCGTGGACAGCCTCTTAGAAGCCCGCCAACCAATCTCCCAGCCAGCTATACTGGCCGTATCCCGCTTGCCGGAGTTCTTCATGCCTGCACCGTCCGAGCAGTTCGTCCTCGCGCTGGACCAGGGCACGACCAGTGCGCGCGCCATCCTGTTGGACCGTCAGGGCAACCTCCACGGCCTCGCCCAGCAGGAAATCACCCAGCATTACCCGCAACCCGGCTGGGTCGAGCACGACGCCGATGAAATCTGGCAGGCGCAGCTTGCCGTCGCCCGCACCGTGCTGCGCGACAAAGGCATCTTGGCGACGCAGATCGCCGCCGTCGGCATCACCAACCAGCGCGAAACCACCGTCCTCTGGGATCGCGCCACCGGCCAGCCGGTGCACCGCGCCATTGTCTGGCAGGACCGGCGCACCGCCGGCATTTGCGACGACTTGACCGCCGCCGGCCACGCCGACCTTTTCCAGCAGCGCACCGGCCTCGTCCTCGATGCCTATTTCTCCGGCACCAAGCTCAAGTGGCTGCTCGACCACATCCCCGGCGCCCGCATCCGGGCCGAGCGCGGCGAGCTGGCCTTCGGCACCATCGACAGCTGGCTGGCCTGGAAGCTGACCGGCGAGCACGTCTCCGACCCGTCGAACGCCTCGCGCACCCTGCTTTTCGATATCCACCGCCAATGCTGGGATGACGAGTTGCTGGCGCTGCTCGACATTCCCGCCGCCCTGCTGCCGCGCCTCGTCGCCAGCAGCGGCGAAATTGCGACGCTCAACGCCGAATGGCTGGGCGCCGCGATTCCGCTGGCTGGCATGGCCGGCGACCAACAGGCCGCCACCTTCGGCCAAGCCTGCCTCGACATCGGCATGGCCAAGAACACCTACGGCACCGGCTGTTTCCTGCTCATGAATACCGGCCAGCAGCCCATGGCCTCGCGGCATCGCCTGCTCACGACAGTCGGCTGGCAGCGCAACGGCAAAACCACCTACCTGCTCGAAGGCAGCGTCTTCATGGGCGGCGCCACCGTGCAATGGCTGCGCGACGGCCTCGGGCTGATCGCCAGCGCCGGCGAGGTCGAAACGCTGGCCGCGAGTGTGCCCGACAACGGCGGCGTCTACCTCGTGCCGGCCCACACCGGCCTCGGCGCGCCCTACTGGGATCCGACCGCGCGCGGCGCGCTGTTCGGCCTGACACGCGGCACCACCCGCGCCCACATTGCCCGCGCCGCCCTCGAAGCCATCGCCTTCCAGAGCGCCGAGGTGCTGCAGGCCATGGAGAACGACGCCGGCCAGCCGATCCGGGAAGTCCGTGTCGACGGCGGCGCCGCCCGCAACGACCTGCTCATGCAGTTCCAGGCCGACCTGCTCGGCGTGCCCGTCGTGCGCCCGAAAGTCACCGAAACCACAGCCCTCGGTGCCGCTTATCTGGCCGGGCTGGCCGTCGGCTTCTGGCAGGATGAAGCCGAACTCAGCGCCCTGTGGCAGGCCGAACGCCGCTTCGAGCCGTCGATGGCCGATGACCAACGCGAAGCCCTGTTCGCCGACTGGCGCCGCGCCATCCAGCGCACCCTCGGCTGGGCAAAATCATGACCCGCGAAGACAAGCTCGCCACCCTGCGCGACCAACATCCTTGGGACGTCCTGATAATCGGCGGCGGCGCCAGCGGCCTTGGCGCGGCGGTCGATTCCGCAGCGCGCGGCTATCGCACGCTCCTCGTCGAAGCCCGTGATTTCGCCTCCGGCACCTCGATGTGCAGCACCAAGCTCATCCATGGCGGCGTGCGTTATCTGCGTCAGGGCGATATCGGCATGGTGCGCAACGCGCTGCGCGAACGCTCCTTCCTGCTCCGCAACGCGCCGCACCTCGTCCATCCGCTCGCCTTCATCATCCCGGCCTGGAATCAGATCGACCGCCTGATGTTCGCCGGTGGCCTCAAGCTCTACGACCTGCTCTCCGGCTGGCACAACCTGGCTTCCTCGCAGAGCCTGAACCGGCAGGAAGTCATCGCCGCCCTGCCCGGCCTGAAAAGCGCCGGCCTGTGCGGCGGCATTCGCTACTGGGATGGCCAGTTCGACGATGCCCGGCTGGCCATCACGTTGATGCGCACGGCCACCGACCTCGGCGCCACCTGCCTCAATTACCTGTCGGCCATCCGCCTGCGCAAAACCAATGACCGCGTCACCGGCGCCGTCCTGCGCGACGCCGAAACCGGCGAGGAATTCGAGGTCACCGCCCGCGCCATCATCAACGCCAGCGGCGTTCACGCCGACAGCGTTCGCCAGTTGGATGACGCAAAAGCCCAGCCGCTGCTGACGCCCAGCCAGGGCATCCACCTCGTCGTCGATGCCGATTTCCTGCCTGGCCAGCAGGCGCTCATGATCCCGAAAACCGAAGACGGCCGCGTCATGTTCGCCATTCCCTGGCAGGGCAAGGTGCTGCTCGGCACCACCGACACGCCGCGCCCGGAATTGCAGCAACTCAACGACCCGCAACCGCTCGAAGAGGAAATCAACTTCCTGCTGCGCACGGCGGCCGGCGTCCTGACCCGGCCGCCGACCCGGGCCGACATCAGCAGCGCCTTCGCCGGCCTGCGCCCGCTCATCCATCCTGACAACACCGACGAGAAAAACACGGCCGCCCTGTCACGCGAACACGCCGTGCTGGTCAGCCCGAGCGGCCTGATCACGCTCACCGGCGGCAAATGGACGACCTACCGGCTGATGGCCGAACAGGTCATCGACCGGGCCAGCGAAGTTGCCGGGTTAAACGCCGCGCCTTGCCCAACCAGAACCCTGAAATTGCACGGTTACACAGATGGACCAGCCAACGACGCCTACGGCACCGACGCCCCACAACTCGCCGTCCTGCCCGGCCACGACCGGCTGCTCCACCCGAACCTGCCGTACAGCGAAGCCATGATCCGCTTCGCCATCCGCCACGAAGCGGCGCGAACAATCGACGATATCCTGGCCCGCCGAACCCGCGCCCTCTTTCACGATGCGGCCGCAGCCGAGGCGAGCATCGAACGCATTGCCGGGATATTCGTGGAAGAACTGCAGCCCTCACCCGAGCAACTGGCAGCGATGATCGAAGCGGCGCGCAACAGCGCCGGACGCTTCAGGCTGAACACGTAATTCGTGCAGCAATAACCTAGAATGAAAAGAGGCCAGCATGACTCGACGCTGGCGTATGTCGAACCAGGACAGCAGTCGCAACAAGCCCAACGGAGCGCTCAGTGTTACAAGCAATTCTTCAGAATCACTACCTGCTCGCGGCACTCATTCTGGTATTTCTGATCGGGGTGCCGGCGCTGGTTATGCGGGGGCGCGGTGTGCGCGACCCTTCCCGGCCGGAACGCCGCAGCCAGCCACGGCCGGGCGTTGACCGTCGAGCCTAGGGGCTCGCGGAGCCGCCACGGCGGCTGGAAAGCCATTTCAATTTTGGCCGTTATTTCCGGTTGACCGTAGCAATCAGCCCTCGGCAACCGCTTTCAATATCAGCGGCACCAGCGCCTCAGGCAGCTTGATACCACCGGTTGTTGCGAAAGCCTGAGCGGCGCCCGACATTTTCTTCCACGTCTTGCGGACGATGCCGAGCCATTTCTCTTCGCTGTAATCAGGCTGCTGGCCGGCGAAGCCGAGCATGTAGTGCTCGATGAAGACGAGGCAGCTGACGTCTTCCAGCATCTGCGTATCGGGGTTGGTCTTGAGGCCGACCTTGCCGATTGCGGCCTTGACCTGCTCGATCATCGCCTCGTTGTACCCGGCCTGGCGCATCAATTCGCCCGCCGTCTCGGCGTGGAATTGATAGAGCCCGGTGCGCCAGGCAAAGTAGCCGGGCTTGCCGAGCGGGTAGTTGCTGCGCGGCACCGTCCACCGCTGAATGTGCTGGGCGCGCACGGCGAGTTGGGCGACTTCGCTGGCTTCGGGCGCGAAACGGCCGATCATGTTGGTCATGCGCTGGGCGTAAAGCAATTCTTTCGGCTGGCCTTCGTCCTGATTGGGGTCTTGCCCATTGGCGGCGTCGAACAGGGCGATGGTTTTGGTGAAGCGTTCCGGGTTGGCGATCATTGAATCTCTCGTAGCAGCGTTTTTGTACAGGTCAGAAAAGTCCTGCAAATGTTACAGGGCTTTCAGCCCTCAACGCAGCACCGAAGCGTAGCCCTCTTCTGCCAGCACCTGGCGCACGGCCGGCCGGGTCAGCATCCGCCGGTAGTGGGCCTCGCAGTTTTCCGGCAACGGAATGCCGATGCGATCGGCCCAGAACTCGACGTAGAACAAGGCCGCATCGGCAATCGTGAAGTGATCGACGACGTATTGCCGCCCGGCCAGTTCGCGATTGACGATGGCGAAAGCCTTGTCGATGATCTGCCGGCCCTGCGCCTTGACCGACTCGTGGTCGGAACTGCTCGGCGCGAAGCGCTCGGTGGTGAAAATGCGGGCGAAGCCTTGCGTGTGCAGCGTGTGCACGGCGTAGTTCATGACGCTGAGCACCTGCACCTCGTCCTTCAAGCCTTCCGGCAGCAGCTTGCGCTTCGGGTAGTTGCGCCCCAGCCACCAGGCGATGGCCGAGAATTCGGTAAGTGCCGTTCCGTCATCGAGAACCAGCGCCGGAATGCTGCCCTTGGGGTTGATCGCGGCGTATTCCTTTTTGTACTGGTCGCCGGCCAGCAGGTTGACGACATAGGCCTCGAAGACCAGACCGCATTCTTCGAGCAGGATATGGATGCCGGTCGAGCACGAACCCGGCGTCATGTAGAACTTCATGGTCATTCGACTTCTTCCTCAAGCGCCAGGCCGGCGAACAACCCTTCCTGGCGGATCATGGCCTTGAAGGCCTTCATCACCGGGCGGGAGAGTTCGGTTTCAGCCAACACGCGTTTTTCGTAAATGAAATTTTTGAGCGCCTCGCTCGACTCGCGTCGGGCCTCCGCGATCAGGGCATGGAATTCGTCGCCGAAACGCTGACCGGGTCGGTCCTTGACGGCGTCGTAGAGCGCTTCCATGACGATCTTGTCGACGCTCCCCATCTTGCACTTGCCGTCGATGATCTTGAGCATGACCGTGGTGGCGCAATCGACATCGCTCGGCGACAGCGGATGCGCCTGCACCCAGCCGGCGACATGCGCTGCCGTCATGCCGCGACCGGCGTGGCCTGGGCAGCGACCAGCGCCTCGTAGCCGCCATCGACGCTGAACACATTTGAATAGCGGAAATCGATGAACATCTGGGCGAAAACCTTGCTGGCGTTGCCGTGGTAGCAATAGATCACCACCGGCGCCTCCTTCGGCAGGCGTTTCATCCAGGCCAGCAGGCGATCTTCGGACAAATGCGCGGCACCATCGAGATGCCCCTTCTGGTAATTGGCCATGTCGCGCACGTCGAAGACGATGGCCGGCGGCTCGCCACTGATCAAGACGATGGCCTCACTGGCGGAAATACAGCGGAAAGCGGGTTTTTCAACGGTGGTCATGATTGGCGGCGGTAAAAGGCGATAAACCCTGCGATGCAAGAGCGATGCCACCCGCCGGAATCGCTGAAAGCCGCTATTTGCCGTGAATTTCTGGCATCCCGGCATCCTGACTTGTAGCCTTCGCGACAATCTTCGAAGGCAAAACTCCGCCAGAATCAACTGTCCCCGGCCGACGCTTTTCCGGTTAGGCTGTCCCGACTGCCGCCGGCAGCCCACCAAGGAACGCCATGCCCACCGCAACACGGCCTGAACAGCGCCAGAACCAGCTTCTGGCCGGCCTGAGCCTGGCCGAAGAGTCGCGGCTGCACAACGATCTGGAACCCGTTTCGCTGCAAGCAGGCAGCGTCCTGCAAAACGCCAGCGAGTTGCTGAGCCACGTCTATTTCCCGACCAGTTGCGTCATTTCACTGATCGCCACGACGCGCGATGGCGCCGCCACCGAACTGGCCATGGTCGGCAACGAAGGGCTGGCCGGCATTTCAGCGGTGCTCGGTGACGAAATCTCCAGCCACAAGCTGGTCGTCCAAGGAGCCGGCCATGCCTATCGTCTGAAAGCCGAAACCCTGCGCTGGGAACTGGCCGAAGGCGGCCGCCTGCAACAAATGGCGCTGCGTTACGCCCAGGCCCTCATGGTCCAGACGGCACAGGCCCTGCTCTGCACCCGCCACCACAGCGTCGAACAGCAACTGGGCCGCTGGCTGCTGCTCTGCCTGGATCGGCGGCTGGACAACCGGATCGCCATGACCCAGGAGCGCATCGCCAGCCTGCTCGGCCTGCGCCGTGAGGCGATCACCGACGCGGCCGGCAAGCTGCAGGCGGCCGGCCTGATCCGCTACGCCCGCGGCCAGATTGACGTCCTCGACCGGCCGGCGCTCGAGGCACGCGGCTGTGAATGCCATGACGTGGTGCATTTGGAATTTGAGCGTTTTTTCCGGTCGACCGTGGCAGCCGACTTGCCCAGCCGCTTGCGCCCCAACCCCCTCACCCTGCACCATCGCGCCGAGGCCCGCTGGCGTGAACGTCCCGAAAGCGCGCCGGAAGACCCGAGCGAAGCCGCGTATTTGCGGCATGAACTGGAAATTCGCAAGATCGAACTGGAAATCGACAACGAGGCGCTGCACGAAGCCAACGACCAGGCCGACGCGCTGAGCGAGCGCTACGCCGACATCTACGATTTCGCGCCGATCGGCTACTTCACGCTCGACGCCCAGGGCAACATTCTCGACCTCAACCTGGCTGGCGCCATTCTGCTCGGGCTCAAGCGCTCGCAGAAAAGCCGGCACCGCTTCATCAATTATCTGGCGCCCGAATGTCAGGCGGCCTTCACCGAGTTCGTCGACAAAGTCCTCGCCGAGAAAAAAAGCGGCTTCTGCGAAATTACGCTGACGGCCAGCGCGCAACGCCCGGCATCAACGCTCAGGGTCGAAGCTGTCCCGGATGAAGACGGTACCGAATGCCGGATGGTGCTCATGGACATGACCGAACAGCACAGTGCGCTGCGGGCACTCAAGCATTCGGAAATTCGCTATCGGCAGTTCATTGACGACCTGCCGCTTGGCAAGGACGCCGCCGCCAAACCGCCTAACGACAACTGACCTGCGCTTGGCCGGACAACAACGGCGAACGCAGTCGCCCGGCCAGCAAGGCCGATCAGGCGGCGACTTTGGGACGCAGTTCCTTGGTGTGCTTTTCGAAGCCAGCGACCTGATTTTCGGCTTCTTCAGGCGTCACTTCATAGAGTTCCTGGACCTGGCTGACCAGAACTTCGCGCTTGCTGTCGATGACAGCCAGTCGGGCATTGTTGATCTTGCCCCAGCGCGACTTGATCTTCACGCCAACCGACGTCCAGCTTGCTGCATCAATATCCCAGCTCATATCCGACTCCTTGTATTCGGCCCCCGGGCGAAATTGCCCGGCGCCCGCCCCGACCACAAAGCAGATCGGGAGCGGCAACCGGAATGTCTGTTGGGCGTTCCGGGATGCGAAACAAAGACTAGTCGGCGGCGCCAACGCCGTCTGTGCGAATTCGCGCTTAAGCCCAAAATGCGCCGGCGGCCATCGAATCCCGATATTCACCGTTTAGACTTCAGCCTTTCCAATTCCTCCGCCCCGCATGCGCGTCCTTCACACCTCCGACTGGCACCTCGGCCAGCACTTCATGGGCAAGAGCCGGCAGGCCGAGCATCAGGCGCTGATCGCCTGGCTGCTCGAACAGGTGGAAACCCAGGCGGTCGATGCGGTGCTCGTCGCCGGCGACATTTTCGATACCGGCACGCCGCCCAGCTACGCCCGCGAGCTGTACAACCAGCTCGTCGGGCAACTGTACAAGGCCGGCGTGCCGCTGCTGGTTCTCGGCGGCAACCACGATTCGCCGGCCACGCTGGGAGAAAGCCGCGAACTGCTCGCCCACCTTGGCACCACGGTCATCGCCGCGACGCACGCCGACCCCACCACGCAAGTCATCGTCCTCCCGCAACGCAACGGCGAACCCGGCTGCATCGTCTGCGCCATCCCCTTCATCCGCCCGCGCGACGTGCTGCAAAGCCAGGCCGGGCAAAGCGCCGAAGACAAGCAGTTGTCGCTGCAAGCGGCCATCCATGAACATTACGCCACTGTCTTCGCTGCCGCCGTCGAACGCCAGACCGCACTTGCCGCCGAACTCGGCCCGAATTTCGGCCGTCCGCTACCCATCATCGCCACCGGCCACCTGACCACAGTCGGCGCCAGCACCAGCGAATCGGTCCGCGAAATCTACGTCGGCGCCCTCGAAGCCTTCCCGACCGCAGCCTTCCCGCCAGCCGACTACATCGCCCTCGGCCACATCCACCGGCCGCAAAAAGTCGGCGGCCTCGACCACATCCGCTACTGCGGCTCGCCCATCCCGCTCGGCTTCGACGAAGCGAAACAAACCAAGGAAATGCTGCTCGTCGATCTCGACAGCGACGGCCTCAAAGCCGTTACCGTCCTGCCCGTGCCGAGCTTTCAGGCCCTCGTCGCCGTCAGCGGCAATCTCGACACGCTGGCCGGCGCCATCGGTGCCGCCGCCGCCCAAGGCACGCGCGAATGCCCGGCCTGGCTCGAAGTCACCGTCGCCGAAGACGACTATTTGGCCGACCTGCCGGCCCGCATCGAAGCGCTCACCGAAGGCTGGCCGGTCGAAGTCCTGCGCATCCGCCGCCAGCGCGGCAACGCGGTCGCCAGCCTGGCGGCAGCAGCAAAAGAAACCCTGGACGAACTCAGCCCGCACGACGTCTTCGCCCGCCGCCTGCAGCAGGAAGAGCTCGGCGACGAGCTGCAATCCGCCCTCAACGAACGCTACCGCGCCGTCGTCGCCAGCCTGCAGGGGGAAGAAGCATGAAAATCCTCACCCTGCGCCTGAAAAACCTCAATTCGCTCAAAGGCGAATGGACCATCGACTTCACCAAGCCGCCTTTCACCGACAACTGCCTGTTCGCCATCACCGGCCCGACCGGCGCCGGCAAATCGACCCTACTCGACGCCATCTGCCTCGCCCTCTACCACCAGACGCCGCGCCTGAAGACCATCTCGGCCACCGACAACGACATCATGACGCGGCACACCGCCGACTGCCTGGCCGAGGTTGAATTCGAAGTGAAGGGCGCCGTATACAGCGCCTTCTGGAGCCAGCGCCGGGCCCGCGACAAGATCGACGGCGCGCTGCAGGCACCCAAGGTTGAATTGGCCACTGGTGACGGCACCATCCTGAGCACGCAGACCAACGACAAACTCAAACGCATCGCCGAAATCACCGGCCTCGATTTCCCCCGTTTCACCAAGTCCATGCTGCTCGCCCAGGGCGGCTTCGCGGCCTTTCTCAATGCCAGCGCCAACGAGCGGGCCGAACTGCTCGAAGAGCTGACCGGCACCGAGATTTACGGCGAAATTTCGCGCAAGGTTTTCGAGCAGGCGCGCGAGGCCAAAAGTCAGCTCGACCAACTCAAAGCCCGCGCCGACGGCATGGAACTGCTCAGCGACGAGCAACGCGCCGCCATGCAACTCGAAGTCACCCGCCTCGACAGCCAACTTACCGACGTCCAGCGCCGCCACCAGCAAACCCAGGCCCAGCGCCAGTGGCGCCTCGATCTGGCGCAGAGCGAGCAGGAAATCAAAACCGCAGAAGGCAGGCTACTTGAAGCCGACACCGCACTGACTGCCGCCGCCCCGGACCTCAAAAAACTCGCCGACAGCGAGCCGGCCGAAGCCCTGAAACCACTGCACTTGCAATGGCAACAGGCCGGTGCCGCCTGTCAGCAAAGCGAAGTCGAACTCAAGGCCCTGCACGCCGAACGCGAAACGCGGCAAGCCGAACAACTCGCCCAACACCAAGCCGCCAGCCAGTTCAGCGCCCAGCTCGCCGCCCAGACCCAGCAAGCCCTGCAACAAAGCCAGCGCGAAGCCAAAGAACTCGACGACTTCTGCGCCGCTCAGCCGCAACGCGCCCAACTCGGCGAACGCCTCGGCGTCTGGCGCCAGCAGTTCGAGCAGCGGGCAAAACTAGTCCGCGACCTCGCCGCCCAGCAGCAGGCGCAGCAAAAGCTCGCCCGGGAACTCGCTGAAACCGCGCAGCAGATCGAAAAACAGACTGCCACGGTCAACCGGGAAAAAGAGGCAAAAACCAAAGCCGACGCCGCGCTGGAAAAAACCCAGACCGAGCAGAATCAGCGCCTCGCCGGCCAGACCCTGGCCGAACTGCGCCAGCACTGGCAAGGCGAACAAGCCGGCCTGAATCGCTGGCAACAACTCGAAACCCTCGCCCAACGCCGCCGCGAACTGGCCGCGCTGCAAACGACGCAAAGCACGCAACTGCAGCAGATTCAGGAAAAGATCGCGGCGCAGGAAAAGGGCCTGACCGCCCTGCGCGAACAGCACAAAGAACTCGCCGCCCAGGTCGCCGACAAGCAAAAGCTGCTCGACCAGGAACGCCGCATCCAGAGCCTAGAAGCGCATCGCCGCCAACTGCAACCGGACGAAGCCTGCCCGCTGTGCGGCGCCCACGACCACCCGGCCATTGCCGACTACGCCGCGCTCGACATTTCCGCCACCGAAACCGCCCTCAAGGAAAAGCAGGCAGCGCTCGACGCGCTTGTCCAGAAAGGCCAGCAAGCCAGGGCCGAGCAAGCCGCGACGCAGGCCACGCAAAAAGAATGGCTGGCCCAGCAGGCCAAGACCACGCAGGAAACAAGCCGCCTGCAAACGGAATGGTCCGAACTGCTGGCTGGCCTCGCCAACGCTACGCCGCTGGCGGACAGCGCATGGCAGGAAGCCGAAACCCTTGCCGCCGCGCGCAGCACCGCCGAACAAGCGCTGGCCCGACTCACCCAGCGCCTGCACGCCGCCGATCAGGGCGAACAAGCCCTAAACGCCGCCCGCAAAACCGCCGCCGAAGCCGCCCAAACCCTGCTCAACGCCAGCAATCAGCTCGATCTGCTGCAACAAACCGCGCAAACCGGCCAGCAACGCCAGACAGAATTGGCCAAAGCCGCGCAGGCACTGGTTCAGGAACAGACCGAACTCGACGAAAAACTGGGCGCAACGCTGACCGCCGCCAGCTACGAAATCCCGACCGAACCCGCCTCCTGGCTGCAGGAACGCGACGGCGAATGGCAACACTGGCAGCAAACGCAGAAACGCCGCCACGAACTGGCCGAAATCCTCGTCAAACAACAGGAACAATTCAACGCCGCGCAGGCCCAAGCAAAGCACTGGTCAGAACAACTGGCCAACCTTCAATTGCTACGGTCAACCGGAAATATCGGCCAAAATCAAAATCCCGAATCGTTCACCGCCGATCCCGCAACCGCCCTAGCCCGCTGCGCCGACGCCATCGCCGACCTGACCCGCCAACTCGCCGCCCAACAAGGCCGCCAGACCCAACTCGACGCCAACCTCGCCCAACAGCAAAAAACCCTCGCCGAGGCCACAACCGCTTGGCAAACAGCCCTCGCCACCAGCCCCTTCGCCGACCTCGCCGCCTACAGCGCCGCGCTGCTACCGCCACAAGAACGCCAGCGCCTGCAGCAAATCAAGGAAACCCGGCAACTGGCGCAGCAACAAGCTGCCGCCGTCCTCAAGGCCGCCAGCGAAAAACTGCTGCGCTTGCAAAGCAACCCGCCAGATTCGCCCCATCCCCCACCCAGCCTCCCCCTTGAAGGGGGAGGAGACAAACACCTTGCCCCGCCCCCCGCCTTGTTCCCCCCCCTTCAAGGGGAGGGCCGGGGTGGGGATGGGTTCATTCCGCCGCTTGCCGAACTAGAAGAAATCCTCACCCAACTCGAAACCCACCGCCGCACCCTAAGCGAACAACTCGGCGCCCAACGCGCCCTCCTAACCCGCGACCAACAAGCCCGCCAAAACCAGCAAACCCTCTTCGCCCAGGTCGCCGCCCAAACAACCGAATCCGACCTCTGGCAACGCCTCGACAGCCTGATCGGCTCAGCCAGAGGCGACAAATTCCGCAAGTTCGCCCAGGGCCTGACGCTCGACCACCTGCTCCACCTCGCCAACACCCACCTCGCCCGCCTGCACGGCCGCTACCTGCTGCGCCGCAAAACCACTGGCGAACTCGAACTCGACATTGTCGACAGCTGGCAAGGCGAAGTCGCCCGCGACACCCGCACCCTCTCCGGCGGCGAAAGCTTCCTCGTCAGCCTGGCACTCGCCCTGGCCCTCTCCGACCTGGTCAGCCACAAGACCAGCATCGACTCGCTCTTCCTCGACGAAGGCTTCGGCACCCTCGACGCCGACACTCTGGAAATCGCCCTGAACGCCCTCGACACCCTCAACGCCAGCGGCAAGATGATCGGCGTCATCAGCCACGTCGAAGGTATGAAGGAGCGCATCCCGGCGCAGATTCGGGTGGAAAAGGGCGGCGGGGTTGGGTATTCGCGGTTGAGGATTTAGGCAGCGGACAGCAATTACCGTAATTTTTCCCGTCGCCTACAGCGACCAATCGCGTGAATGACGTTTAGCATTTCAAAATCCGAATGTCCCTGACCCATTCACTGCGATCGTCATACAATAGTTTGCTTTCCACCTGAGTATGGCTGGACTTTCTAGCCCCTCGTTGCCCACATCTCACCAAAACAGTTATGTCCATTCCAGACTATCAAACCTTGATGCTCCCATTCCTTCGGATTGCCGGAGACGGTTCTGAGTATCGCTTCCGCGATGCAATTGAGAAATTGGCAGTGGAATTTAGCCTCTCGGACGACGAGCGGAATGTAATGCTTCCCAGCGGCACAGCCCCCATGTTTGACAATCGAGTGGGCTGGGCTCGAACCTACCTAAAACAGGCTGGTCTGATTGAGTCTAGGAAACGGGGCTTCTTCCATATTACGGCTCGAGGCAAAGAACTGCTGGCCACTCATCCGGCTCGCATAGATAACAGCACTCTTGAGGGATATCCTGAATTTATTGCGTTCAAATTACGTAGAGGTGAAGAGAGATCCTCTCCTAAATATTCGCAGGAGTTGCTAACGCTAGACGAGCCACCTCTCCAAATCGCTACACAATCAGACTCGACTCCAGAAGAACTTTTCTCTCAGGCATATCAAAGACTACGCAGCAACCTCGAGTCGGAACTATTGGAGCAGGTCAAGGTAGTTACACCAGCATTCTTTGAGCGTTTGGTTATCGACTTACTCGTTGGTATGGGATATGGGGGCTCCAGACACGATGCTGGAAAGGCGATTGGCAGAAGCGGCGATGGAGGCATCGATGGCATCATCAAAGAAGACAAACTTGGTCTAGATGCAATTTTTATTCAAGCAAAGCGCTGGGAGGGCACAGTAGGTCGCCCAGAGATTCAGAAATTTGCCGGTGCTCTTCAAGGGCAACGTGCCAATAAAGGTGTGTTCATCACTACATCAAATTTCTCAAGGGAAGCTGAGGAATACGCCTCGATCATCTCTTCTAAAATCATCCTCATCGATGGCGAACAACTGGTCTCCCTGATGGTTGATCACAATGTGGGCGTGTCTCCAGTAAGCAGATTTGAACTCAAGAGAGTAGATTCCGATTACTTCGAAGGAAACAGCCTCTAGATAACGCCGACCAAAGGGGCGGAGACATTTACGAAATATCGAAGGGGGCTGCACCATTAGCTTGCGCCCACAACGACAAAACCTTCGTTCAATGCACCGCGTTTTCCACCAACCCCAAGCCCGTACCGGCGGCCAGCAGCCGTTTATCACGCGTCCACAATGTGGCGCCCGGCGAGAGGCGCACTGCTGCGAGCAAATGCGCGTCGATGTAGCCGATGCCAATACCGTAGAGGGCATTTTGCTCGATGAAACTCAGTACTTCGCCTTCCGTGGCGACCGTGGCTTGCGGCAAATCCTGCAGGGCGCCGAGGATCGCCGTGCGGTTTTGCAGGCTACCCAAGGCTAATTCGCCGATCACGAAAGGATGGGCCAGCACTTGGCCCTGATTGAGCAGTTTGCTCAGGCGCTCGTCACGCTGGCGTAAATGGTCAATCCAGATCGAGGTATCGACCAAGATCATGCCGGCTCCGTCTGGCGCCTTGGTGCGTCCTCGAGTTGCGGCTCGGATCCCCCGAGCAGCGCCAGGCGCTTGGCGCTTTCGCGCTGGATCAGCGCGCGCAGGGCTTCGCGGATCAAGGCGGTTTTTTCCGAAACACCTGTCAGGGCATGGGCCTTGGCAAGCAAATCATCGTCGAGGGCGAGCGTCGTGCGCATGGTGTTCTCCTTTTCTAATACACATTAACAATAGCATCATATGATGATGAGTTCCATGCCATGCATTGCTTGAAATTAACCGAAAGCACGCGAACGACAACCGTGGGTCACGTGTGAATTGAAAATCCGAATTACTCTAAACTCGTCCTCCGCCGCCCCACCTTTTAACGAAGAATTTCCAGATGCCTGCAAAACCCCCGGTCATTCACCACCACCCCGCCCGTCAGCCAAGCACCAATCCACCGCTGCTTTTCGTCCATGGCGGTTACAGCAACGCCGCGCTATGGGGCGTTCGCTTCATCCCGTATTTCCAGGATCAGGGTTACGACTGCTACGCGCTTGAGCTTTCCGGCCATGGCAGCCGCCCGGCGGATCGGGTAGATCTCGATGATTTCGGCCTCGACGATTACGTCGCAGATCTGGCGGCAGCGGTCGCCAGCCTGCCGGCGGCGCCGGTGCTGATTGGCCATTCGATGGGCAGCTTGGTCAGCCAGCGTTTTCTTGAACGGGGTACGGCGCGTGCTGTGGCTTTTCTGGCGCCGGTGCCGCCGACGGGGACGGGGGGCACGGCTAGCCGCCTGGCGCTGACCATGCCGGATTTCTTTGCCGAATTGCCGAATGCGGTCAACGGCACGGCCAGCGAAAAAACCATGCTCACGATGGCCCGGGTTTATTTTTCGCCGAGCATGGCGCCGGAAGAAACGGTCGAATATCTGCCGCTGATCCAGCCGGAATCGGAAAAGGCGGTTGCCGAAATGCTGACCGCGCCCTTTCGCATGGCCCGTGGCCGGGCCCGCATTCCGGCGCTGGTCATGGGTGGTTCGTCCGACCAGGTTTTCCCGGCCTCGATGCTTCACTTCACCGCCGCCTCGTGGAATGCCAAAACGCAGGTCATCGACGGGGCCGGCCACATGCTGATGCTCGACCCGCAATGGTCTGACGCCGCCAGCAAGCTGCAGGACTGGCTGGCGGCCCTCGCCTGAGCGGCATCCGGCGGGGCAAGTTCCCTGTCTAGCTTGATAAAGTGGCGCAGATCCGATCGGCGCCATTTTGATTTTGCTGCTTTTTTCCGGTTGACCGTAGCAATCTGCGAATCGGGACCTTGATTCAGACGCTCCCGGCATATTCGCCGCGTGCCGGGTAGTCATTGGCGATGGCAAAGTCGATGGCGCCGAGCACGTCCTGAAACTGCGGACGAGCGAAGGGCATGGTTTGCACCGCACCGTAATACAGCGTGCCATCCGGACGAACGAGAAAGACACCCGGCTCGCTGAACAGCGCCGGCTCTTCAATGCCGATGGAGGTCTTGCCACGCGAGGCGCTGATGTACAGCCCCCATTGGCGGGCACTTTTGAGGCTCAAGCCATAGCCGATCTTCAGCGCACCGGCCTTGACCTTGTCGGCCATGGCATGGGCGCGCTCGCCATCGTCGCTGCTGATGGCGACGACCTGCACGCCGCGTTTTTCGAACTCGGGCGCCAGGCGTTCGAGTTCCAGGAGGTACTTGGCGCATATCGGGCAATGCAGGCCACGATAGAAGACGACAAGGTCAAAGCGTTCTCCCGGCGCGGCGCCGAGGACGAAACGGCTGCCGTCGGTCAGCGAAACATTGAGCGCGGGAACGGGGTGGCGGGGCATCAGGGCGGTAGCAGTCATCAGGCATCCTTTCGTTGAATTTCGGGCGGCTTTGGAAACGTCGTGGCAGGTCGGGGCTGCGCCACGTGATTCGTTGACCGATACGCGCCATTATGTTGAACTGATCGCAACCATTCGTTCACTTATATTTGCAATTCGTACAGATGCAAGCCAGCCGCCTCGACCGACTTTCCGCCCTGCTCCAAGGCCTGGCGCCGCGCGTGCAGGTCAACCTGCCGCCAGCCGGCATCGCCAGCCTGGCCTTCGCCGCAGAAGCGCCGCCCTTCCTGCATATCCACTTGCTTGCGGAAGGCGAGATGCGCCTGCAGTTGCTGTCTGCCGCCAGCTTTGCGCTTCAGGCTCCGTGCATCGTTGTCTGCCGTTCAGACACCGCGCATGCACTCGAAACCCCGTCGGCAGAGACATTCCAGCGCCTGATGTGCGCCCGCGCCTGGCTCGATGGCCCCGTCGCCCCGCTGCTGCTCAACGAATTCGCTACCCCGCTGGTGGTTCCGGTCGACGGCGCCGAGTCCTCGCTGCGCCACGTCATCAACCTTATTTCCTCGGAACTGGAGGCTCCGCGCTGCGGCCAGCCGGCACTGCTCGACCGGGCCGGCGACATCCTGTTCATCGGCCTGCTGCGCCACCTGATCGCCCACCCGAAAACCGCTGGCGGCCTGTTGAATGGCCTGGCCGACCCGCGCATCGCCCGCGCCCTGGTGGCAATCCACGCCAGGCCGCAGGATAAATGGACGCTGGAATTGTTGGCCGAAGAAGCCGGCATGTCACGCACCGCATTCGCCAACACCTTTCGCGAAGTCATGCGGACCACGCCGGGCAAGTATCTCTCGACCATCCGGCTGGCGATTGCCCAGCGCGCCGTGCAGTCGGGTAAAGGATTGAAGGCGGCAGCGCGGGATGCCGGCTACACCAGCCCCTCGGCTCTGTCCCGAGCGTTGTCGAACATCAGCTCCGCCTCATATCCTTCCCCTCCGTAACCAGACAAGCTGGCGCGCCTGGCTGTCCTCGCCACCATAAACCGGGGCAGGCTTGACGGTGGGCGCCGAATGGCGCTTTCGTCCGGAGTTGCGGGGCGCTGCCTTTCCCCTTTTCTACAACTGCAAGTAGAAAGCTGAAATCCCGCTGGTTCAGCCAGCAGGATTGCTTACGCCTCGCCGTTATGTACGGCGCTCAGGCGCTCGGAAACGTATTCGCCGCGCGCCGTCGAGTTGTTTTCCTGGCCGTTCTTGGCACACCAGGCGAAGAACTCTTCGGGAACGATCTGGTATTCGATGGCCAGCACGCCGGAGCGCTGGAAGTTGCGGCGGGCCAGAACAGCCATTGCCTTCCACTTTTCGAACGATTCTTCGAAACAGTCGGGATCGACGGCTGTGGCTTTGACCTCGGCCCAGGTTTCCGGGGTGTACCAGGTGACGCCGATGACTAGCGATTGCGTGCGGCGCTTGGCCTTGATGCTTTGGTAGAGGGTGGGTTTTCTCATGATCGGGGGAAATGACAGGAATGGTTGAGGAGTCGCGGCGGCTAACTTTAGAGCCGTTTTGAGGTTTTCTCCAATACTTGCTGTCCGGGCGAGATACCGGCGACCCTTTTTGATACATTTTTGACATATATCAATGTCATTACCATATGCCATTTCGGTATCTAAAGTAAGATCGACGGCGCTGATCAATCGATTGATGGAGGCTATGATCATGAAAGCTGTCGTCTTTGGTTTGGCCGTGCTGAGCATGGTGGGTGGCGCCGTTGCCGGTGAAAAAGAGGATGCCGTTCAGATGGTGGGCGATGCGGTTGCCGCTGTCACGAAGGACAAGACGGCCGGGTTGGCCGAAATCGGCAATGCCAAGGGGCGTTTCGTCAAAGGCGAGATTTACGTCTTCGCCTACGACATCACCGGCACCATGGTTGCTCACCCGATGAATGCCAAGCTGGTTGGCAAGAATCTGCTGGACGTTCCCGACGCGGCGGGAAAAATGTTCCGTCAGGAAATCATCGACGGGGTCAAACGCGGTGGTTCGGCGACCGTCGATTACAAGTACAAGAACCCGAAGAGCGGCGCCATTGAAGACAAGGTGACCTACTGCAAGAAGGCCGTGGAGCTTGCAGTCTGCGCCGGCTATTACAAGTAGCGACCGCCACGCTTCGCCCGCTTGGCTCAAGCAGCGAAGCCACACTGAACCTGATTGAGGGTGGCCCGGCCGATGCCGGCCATAGGCATTGATGCAAAAACTCGGCTTTCGCAAAGCGCTCTATCTGCTGGCCATCGTCGCCGGTCTTAGCCTGTTGCTCGTGACACTGGGCGGGATCTGGCAAAGCCGGACGGCGGCCAAGGCGGCGGCGCGGATTTACGAAGAGCGCACGGCGCCGACCCTGGCCTTGATTCAAGCTGTCGACGCCCTGCACCGGGCCCGGCAAACCATCCTGATTGCCCTTTCCGAAGAAAAGGAGGAGCGCGCCGCTACCCATTTGACCAAGCTGAAGGCGCTTGATGCTTCGATGAAGGAGGCCTTGCACACGGCAGCAACCGCAGCGCCGGATCAACAGGCCGCCCTGAGCGGTCTGGAGGGGCTGATTGCCGAGTACAACAAGGCGCGCGACCAGTCGATCAAGATGATCGAAGTCGGCGATCTGCCGAGTGCGCTGGGCAACATCCAGCACAATGCCGGGCCGAAATTCGACAAGGTGTTGCAGGCGCTGACCGAGGTGATCCAGAGCCAGGCCAGCCTGGCCCAACAGGATCATCAGGAAACGACGCGTAGCCTGTCGGTGCAAACCAACACGCAGATCGCCCTGTCGTTCGGCCTGCTCGTCATGATGGCGCTGTTCATTTTTTGGGTATTGCGGCGCGTGCTTGGCCAGCTCGACGAAATGCGCGGCGCCATGGCCGAGGTGGTCGAACGTGGCGATTTCACGGTCCGGGTGCCGGTCCATGGGCAGGACGAAATTGGCGCTGTGGCGACCAATTTCAACGAGTTGGTCGGCTCTTTCCGGCGCATTCTCGAGACCCTGGAAAACGAGGTCGGCAACGTCGACAAAGTCGCCCGCGACCTTAGCCAGACCGCCGTCGCCGCGGCGACCAGTGCGACGGCGACCAGCGATTCCGCTTCCGGCATGGCGGCGGCGGTGCAGCAGATGTCGGTCGGTCTCGACCAGATGCGCGACAACGCCGAAACCGCCATCGCTGTCGTTGAACGCGCCAACGCCGACTCGCGCAGCGGTGGCGACGTCATTCACGAAGCGGTGCGAGACCTCGAGCACATTTCGCATGAGGTCCGCCAGGTGGCCGAGAAGATCGCCGATCTCGGCGAACAGGCCCAGGAAATCAGTAGCGTTGTCGGCCTGATCCGCGATGTGGCGGACCAGACCAACCTGCTCGCGCTCAACGCCGCCATCGAGGCGGCACGGGCCGGCGAGCAGGGCCGCGGTTTTGCCGTCGTGGCTGACGAGGTGCGCAAGCTGGCCGAACGCACCGCCCAGGCAACGCAGGAAATATCGGGCATCATCCAGCGCATCCAGCGCAGCGCCTCGGACGCCTCGGACACAATGAAGGACGCGCTGGGCGACGCCGATGCCGGCACTTCGCTCGGCATGCAAGCCAGCCAGGCCATCGAAGGCATCCGCCAGGCGGCAGAAGAAGCCGCCGGCGTCGTCCGCGACATCGCATCCGGTGTCGCCGAACAATCGCAGGCCGGGCAGCAACTCGCCATCAACGTCGAGCAGGTGGCCAACGCCGCCGACAGCAACAGCAACGTTGTCAGCCGGACAGCCGAAGCCGCCGGCAAACTGGAAAGCCTTGCCAGCGCCATTCGCAGCCAAATCGAGCGTTTCCGGCTGCGCTAGGGCGATACCCTTCGCCCTGCCCGACTCTCAACCTCGATACCCACCTGAAAAAACTGCTGGCGGCCGACTACGTCGCGGTCCGCAAGGAAACCGGCGATGGTCGCCCACAGTCGTTCTACGCGCTGACGCCGGGCGGGCTGAGCGCCCTGCAAGCTTATGTGCAGGCGCTGCACCGGCTGCTGCCGATGAGCCGGGAGACCAGCGATGCCCCTGAGTTTGGCCAGCCCAAACTGGCCGGCTGAGCACCGCGGCGGCGAGCATCTGCACCGCTTCGGGTTGCCTTATTTTGTGCTGGCCTCGCTGCTCGTGCATGGGCTGGCCCTGCAGTTGAAATTTGATTTTCAGCCGTTTTTTCCTGTTGACCGTGGAATATCCCGGCTCGACGTTTTATTGGCCCCGGCGCGACTCCCGGATATTCCGACGCCGGTGCTCGCGGTGCCCGGCAATTGCCCATGATCAAAGGGCCTGAATCGATCACTCCAGGCCGTTTTTGAAAGGGCAATCACAACAACTGCAACACATTAATCCGGACCACCGTTCGGTCAACATACCAGCCGTTCAGCGCCCGGGTACGGACGCAATCGCCCGCCCCGACCTCGGCACGCTCCGGCGAAAAGCCTATTTCCCCTTGTCCGGCACAAACTTCAGCACGTTGCCGTTGATGCAGTAGCGCTTGTGGGTTGGCGGCGGGCCGTCGTCGAAGACGTGGCCAAGGTGGATGCCGGAGCTGGCGCTGCGCACTTCGACGCGCTTCATGCCCATGCTGATATCTTCATGCAGGGTGATGGCGCTGGGTAGCGGGTTGAAGAAGCTGGGCCAGCCGGTGCCGCTCTCGAACTTGGTGTCACTGCGAAAAAGCGCGACGCCGGTGATCGGATCAACGAAAGTGCCGGCGCGTTTTTCATCGAGATTGGAGCCGGTGCCGGGGCGCTCGGTGCCCTGCTCGAAGGCGATTTTCTGCTGCGCCGGGGTGAGCAGGTGGAAGCCCAGCCATTTCCAGAAACGGGGCGTTTCGCCGCTGTAGCCGGTGTAACGCGAGACCTCCTTGCCCTTCTCGAAGAGCACCATGGTCGGCGTCGCGAACAGCGCCTTTTCCAAAGTCCAGCCGGCTGGCGGCTCGGGGTTCAGGGTGCTGACGACGGCGACTGGCGATTGCCAGTGGTCGAGAACGTCGGCCTTGAATTTGCGGCAGTAGGCGCAGTCTTCGCCTTCGAAGACGATCAGCTGGCGCTCGAAGTTGAGCGCCTTGGCGTCCAGTCGTGGCGCCTTGACGGCCGCTTTCGGCATCGGCGTGGCGGCGCCGGCGACCGGGTATTTGACGCCCGTGCCACCCAAACCGCAGTAGCCGTTCGGATTTTTCTGCAGGTAATCCTGATGGTATTCCTCGGCCGAAAAATACGTTTTCAGCGGCGCGATTTCGCTGGTGATCTTGCCGCGCCTGGCAGCGGTCAGGGCACCTTGATAAACGTCGCGGGTTTTCAGGGCGACGGCCTGCTGACTATCGCTATTGGTATACACCGCGCTGCGGTAATTGGTGCCAACATCGTTGCCCTGGCGATTGCCCTGCGTCGGGTCATGGCTTTCCCAGAATTGGATCAGCACTTTTTCGACATCGACCTTGGCCGGATCGAAAGTGACCTTGACCACTTCGGCATGGTTGCGCTGGGTCGTCTTGCCCCATTGCAGCATTTTTTCGTGGGCCAGCACCGCATCGTAGGTCCCGGCAATGTCGCCGTTGGCGTAGCCGCTTTCAACATCGAGCACGCCGGGAATGGCTGACATGCGCTTTTCGGCACCCCAGAAACAGCCCATGCCGAGCACGATGCTCTCGGTAACGGCCGGCATGGCTGGTTTGGCCACCTTGGCGGCAGCTTCGCCATCGGTGCAGCCGGCGATCAGAAAACTGCTGGAGATGGCCAGGATAAGTCCTTGAACGAGTCCTCGGGGTGACATTGCTTGCCTTTCGCTGGCGAGGGAGGCTGATCGGACCAATACGCCCGATCACCGCCTTCCGCCTGAAGTGGACGGTCTGATTTCTCAGTGGTTCCCATTAGTCGCTGGCGACAGGGATTCCTTACAGATGGATTGAACCCCCGTGAATTTTCCCACCCGGGGCAACTCGACCGGCCGTCCGTGAGAAAATCCGTCCATGCGACCCCTAGCCTTCGTAGACCTCGAAACCACCGGCGCCACCGCCACCCATGACCGCATCACCGAAATCGGCATCGTTGAGGTCGATGCCGACGGCAGCGTTCGCGAATGGCAGCAACTGGTCAATCCCGGCATGCGGATTCCGCCCTTCATCGAGCAATTGACCGGCATCAGCAACGACATGGTGGCCGAGGCGCCGCCGTTCGAGGCGGTGGCGGCGGAAACCATGAAGCGGCTGGAAGGCCGGCTGTTCATCGCCCACAACGCGCGTTTCGACTACGGCTTCCTGAAAAACGAGTTCAAGCGCCTCGGCATCACTTTCCGCGCCTCGGTGCTGTGCACCGTCAAGCTCTCGCGAACGCTCTTTC
This sequence comes from Ferribacterium limneticum, assembly GCF_020510565.1. NCBI lineage: Bacteria > Pseudomonadati > Pseudomonadota > Betaproteobacteria > Rhodocyclales > Azonexaceae > Ferribacterium > Ferribacterium limneticum. The sequence continues at coordinate 2,486,688 of NZ_CP075189.1, forward strand.
CCGAACACAAGCGCCACAACCTCGACAGCCTGATCGAGCGCCACGACCTGCAAGCCAATGCCCGCCACCGGGCGCTGGCCGACGCCCAACTGATATTTCAATTTTGGCAAAAAATTCGCGTTGACCGTAGCAACGAGCAAATCGAGGCCGCACTCAAGGCTCAGAACGCCCACCCCAGCCTGCCGCCGCATCTCGACGTCGGGATCATCGACGAATTGCCGGAAGGCCCCGGCGTTTACCTGTTCTACGGCGAAAACAACCTGCCGCTCTACGTCGGCAAGGCCAAGGATATCCGCCAGCGCGTGCTTTCGCATTTCGCCGGCGACCACAGCGCCGCCAAGGAAATGGAACTGGCCCAGCAGGTCAAGCGCATCGACTGGATCGAAACGGCCGGCGAAATCGGCGCCCTGCTCAAGGAATCGGCTCTGGTCAAGGCTTTGCAGCCGTCGCACAACCGGCAATTGCGCAAGAACGACGAGGCCTGCACATGGACACTGATCGATGAAGGCGAAGGCTGGTTGCGGCCGCAGCTCATGGCGCTGGCTGACATCGAAGCCGGCCTGACCAGCGCCTGCTATGGCCTGTTCAAGACCACCAAGGAAGCCAACAAGGTGCTGCACGCCCTGGCCGAATCGCACAACCTGTGTGACGTCCTGCTCGGGCTGGAAAAAGCCAAACCGGGCAAGCCCTGTTTCGGCCACCAGCTCCGACGTTGCAAAGGCGCCTGCGTTGGCGCCGAACCCTACGCCAAACACACCGTTCGCCTGATCTCGGCACTCGTCGGCCTCAAGCTCGTTGCCTGGCCCTTCGCCGGCCCCGGGCTGGTCCGCGAAGGCGACGAAATCCACCTCATCGAAGGCTGGCGCTACGTCGGCACCGCCCGTTCCGACGACGAACTGCACGCCCTGCTCGACAGCCCGCGCCCGGCCTTCGACCGCGATATCTACAAAATCCTCACGAAATACGTCGGCAAGCTGATTCCGTTATCATCGACCCGACCATCCTGAACGGAACCATCATGAAAACCGCCGCCGCCCTTGTTATCGCCGCCCTCTCAGCCCTCTCCCTGCCTGCCGCCGCCGAAGAAATCGGCTGCGCGACGACGACCTGGAAGCTGATCGGAGCCAATCACCGGGTCTGCATTTACGCCTACGACGACCCGAAGATTCCCGGTGTGACCTGCCACGTCAGCCAGGCTCGCACCGGCGGCGTCAAGGGCAGCTTCGGGCTGGCCGAAGATCCATCGCAGTTCTCGCTGGCCTGCCGCCAGGTTGGCCCGATCACCCTGCCCGCCAAGCTCTCGGAAGACGAAATCGTGTTCAGCAACGACACCTCGATTTTCTTCAAGGAAACCGATGTCCATCGCTTCTACGACCAGAAGCGCAACGTGCTGATTTACATGGCGATCAGCCGCAAGATTATCGAAGGCGCCCCGGCCAACGCTATCTCGACCGTGCCGATCCAGCCGTGGGGCGGCAAGTAAGGTGAAAACCTCACGCGACGCGATCCGTCCCTACATCACCAAGGACGGCTCGGAAATCCGCGAACTCCTGCACCCGGCGCAGCACGGCGCCCGAAACCAGAGCCTGGCCGAAGCGCTGGTGCCGGCCGGCTGCACGACCTTGCTGCATCGCCATGAAGTGACCGAAGAGATTTACCACGTCACCGGCGGCACGGGAATCATGACGCTGGGCGCCGACAAATTCCCGATCGGCCCCGGCGACAGCATATTGATCCCGCCCGGCACGCCGCATTGCGTGGCGAATACGGGGGAAGCGGCGCTGGTCATCCTGTGCTGCTGTGCGCCGGCTTATTCACACGAGGATACGGCTTTGCTGGAGGCGTCGGCGTAGGAAATACGCCGACGGTTGGCTTCAGCCCGCCTTCTTCAACCATTCCGGCAACGTCGTTTGAAACTGACTCCCCTCGCCCGCCAGATCACCCCGCTCCCCGACAAACAGGTAATACGGTGCCTGAACGCCCGGCAGGTAGGGAACCGGCGCCCGCAACTCAGCTGAAAACTGCTCGGCGAACATACCCCTGAGCATCGCCAGATGTTCGCCCGACAAATGCACGCCGTCATGGCCGAACCATTTGCGCCAGAAGGCGTTGCTCAATCGGCCGCCGGCCGCCGGCAGATGAAAATCGACAACGCCGATGCGCCCGCCCGGGGCCAGCATGGCCTGGGCATTGGCGATCACCCGCGACCAGTCGGGAATCATCGTCAGCGCGTACGACATGAAAACGAAATCGACGGGCTGATCGGGCTGCCAGCTTGTCGCGTCGGCCTCGATGACCCGGATTCGTTCATGGCCGGCCGCCCGTTGCCGCGCTACGTCGAGCAAGGCCGGGCAGAGGTCGACCATGTCGAAACTGGCAAACTGGCCGGCCCGGGCGCCGATCCGCAGCAAGCTGCTGCCAGTGCCGCAGCCGAGTTCGACGACCCGGGCGCCGGGCTGAAGACCCAGCCGCTCGATCAGTTCCTGGCGGCCGTGCAGCAGGCGTTCACGAAAGACGTCGTAACGGTCGGCCTGCGGCGCATAGAAAGCCTGCAGGCGTTCGGCGTGGCTGCCGGATTTCGGCTGCCCGCAAAGGAGGCGCCACAGAATGCGGGCGTCGGCCGCCAGATCAGCCGCGGCCATTTTCCGCCAGCTGGGCAACGACGAACCCGGCGTAGGTATGCACACGATCGTCGCCTTGCAGACGAGCGGCGAGTTCGGTCTCGTAGTTGAGCATTTCCTTGAGCGGCTTGTGTTGCGGCCCGGCCGTCACCCAGTCGAGGAACGGCGGGTTGGCGTGGGCGCTGCGCAGCAACAGGCGGGCCTTGGGCGCCGCCCGCTCGAAGATGGCATTCCATTCCTCGATCAGCGCCGCCGGGTAGTAGCAGCTCATCCAGTCCATGTGGTCGAGCAGCACGAAGCGCGTGATCGGCTCGTCGCCGGCTTGCAGAAACTCGGTGACGGTGCAGGTGTGCGGCTCGATGCAATCGACCAGGCCGCCCTTGAGCGCGTTGAAGTTTTCTTCCTTGAGGTAGGACGGGCAGCAGTCGCGGGTGTAGCTGCCGGTCAGATAGACGCGCCAGAAATAGTTTTCGCCGACTGGCAGGTTGCGGAAAACGTATTCGATGGCGTCGCGGATGAAGCCGGAAACGCCGCCCGGGTGCTGGCCCTGGACCAGCCGGCGCTGCGGATGCGGCACACCGAGCAGGCTCATGGTCAGCTGGCGGTTGAGCACCCAGTTGATGACCGGCGTCCACAACTCGCTGGCGATTTTTTCATCGTAAATCTGGCGTTGTTCGACCAGATTGGTCGAGGCGAACAGTTCGGTCACCCGTTGCGCCAGCGCCGGCCGCATGCGGAAATAGGTGCGGAACCCGCGCGCCACGAAGCCGGCCAGGCCATGAAAATAAAAGCTGCCGTGACGGCTGCAGAACCAGTTGAAACGGCGATCCCAGTAGGTTCTGGCGAAATCGGACAATTCGGCCCGCAACTGGTGGCGGTAGATATTCTTGATATTCGGGTGATAGCCGCTGCCGAAAATGGCGAAAAAGTCGTCAAAGCCAAGCTTGCGGATACCCGCCATCTTGAGTTCGAGCAGCGCATTCTGGCGCGGGTTGGCGTCAATCGCATAAACCTTGGCCGGCCCCTGCAGGGCGTAATCGAGCGCATTGCAACCGGCGCTGGTGATCACCATCACCGTGTCCTGCGGCCCGAGATGCAGGGCCTGGCGGTCGACCGCCGGGTCTTCCCAGCAGGTGTTGTAAACCAGCGAGCGCGAATAGAGCGCGTCGAAAATCTTCTGGTCGATGCGGTCCTTGAGGGTCAGATTGAGAGCGGGTACGGCCAGGTTTTGCGGTGCGGGTGCGTTCATGTCGGCGCGGGTCGGTTTGGAATTTCCCGAAAGTAAGCGCCGCGTGTTACGACCCCATGACAAACGGCAATCGATTGCACATCGGGCCCCCTTTCTGGCCCGCTGCCGATTTCAATTTTGGCTGTTTTTTCCGGTTGACCGTGGCATCCGGCGCTCTGTAAAAATTTGATACAAATCGTCGCAAAAACACCCATCGAAAAAAATCCAATCGGGGCAAAACTGCGGGTCTACTGATTTTTGCAAAAGGAGTGACCGATGCAGACTGATCCCCATTGGCAAGAACAGACCCTTGCCCGATTCATACTGGCATCCCGCCAGCACCTCGGCCTCATGCAGGCCCCCGCCAGCCTCAGACCGCCGCGCCGCGTCGCCGGATCGAGCCGCAAGCTGTTGCGTTCGCTGGTCGTAGCTAGTTCCCTCGGCGCCTTGTTCGGCGCCCCGGCCTTCGCCAGCGAGGCCAGCCGCGAACCTGCCAAACGCAGCCCGAACGAACACGGCCCCCGGCTCAAAGCCAACGACCACGCGGCCCATGCGAACCGGCTCTCTCTCCACGGTCGAAATCGCTGATCAACATTCCCCAAACCCGCTCAACAAGAGGTAAGCATGAACCGTAATTCCCTGAAAATGACAGTCGCCGCCGTCGCCGTTGCAGCAGCCCTCGGCGGCGCCTATTCGCTTGGCCAGAACGTACCTTTCGGCCACGCCAACGCAGCCACCCCGCCGACCGCAGCCGTCGCCGCCCCGGCCGTCGACATCGCCATCCCCAACGGCCTGCCCGACATGCGCAGCATCGTCGCCAGCAACGCCCCGGCCGTGGTCAATATCAGCGTCACCGGCACGCGCAAGACCGCGGCCACTGGCCCCGACCTCCAGCAGATGGACCCGAACGACCCGTTCTTCCAGTTCTTCCGCCACTTCCGCGGCCAGATGCCGGAAAGCCGGCAGCCGATGCAGGGCCTCGGTTCAGGCTTCATCGTCACGGCCGACGGCACGGTACTGACCAACGCCCACGTCGTCGACGGCGCCGAGGAAGTCACCGTCAAGCTCAACGACAAGCGCGAATTCAAGGCCAAAGTGCTCGGCCTCGACAAGGCCAGCGACGTCGCCGTGCTCAAAATCGACGCCAAAAATCTGCCGACCGTGAAACTCGGCACCTCGCTGCAAACCCAGGTCGGCGAATGGGTGCTCGCCATCGGCTCGCCCTACGGCTTTGAAAGCAGCGCCAGCGCCGGCATCGTCTCGGCCAAGTCGCGCAATCTGCCGGATGGCAGCTACGTGCCCTTCATCCAGACCGACGTCGCGGTGAACCCCGGCAACTCCGGCGGCCCGCTGTTCAACATGAACGGCGAAGTGATCGGCATCAACTCGCAAATCTACTCGCGCAGCGGCGGCTACCAGGGCCTCTCCTTCGCCATCCCGATCGAAGTGGCGATGAATGTCGAGAAACAGATCGTCGCCCACGGCAAGGTCCAGCGCGGCAAACTCGGCGTCAGCATCCAGGAGGTCAATCAGTCGCTGGCCGACACCTTCGGCCTGGCCAAGCCGGCCGGCGCCTTGGTCGCCTCCGTCGAAAAAGGCAGCCCGGCCGCCAAGGGCGGGCTGGAACCGGGTGACGTCATTCTCGGCATCGACGGCAAAGCTGTAGAAGCCGCCGGCGAATTGCCGGCTGCCGTCGCCACCAAGATGCCTGGCGAAACGGCCCGCCTGCAAGTCTGGCGCAAGGGCGAAACACGGAACATCGACGTCAAGGTCGGCAGCTTCGGCGAGGAAAAAGTGGCATCCAGCGAAGCCCCATCCGCCGACAAAGGCCGCCTCGGCGTCGCCGTCCGCCCGCTGACCCCGGAAGAACAGCGCCAGGCCGAAGTCAAAGGCGGCCTGCTCGTCGAACAAGCCAGCGGCGCCGCCGGCCGCGCCGGCATTCGCCCGGGCGACATCATCGTCTCGGTCAATGGCCAGCCAATCGGCGACATCGAGCAGCTACGCGGCATCATCGCCAAATCCGGCAAGAAAGCCGCCATCCTGATCGAACGCGGCGAGTCGCGAATATTCGTGCCGGTTGATCTGGGCTAAACGTCAAAAAGGCCGTTCGGATGAACGGCCTTTTTCATGCTGCCCCCTTTTTGGGACGTGGCGGTTACCAGCGAAAAACACCTTCCGATCTGCGCTTTTCGCTGATCGACAGCTTTCTTTGTTGCTCCTGACCGTTCATCGAAACCTTGATCACGTAGCTGCCCCGTGGCAACCGGGCGAGCAGGAACGGTCCCACCGAATTCGCTTCAAGAACCTTCTCGCCCTTGGGATTGAGCACGACCACATCAACACTCCCAAGATAGGAACCATCGCGCTCGGAAAAAAGAAGCTTCAGATTGAAATCCACTTCACGCAAGCGGATTTCATCCCGCTCCTCGTCACCGATTCCGCCACTGACATAGGTAACATTTCCATACTGTTTTTCGACAAGCGCGTAAGCACCACCTTGTGCCAACACCTGCGAAGGCAGCAAACAGGCGAGCAACAGATACACGAGAAAAAAGAGTCTTGTCATGACAATCACCTTTCCATTCGAACCCACAGTTCAAGCGTAGCCTGCGGCGGCAATTCGTCAAATATTCTTCCGGAGACGAACAGCCTTTTTGCGAAGGGAAAGTGCCAGTCAATAGGCAACGAATAAAGCACGGCGCCATCGTCATCGGGCAACAACCGTAAAATACCCGTAATAAATAACTGCTAGAGTCCGTATCTCCGGAGACAAAGACAATACGGATTTCAAATGACAAACAAAATTGAAGAACTTCGCCAGAAGGCGATCCAGCTGTGCGCCGAGCACGGTGTGACGGTACGCACCTATGGGCAAGCCTGGTGGTTGGTCGGCAACGGTATAAATCGCGTCGTAGCCGAACTGGCAGGACTCTGCCGCACCGACATCACCCCGCTAGCCATCGCCGAGCGCTAGGCGTGGCGCAGGAGCAGCCGCAACAAACCCCAGTCACGCCAAACGCTTCAGCACCCAGCCAGGATTGGCACGCCATGCGCCTCGCCCAGGCGCAACAACAAGGCGGCGATCTCTAGTCAGCTTCTTATGCTGTCACCGGGATGTCTTCTGGGACTTGGTAGTCTTCACCACAAAGCAGCCAGCGATTTCTAATCGCAGAATGCCAGCGGGTGGCTCTGTTGTGCCCGTTGCTGTCAGCCATCGGTACCTTTCCACCGGCAGGAGTGCCGCGGTAGCAGACGGGTCTGCCCAACCTCGGTTTTAGCCCTTTCGGACTATTGCTCTGCCAATAATGGAAATGGGAGTATTACGCAATAAGCATTAGCCTGATTTGCATTTGGCTGGACTGTCCTTAACAAGAACCACGTAAATTCGACCCGGAGAATCCGAGATGAAATTGACTCGCTACCCCGCATACCTTTTCTGCACGATCCTTGGCGTATTGTCCGGCCAGGCAAGTGCCGCTGTGATCGACTTCAATTCACTGGCCACGACGACTAACAACCCCATTGTTACGGTTGGCCAGCCCTATGTCGAAGACGGTTTCAGCCTGATCACCCGCTCCGGGGTATCGTTCACTTATGGTGGCGGCACCATCTATGCCACCACCGACAAGAACGCCAACTGGACCGGCACCCCAGGCGTCTATTCCGACTACATTTACCAGTACGGCAGCGCCTTCGTACTGGAACGGGTCGGTGGAGGCACGTTCGATCTGGTGAGCATGGACGCGGCATCTTTTTATACCGGCGGGGCGGGCAACTCCTTTAGTGTCTATGGGTACCCGGCTGCAGGTGGTTACGTCAATCAGAATTTCACACTGGATAACACCACCAAGACCTTGGAAACACTGACCTTCAACGACAGCTTCAAGGGCCTTAACAAGATTATTTTCAGCTCGGTGTATGCCCAAGTCGACAACATCAATCTGAGCGTCGCAGCAGTCCCCGAACCCGAAATCTATGCCATGCTGTTGGCAGGCCTTGGTTTGATCGCGGGTATTGCAAGCCGCAAACGCAATAACAACGCATCGGCCTGACAGCCCTTTCAGGCTACACACAAGCGGGGGCTTCGGCTCCCGTTTTGCTTTATTGCTCGGCAGCCTCGGAGAAACTCAGATCTCCTTATTCAGTTGCTGATGTAGCCCAAAAGCTTGGTGGTTTCCTCTTCGCAGAATGCAGAAATTATCTGGTCAGAAAAGACAAAAGCCCCTTTCGGGGCTCTTTGCGCTACCGCTTATACCGGGGATGAAAGCCGGCTAGACGCCAATCAGTTGAGCTTTTCCGGACTCCCGCAGCACTGCTTGAATTTCTTGCCGCTACCGCAGGGGCATGGGTCGTTGCGGCCGGCTTTGTCGCCTTCGCGCTGGACGGTGCCGCCGGTGCGCTTGTTGCGCCAGAAGTTGTACAGGGTCTGGACGATGACCGGCAGGTTTTCCTGAATGTCGGCGACCAGGCGGGCTTCTTCGGCCGGCGGGAACCAGCGTTCGCCGCTCTTTTCGGCATCTTCCTTGAGCATGCCGTTGAGCAGGAACAGGGGTTCGAGCAGTTCGGACAGGTCGTCGGCGTGCTTGCCGGCCATTTCGTACCAGTCGCCGGCCAGACCGGCGCCGAAGACGTAGGAATCAGCCCAGGCTTCGTAGTCGTATTCGGTGCAGCTTTCGTCGAGCGGATAGAGCACCGGGGCGATGGTTTCGTCGGCCAGCAGCGCAGCAGCGAGGTCGTTGTTGAGGCGCATGAGCAGTTCAAGCGCCGCTTCGACGTCCGGGTTGCCGCCGGCTTCGAGGCCCTTGCCGAGGGCTTCGGTCAGCCAGATGGCCGGGGGTACCGGCTCGGGGGCGCTGACAACGGCGCACAGCATGGCCTGAATTTCGTCGAGGCGCATGGCCTCGCCCTGGAAAACTTCGGATTCGAGCAGTTCTTCAAGCCGGTCAAGATCGGCATCGGTCAGGGGTGTTGGATTCATCGCTTTGGTCCTCGGCAATTGGAGAATGATAGCCCAGAACCGCCCTGCCCGCAGCCTCTGGCTGCCATTTGGCTAAGCGGAAAGCGCTCCGGCCGGACTACCCGGAGTTTCGATTTGCATCGGCACATCGATATCCTTGAGCACGCCAGGATCATCGACCGAGCAAAGCACCACTGCCACCGGATCGGCCTCGAGAATGGCCTTGCCGCCTTGGTCGCCGGTCAGCGCCAGTAGCTTGTCGAGATGCGCCGCGCCGAAGGCGACCGGATGACCAGGACTTCCATCGTGGATCGGCCGGGCCAGCGCCGCCCAGTCCTGCATGGCGTGAAGAACTGCGTGGTAACTGGCCGGCTGGATGTAAGGCATGTCGGCCAGCGCGACCAGCCAGCCGGCGGCACCGGCGCTTTCTGCGACGCCACTGCTCAGGCTGTGGCCCATGCCCTGCTCCGCCGCATCGCAGACAACTGTTTCCAGCCCCTCGGCCACCAGCAGGCTGGCCAGTACCGTGTCATCGGGCCGGATGACGACGATGGTTCGGGCACAAACGGCAGCCAGATTCCGCGCCGAGGCGAGAGCCATCGGCGTGCCGTCGGGCAATGGATGCAGCCGTTTGTCGGCGCCGAAACGCCGGCTACTGCCGGCCGCCAGCAGAATACCGACAATCTGGCTCATACGACGCGACAGGCGTAGGGATCGGGGACTTCCACGGTCAACCGGAAATTTTGCCCATTTTTCAAAGCGGTCATTTCGGCCAGGATGGAGACGGCGATTTCGGGCGGCGTGCGGCTGCCGATGGGCAGGCCGACCGGGCCGTGCAGGCGATCGACTTCGGCTTGCGACAGGTCGAAATACTGCAGCAGTCGTTCGCGGCGTTTGCTGTTGTTGGCCTGCGAACCGAGCGCGCCAACGTAGAAGGCTGGCGACTTGAGGGCTTCGAGCAGGGCCAGGTCGTCGAGCTTGGGATCGTGGGTCAGCGCCACCACGGCACTGCGCGGGTCGAGGCTGAGTTCGGTCACCGCATCGTCGGGCATCGCGGCGATTCGCTCGGTGCCGGGAACGTCCCAGCCGTCGGCATACTCGCTGCGCGGGTCGCAGATATAAACGCGATAGCCGAGGGCCTGCGCCATGGTCGCCAGGTAGCGCGAAATCTGCCCGGCGCCGATGATCAGCAGCCGCCAGGCCGGGCCGTGCAGGGTGACCAGTGTTTCGCCGTCCCATTGCTGGCTGTCGCCGGCGCTGCCGCCTTCGAGGCTGACCGCGCCGGTGGCCAGCGCAACCCGCCGATGCACCAGTTGGCCGGTGCCGATGCGCTGGGCGAGTTGTTCGAGCAAGGCGGCATCGGGCGCTGGTTCGAGCACCAGTTCCAAGGTGCCGCCGCAGGGCAGGCCGAAGCGATGCGCTTCATCGGCCGTCACGCCGTAGCGCAGCAGTCGGGGCATTCCACCCACGAACTCGCCGTCCGCCGCCCGCCGGATCAGGTCGTCCTCAATGCAGCCGCCGGAAACCGAGCCCTGCACCTGCCCGTCGTCGCGCAGGATCATCCAGGCGCCCGGCGGCCGCGGGGCGGAACCCCAGGTCCGGACGACGGTGATCAGCGCGAAGCGATGCCCGGCCGCCGCCCACTTGCGGGCGGCGTCAAGGACCTGCGTATCCAGGCTGTCCATGTCAGGCCACCAACTCGGCGGTGTTGAACGGCATCTTGTGCAGGAACTTGCCGGTGGCGGCAGCGATGGCATTGGCCACGGCCGGTGCCAGCGGCGGTACACCGGGTTCGCCGATGCCGGTCGGGGCGGCGGTTGAAGGAACAATATGAACTTCGACCTTCGGCATGTCGCCGATGCGCAGTAGCGGGTAAGTATCGAAATTGCCCTGCTCGACGCGTCCACCCTTGAGCGTGATTTCTCCGCTCATGGCGGCCGAAAGCGCGAACCCGACAGCGCCTTCGACCTGCGAACGGATGTTGTCCGGGTTGATCGCCGTGCCGCAATCCACCGCACACACCACGCGGTCGACCTTGATCGAGCCGTCTTTTTTGACCGTCACTTCGGCCACCTGGGCGACGAAGGAATTGAACGATTCATGCACTGCCACGCCCCGGCCGCGCCGCTCGCCAGCGGCCGCCTTGAGCGGCGTTCCCCAGTTGGCTTTCTCGGCCACCAGCTTGAGTACGCCGGCGTGCTTGGGGTGCTCGGTCAGCAATTCGAGGCGCAGGGCCACCGGGTCCTTGCCCATCGCCGCCGCCACCTGGTCGAGGAAAACCTCGGTCGAGTAGGCCGTGTGCGAGGAACCGACCGAGCGCCACCAGAGCACCGGCACGCCGATATCGGTTGGCGTATGCAGATCGACCAGCAGGTTGGGAATGGCGTACGGCAGATTGGCCGCCCCTTCGACCGACACGTGGTCAATGCCATCCTTGATCAACATGCCTTCGAACGGCGAGCCGGCAATGATCGACTGGCCAACCAGCCGGTGATGCCAGCCGACCAGCTTGCCGCTGCCATCGAGCGCCGCTTCCAGCGCGTGGTGGAACATGGGCCGGTAAAAACCGCCGCGCATGTCGTCCTCGCGCAGCCAGACCAGCTTGACCGGGGCACGACCGTTGATCGCCTTGACGATATGCGCCGCCTCCTGCACGTAATCCGACTGCGTGCAGGCCCGGCGCCCGAAACTGCCGCCGGCATAGAGCATGTTGAGCTTGACCTGCTCCGGCTTGAGGCCGAACAGCGCAGCCACCCGGCCCTGATCGACGGTCTGGAACTGCTCGCCGTTCCACACCTCGCAGCCATCGGCCTTGAGGTGGACGACGCAGTTCATCGGCTCCATCGCGGCATGAGCGAGGTAGGGAAAATCGAAGGAAGCGCTGAGCACCTTGGCGGCGCCGGCAAAGGTTTTCGCCGTGTCGCCTTTGTTCGCGGCAATCAGGCCGGGCTTTTTGGCCATTTCCTTGTACTTGGCCAGAATTTCGTCGCTGCCCAGCTTGAAGGCCTTGCTGTCGTCCCAGCTGACCGACAAGGCATCGCGCCCCTTCTTGGCACTCCACGTATCGGTGGCCAGCACGGCAACGCCCTGCGGAATCTGCACGACTTCGACGACGCCCTTGATCGCTTTGGCCTTGGTCGCGTCGAAAGACTTCACCGTGGCGCCGAACTGCGGCGGATGGGCGACCACGGCAACCAGCATGCCGGGCAGAAAAACGTCCTGCGTGAATTGCGCCGTGCCGTTGGTCTTGGCCGCGCTGTCCTTGCGCTTGGCCTGCTTGCCGATCAGGCGAAAATCCTTGGGGTCTTTGAGCTTGACCTCAGTCGGCACGGTTTCCTTGGCGGCATCGAGCGCCAGTTCGCCAAAGCTCGCCTTGCGGCCGCTGCCGGCATGGCTGACGATGCCGTCGCGCACGACGATCTCCGCTGCGCCGACATTCCAGCGCTTGGCGGCGGCCGAAACCAGCATGGCCCGCCCACTTGCCCCGGCCTTGCGCATCTGGTCCCAGGAATTGGCCATCGCCGTACTGCCACCGGTGCCCTGGGCCGGGCCCCAGAAAGTGTTGTTGTAGCGCTTGGCATCGGCCGCGGCACCTTCGACACGAACGTTCTTCCAGTCGGCATCGAGCTCGTCGGCCAGGATGGTGGCCAGGCCGGTGTAGGTGCCCTGCCCCATTTCGAGGTGCTTGGACATGACCGTCACGCTGTTGTCGCTGCCGATTTTCAAAAACGCGTTAATTTCGGCGTTGACCGTGGCAACGGCACCCAATTTGCCTGCAGCGGCGGCTGCGACGGCCGGGAGGCAGAAACCCAGCGTCAGGCCGGCGCTGCCTTGCAGGAAACGGCGACGGCTGAGGTTTTCAATAACGATTTCGCTCATGATGTATCTCCTCAGGCCAGCGCTTGGGCGGCTTCATGGATGGCAGCGCGAACGCGCACATAGGTCGCGCAGCGGCACAGGTTGCCCGACATGGCGGTATCGATGTCTGCATCGGTCGGCTTGCGGTTCTGGCTGAGCAGCGCCACGGCGCTCATGATCTGGCCGGACTGGCAGTAGCCGCACTGCACGACATCAAGCTTGCGCCAGGCTTCCTGCACCACCTTGCCGACGCGCTCGGTATCGACCGCCTCGATGGTCCTGATCTTGCGCCCAACCACCGCCGAGACCGGCGTCGAACAGGCGCGCACCGGGGTGCCATCGACATGCACCGTGCAGGCGCCGCACAGCGCCTGGCCGCAACCATATTTCGTTCCGGTCATCTGCAAGGTGTCGCGCAGCGCCCAGAGCAGCGGCGTATCGGGCGCCACATCGAGTTGATGTGCCTTGCCGTTAATAGTCAGTTTGATCATCTGCATACTCCTCGTCGGAAGGGGATCAGCAGCCATCCCGTGGCTGCTGTTTGTGCGAATAGTGTGGGCGAGGCAAGGCGGCAAGCGATAACCCAATCGTGCAGATTTATTGCCTGATCCTCCAGAACATGTCCGCAGCCTCTCGCCGGCCAGCGCCAAAACCGCTACTCTCCGGTCATGGATACTGCCGTTCTGACCACGCCCCGCCCAAATGATTCCAACGCCATGGAAAACGCCGATCTGGCGCGCCAGCGCGCGGAACTCGCCGCCATCATCAGCCGCCACTGCCCGGCTGACGGCGCTGTCGACACGGCCATTCCCGACCTCAAGCTTTTCCGCGGATCGAACACCGACGTGCCGAACTGCGCCATCATGACCTCGGTGTTCGCCATGATGGCCCAGGGCGCCAAGCGCATCACGGTCGGCGACGACACCTACGACTACGACGCCCGCCATTACCTCATTTCATCGGTCGATCTGCCGATTTTTGCGCGCATCACACAGGCCTCCATCACCGAGCCCTACCTTGGCCTGGGGCTCGCCATCGACCCACTGAAGATCAACGAACTGACCGCCGCCATGCCCAAAAATCGGGCCGTGGAAGGCGTTGACCGTGGCATTGCCGTCGGCCTGCTCAGCGTCGACATCCAGAACACCGCTCTGCGCCTGGCCAGATTGCTCGATACGCCAGCCGACATCCCGGTGCTCGCCCCGATCATCGAGCGCGAACTGCTCTACCGCCTGCTCGCCGGCCCCCTCGGTTCGCGCCTGCGCCAAGCCACCGCCAGTGGCAGCCACAGCCACCAGATCGTCCGCGCCATCGACTGGCTGAAAACCAACCTCAACCAGCCGCTCAGCATCGAACGCCTGGCCAGCCTGTCGAATATGAGCCGCTCGTCGCTGCACCATCATTTCAAGGCGCTGACCGCCATGACGCCTCTGCAATACCAGAAGCAGCTGCGCCTGCAGGAAGCCCGCCGCCTGATGCTGGTCAGCGATACCGATGCCGCCTCGGCGGCGCACCACGTCGGCTACGAAAGCCCCTCGCAATTCAACCGCGAATATCGCCGCATGTTCGGCATCCCGCCGGGCCGCGATGTCGCCCAGTTTCGCCAGAGCCAAACCGCCTGAACCTACGCCTGCCACGCTGGTCAGACTTGGCCACCACGAGGAAAAAAGCATGCCGAAAATCGAAAAAACCGACGCCGAATGGCGTGCCCAGCTCGATGAAACCGAATACCGCGTCGCCCGCCAGAAAGGCACCGAACGCGCCTTCACCGGCAAATACTGGGACACCCACGAAGAAGGCACCTACCACTGCATCTGCTGCGGCGCCCCGCTCTTCCGCTCGGAAGCCAAGTTCGATTCCGGCTGCGGCTGGCCGAGCTTTCACACACCGAACGACGAAAAACTGATTGACGAACACGTCGACCGCAGCGTCGGCATGATCCGCACCGAAGTCACCTGCCACGACTGCGGAGCCCACCTCGGCCACGTCTTCGACGACGGCCCGGCACCAACCGGGGTGCGCTACTGCATCAACTCGGCGTCACTGAAGTTGGAGAAGGATGGGGCGTAAGAAGCGGCTGAGGTTTGCCCTATGTCCGCAACCCGGCTTAGGCGAACCTTGACTTACCGCGCAGAACTGGCCCGTGCCACGTGCAGTTTTTTGTAGCTGTCGATCAGGCGCTGGTGCCTGTCGAGCCCTTCCAGTTTCACGCTCGTTGGCGTTAAACCGAAGAAGCGCACGCTACCGTCCACCGAGCCCAGCACCGCGTCCATCCGCGGGTCGCCGAACATTCGGCGAAAATTGACCTCGTAATCGGCCAGGTCCAGCTCGTCATCCAGCAGCACCTCAAGCACCACGTTCAAGGCCTGATAAAACAATCCGCGCTCGACCGTGTTTTCGTTGTATTGCAGGAAAGTGCCCACCAGTTCGTGCGCCGCTTCGAATTGCTGCAAGGCGAGATTGATCAGCAGCTTCAACTCGAGAATCGTCAGCTGACCCCAGGCCGTGTTCTCGTCAAACTCGACGCCGATCAAGGTGATGATGTCGGTGTAATCGTCGAGTTCGCTGTCTTCCAGACGTTCGAGCAGGGCTTCGAGGCTGGCATCGTCGAGGCGATGCAGGTTCAGGATATCGGTGCGGAAGGCCAGCGCCTTGTTGGTGTTGTCCCAGATCAGGTCTTCTACCGGATAGATTTCGGAATAACCCGGCACCAGGATGCGGCAGGCGGTGGCGCCGAGTTGGTCATAGACCGCCATGTAGGCTTCCTTGCCCATGTCTTCGAGAATGCCGAACAAGGTGGCGGCTTCGTCGGCGTTAGAGTTTTCGCCGTGGCCTGAAAAGTCCCATTCAACGAACTCGTAATCGGCCTTGGCGCTGAAGAAGCGCCAGGAGACGACGCCGCTGGAATCGATGAAGTGTTCGACGAAGTTGTTCGGCTCGGTGACGGCATTACTTTCAAAGGTCGGCCGCGGCAGGTCGTTCAGGCCTTCAAAACTGCGCCCTTGCAGCAACTCGGTCAGGCTGCGTTCCAGCGCGACTTCCAGGCTCGGGTGTGCACCGAAGGAGGCAAACACGCCGCCGGTACGCGGGTTCATAAGGGTGACGCACATCACCGGAAATTCGCCGCCCAACGACGCATCCTTGACCAGCACCGGAAAGCCCTGCTTTTCCAGTTCCTCGATGCCGGCCAGGATGCCGGGATATTTGGCCAGCACTTCCGGCGGCACATCGGGCAAGGCGATTTCGCCTTCGATAATTTCGCGTTTGACCGCCCGTTCGAAAATTTCCGACAGGCATTGGACCTGCGATTCGACCAGCGTGTTGCCGGCGCTCATGCCATTGCTCAGGAACAGGTTGTCGATCAGGTTGGTCGGGAAATAGACCGTTTCGCCGTCAGACTGGCGCACATAGGGCAGCGCGCAGATGCCGCGTTCGGTATTGCCGGAATTGGTGTCATAGAGATGCGAGGCGCGCAGCTCGCCATCGGGGTTGTAAATCTGTCGGCAGTATTCGTCGAGAATCCCGGCCGGCAACGCATCCTTGCGGCCCGGCTTGAACCAGCGCTCGTTCGGGTAGTGCACGAAGGCGGTGTTGGCAATCTCTTCACCCCAGAACTGGTCGTTGTAGAAGTGATTGCAATTCGCCCGCTCGATGAATTCGCCCAGCGCCGACGCCAGCGCACTTTCCTTGGTTGCACCCTTGCCGTTGGTGAAACACATCGGCGAATGCGCATCGCGGATATGCAGCGACCAGACGTTGGGCACCAGATTGCGCCAGGAAGCGATTTCGATCTTGATGCCCAAGCCGGCCAAAACGCCGGACATGTTGGCGATGGTCTGCTCCAGCGGCAGATCCTTGCCGGCGATATAGGTGCTCGCTGCCGAATCCGGACTTAGCGTCAGCAAGGCCTGCGCATCGGCATCCAGATTTTCGACCTCCTCGATCACGAACTCGGGCCCGGTTTGCACCACCTTTTTCACCGTACAACGGTCGATGGAACGCAAAATACCCTGCCGGTCCTTGGCGGAAATATCCGCCGGCAATTCGACCTGGATCTTGAAAATCTGCTGGTAACGGTTTTCCGGATCGACGATGTTGTTCTGCGACAGGCGGATGTTTTCGGTTGGGATGTTGCGCGTGTCGCAGTACAGCTTCACGAAGTAAGCCGCACACAAGGCCGATGAAGCCAGAAAGTAATCGAACGGCCCCGGCGCCGAGCCATCGCCCTTGTAGCGGATGGGCTGATCGGCGATGACCGTGAAGTCGTCGAACTTGGCTTCAAGACGAAGCTTGTCGAGAAAGTTGACCTTGATTTCCATGCGGGGCTTCCAAAATAGCGTTCAAAACGAATTGGCCGCCATTATCCGGTTTTCACGGTGGGAAAGCCGCGTTTCTGAGCAGTTCGAGGCTCCGGGGTATTGGCGCCGACAACAGCATGCACAGCCACGACGAGCATTGCAAAAATCAGCGCCCCTGCACTTCCTCATACCGCGGACAACTGACCAAATGATCATTGACCATCCCCGTTGCCTGCATGAAGGCGTAGCAAATCGTCGAGCCAACAAACTTGAAGCCGGCACGGGTCAAGGCTTTGCTCAGGGCGTCGGATTGGGCGGTTTTGGCGGGGACTTCGGCCAACGATGACCTGGCGTTTTGCACCGGTGCCCCGTCGACAAAAGACCACAGGAAATCGCTGAACGATTGCCCCTCGGCGGTCAGCGCCAAGTAGGCTCTGGCGTTCTGGATTGTCGCAGCGATCTTGGCGCGGTTGCGGATGATGCCGGGGTCGGCCAGAAGGGCGGCGACTTTTTGCTCGTCGTAGCGGGCAATTTTGTGCGGGTCGAAGTTGTCGAATACCTGCCGGTAGTGCGCCCGCTTCTTGAGCACGGTGGCCCAGGACAAGCCGGCTTGTGCGCCTTCGAGGATCAGCAGTTCGAACAAGGCGCGATCATCGCGCAGCGGCAGGCCCCATTCGGTGTCGTGATACTCGCGGTAGAGGTCGAATCCTTCGCACCAGGGGCAGCGTTCCATCGTTATGCATCCGTCAGCAAAAGGCGCAGTGTAGCTGTGTCCGCCGCAGGAGGAAATGGACCATTCCATGTAACGCAACGGGCAATTTCGCCCCATCCCCACCCCAACCCTCCCCTTGAAGGGGAGGGAGTCCACGTTCATGCAATTGCCCTGCCGGCTGCTACAGTTCCGATCTCTCTGGTCAGTCGTTACGCAGTTCGCCTGTGGGCGGCGTGCTGCGTTCTTGCATGAAGCGCCCCGGTGGCACGCCGAAGGCGCGCTTGAACATGGCCGAGAAGGCGGCCTGGCTTGCGTAGCCCAGTTCCACCGCGACTTCGCCGTACGGGCGGCCGCGGCCGATCAGGTCGAGCGCCCGGGCCAGGCGCAATTGCTGGCGCCAGGCGCCGAAGCTCAGGTTCAGTTCGCTGACGAAGAGGCGGGCCAGTGTCCGCTCGCTGGCACCGACGCGGGCTGCCCATTCGGCCAGCGAAAGCGCGGAAGCGGGATCATCGATCAGCGCCTGACACAAGGCTTGCAGACGCCGGTCCTGCGGCATCGGCAAACCCAGCGAGAGCGGCGGCGCGCGGCGGATTTCGGTGAGCAGCAATGCCGTCACCTGACGCTGGCGCTGCGACGCCTCCTGGCCGTCGCCGTCAGCCTCGCTCAGCGCCTCGAAAAGCGCCCGCATCAAGTCGGAAACCTCGATCACCGAACAGGTATCGAGCGGCAGCGGGGCCACTTCGGGGGCGATATAAACGGTGCGGAATTCGACTTCGCCGAGCATGAGCAGATCGTGCTCGATATGCGGCGGAATCCACACGGCGCGCAAGGCGGGCACCAGCCAGGTCATGCCGGCCGCCGAAATGCGGATGCCGCCGCGCAGCGGATAGGCCAGCTGCGCCCAGTCGTGGCGATGCGGCGGCACATAGACATCGGCCGGCGGGCAACGCAGGTTGACCGTCATCGGCAACTCGGCGGTTGGGGCGCGGCGGGGTACGGCGTCGAAGGAGAGGTCTGTCTGCATTGCGATAATTTTTGTCCGAATGTCGCATCACGGTCAATGGCTTGCAACGCTAGACTGTAATCCTTAACGTTTTACTCGGACTTTCGCCATGACGACCGCCACCCTGCCCGCACCCCAGCGCAGCGACATCGAAGTGATCACCCTGATCGGCTTCGTGCATGGTGTTTCGCACTTTTTCCACCTGCTGCTGCCGCCGCTTTTTCCGTGGCTCATGCAGGACTTCGACCTCAGTTTCACCGGCATCGGCATGACGATGACCGTATTTTTCATCGTCTCCGGCATCGGCCAGGCGATGGCCGGCTTTCTCGTTGACCGCTTCGGCGCGGCGCGGGTGCTCGGCGGGGGGATCAGCTGCTTTGCGCTGGCCGGCGTCGTGCTGCATTTCGCCACCGGCTACCCGATGCTGATCGCCTCCGCCGCACTGGCCGGCCTCGGCAACAGCGTCTTTCACCCGGCCGATTTCACGGTGCTCAACCACCGCGTGTCGCATGCCCGGCTCGGCCACGCCTTTTCGGTGCACGGCCTGTCCGGCAACCTCGGCTGGGCCGCGGCGCCGGTCTTCATGACCGGGATCGCCGCGGCCTATGGCTGGCGCAATGCGGCGCTCGGCGCCAGCCTGGTTGCCATCGTCGCCCTTGCCCTGCTCTTCTGGCGCCGGGAAGCCATCAACGAAGCACATGACCATCGGGCACTTAAAAGCGACGAAGCGAAATCGCCGACCTTCGCCTTCCTCGGCTCGCGTGCTGTCTGGCTGTGTTTCCTCTTTTTCCTGCTCATCACGGCGGCATTCGGCGCCATCCAGAACTTCGCCAGCCCCATCCTGCAGGCCATCTACGGCCTGTCGCTGACGACGGCCGCCTTGGCCCTGTCGACCTATCTGGTCGGTGGCGCCGCCGGCATCATCCTCGGCGGCTTCCTCGCCCAGAAGAACGCCCACGAAAACCTGATCGCCGGCGCCCTCGGCATCGCCGCCCTGCTCGCCGTCCTGCTCGCCATCGGCATCCTTCCGGGCTGGACCATCCTGCCGCTGATGGGTGGCATCGGCTTCTGTACCGGCGTCGCCGGGCCGTCGCGTGATCTGCTGGTGCGCAAGGCGGCGACGGCGCGCTTTGGCAAATCAGCCTATGGACGGGTTTATGGCTTCGTCTATTCCGGGCTGGACCTTGGGCTGGCCATGGCGCCGGTCATCTTTGGCGGGCTAATGGATGGGCGGCGGTTTGGCGAGGTGTTGATTGGCATTGCCGTGCTGCAGACTCTGGCGATTTTTAGCGCCTTGCGGGTTGGCAAAGCGGTTTAGGCCCGGGTTTGCCCATTCCCACGGTCAACCGGAAATTTCGGCTAAAAATGAAATAGTTTCGACTGGCTGGGGCTCCGCGCCAGCGCGGAAACCCCTGCCAAATAAAATCAAAATCGCCTAATAATCAAATCGGCTGGAACAAGTCATTGAATTTCTGTTGAGCGTCGCGGCGAGCGGCTTCGCTGGCATTCGGATCAATGGCCGCCCGCGTCAGGTTGTAGGCCGCATCGAGCAAGCCAAGGAAGCGGCTATCCAGCGTCTTCATCTGCTCGGCATCCAGACGCTTGTCCATGTGGTATTTCTTGAGTGTCGCGTGCAGGCTTTCCAAGTCTTCCTGGATCATGGTCGAGCGGGGCGTGCTGACAAAGTAGCTGTTTTCCCGTTTCACCCTTCCCGGCGTTGCCAGGATGTTGTCAACGAAGCTGCGATAGGCCGCGACGAGCTTGGGCGCGTTGTTCACCAGCATGGCGTTGTTGGTGTCCATCATGTAGCTGCGCACGTCTGCGTTGGCCGAGCCGACGATCAGCTGGTCGCCGAAGAGTGAAACCTTGCTGTGCAGTGAGAGGTTATGGTTCCCGACCGGCGGTTGGTATTCGTAGTATTCAAAGCGGGCGGCCCGGCTTGTCCCATGCTGCAAGCCGGTCACCTCGGCAAATGCCTTGATGGCATGGCGTGCCAGCAAATTGACCGGGGTCAGGTCGGTGGTGGCCAGTGAATTGGTGATCACTCTTACCGTGACGTGTGAACAATCCTGCTTGCCATCGACGAGGGCGGCCAGGCTGGATGCAAGATTGGCCGGCGGGAAGAAATAGGCACTGTGCAGAATGACCATCTGGGGTTGGTCGACGGTCGCTTTGCTACAGATGCCGGAGAGCGCCTGTAGCCAGATTTCGGTGATGTGTTTGCCGCTATCACCCTCCTGGCCAGCCTGGGCGCCGTAGAGCCGAACGCGACTGGCGGGTGGCAGGCGTTTGTCGAAAGGCAGGTTCTCAAGGTAGTAAAGGCGCGCCGAGGTGTCGACGGCAAGGTGCTGGCTTGACTGGACAGTTCCGGCGTAAGCCGTCTTGTAGGCCTTTGCATTCTGCGCCATGCGCTGGGTCGCCGCTTCGACGCGCTGATCCAGGCTCATGGCAGCGAGCTTGAACTTGCCATTGACGCAGGCGTCATGTTTGGCACCCGGTTTCAGTTTGGTGCAGGCGTTTTCAGCCGTCGTATAGGCTTCCAGATTCCACAGCACATCGTCGGGTGCATGGGTGCGAATCTCGTCCAGGGTCGCCACCATCCTCTTGAAGTTCCACAGCCCGTCGAAAGCATCTGCGATGACCTTGCCGCCATCGCCGGTCAGCGTAGCCACCAGATCGGTGTCCATGAAGACATACTTTTCGATCAGGGGATTGGGATGCATGTGGTAGGAATTTTCGACATTGCGCCCGCCCAGTTGCACCCGGCTCGAGTCAGCGAGCAGGAGTTTCTGGTGAGTGAAGTCGGTGATGTGATCCCAGTCCAGCTTTTCTTCTGCACTGAATTTGCGGTCAATCGGCAGGGCTGAAAACAGCTCGTTTTTCACCGGCACAATCTGGCTGGAGTACAACTGCTCCGCCATCAATAGCCCCAGGTTCGCCTGCACACGCTGAAAAACAGGAGCGGTGCGCGACTGCCAGTACAGTTTGCCCAGCTTTTTGAGGCTTTCTTTTTGCTCGGGCGTCGCCTTGCCAGCCTGGCCGGCAGCTTTCGGATCGATGTTCTGTCCCTGCTGGATGGCCAGCGTCATCAGGTTGGCATTCCGGCCATAGAGCCCCGAGAGCAGCAGCCCGGAAGGCCCGGTGTTGACGTTGGAAGCATTGATGGTTGCGGCCGGCACGCCTTCAATCTGCTCGTCGGCAAACAGCTTTTCCACAGCCGCCATCTTGTCGGCGGAGCAGGCCTCTTTGGTGGCTGCCCCAGCCTGACCACAACCCATGGTCATGTAAACGGCATCCTTGACGATGTTCCGTGTCGGCCGGTTGTAGAAACGTACCGCCAGGCTACCCTTGCCCGAATTGCCGCGTCGTTCCATGGCCGTGAACATATCCAGGCGCTTGTAATTGGTTTGATAGTCGGTGAGCAGGCGAACTTTCACGCCGCGCCGGGCTGCGGCGATCAGCGCCTCGGAGAGCACCGCAGAACTCTGGTCGTCGGCGTAAATATAGTAAGTGAGGTCAAGCGACGACTTTGCCTCCTCGACCAAGCGGATTTTGGACAGGAAGGAAGCATCGTTGTCGGTAATGACGGCTCCGTCGCTGATGGCCAGCGCCCCTGACGAAGCCTGGGCCAACAGGGTGCTATCAGTCAGCGAAGTGTGGGTAACGGTCGTCGCGCAGCCGGTCAGAAGTCCAGCCAACACCAGCGTGGGAATCATTTTATTGGTCATCATTTCCTCACAAAGTTTGAGCGCCAGTCGGCTCATGGCCGGCTGCATGGCCGCGACAACGGAATCACTGGACAGCAGCCCGGCCAGATAATTCAATTGGTGAATCAACCGCAGTGCCTTGCAAAGGCAGTATGGCGTTTTCAAATTTGAAGTACAACAGAATGACCGGGCAACAGAATGACCGGGCAACAGGACGACACAAGGCACGGCGACCAAGCCGGGGTTTTATAGCTTGACTACGGCAAGAGCATGGAAACTTCGATGGTTAAAGCCCACGCGCCCAAGCCGGGCGCAGGCGGGCGCCTTCGGGCGCAGCGATGGCCTGGCGGACCTGCTGCAACAGACGTTCCCTGTCGGCACCGAGCGTGCCCTTGAGCACCAGCCAGTTCGAAGCGTGATCGCTGCGAAACACCGTCCGCTTGAGTTCCAGCCCGGACAAAAAACGCTCCATCTCGACGAACAGCTCATGCTGATCGAGCGCTTCCCAGCCTGGAAAACCGGCGCGGAAACGCTCCTCGCCCTGCGGAAAGCTGACGACCAGTGTCGCCAGATATTCCGGCTGTGTCGCATTGGCCAGCCGCGCCGAATTTTCCGCGTGCTGCATCGACAATGCCTTGCCACCCAGCCCGTTCAGAATCATTACCGAACGGGTGATACCCGCCGCGCCGAGTTTGTCGAGCGCCTCGCGGGTAGTTTCAAAGGTTTCGCCCTTGTCGACCGCAGCAAGCACCTGATCGTCGCCCGACTCGGCGCCGACATAGACCATTTTCAGCCCGGCCGCAGCCAGCTCATCGATTTCCGCCTGCGACTTTTTTCGCAGATTGCGCGGCAGGCAATACGACGAAATCCGCCGCACGGCCGGCAGGTGCGTGCGGATCGCATCGAGAATGGCAATCAGCCGCCGGGTCGGTAGCACCAGCGCATCGCCGTCAGCGAGGAAAACCCGGCGGATCTCCCCGCCGTAACTCTGCCCGATCAGCCGTATGCTTTCGAGCACCTCATCCTCGCTGCGCGCCAGGAATTTCTTCTGCGGCGCCGTGTACATCTCGCAAAACGTGCATTTGTTCCACGAACAGCCATCCGTCACCGGCAGGATCAGCGATTCCGCCTCGCTCGGCGGACGGAAGACCGGCTCGACGTAACGGATCGGAATCATCAGGCGCCGACCTTGGCAAGGAAGCCCGGCGGCACCGAGGTGGCCTTGCGGGCGGTGTAGTCGAAGAACATGATGCCGTGCTTGCCGCGCGCCACTTCACGGCCGCTGGCTTTGTCGCTGAGGCGCCAGACGAGGTCGCAGCCGTATTTGTTGAAATCGTTGGCGCCCATTTCGACGACCAGCGTTTCGCCGTGGAAGGCTTCCGAGCGGTATTGCGCCGCCACATCGGCGACGACGATGCCGACGCCTTCAACATCAAGTTCGGTGTAACCCAGCGACTTGAAAAAACGCACTCGCGCCTCGGCCACCAATGCGATCAACTGGGCGTTATCGAGGTGGTGACCGTAGTTGATGTGGCCGATATAAATGGGAATGTCGGTCGAGAAGCTGAAGTGTTCGGGTAGCTCGATCTTGATGCGGGGCATGGTGGTGACGCCTGGTAAATGGGTGAATCCGGATTCTACGGACAGGATCGGGGCGCGGCCAGCGGTCCACGCTGCGCATTGCGGCTAAACTAGCGGCCTCGGCGACTGGCCAACCAGCGCCATAAACCGCCCGCCGGACACTTGTTCGCCAGGCACGCCTGGCAGGATTGCAATTGAGTTTTTTTTCGACCATCGTCAAATTCCTGACGCTCCCGCTGGCCACGGCCAACTATCGCGACCAGCTGCCGCGCACCCTCGTCGCCATCGGTGTCAACGGCGCCTTGCTGCTCGTCGCGCTGTTCGCCTACATGCTGCTGACAGTACTGCCCAGCCTGCCGCCGCTGGATATCGTGACCGACTATCGGCCGAAAATTCCGCTCCGCATCTACACGGCGGACGGCGCGCTGCTCGGCGAATTCGGCGAGGAACGCCGCGATTTCGTACCCATCCAGGAAATCCCGCAGGTCATGAAGGATGCCCTGCTGGCCATCGAAGATTCGCGCTTCTACGAGCATGGCGGCGTCGATTACCGGGGCGTCACGCGGGCGCTGGTCGCCGATCTGACTGGCGGTTTTCATCAGGGCGCATCGACGATCACCATGCAGGTGGCGCGCAATTTCTTCCTGACCCGGGAAAAGACCGTCAAGCGCAAGCTGACCGAAGCGCTGCTCGCCTATCGCATCGAGTCGGCGCTGACCAAGGACCAGATCCTTGAGCTGTACATGAACCAGATTTACCTCGGCCAGCGCACCCACGGCTTCGCCAGCGCCGCCCGGACTTATTTCAACAAAGCACTGCCCGAGCTGACGCTGGCTGAAGCTGCCATGCTCGCCGGCATCCCGCAAAACCCGGCCAAGCACAACCCTGCCGTCAATCCTGTCCGCGCCAAGGCCCGTCAGGGGCTGGTCCTCAAGCGCCTGCGCGTGCTTGGCAAAATCACCGAAGCGCAATACACCGAGGCGGTGGCCCAGCCCCTCAAGATCAGCGACCGACAATTGTTGACCGTGCATGCCGACCATGTCGCCGAAATGGTGCGTCAGGAGGTCTTCGCGCAATACCAGGATGAGACCTACACGCGTGGTTTCAACGTGTACACCACGCTCAACGGTGCCGAGCAGAACGCTGCCTACAATGCCCTGCGCAGCAACGTGCTGGCCTACGACCAGCGCCACGGCTACCGCGGGCCGGAAGATTTCATCGACCTGCCGGATGACGAAGACGAGCGCGACGACGCCATCGACCGCATCCTGGCCAAGCACCCGAACAGCGACAACCTGATCGCCGCGGTCGTCACCGAAGTCTCTGGCAAGAAAGTCCGGGCCGAACCGGCCTCCGGCGACACCATCGAAGTCACCGGTGACGGCTTGCGTTTCGTTGCCCGCGCCCTGCAGGCCAACGTCAAGGATGGGACCCGGATTCGCGTCGGTTCGGTCATCCGGGCGAGCCGCGACGCCAAGGGCCGCTGGTCGATCAGCCAGATGCCTGAGGTCGAAGCGGCCTTTGTCGCCATTAACGCCGAAGACGGCTCCTATCGCGCTCTGGTCGGCGGCTTCGATTTTTCGCGCAAGCAGTTCAACCATGTCACCAGCGCCTGGCGCCAGCCGGGATCGAGCATCAAGCCCTTCGTCTATTCGGCGGCGCTGGAAAAAGGTTATTCACCGGCCACCCAGGTCGAGGATGCGCCGCTCTCGCTGCCGGCCGGCGACAACGGCAAAACCTGGGATCCGCAGAACGATGACGGCTACGATGGCCCGATCAGCCTGCGCCGCGCCCTCGCCCGTTCGAAAAACGTCGTCGCCGTGCGGCTCTTGCGGGCGATCACGCCGCAATACGGGCGCGACTATCTGACGCGCTTCGGCTTCGATGCCACCAAGCATCCGGCCGACCTGACCATGACCCTGGGCAGCGGTTCGGTCACGCCGCTGCAGATGGCTGCGGCCTACGCCGTGTTCGCCAATGGCGGCTACAAAGTCACGCCGCACCTGATCGAGAAGATCACTGACAGCCGCGGCAACGTGTTGCAGGAAACGCCGCAGCCACTTGTCCGGCAGGACGAACAACGGGTCATCGACAGCCGCAACGCCTTCATCATGGACAGCATGCTGCGCGAAGTTGCCCATACCGGTACCGGCGCTCTGGCTGGACAGCGCCTCGGGCGCCCCGACGTAGCGGGCAAGACCGGGACGACGAGCGATGCCTTCGACGGCTGGTTTGCCGGTTACGCCAGCGATGTCGTCGCCGTTGCCTGGATGGGTTTCGACCAGCCCAAATCCCTGGGTGCCCGGGAGTTTGGCGCAACGTTGGCCCTGCCGATCTGGATCGACTACATGCGCCAGGCGCTCGCCGGCAAGCCGGTCAGCGAACGATCGCCACCGGCTGGTGTCTCCTTCGTCAACGGCGACTGGATCTACGACGAATTCAACAGTGACACGGGGGTCAAAGAGCTGGACGTGGAATCGCTGCCAGGCATGGTCAGGGACTTTTTCAAGCGCTTGGGAATCTGAGATCTCCCGTCGCGGCCCTTCAGACGCAGGTTAATATTTACCCCGACATCAACGGATTCCAGCCATGAGCTCAATCGATCACAAACGCCTCGACAAGATCGTCGCCGACGCCCGTAAAGCCGCCGACACCCGCGCCGAGGGCTACCGCGAACGCGCCCTGAAAATCTATCCGTGGATTTGCGGCCGCTGCGCCCGTGAATTCACCACGACCAATCTGCGCGAACTGACCGTTCACCATCGCGACCACAACCACGATAACAACCCGAACGATGGCAGCAACTGGGAACTGCTCTGCATTTACTGCCACGACAACGAGCACCAGAAGCAGATTGAGGCCGACCGCGGCTACACCGACACCAGCACCAAGCGCGGTGGCGGCGCCACGCACAACCCGTTCGCCGCGCTGCAAGGCCTGCTCAAGAAGGACTGAGCGGCAGCATGGCCGAGCAACATCAACTCGCCATCACCACCCGCGGGCGCGGTTCGCTTGAAATAACCGAGGAAATCGCCGCCGTGGTCAGGAATGCCACGGTCAACGCCGGAATTGCCCATATTTTCGTACGCCATACGAGTTGCGGCCTGGCCATCACCGAAAACGCCGACGCCAGCGTCCGCCACGATCTCGAAACCCTCATGCAACGCTGGGCGCCGGACGGCGACCCGGCCTATCGCCACGACCTCGAAGGCGATGACGACATGGCCGCCCACGCCCGTTCGCTACTGACCGGCGTTTCGCTGACCGTCCCCTTTGCCGACGGCCGCCTGCTGCTCGGCACCTGGCAGGGCATCTACCTGTTCGAGCACCGGACGCAGGGACATAGTCGGGAAATCGTCGTCACGCTGCTCGGCTGATCGTTGCTCAACGGCGAACGCCAACGCCAACTCCCGATGTTGTCGTGATTCAGAGACAGGTCAAAGCCCGGCAAATACCGGGGTCTGGCTAGATTCTGGCGTTTGGCTGTCGCCATGCAGCGACAGCACGCCACCAGCGCACAAAACAAATCCATTGAATATCAACACCTTGCAACTTGGCCCGGTAGTTGCGATAGCAAACGGAGTACCTCACCCATGCATAGACCAGGGCCAAATCAACATGACACACAAGACACCACACTTCGCGCCGGTCACCGGCTTCATGCGGCAGATCAGCCTTTCCATCCTGATGCCCTTCTTCAGGAAAACCGACAGCGCGCCGGTGCAATACCCGAAATTTGATTCCTCGGTTTTTTCACGGCCGGATCAGTCCGAACTGCTCGCCATGGAAGAAGAAATCTGCCCGCTGGTCGAAGCTGAGGTCTATCTCATCTACGGCCGCAAGGCCGACGCCGAAAAGGTACTCGCTGACGGCGTCAAAAAGAGACGCATCACGGCAGACCAGGTTGCGCGATTCTGGTCGGAACAAAACACGCCCCGGGACCGGACCGCCGCGAACTGAAGCGGCACCGGCAAAAAACAATTGGCCGAAAGAGACCTGGCACGAGTCTGCATGCGTCTCTCCGCACGGCCAACAAAATGACAGGTGACTTTCCGGAAACCATCGAATATATTTCGCATGAATAAATATTTTTATTCATGATGAATTGAACTATTTCCTCATCATCACCGTCCACCGCCTTACAACACTGTTTCAGTTTGACCCGAAACCGCATGCAAATATGCTTATACGCTAATTCACATTGAATTCCGTAGGGCAGCAAATCCAGAAACCACAACTTTTTAGAACGAACTTTCTGACGCAGCACGATGTTGTAACAGGCTTCATATTCGACCGCATTCGGCCGGCCTTACAAAGCAGGCAATGACACTTTCACCCGCGTCACTCGATGACACGGGGCAGATATTCAGGGCTCCTGCCCTGGCGTGGCTGGATCGATGATCCGCCCCGCCCTTCGATCCCGACTTGAGGGATTTTTGGTGGTAACCCGGATGGCAGCGGGAGCATTGTTTCCGCAAACATCGCCGGGGCCGGCAGAAGTATCGATGAGATCGTGAATGGAATGGCCGCTGGCCGTCCCGCAGAAAGGAGCCCGTCATGCCCGTACAGCTTGCTTCCCCCGGGGTTTATATCCAGGAAGTTTCGAGCGGAGTCCGCACCATTGCCGGCGTCGCCACCTCGGTCGCCGCCTTCCTCGGCGCCGCGTCCCGAGGGCCGATCAACAAGGCCACCCGAATTTTCAGCTTTGCCGATTTCGAGCGCGCTTTCGGCGGCCTTTCGGCCGATTCCGAGATGAGCTACGGGGTGCGCCAGTTCTTCATCAACGGCGGCACCGATGCGTGGATCGTCCGTGTCGTCAAGAGCGCCGCGCCAGCCAGCCGGGCACTGCTCAACGCGACGCCCATTACAGTCCTGACCGTCACGGCGCTTGATGCCGGCGCTTCGGGCAACAGCATCCAGGTCCGCGTCGATCATGCGACAGCCAATCCGGGCAGCACCTTCAACATTACGTTCATCCGCAGCAGCGACGGCCGGGCCGAACAGTATGCGAATGTCTCGATGAACTCGGCCGATGCCCGCTACCTGCCCGATCTGGTCAATGGCGTGTCGCAGCTGGTCAAGATCAGCCGGGACGTTCCCCAGCTGACGCTCAACGGCCTGGCAGCCGGCACCTCGACGAGCGGCACGCTGGCCGATGTCCAGACCCTGCTCGACGCCACCCACACCGATTTCCGCGTCGTGGTCAACGGCCTGCCGCCGGTCACCGTCAGCATCACGCTGCCGGCCGACATTGCCGGCGGCACTGCAACCCAGCGCCTCACCGCGCTGGCCGAAGCGATCCGCCTCAAGGTCAAGGCGCAGGCCGGCGGCAAGGCTGCGCTGGATGATTTTTCCTGCACGCGCAGTGGCAGCACGCTGGTCATGGCCTCCGGTACCGGCGGCGAATTCTCGTCCGTCCGCATCCTGCCCGGCAGCAGCAACAACGCCGCTGGCGTGCTCAAGCTCGGCGTCGCCAATGGCGGCGTCGAAGTCGATGCCGTCGCCAGCATTCGCCCGGTGCCACTGCCTGACCCGGCAACGCTGACCAGCGGCGCCTTTGCCGCCACCGATCTCGACACCCTGCCCGACGCCACCCACACCAGCCTGCGCATCAGCCTCGACGGCTACGGCCCGGATGTCGTCGATCTCGGCAGTGCAGCCGCGGCCGGTGCCAACCTCGCGGCCAAACTCGGCGACATGGCCAGCCGGCTGCAAGCCGCCGTGCGCGCGTTGAAACCGGGCAACCCGGCCTACGCCAACTTCACCGCCACGGCGACCGCCACCACGCTGGTCCTGGCCAGCGGTTCGCGCGGTGCCGGTTCGGCCATCGCCGTCAGCGCCGCCCCGATCAACGACATCGCCGCCGGCCTGCATCTGCTGGCCGGTGCCACACTAGCGACACCGCCGACCGATGCCTTCCTCGGCGGCGGCGCCGAAACGCCTTACGGGCCGGCCGATGTCTATCCGGCCTTCATCGGCAGCCGGGCCAATCGCGAAGGGCTGTATGCGCTGGAAGACGCCGACCTCTTCAACATCCTCGTCATGCCCGGCATCACCGACCCCGGCGTACTGGCCGATGCCGCCTCGTATTGCGAGGAACGCCGCGCCTTCTTCATCGTCGATGCGCCGCCCACGGCCACCAGCGTCGCCACCATGGTCACCGCGGCGTCCGGTACGGAACTGCCGAAATCCGACCACGCTGCGGTCTATTTCCCCTGGACCTACGTCGCCGATCCGCTCAAGAACGGCAAGCCGCGCCTGACCCCGCCCGGCGGCACGATGGCCGGCCTCTACGCGCGTACCGACGGAAATCGCGGCGTGTGGAAGGCGCCAGCCGGGACCGATGCCAACCTGGCCGGCGTGCAGTCCATGGCCGTGCCGATGACCGATGGTGAAAACGGCAGCCTCAACCCGTTGGGCGTCAATTGCCTGCGCACTTTCCCGGTCTATGGCGCGATTGCCTGGGGTGCCCGCACCCTGCGCGGCGCCGATCAGATGGCTTCGGAATACAAGTACGTGCCAGTCCGTCGTCTGGCGCTCTACATCGAGGAGTCGCTTTATCGCGGCACGCAATGGGTGGTTTTCGAGCCGAACGACGAACCGCTGTGGGCGCAGATTCGCCTCAACATCGGCGCCTTCATGAACGGCCTGTTCCGCCAGGGGGCCTTTCAGGGCAGTTCGCCGCGCGATGCCTATCTCGTCAAATGCGACCGCGAAACGACGACGCAGGACGACATCAATCGCGGCGTGGTGAACATCCTGGTCGGCTTCGCGCCGCTCAAGCCGGCCGAATTCGTGGTCATCAGCATCCAGCAACTGGCCGGACAGATTCAGGTTTGATTCTGAAGCGAATAACGAGGAGATAAAAAATGGCCCAGTTCACCGTCAATGCCCAGCGCTTCGATCCCTACAAAAACTTCAAATTCCGCGTCAAATGGGATGGCCGCTACGTCGCCGGGATCAGCAAGGTTTCATCGCTCAAGCGCTCGACCGAAGTCGTCGAACACCGCGAAGGTGGCGATCCGTCGAGCAGCCGCAAATCACCCGGCCGCACCAAGTTCGAGGCCATCACGCTCGAACGTGGCGTCACCCACGACACCAATTTCGAACAATGGGCCAACAAGGTCTGGAACCTCGGCTCGGGCCTGGGCAGCGAGGTTTCGCTCAAGGACTTCCGCAAGGACCTGATCATCGAGGTCTATAACGAGGCCGGGCAACTGGCGCTGGCCTACAAGATTTTCCGCTGCTGGGTGTCGGAATACCAGGCGCTGCCGGACCTCGACGCCAATGCCAACGCCGTGGCGATTCAACACATCAAGCTCGAAAACGAAGGCTGGGAGCGCGACTACGAAGTCGCCGAACCGGCTGAGCCGAGCTTTGTCGAGCCGGGTTAACAACGCGAATGGAACCGCGCCATGCGCCCGTTAAGTGCTGCTCAAGTTCTCGCCCTGTGGGACGCCGGACAGACACGCCATCCGATTGACCGCGCGCTGCTGGCGCTGGCCTTGGCCATGCCGGAAGAAGCGCCCGACGAACTGGCCGACCGCCCGGTCGGCTGGCGCGAAGTCAATCTGCTCGCCCTGCGCAACGCCACGTTTGGCAGCGCGCTGGACGGCTACGCGCCGTGCCCGTCGTGCGGTGCACTGATGGAGTTCAGGCTGGATGGCGAAACGCTGCTCGACGGACTTCCGACGCCTGACAGCAACACCCGCATCAAGCTCGATGGCCAGCAATGGCGGCTGCCGAGCAGCCGCGATCAAGCGATGATTCTCGATGCCCCGAACCCGGAAACCGCGGTTTGTTGGCTGCTGGATCGTTGCCGGATCGATGAAGGCGGATTGACTGACGTTCCCACGGTCAACCGGAAAAAAAGCCCAAAAATGAAAACCTCCCCGGCCCTGGTCGGCGAACTCGAATCGCACATGGAGGCGCTCGACCCGGCCGCCGATATCCGGATCGGCATGCAATGCGCCGATTGCGGCGACGTATGGAGTGCCGCGCTCGACGTCGGCGCCTGTTTTTGGGACGAACTCGGCAACCGCGCCCACCAGTTGCTCGAATCCGTCCATAGACTAGCCAGCGCCTACGGCTGGCGGGAGGCCGAAATTCTGGCCCTCAGCCCGGCCCGTCGGGCGGCTTATCTGAACATGATCGGCTGAGACGACGATGCGCGGCTTCCTCCACCAACTCGCCACCCGCAGCCTGGGTCTCGCCCCGCAAATCAAGTCGCGCGCCGCGCTGCCTTACGCGGCACCACCGGCCGATTTTGCCCACGCCGAAGCGGCCAGCCACCAAGCCCCGCCCGCCAGCGCGGCAATCGAGCGCCCAGGATTGGAGCAGTCGCCAAACGCCCGGCGCAGCGAGCAGGTGGCGGACAATGCGCTGCCGGCGCCCATCGTTGCCGACAATACTGAGCCTGCCGCCCGCCTCGAAACGCAAACCTCGATGCCAAGCATCGGCCAGCCGCCCCGAATAGCCGCCCGGCAGTCACCCGAGGGAGCTTTGCTCGACAGAGCGCCCGACAGGCAAGCCACGCCACCCACCGGCAAAACCGCCGCCAGCCAGCTCACAGCCGAACAAAAACCCGTCCCGCATCACCCCGAGCCGGGGCCTGCAGCCCGCCACCCGGCCGAAAACGCCCAGGCCGCTGTCACCGACCTAGAAAGCCTGGTCACCCGACTGCTCAGCGATCAGTCAAGCCATCCGGAAAAGTCACCTGAAACCGCCACGCCGCCCGCAGTTATCACGCAGCGCCAAGCCAGCCCGCGCCCCGCGGCGATCAGCGCAGTCCGCCCGCAAGCCAGTCGCGAGCACCCCGCCACCACGCCGGAAACCGACAGCGCGCCCGAAGTGCACATCACCATCGGCCGCCTCGAAGTCAATCCGCCCAGCCGCCCGGCGCCGGCTGCCCAGCCGCCACGCCCGCGCGGCCCGGCGCCGCTGTCGCTGTCCGACTACCTGGCCCGCCGCCACGGAGGCCGCTCATGAGCAACGCCCTGGCCATCGCCGGCGTCACCGCCGTCATCAAGGACCTGCTCGACTCCGGGATGATCGACCAGGCCATCACTGACGCCATGGGAGCCGGTGTCGTTGTCAGCGCGCGGGCGCCCGACACGATCCCTCTCGACGATGCCGACGGCCCTCAGCTCAATCTATTTCTCCATCAGGTCACGCCGAACGCCGCATTGCGAAATGCCGCCCTGCCGTCGCGCGATGCCACCGGCAACCGCAGTACCAACCCGCCGCTGGCCCTTGATCTGCACTACCTGTTGACCGCTTACGGCCGGGCCGAATTGCAAGCCGAGGTGCTGCTCGGTTACGCCCTGCAACTCCTGCATGAAACCCCCGTACTGCCGCGCGCCGCCATCCGACGGGCCCTTAACCCGGCCGTCATCGATGGCGCCGCCCTGCCCGCCATTTACCATAGCCTGCGCGGTGCCGATCTCGCGGAGCAGGTCGAACTGCTCAAAATAACCCCCTCCGCGCTCAGTACCGAAGAAATGTCCCGACTCTGGTCGGCCCTGCAGGCGCACTACCGCCCCACCATCGCCTTCCAGGTCTCGGTCGTACTGATCGAGTCCAGCAAATCAGCACGCAGCCCCTTGCCGGTCCTCAGCCGCGGCGAGACCGACCCGGTCTCGAAGCGCGAACGTGGCGTGCTGGCCTTCAGCGGCCTGACCCCGCCCCTGCCCACGCTGGAGGCGGTCGTTCCGGCGGGTCGCCAGCCAGTCGCTGTGCCTGGCGGCGAAGTGAGGCTCGAAGGACATCATCTCGATGGCGTAGACCGACAGGTCACCTTCAGCCTCGCCTCCTTCCAGATCAGCCGCAGTGTTCCCGTCATCAGCGGCAGTTCCGCCAAGGTCAGCCTCATCGTCCCGAACGACCTGCCGGTCGGTCTCTACCGCATCGAACTATCCGTTCAAGGTCTTGGCGACGCTCAGGCCCGCCGCACCAACCAGTTACCACTGGCGCTGGCCCCCCAAGCTGTGTTGCCGCCTTTCAACGCCACCCGCAACGGCGCCGCCGTGACGCTCGTCCTGGATGTCGCGCCACCCGTACGCGCCGGCCAGACTGCCGCCCTGATCCTCGGCGAACGCGAAATCGCCGCCGAGCAATTCACCGCCACCACCAGCCGGCTAACGTTCAAGATCGCCGACGCACCGGAGGCCGGCAGCACCCATCTGGTACGCCTGCGGGTCGATGGTTTCGAAAGCCCGATCATCGACCGCATGGCAACGCCGACTGCCTATCTCGACCGCCGGATCACCCTGCCATGAACGCCCCGCTCGCCCAGGACTGGACCATCGCCAACCAGCAACTGCTGGTCGCCGAATTCACGCGGCTCAAGCAACGACTGCAAGCAGCAAACGGCAAGGCCATGCCGAACCAGACCGACCCGCTGCCGGCCATTGCCGAAGCCCGTCTGGCGCTGCGCAGCGAAGGCGCCATTGACTGGCTGAGTAGCGCCTTCGGGCTTTCCACCTTCGAGCGCGACTTGCTGCTCCTCTGTGCCGGTTTCGAAATGGATGGCGAACTGGCCAGCATCTGCAGCGCGGCCCAAGGCAAGGACTGCCGGCCGTCGATCAGCTTCAGTCTGGCGCTAAACGCCCTTGATGCTCCGCACTGGAGTGCCCTGACGCCGCAACGCCCGCTACGCCGCTGGCGTCTGCTCGAAGTCGACGACAGTACCGGCCTGGCCGCCGGGCGCTTGCGCATTGACGAACGGATACTGCATTTCCTCGGCGGCATCAATGAGCTGGATACCCGTCTCGTCCACCTGCTGCGCCCGGCACGCAGCCTGCCACAGCAGGCCGCCACGCATGCCGCGACGACGCGCGCAGTGCTTGCTACGGTCAACCGGGAAAATGAGACAAAAACAGAAATCCCCATCGTCATCCTCGAAGGCGACGACCCGGCCGCGCAGGAAGACATTGCCGCCCGCGTCGCCGAAACCCTCGGCCTGCAATGCCTGACACTGCTGGCCGAAGACATACCGCCCGGCGCCGAAGAACGGTCGGCACTGATCACCCTCTGGCAACGCGAAGCCACGCTGCTCGGCACCGCCCTGCTCGTGGTCATCGCCGATCCCGGTTCGTCAGCCAGCGATGCGGCCCACGCCCTGCTCGAACGGGTCGGCGGCCTCTGTCTGGTTGCCTCCCCGACGGCACCGGCGCTGACCACACTATCCCTGCGCCACCCCGTCAACAAGCCGGACAGCAGCGAACGCCGCCAGTTGTGGATAGATGCCCTCGGTTCAGCCCGCGCCGTCCCCGAACTGGAGCGCGCCGCCAGCCATTTCCGTCTCGGCAGCCAGTCTGTCCAGAGCATCGCCCATGCCTTGCGCAGCACGCTGGCCATGCCTGCCGATGGCGCCGACACAGCGAGCCTGACGCCACTGTGGGACGGGTGCCGGCAAGCAAGCCGCGGCGGCCTGGACAAGCTTGCCCAACGGCTCGACGCCAAGGCCAGCTGGGACAGCCTGGTGTTGCCGGAAGCCCAACTCGCCATGCTGCGCCAGATCGCCGCCCACCTGCGCCAGCGCTTCAAGGTACAGGAAGAATGGGGGTTCGCCGCCCAGGGCAATCGCGGACTGGGTCTGGCCACCCTGTTCGCCGGTGAAAGCGGCACCGGCAAGACGCTGGCCGCCGAAGTGCTGGCCCATACGCTGCAACTTGACCTCTTCCGCATCGATCTGTCGGCGGTCGTCAGCAAATACATCGGCGAAACTGAAAAGAACCTGCGCAAGGTCTTTGATGCCGCCGAGGATTGCGGTGCCATCCTGCTTTTCGACGAAGCCGATGCCCTGTTCGGCAAGCGCACCGAAGTCAAGGACAGCCATGACCGCCATGCCAATATCGAAGTCAGCTACCTGCTGCAGCGAATGGAGGCCTACCACGGGCTGGCCGTCCTCACCACCAATCTCAAATCCAGCCTCGACCCGGCTTTCCTGCGCCGCCTGCGTTTCGTTGTGCACTTCCCCTTCCCCGATCAGGCCCAGCGCCTGGCCCTGTGGCAGCGCGTCTTCCCGGCCGCCACGCCAACCCGCGACCTGGATCTCGACAAGCTTTCCCGCCTCTCGATGACCGGCGGCAGCATTCGCAACATCGCGCTTAACGCCGCCTTCCTCGCCGCCGATGCCGGCGAACCGGTGACCATGCGCCACCTGCTGCAGGCCGCCCATGCCGAGGCATCCAAACGCGAACGGCCACTGGCCGATGCCGAAACGCGAGGCTGGGCATGAACAAGATTCACCTCCACATCGATCAGCTAAGTCTGCCGGGCTACACCCCGGCCGAGCGTCGCGCCTTCATCGCTGCCCTGGAAAAAGAACTGGTTCGTCGTACAGGCGCGGTAGGTGGCCAGACATGTCAGATCGAGTCCCGCAGCAAACTACAAATCAGCACAGCGAGCTCGCTACCTGCAGCCCAGGCAGCTGCCATCGGACGCGCCCTGATGCCGGCATCGAGCGAAGCAAAGAACCCCATGGGCCCAAGCCGCCCGCCGGGAACCGACAAATCACGTTGAGGAGAGCGTGCCATGGCTACCATGACAGCAGCACCGCAAGCCGAACGCCAGACGAAAACCCCAGCCAAGGGACGCACCCTGTTACGCAAGTGTGCCTGCGGCGGCAGCAAGCAAACTGACGATGACCAACGCAAGTCGCTGCTTCTCCAGCGCAAGGCACAATCCCAGATTGACGACGAACACGCCCCGGCGGTGGTCGAACAAGCCTTGCGTAGCGGCGGGGAAGCGCTCCCCGACGAAGTGCGCGAGCATTTTGAAAGCAGTTTCGGCCACAGCTTCAGCCAGGTGCGCATCCATACCGACGGCCTGGCCGCCCGGTCGGCCAGAGCCGTTGGTGCGCGTGCCTTCACGGTCGGCTCCGACATCGTTTTCAACAGCAGCGAGTTCCAGCCGAACAGCCCGTCGGGGCGCCATCTGATCGCCCATGAACTGACCCATGTCGTGCAGCAGTCGGCCATGCCGGCAAATGGCGGCGCACTCAAAATCGGGCGGACTGATTCAGGCTTTGAGCGTGAAGCTGACCGCATTGCCGATCGCGTCAGCAATTCGCTCCCCCCTGTTTTTTCCACCAAGCGGGGCCAAACCAACGCCCTCCCACGCACTTCAGTCGGGGGCATCAGCGCTGCCCCTGCCGCCATTCAACGGGTAGGCGAATGCGCCGGAAAAGTCGGTTCGAATTGCAATGGCACCCGCTGTACTACCGCGACTGGCCGGCGCGGGATGTGTCAATGGGGCGGTATCACATACGGTTGCAACTGCCGCGATCAGTCCGGTGATGAATCAGGTGTAGCACGCGTCCGAGAACTACTGCCTGCCTGGTTGTTTGCCTTGCTCTCCGCTGCGGCCATCGCTGCCATCGCCGCTTGTTTCATTAGCGGCGTCTGTGAAGCGGGGGCCATTGTCGCTGCTGCCGGCGCAGCCACTGCTGCGCTGGTGATCGGCATCCTGCGCGCGGCCGGCGTAACCGTGACCGAAGACGGTGGAGCATGAGCGGCCCACTTTCCGCAAAGCTTCTGCGCGGCGGCCTGATCCTGATCGACCCGGCCAGCGGCGCCGTGCAGCGGGTCATTTCGCTGCAGTACAACCCGGAAACGCTGACCCGAACGCTGCAACCGCAGGCCACCGAATCGGGCGGCCCGTTTTCCGAACCCTTGCGCCTGAAAGGCCCGCCAACCGAAACCTTCAAGCTCGAAGCCGAAATCGACGCCACCGATCAGCTGGAATTCCCCGACCAGCATCCGAAGACCGTGTCATCCGGCATCCACCCGCAACTGGCGGCGCTGGAAACCATCGTTTATCCGGACAGCGACACCCTGATCCAGAACAACACGCTGCTCAGTCTCGGCACGCTCGAAATCGCTCCGACGGTGGCGCCGCTAACCCTCTTCGTGTGGAGCAAGGAACGGGTGGTGCCGGTGCGCATCACCGATTTTTCGATTACCGAAGAGGCGTTCGACAGCGCGCTGAACCCCATCCGCGCCAAGGTTTCGCTGAGCCTCAAGGTCCTCCATGTCGGCGACCTCGGTTTCAACGACAAGGGCGGCCATCTCTATATGGTTTATCAGCAGCGCAAGGAACGCCTGGCGGCCGATGCCGGCCTCGGCAGCCTTGCTTCGCTGGGATTGAGTGGATTGCCATGAGCATCGAACGCTTCCCGCCCAACAGCCGCTACAACGGCGTCGCCACGGCTGAACTGGCTGGCCCGGATGGCGAAAAGATCGTCTATCTGCGCCGCCGCTTCATCCCCGACCCGGCGACGCTGGTCACCGTCGGCGAAGTTCAGGTCCAGGGCGGCGACCGCCTCGACCGGCTGGCCGCGACCAATCTCGGCGACCCGATCCAGTACTGGCGCATCGCCGACGGCAATGGCGCCCAGGTGCCGTCCGATCTGGAACATCCCGGCGACACACTGCGCCTGACCCTGCCGGCCGGCCTCGGAGGCGGCGGTGCTTAAGGGCATCCACCTGACGCTACTGGTCGGCCCGGGCGTCCCGATCCCGGCCCCGAAGCCGCTGATGGACGCGCTGGAAAGCGTCGAGGTCACCTCGTCGGCCGATACGCCGAGCGGCTTCCAGCTCAGTTTCGTCGTCGACAACCGCTCGCCGCTGCATACCCTGCTGCTCGTCGCCGGCGGCCAGGTGCCGTGGTTGCGCGTCATCCTCGTCGCCACCATGAACAGCCTGCCGACGGTGCTCATGGACGGCCTGATCACCCGCCAGGAAATCACCGGCGCCAACGAACCCGGCCAGAGCCGGCTGACCATCACTGGCGAAGACCTGACGGTGGCGATGGACAAGCAGGACATGAGCGGCCTGCCCTACCCTGCGATGCCGCCGGCCGCCCGCGTCGCGCTGATCGTCGCCCGTTACGGCCTGTACGGCATGCTGCCGATCATTATCCCGTCGCTGTTTGAGGACATCCCGATCCCGGTCGAGCGCATCCCGACGCATGAAGGCACCGACCTCGCCTACATCCGCGCGCTGGCCAAGGAAGCCGGCCACGTCTTCTACATCGAACCCGGCCCGCTGCCCGGCGCCAACGT
Organism: Ferribacterium limneticum; assembly: GCF_020510565.1. Taxonomy (NCBI): domain Bacteria; kingdom Pseudomonadati; phylum Pseudomonadota; class Betaproteobacteria; order Rhodocyclales; family Azonexaceae; genus Ferribacterium; species Ferribacterium limneticum. The sequence goes on from NZ_CP075189.1 coordinate 2,525,720, forward strand.
CGCCTACTGGGGGCCGGAGATCCGCCTCGGCCTGGTCCAGCCGGCGCTCAATCTCGGCATGGACGTGCATAGCAACGTCGATTCGCTGTCCTTCGCGGTCAACCAGTCCGGGGCCGAACTGCCCATCGTTTTCATCCAGAACCCGATCACCAAGTTTCCGATCCCGCTGCCCATCCCCGATGTCAGCCTGGCCAACCCGCCGCTCGGCCTGATTCCGCCGATGCCCAAGAGCCTCAAGCTGATGAAGGAAACGGCCAAGCTGTCGCCCATCGCCGCCCTCGGCAAGGGACTGGCCGCGGCGGCTGGCTCGTCGGCCGATGCGGTGACTGGCGACGGCAGCCTCGACGTACTGCGCTACGGCCATGTATTGAAAGCCCGCCAGCTGGTCGGCGTGCGCGGCGCCGGCCTGTCCTTCGACGGCCTTTACTACGTCAAGAAAGTCAGCAGCAAGCTGAAAGCCGGCGAGTTCAAGCAAAGCTTTTCACTGGCCCGCAACGGCCTGATCTCAACCCTTCCCCTGGTGCCGGCATGACTGAAAAAACACGCCATTACGGCAAGTTCCGCGGGGTCGTGCTCAACAACATCGACCCCATGCAGATGGGACGCATCCAGGTCCAGGTGCCCGACGTCCTCGGCCCGACGCTGTCCTCATGGGCCATGCCCTGCGTCCCATTTGCCGGCATCCAGAGCGGCGTCTTCGTCCAGCCACAGGTCGGCGCCGGCGTCTGGGTCGAGTTCGAGCAGGGCGACGCCGACTATCCGATCTGGGTCGGCGGCTTCTGGGGCTCGGCCGCCGAAGTGCCGGCCCTGGCCCTGGCCGGGCTGCCGGTGTCGCCGAGCATCGTCATGCAGACCGGCAACCAGAACACGCTGATGATCTCCGACCTGCCCGGCCCGACCGGCGGCATCCTGCTCAAGACGATGACCGGGGCGATGATCTCGATCAGCGAAATCGGCATCACCATTTCCAACGGCCAGGGCGCCACCATCATGCTCACCGGCCCGACGGTGAATATCAACAACGGCGCCCTGACGGTCATCTGAACGGAGACAACCATGCCCGGATTCCTCCTTCACCTCGGCGCCACCGTCCTCTGTGCCCACGGCGGCCAGGCCACGCCCAGCGCGCCCAACCCGCGCGTGCTGCTCTCCGGCCAGCCGGCCACCACAATGGGCCCACCCTACATGATCGCCGGCTGCGCCATGCCGCCACCGACTGCCGGCAACGGCCCCTGCGTCACCGGCCAGTGGCTGATGGGCGCGACTCGCGTTTTGATCGGCGGCCAGCCGGCACTGCTCCAGGCCTCGCCCTCGATCTGCGCGCCAACCGGCACACCGATGACGGTCGCCGTGACGCAGACGCGCGTGATGGGAACCTGAAATGAACCTCCACTTTCCCTTCCAGCCCGACCAGCGCGGCCGCAGCGGCGAGGCCGACAACGACGCGCATCTGCGCGACATGATCGAACAGGTGTTGTTCACCGTCCCCGGTGAACGCGTCAATCGGCCCGATTTCGGTTGCGGCCTGCTGCAACTGGTCTTCGCGCCGAACAGCGACACGCTAGCCGCCGCCGTCCAGATGACGGTGCACAGCGCGCTGCAGCAATGGCTGGGCGACCGCATCGTGGTCGAAGGCGTCAATGTCGAGCACGACGAAGGCACGCTGGCCGTCGATGTCCAGTACATCGTCCGCCGGGGCCAGGAGCGCAGGCTGACCCGATTCACCCGGGGTGCGCCATGAACCGCCAGTTCCGCAGCGACAACCCGCGCCGCCTGCAATTGCTGCGCGACCAGAACCCAGTTGGCAAGAACGGCATCGATTTCGTCGAGATCACCTCGGTCGACCAGCGCAGCCTGCGCGTCGTCTGCGCTCATCCGGTCAGCGGCATCGGCCGCGCCAATGTGCGGATCGACGGCGGCGTGCGGATTACCGGAATCACGCTGGCCGCTGAGCCGGTCATCAATGGCCGCGAAATTCGCCTCAAGGTCGAGCAGGCTGGCGATTTCTCGTGGTACACGCTGAGCCTGATCGACCCGGCTGACGCCGAAGCGCCAGCGCCCGGCTTCGACATCTGCCTGTCCACCATCCGCATCAATTTCAAGGCCGGCTGCCCCTCCGAATTCGACTGCGCCGACGTTCAGGATTGCCCGCCAGCCACGCCGCCCGAACCGCGCCTCGACTATCTGGCCAAGGATTACGACAGCTTCCGCCGCCTGATGCTCGACCGCATGTCGCAACTGGTGCCCGGTTTTGCCGAGCGCAGCCCGGCCGACTTCACGGTGGCGCTGGTCGAAACCCTGGCCTATGTCGGCGACCATCTTTCCTACACGCAGGATGCCGCGGCCACCGAAGCCTACCTCGGCACCGCCCGCCGCCGCACTTCCCTGCGCCGCCATGCCCGGCTGCTCGACTACCCGCTGCACGACGGCTGCAACGCCCGTGTTTTCGTGACGGCTACGGTCGACGCCGCTGCCGAGGCAAAAACCATCCCGGCCGGCACGGCGCTGCTCGCTGCGGCTGGCGCCGGCGACCCGGTCCGCCGCACAGACCTGCTCGACCAGTTGCCGCTACCCGGCATCGAGGTCTTCGAAACCCTGCACGACCAGGTCCTGCACGCCGCGCACAGCGAAATCGCCATCCACGACTTTGCCGACCCGGCCTACTGCCTGCCACGCGGCACGACGGCGGCGGCGCTGGTCAACACGCCTGCCCTGGCGCTTGCGGCCGGCGACGTGCTGATCCTCGAAGAAGTACTCAGCCCGACCACCGGCAAGCCGGCCGATCTCGATGCCAGCCACCGCCACCCTGTGCGCCTGACCGCCGTCAGCCCCGGCCACGACGACCTGACCAACACCGACCTGTTGCTCATCAACTGGCACAACGAAGATGCGCTGCCCTTCCCGCTTTGCGTCAGCCATGAATTCGAAATCGGCGGCGCCCTCGTCAAGCAGACCATCGCCGTCGCCCGCGGCAATGTCGTGCTGGCCGACCACGGCCTGACGCGGCCCTGGCAAACAATGGAACCGCCCGAGGTGGGCGATGGCGGCACCGCGTCCCTGCGCCTGCCTTACCGGCCGCGCCTCAGGGAATCCGGCCTCGCCTTCGCCGAGCCCTACGATCACGACGTGGCGACCAACGACCAGCAGCCGCTCTCGGCCAGCCGCGTCCTGACGCAGGAACCCCGCCGAGCCCGCCCGGCCGACATGATGCTGCTGGCCGATGATTCCAGCCTGTTCGGCGACCAGCCCGATCCCGACGAAACGCCGTGGACGCCGCAACGCGACCTGCTCGGCAGCGAGCGCTTCGCCCGCGAATTTGTCGTCGAAACAGAAAACGACGGCAGCGCCTGGCTGCGTTTCGGCGACAACCAGTTCGGCGCCGCGCCGATCACCGGACAGCGCTTGCTGGCGAAATACCGGCTGGGCGGCGGGCCGCGCGGCAACGTCGGCGCCGAAGCCATCAGCGCCCTGGTCAGTGATGATGCCAGCCTGATGCTCGGCATCCAGTCCCTACGCAATCCGCTGCCGGCCCAGGGCGGCGCCGAGCCGGAAACGCTCGACGCCATCCGCCTCAATGCCCCGGAAGCCTTCCGTACGCAGGAGCGCGCCGTCACCACCGACGACTATGCCCGCGCCGCCGAACGCCACCCTGACGTGCAACGCGCGGCTGCCCGCCTGCGCTGGACGGGCAGCTGGTACACCGTTTTCCTGATGCTCGACCGCCGCGCCGGCAAGCCGGTCGACGCTGCATTTAAAGCGACCATGCGCGCCTTCCTCGAACGTTTCCGGCTGGCTGGCTACGACTTCGAATTCGCCGATCCGGTGCATGTCCCACTCGATATCCAGCTGCAAATCTGCGTCGCCAGCGGCTACTTCGCCGCCGACGTCAAAGCCGCGCTGCTCGAAGCCTTCACCGCCGGTGTCGACCGCCATGGCCGGCCCGGCTTCTTCCACCCCGACGGCTTCACCTTCGGCACGCCGCTCTATTTGTCTGCCGTCGTCGCCCGAGCCATGGCCGTGGCCGGCGTCGCCTCGGTCGATATCCGCCGCTTCCAGCGCTGGGGACGCAGCGCCAAGGGCGAACTGGCGGCTGGCGTCATCACTGCGTCGCAACTCGAAGTCCTGCGCGCCGACGGCGACCTCAATTTTCCTGAAAACGGCCAGATCAGCTTCATTGTGGAGGGCGGATCATGAGCACTTCCGACAACTGCGGCTGCTGTGCCGGCGTCACGCCGCTCACCCCGGTCGACGACATCCAGCCGCCCGGCCAGCCGGCGTTGGCGCTGCGCGTTGGCACCCACGGCCGCTTCCGGCAAAGCATGCTGGCCGACCTCGCTGACGAACCCGCCCTCGAAAGCCTGACCACCCGCGCCAGCGACGACCCGGCCATCGCCCTGCTCGACAGCTGGGCCGCCGTACTCGATGTGCTGAGCTTCTACCAGGAACGCATCGGCAACGAGAACTACCTGCGTACCGCCACCGAACGCCGCTCGGTGCTCGAACTGGCCCGCGCCATCGGCTACGAACTGCGCCCTGGCGTGGCGGCATCGACCTGGCTCGCCTTCACACTCGAAACCGCACCCGGCGCGCCGCTCGAAACCCGCATCGACATCGGCGCCCGCGCCCAGAGCGTGCCCGGCCAGGACGAAACAGCACAGACCTTCGAGACACTCGAAGCGATCGACGCCAAGGTGCGCTGGAATTCCCTGCCGGTGCTGGCCGCCGAGGCTGTCCCGCCGCGCATGGGCCTGCGCACGATCTACCTGGCCGGCACGGCAACCCGCCTGCAGGCCGGCGACGCCCTGCTCATCGTCGGCGACGAACGTGCCAAGGACCCCGGCAACGAAAACTGGGATTTCCGCCGCGTCACCCGCCTGCGCGAAGTGCTGCCCGCCGACCCGAGCGACCCGAAAGACATCGGCTACACGGTCGTCACGCTCGATCGGGGCCTGGGCAAACCCTGGCATGGCGTCCATCCGGCCCGCACCAATCCGCGCTGCTACGCCCTGCGCGCCCGCGCCCACCTGTTCGGCCACAATGCCCCCGACTGGCGGGCGATGCCGGCCAACCTGCGCGCCACCTACCTCGGCATGGACGACGATGCGAGGCCGCCGATCAGCCAGCATCCGGAATGGCCGGGCTTCACGCTGGCCGATATTTCCGATCCGCCAGCCGGCAGCGCCAGCGGCACCGGGCTCCTTGGTCAGTACTACCGGGGCAAGGGATTCCGCGAACTGATACTGAGTCGAACCGACGCGACCGTCGACTCGTCGACCTGGACCGGCGGCAGCCCTCACCCGAGCGTTCCCACCGACAACTTTTGCGCCCGCTGGTCGGGCTGGGTCGAGGCGCCAAGCAGCGGCTTGTATACCTTCTATGCAACCATCGACGACGGGGTCCGCCTGTGGATCGATGGCGAATTGCTCATCAACGACTGGACCGACACCCCAGGCGTACATACCTGCACAGTCAGCCTGCGCGCCAACCACAAACACGACATTCGCCTCGAGTTTTACGAAAATGCTGGCGGCGCCACCTGTCAGCTGGCGTGGTCCGGACCAGGTGTCACGCAGGCCATCATTCCCGCCGCCCGCCTCTACCCGCGGGACATCCATACCGTTCACCTCGACGCCAGCTACCCGAAATGGCTGGCCGACGGATGGGCCGTCATGTCCATCCCGAATTACGAAGAGGTCTATCGCATCGTCAGCACCGAGGACGACGCCCGGGCCGACTTCACCGTCTCGGCCACCGCCACCCGCCTGACGCTGAGCGGCGAAAACCTGCGCGACACCTTCAACAACCATGTCCGCAGCACCACGGCTTTCGGCCAGTCCGAGCCGCTCGACTGGGCCACCCGGCCGCTCTCCGGTTTCCTGCAGGGTCACCTGATCGACCTCGCCAGCTACGAGCCGGATCTACCGGAAGGCCGCTGGCTGGCCATCTCCGGCCTCGTGCTGGCTGACGTTCCGGCCAATGCCAAGGCCCTGAGCCGGCTCAAGAAAGGTGACGCGCTGGCCGCCATCCGCATCGCCCGCGACCGCAAGACGGCCAATTTGGAATTTGAGGATTTTTTCCGGTTGACCGTGGCACTCGCCCCGGCTGCCGAAATCGTCCGCATCCAGCATAACGACAGCACTAGCGGCCGCACGCAATTGCTGCTCGACAGCGATCTGACCCACGCCTACCTGCCATCCACCGTCCGCATCAACGCCAACCTTGCCCCGGCCAGCGCCGGCGACAGCAAGCAGATGCGCATCCAACCCGAGCCTCTGGGCAGCGGCGACGGCAGCCGCAGCCTGCAACGTTTCGCCCTGCGCCAGGGGCCGCTGACCTACATCACCGCCGCCACGCCGAGCGGCACGGCGAGCACCCTCGAAATCCGCGTCGACGGCCTGCTCTGGCAGGAAGCGCCGCGCTTCACCGCACCCGGCCCGACCGAGCGTGCCTACACCGTGAAGCTCGACGAAAACGGCAGTGCCACCGTGCAGTTCGGCGACGGTGTGCATGGCACCCGCCTGCCCACCGGCAGCGGCAATGTCGAAGCGCGTTACCGCGTCGGCCTCGGCACGGCCGGCAACGTCAAGGCCGAGCAGATCAGCATGCTGCTCACCCGGCCACCCGGCCTTAAAGCTGTCACCAACCCGGTCGCCGCCAGCGGCGGCACCAATGCCGAAGCCGGCGACGAAGCCCGGCGCAACGCCCCGCTGCGGGTCAGAACGCTCGACCGCATCGTCTCGCTACGCGATTTCGAAGATTTCGCCGCCGCCTTCACCGGCATAGGCAAGGCCCAGGCCGTCTGGCTCTGGGACGGCGAACAACGCATGGTCCATTTGACCGTCGCCGGCACCGACGGTGCCCCGCTCGACCCGAATGCCGCGCTCTATCGCAACCTGCTCGTCGCCATCGACGGCGCCCGGCCGCCGTACCAGCCGCTGCGTGTCAGCCCCAGCCGCGACCTGCGTTTCGGTCTGACCGCCGGGCTGTGGATCGCTGCTGACTACGAAGCCGAGAAAGTTCTTGCCGCTGCCAGCCAAGCCCTTGCCACCGCCTTCGGTTTCGCCGCCCGCGCCTTCGGCCAACCGGTCACCGGCAGCGAGGTACTGGCCGCGCTGCAAGGTGTCGCCGGCGTTATCGGCGCCGATCTCGACAAACTGATTCAAGTCGACTCCGGCCTCACCATCCTCACCTCGAACGGCCCCGATGGCAGCATCCCGGCTCGCAGCGCCCGCTGGCAGGGCAACAGCCTGCAACCGGCCGATCTGCTGCTGATCGACCCAACGGCCGTCACCCTCACGGAGCGCACGTCATGAAGCTCGACGCCGATACCCTGCTTGCTCTGCTCCCCGCTTTCTACCGCGAGCGTGACGCCGAAGCGGGCGACCCGCTGCGCGCCCTGCTCGGCGTCATCGCCCGCCAGGGTGCGCTCGTCGAAGCCGACATCGAACGGCTCTACGACAACGCCTTCATCGAAACCTGCGAAGACTGGGTCGTCCCCTACATCGGCGACCTGCTCGGCGTGCGCGCCCTCTATCCCGTCGGTGGCACCGCTGCCTTCGGCCCGCGCGCGCTCGTCGCCAACACCCTGCGCCTGCGCCGACGCAAGGGCACTGCGCTCGTCCTTGAAGAGCTGGCCTTCGACACCACCGGCTGGCGCGCCCGTGCCGTCGAGTTCTTTGAGCGGGTGTCGACGACGCAATACCTCAATCACCTGCGCCCGCATTCCCTGCGTACCCCGGACCTGCGCCAGCCCCGGCCACTCGACCGCATCGACGGCCCGTTCGGCACGGAAGCCCACACCGCCGACATTCGCGCCCTGCCGGCCGGTCGCTACAACCTGCCAAACGTCGGCCTGTTCCTCTGGCGCCTGCAGGCCTACCCGGTGCAGCGCGCCACCGCCCGCCCGGCGACGACGCGGCCCGGTTTTTACACCTTCGACCCGCTCGGCCTCGACCAGCCGCTGTTCAACCGGCCACGCACCGAGACGGACATCAGCCATCTGGCCGAACCAATCAACGTTCCGGAAGCCCTGCACTGGCGCGACCTGCACGCCGAACTCGAAGCCCGCCGGCAAGCGCTGACCGACGGCGAAGACCCGGACGACCAGTATTTCGCCGAAGCCGGCGGCGGCCCGGTGCTGCGCGTCTGGATCGACGACAGCGAAGTGCTGGTCGAACACCTGGTCATCTGCGACCTCAGCCCGATTCCCACGGTCGTGCCTGAAGAGTGGCGGCGCCCGCCAGCCACGCTCACCTTCAAGGTCCACAAGGTTGGCCCACTGACCAAGACTTTCCCGGCCGCCGGCGGCGTGCTAGTCGGCATCGACCCCCGGCGCGGTCGCCTGGCGCTGCCTGACGGCGTCACGGCGAGCAGTGTCGAAGTCGGCTACGCCTACGTTTTCCCCGGCGACATCGGGGCCGGCCCCTACGACCGGCGCCCTGGCCCAGGCGACAACGATCCGCTGGCGGCCCTGCCCGCGGCGGCCGATTTCGACGTCGTCATCCAGATCCCCAGCGCCGCGGTGCCGACACTGGCCTCGGCCTTCAATGCCCCGGCCAACCCGGCCGATACGGTCAACCGCGTCATCGCTGGAAAACGCACGCTGGTCGTCCTCAACACCGACGCGACGGAAACCGTCGCGCCCGTGCTCAACCTGCCCGACAGCCACCTCGCCATCCAGGCGGCGCCCGGCCGGCGCCCGGTGCTCGTAGGCGATTTTTCGCTCAAAGGCAACGCCAGCACGCGGCTCAGCCTCGGTGGCCTGTTGCTTGATGGCGCCCTGAATCTGCAAGGGCAGTTGAACGCCGTCACGCTACGCCATTGCAGCCTGGTTCCGAACAAGGGCGGCGTCGCCCACACGGGCACCGGCACCGACCTCACGCTGAGCCTGTACCGCTGCCTGAGCGGCCCGCTGCGCAGCAAGCGGCCACTCGCCGCCGTCGTCTTGCGTGACAGCCTGATCGATGGCGAAGGCGGCAACCTCGCGCTCGATGTCGACGACAGCCCGCTGAGCGTCATCGCCAGCACCCTGCTCGGCACGACGGCTGCCGGCCGGCTGGAGGCCAGCAACTGCCTGTTCGATGGACTGGTCACCATCGCCCGCCGGCAAGAGGGCTGCGTCCGTTACAGTTATCTGCCGCCGAAATCAGTGACCCCACGCCGCCATCGCTGCCAGCCCGATCTGGTCATGGCCGACTTGCCCGCCGCCGAGGCCGCCCGCGAAGCAACGCGGGTGACGCCCGCCTTCACCAGCACCCGCTTCGACACGCCGGCCTATGGCCAGCTGACGCGAACCACTGCCCCGGAAATCCGCACCGGCGCCGACAACGGCGCCGAGATGGGCGTCTGGAACCTGCTCCAGCAGCCGCAGCGCGAAGCCAATCTGGCGCTGGCGCTCGATGAATACCTGCGTTTCGGCCTCGAAGCGGCCGCGATTTTCGTCAATTAGCCCCATTCAGTATCCCTAGACAAAAACCGGGAGAGACACAATGAAAGCCGACCTCAGCCGCGCCACCTTCGACAAGGCCAGACGCTACCGCAGCGTGCGGATGCAGCAGGGCCGCGTGCAGCTCGACGCCGATTTCAACGAGCAGCAGGACATCCTCAACCATCGCATCGAGATCGAGACGCGCGACAGTCTCGGCCCGGTCGCCGTGCCCATCGACAACCCCGGCTTTGGCCTGACGCCTGCCGGCACCGATCTGAGCATCTCGGCCGGACGTCTCTACGTCGATGGTCTGCTCTGTGAAAACCCGGCTGCCACGACGGTTGCCAACCAGCCCGACCTCCCCGACACCGCCTCGCCGGTGCTGCCGGCCGGTGCATCGCTGTTACCGCTACCGCCGGTCGGCGTCACGGCGGCGAGCATCACCGGCGTCGTCGTCTTCAACGCCGGCAATGCGGTGGCGCCGGCCGATGGCACCTACCTGGCCTATCTTGAAGCCTGGCAGCGCCACCTGAGCCCGCTCGACCTGCCGGTGGGTGACACCAGCATGCGCGAAGTGGCGCTCGGCGGGCCCGATACCTGCACTCGTGAAAAGACCGTCTGGCAGGTCAAGCTGCTGCGCGCCGGCGACCTTGGGGCGCCGCTCACCTGCCTGTCATCGAATATTGCCGCCTGGAACACGTTGACCGCAGCACCCGACGGTCGCCTGGCCGCCCGGGCCGAAGCCAGCATCCCGCCCAAAACGCCCTGCCAGTTGCCGCCGGAAGCCGGCTACCGGCTGCTCGAAAATCATCTCTACCGCGTCGAGATTCACGACGACGCGAGCGTCACCGGCAAGGCCAGCTACAAGTGGTCGCGCGACAACGGCAGCCTGGCCAGCCGGGTCGTCCGCTGGCTCAACGACCCGATCGCCAACGAATTCGAGGTCGCCAGCATCGGCCGCGATGACGTGCTGGCCATCACCGCCGGCTGCTGGGTCGAGTTCTACGACGACACGCACGAACTGCTCGGCCAACCGGGCCCGCTCGTGCCGGTGATCCGCACCGAAGGCAATGTCGTCACCGTCGACCTGACCAAGCTGATCGGCCATGCCCTGGACCAGGCCATGTTCCCAAGCAATCCGCGCGTCCGGCGCTGGGATGGCGTCGCCGAAATCAGCACCTCGGCCATCAACTCGGCTACCGGCTGGGAGGAACTGGCGCAGGACGGCATCGAACTGAAATTCGCCCCGGGCAGTTACCGGATCGGCGATTACTGGCTGATCCCGGCCCGTACCGCCACGGCCGCCATCGAATGGCCACTGGAAAACAATAAACCGGCCTTTCTCTCGCCGGCCGGAGTTTTGCGCGCCTTCGCCAAACTGGCCCTGCTCGAATTCAAGGCTGGCGCCTGGATTCTGAAGTCGGACTGCCGCCCGCTTTTCCCCAGCCTGACCGAACTGACCCAGCTCCATTACGTCGGCGGCGATGGTCAGAGCATCAAGACCAACCCGGCCAACAGCCCAGCCCAGGTCGCGCTGCCCAGCCCGTTGCAGGTTGGTGTTGCCAACGGCCAGTTCCCGGTCGTCGGGGCGCGGGTACGCTTTACGGCTAGCGATGGATTGCTGCCCAACGGCACAAAAATTCAGGAGGTCGATACGCTGGCCGATGGCGTTGCCAGCATCGCCTGGTCACTCGACTCCGATCCAACCAAACCCGTCCAGCACGTCACCGCCGAGTTGCTGGTCGCCGGCCAGGTGGTGGCCGGTCGCTACTTGCCGGTGCACTTCAGTGCCCAACTGGCGTTGGCCAGCGGCGTCGCCTACGACCCGAGCGATTGTGCCGACCTGCTGGCGGCCGAGGCCTACACCGTGCAGCTCGCCATCGACACGCTGTGCAAGCGGACCTCAGGCGGTGGTTGCTGCGTCACGGTCGGGCTGGCCGGCGAATACGAGAATCTCGATGTCGCCCTGCGCGCGCTGATCAACGAAGGCCGCCGCGACATCTGCATCTGCCTGCTGCCCGGCAACCACAGCCTGGCCGACGGCCTGAGCCTGACAGGAACGCCTCGTCACCACATCAGCATCCACGGCGCCGGCCCGGCCAGCCGTTTGATCCTCAAGCAGGAAGTGTTCAAATTCGACACTTTCGGGTCGCTGAGCCTGAAGGACTTCACGCTGGCCAACTCCGGCGAGCCGAGCAGTTTCAGCTTCCTGAAATGCCAGGACGTCGATTTCAGCAATGTCGATTTCCTTGGCCGATCGGCCACCGGCAGCAGCCTGCTGCAAATCGCCGGCAGCTCGCGTTTGTTGATCGAAGACTGCACCATTTTCGCCATTGCCCCCGACAACAACGAGAAACTGGACTTCATTGCCCAGCGCGTTCCCAGCCTGGCGCCACACCGGAACGCCTTCCGCGCCACCGCCACGCTTGATGGCAACCTCAACGAGGCGGCCGAAGCCATCGCCGCCCTCAGCGCGGCAGACCGCAAGAAAATGGTAGCCGAGATCAGCACCTTCCTGCGCAGCAACGACCTGGTCAACCTGAGCAGCCGCGAACAGACCAGCCTCAACAACCTGAGCGTCGTAGTCGGCCGGAATTCAACGGCGGCGGCCCTGAACAAGGCGCTCGATCAACTTGCCAACGCCTTGCGCGCCGGCACCCCGGCCTTTGCGCTGGCGCTCGACGACACCGACGATGCCAGCCTGATCAACAACCGGGTGCGTGGCCGCATCACGCTGTTCGGCGAATCCGACGAATTTCCCGATGTCACCGATAATCAACTGAAACGCCTGAGTGCCGCCCTCAAAGCGGGGGCCGTGACCTTCGATGACAGCGGCAGCCTGGTTCTCGAACGAAACGCGCTCCAGGCTGTACGGATGAGCGGCAAGGCGCTGTCCAAGGTGATCGATACGGCCCAGGGCACCCTGCCGGTCTGGCACAACCTGCAAGTGACCAACAATCGCATCGACAGCGAGGAAGATCTCTATCCGGGCTTCAACTGCGCCTTCAATGGCAATACGCTGGAACCACAAGGCGATGTCGGTGCCCTGCTGGCGAATCAAGCCAAGGTCATCGGCAATTTCGCCCACAACGATTTCAGGCTGTTTGTCACAGGCACCAATCCCGAGAATTTCGGCAACGGTGGCTTGAATGTGGTGCCGATTTAAGGGTTTTACGAAATGGCCAGCCCGTCACGGCTGGCCATTTGAGACAGTGCCGCTTACCTGCGGTGGCCGTAATGGCCATGGTGACCGTGGTGGCCGCCATGATGGCCAACCGGGACGAATATCGGGAAGCAACCGCTGAGCGTAATCGCGACGAGTAGGCCGGCAATAATTCTTTTCATCACTTCTCTCCTGCTGTGGGGTAGTAAGTGAATAACGCGGGGCGGACGCGAAGAACCGACGTCAAATTGTTACCGCTTGTAAGCGGCCGGCCAACATTTCAATTTTGGGCTTTTTTCCCGGTTGACCGTGGAAGTCACCCGGCCAAACCAATTCAGCCGGCGCCACCCTGAGCCGCCGCTCCGCAGGCGTGGCAGAAATGAGCGAAGGCACTCTTGCGTTCCTGGCAGCGACCACAATGGTCGAACAGGCAGATGCCGCAATGCGGGCAGTAATCAATGGCGGTATTGGCCAGATCGACCGGCCGCTCGCAGCCCGGGCAGACTTTCTTGGCCAGCCGGGCGAGCGCCGTGTCGTAGCTCAGTTCCTTGCGGCGCTCGACATCGGGCATCGCCTCGGCCTGCTTCTGTTTTTCGAGGTATCTGTTCAGCGCAATGATGGCGTAACGCCCGACGAGCACGGTGATGATGATACCTACCGCGTAGCGCACATAGCCGCCGTAACTCGGCAGGTAGGGCACGAGCTCGACGAAGAAGGCGAATAGCGCGAAATAGATGAAGCCCCAGACAAACGGCCACCACGTGCTCTGGCGCTTTTTGGCGAACAGCCAGCCGGCGACGGCGAGCAGCGGCAGGGTCAGCGTCAGGCGATAAAGGAAGACGCGCAACTCCTGGCTGCGCTGCTCGGAAACCAGTTTGGTCGACGCCTCCCGCTCCAGTTCGCGCAGGTCGCGCTGCGCCCGGTCCTCGGCCTGACGGGCGTCAAGCAGGCTCTGCTGCTGGCGCTCGACATCGGACAGCGCCTTGCGCTCAAGAATCTTCAGCTCATCAAGCCCCTGCGTGCGTTCAATCAGCTCGGCGTCCTGCTCCAGGCGCTTGGTGGCATGGCGCGTCGCCAGCCAGTTGTTGAAGGTGTCACGCGCCGCGGCCGAGTTGGCGCGGGCGCCGTTGTGCTTGAGCTGCGCCTGATCGTGGGCATCTTGGGCGATCTGGCGTTTCTCCTGCATCGCCTTGAGTTCGGCGCGCAGCGGCGCCGCTGCCTGCTGGTCGATGAAATCATCGAGCGTAACGTGGTGCTCAACCTTCGGCAGGTTCTCGACAATCGTCCCGCCCAGCCCGATCAGGAAGCTGGCGAAAACAAAGGCGACGATCCATAAACCAAAACGGAACCACTTTTCCGACAGACGCAGCGCCTTGCTCATGCCTGAACTCCCTTGAATTTGCCGCGCACGGCCGTAAACGCCAGCATGCCGAGCAAGGCCACGGCACCGGCCACGACGCCAACGACCGCATCGAGCGACATTGAAACGACACTGCTCATCATCCCGCTCATTTCAGCCACGTGCTCGATGCCGTGATGCACCGCCGGAATACCGTGCGACAAAATACCGCCGCCGACCAGGAACATCGCGGCCGTGCCGACAATGGTCAGCGTCTTCATGAGTTTCGGCGCCGCCAGCAGCAGCCCCTTGCCGATGACTTTCATGAAGCCGCGCCCCTTGAGCAGCAGCCAGGCGCCGACGTCGTCCATCTTGACGATGCCGGCGACGATGCCATAAACACCGATGGTCATGATCAGCCCGATGCCGGCCAGCACGGTCAATTGCGTGGTGAAGGGCTGGGTGGCGACGGTGCCCAGCGCGATGACGATGATTTCGGCCGACAGCACGAAATCGGTGCGGATGGCGCCCTTGATCTTTTCCGCCTCGAAAGCCGCCATATCGACCGTTTCATCGGCTACCGCGGCCAATTCCTCGGCATGGTGCGCGGCGTCTTCCGCTTCGCTGTGCAGCCACGGGTGGGCCAGCTTTTCGACACCCTCGAGGCACAGGTAAATTCCGCCGATCATGAGCAAGGGCGTCACGGCCCACGGGATGAAGGCGCTGATCGCCAGCGCCGCCGGCACGAGAATCAGCTTGTTTTTCAGGGAGCCGACGCAGACGGCCCAGACCACCGGCAATTCGCGCTCGGCTGCGACACCGGCGACCTGTTGCGCATTGAGCGCCAGATCGTCCCCCAGCACGCCGGCCGTTTTCTTGGCTGCCACCTTGGTCAATACGGCCACGTCATCAAGGATGGTGGCAATGTCGTCGATGAGGACGAGCAGGCTGGCGCCGGCCACCTCAGGATTTCCGATCCGGCGACGTCTCGAGCGAGAATTCGCGAATCCACGAAGCCCGTCGGTCGATGGCCGAACGGCGGTCGGTCATTACCCGACCATCGCGGGTCTCATACGGCGGCGGCGCAATATGCGTGCACACGCGGCGATCGGCGCGGCGCGGCTGATAGCTTGCATCGGACATTTTCTTTTCCATGATGACTCCTCGGCAAACCCGGAGGGACAGCAATTATGCCATGGCGCATAAGCCGTGCGCTTGCCCGGAAAACGGCTAGAATCCTGCCCGCACTCTCTCCTACGGTCGACCGGCTTTTTTGCCCAAAATTCAAAGCGAATGTCTGAATACTCCGCCTCCTCCATCCGTGTCCTGAAAGACCTTGAACCCGTCAAGGAACGTCCCGGGATGTACACCAGGACGACCTGCCCGACCCACATCGTTCAGGAAGTCATCGACAACGCCGCCGACGAAGCGCTGGCCGGTTACGCCAAGAAAATTTCGGTCGCCATCCGCGCCGATGGCGTTATCGAAGTCAGCGACAACGGCCGCGGCATCCCGGTCGAAATCCATCCGGAAGAAGGCCGGCCGGCCGTCGAACTGGTTTTTTGCAAGCTGCACGCCGGCGGCAAGTTCAACAAGAAGGACGCTGGTAACGCCTACCGCTTCTCGGGCGGCCTGCACGGCGTCGGCGTTTCGGTTACCAATGCGCTGTCGATCCGCCTCGAAGTCGAGATCAAGCGTGGCGGCGGCGTGCATCACATCGCCTTCGGCGCCGGTTTCGTCACCGAACCGCTGAGCCGGATCGGCGACTGCGGCCAGCGCAACACCGGTACGACAGTGCGCATTCAGCCCGACCCGAAGTATTTCGATTCGCCCAAGATCAATCTGGCCCAACTTGAGCATTTGCTGCGCTCGAAGGCCGTGCTGATGCCCAACGTCACGGTCGAACTGGACATCGAAGGCCAGGAAAAGAAAGTCTGGTGCTACGAGAACGGCATGGCCGACTACCTCAACGAAATGATGGTGGGCACGCCGGTGGCACCGATTTTCGTCGGCGAAAAACATGTTGAAAGTGCCAACGGTTTCGCCGTCGGCGAAGGCGCCACCTTTGCCATGGCCTGGTTCGAGGAAGGCGGCGGCAAGCCAGAAAGCTACGTCAACCTTATCCCGACGCTCGATGGCGGCACCCATGAAGCCGGACTGAAGGCCGGAGTGTTCGAGGCGGTCAAGACTTTCGCCGAACACCATGCCATCCTGCCCGCCAAGGTCAAACTGGCGCAGGAAGACGTCTGCGGCCGCATGACCTACCTGCTCTCGGCCAAGGTCCTTGACCCGCAGTTCCAGGGCCAGACCAAGGAAAAGCTGACCAGCCGCGACGCCTACAAGCTGGTCACCCAGATGGTGCGCGACCCGTTCGAACTGTGGCTCAACAGCCACGCCGATTTCGGCAAAAAGATCGCCGAACTGGCCGTCAAGGCGGCGCAGAACCGCATGAAATCGACGCAGAAGGTCGAGAAAAAGAAATCGTCGGGCATTGCCACGCTGCCCGGCAAGCTGACCGACTGCGAATCCGACGACATCGCCCGCAACGAAGTCTTCCTCGTCGAGGGGGACTCCGCAGGCGGCTCGGCCAAGCAAGGCCGCGACAAGGAAACCCAGGCCGTGCTGCCACTGCGCGGCAAGGTGCTCAACACCTGGGAAGTCGACCGCGACCAGTTATTCAAGAACAACGAAGTGCACGACATTTCTGTGGCGGTCGGCGTCGACCCGCACGGCATCGAGCAGATCGACACGGTCGATGTCTCCGGCCTGCGTTACGGCCGCATCATCGTCATGTCCGACGCCGACGTCGATGGCTCGCACATCCAGGTCCTGCTGTTCACACTGTTCCTCAAACACTTCCCGGCCCTGGTCGAGCGCGGCCACATCCACGTCGCCCAGCCGCCGCTCTTCCGCGTCGACGTCGAAGCCCGCGGCCATACGCGCAAGGTCTATTGCCTCGACGAAGCGGAAAAGGAACAGACGCTGACCAAGCTGCGCGACGAAGGCGTCTCCGAAAACAAGATCACCGTCTCCCGCTTCAAGGGTCTCGGCGAAATGAATCCCGACCAGCTTTGGGAAACCACGCTGTGCCCGGACACCCGCCGCCTCGTCCCCTTCCAGGCCAGCCGCGAAACCATCAAGCAAATGACCGCCACCTTCACGCTGCTCATGGGCAAGGGCGAAGCCGCCGGCCGCCGGGCGTGGATGGAAAAGGATGGCGGGCTGGTTGAGGCTGACGTTTGATTGTCGACTCGAGCATTTGGAAAATGGCAACGGGGTGCATATCGCCTATTTCTTTACCCGCTAATGTAAGGCATCCCAAATGCACAATGCCGCATCGATTCGCCCAGTAGCACAGATATTTCGCGGCCAAGCCATCGACTTGCCGGAAGAGCCTGGCGTGTATGCTTTCTGGTGGCTATCACCAAAAGCCGAATTGATGGCAGGAAACAGAAATATCGTCCTCAAAGGCCCAAAAGAGCAACCGGTTGACGTCGAGTACAGAGACTGGTGGCCGGCTAACCTCCAGTACCCATGCCTATACATAGGCAAGTCCACGAACATCAAGAAGCGCTTTTCTTTACATATTAAGCGCGGCTCTCCAGGCCGTCTGCATGAGGCGCACCCATTAAATATCAAGGCAAAGCCATGCACTACGTCATGTCAGTTGCGCTTTGGAGTCGAACACATATTTCCCGACGAGCAGAATCCGCTGGATGTGATATTCCAATCAGTCGGTTTCTCGTTCAATACAGACTTCCCAGAAAATGCAATCGCTGAACGTTTCTTTGAGGAAGACCGTTTGGTTGGCATTTGGCGACCATGGTTCAATGTTGATTCTGAACGCTAAGTATGCCCTTTCAACCCTGAATCGCTTTCATCCCACGCAGTCCAAATAAGCAAAGCCTCCACCAACCAATGAAAACCCCGAAAAGACTCACCACCCTCGTTGAAGAAGGCCTTGTAGACGAGGTGCTCGGGCAGTTGATGAGCGGCAAGGAAGCGACCGTCTATATCGTCCGCTGTGGCGAGCATATTCGTTGCGCCAAGGTTTACAAGGATGCCAAACAGCGCAGCTTCCGCAAGGCGACCTCCTATCAGGAAGGGCGCAAGGTCAAGAACAGCCGGCAGGCGCGGGCCATGGAAAAAGGTAGCCGCTACGGGCGCCAGATGCAGGAGGAAGTCTGGCAGAACGCCGAGGTCGATGCGCTGTATCGGCTGGCCGCCGCCGGGGTGCGCGTGCCGCAGCCCTACATCTGCTTTGACGGCGTGTTGCTCATGGATCTGGTGGTTGATGCCGATGGCGGCGCGGCGCCGCGGCTGAACGATGTCGCCCTGAGCGAAGCGGTGGCACTGGAGTTTCACGCCATGCTGGTCAATCAGGTGGTGCGCATGCTGTGCGCCGGGATCATTCACGGCGATCTGTCGGAATACAACATCCTCGTCGATGCAAACGGTCCGGTCATCATCGACCTGCCGCAAGCCATCGATGCCGCGGCCAACAGCACGGCGGCCGAAATGCTGGAACGCGACGTCAACAATCTGCGCAGCTATTTCAGTACCTTTGCCCCCTCACTCGCCGACAGCCAGTACGGTAAGGAAATCTGGGCGCTGTACGAAAGCGGTTCGCTCCAGCCGGACCAGGTTTTGACGGGTCATGTTGAAATCGACGAAAGCCTTGCCGATGTCGATGCCGTGCTGATGCAAATTGAAGAAGCGATCAAGGAAGACGAGATTCGTCGCATGTGCCAGTAAACTCAAGGCTGACGCCTGAGCGAACCGCTCTGTTACAAGCAGTCACTCCCGGACAGTCGTAAACCCGGGAGAATCCGGCCTGAGAATTTCCGCAGAATATTTCCGCAATCACCCCATGGCCAAATCAGTCACCGCCCCCCTTATCGTCACCGCCGGCGTCATTGCCCTCGCCTTCGCGCTCAATCCGTCGCCGGAGAAACACCGGGACAGGATCAAGCAGGTCATCGCCGAACGCAGCCAGATCGAGCGCGTGCTCGGCATCGGCCACCTGACCTCCTTTGTCTCGCAATATCACTCGCTCGGCGTCGGCTCCTACACTACGGTCAATGACAAGCTCACCTCGGCCGGCGCCTTCGGCATGGTCTTCGTGTTGGATTGAACATGGCCAATCAGATCACGCCCCTTCATTGCACTAACCGTCGCCGCCTGCTGAGCGCCAGCCTGCTCCTGCTCGGCGGCTGCTCTGTCTTCCAGCCTACCAAGCCCGCGGCACCTCCCCGCCCGAAAATCGGCCTCGCCCTCGGTGGCGGCGCGGCGCGCGGTTTTGCCCACATCGGCGTGATCAAGATGCTCGAATCGCACGGCATCGTTCCCGACTACGTGGTCGGCACCAGTGCCGGCGCCGTGGTCGGTTCGCTCTACGCGGCCGGCTACGACGCCTTCACCATGCAGAAGATCGCCCAGCAGCTCGACGAAAAGATCTTCGCCGACTGGACGCTGGGCGGGCGCGGCCTGCTCAAGGGCGAAGCCTTGCAGGACTTCATCAACCAGCACCTGCACAATCGTCCGCTCGAGAAATTGGGCAAGCCGTTTGCCACAGTCGCCACCGACCTCAATAGCGGCGAACGCGTCGTCTTCCGGACCGGCGACACCGGCATGGCCGTACGCGCTTCGGCGGCCGTGCCCGGTGTATTCCAGCCCACCCAGTTTCGCGGCAAGAGCTATGTCGATGGCGGCCTGACCAGCCCGATTCCCGTCCAGGCCGCACGCGACATGGGCGCCGACTTCGTCATCGCCGTCGATATCTCGGCCAGGGCCGAAGGCCAGCCGGTGGACAGCATGACTGCCATCATCTGGCAGACGACGACCATCATGGGCAGCGCCATCGGCACCAACGAGCTGCGTGGCGCCGATATCGTCATCCGGCCAAAGCTGCCCTACGTAAAATCCTGGGATTTCGCGGCCCGTAACGACGCCATGATCGAAGGCGAGCGGGCAGCACAAATGGCCCTCGCCGCCATCAAGCAAAAACTCGGGCGCTGACCACTCGCATTCGCCTAAGCGTAACGAATTTCTGCCAGAATTCCATCTTTGCTCCCACTCAGCGGATTCACCATGACCTATAAAGTTTTTGTCGACGGCCAGGAAGGCACGACCGGCCTGCAGATCAACGAGTACCTCGCCAAGCGCAGCGATGTCGTGCTGCTCAAGATCGACGCTGACAAGCGCAAGGATCTGGCCGAACGCAAGCGGCTGATCAACGAATCCGACGTTACTTTCCTTTGTCTGCCTGACGAGGCGGCCAAGGAATCGGTGACGCTGGTCGACAACCCGAATACCTGCATCATCGACGCCTCGACGGCGCATCGCGTCAATCCTGCATGGACCTTCGGACTGCCTGAACTGGCGCCGGAGCAACGGGCGAAAATCCGCGCCAGCAAGCGCATCGCCAACCCCGGCTGCCACGCCAGCGCCTTCATCCTGGCCCTGCGCCCGCTCGTCGCCGCCGGCCTGCTGCCGGCCGCCACGCAGATCGCGGCCAATTCCATCACCGGTTATTCCGGTGGTGGCAAGTCGATGATCGCCCAGTACCAGAGCCCGGAACGTATCGATGCTCCCCGCCCCTACGGCCTTACCCTGGCCCACAAGCATCTGCCGGAAATGCAGGCATATACCGGGTTGACCGTGGCACCGATCTTCCAGCCTATCGTCGGGCCGTTCTACAAGGGTCTGGCCGTCACCGCCTATATCCACCCGCAGCAATTCACGCGCCAGGCAACGCCGGCTGATGTGCAGAAGATCATCGCCGACTACTACGCTGGCGAGCCGTTCATCCGCGTCCTGCCGGTCGATCTTGAAGCGACCACCGACGGCGGTTTCTACAACGTCGAAGCCAACAACGACACCAACCGCGTCGATATCGCTGTCTTCGGCAACGATGAGCGCATGCTGCTCATCGCCCGCCTTGACAACCTCGGCAAGGGCGCCTCGGGTGCCGCTGTACAGGCGATGAACGTGCACTTGGGCGTTGAGGAAAGCCTCGGGCTGATCTGAGCACCGCGCATATGACCAGGACCGTCCTGACTCGCCTTTGCCTGATGATCACGCTGTTGGTCTCAGGCTGGCCTGTCATGGCGCAGTCGATCCTGCTCGACCCGGCCAGGGCGACCTACGGCAATCCCTGGGTCACCCCGTTTCCGAAAGGCTCAAGCGCAAACCCTCTCGATGCCAAGGTGCTCGTTACCACGAGCGCTCTGCCGGCCCAGGGTGAGTTCGAGCCGCTTGGCGCACTCCACGTTGAGTCGCGCTGGCCCGGCGGCACTGGCAAGGCCACAAAACTTCTGGCCGAACAGGCAAAAGGCATGGGCGCCAACGCCATCGTCGAAGCGCGGGTCTGGCAGGCGCTGGCCTTCCCGGCGGTGGTCGCGCCACACGGCAGCGGCATCGCCGTGCGCATCAAGGACGATGATTTGCTGCGCAGCCTGGCCAATTCAACCAGCACGTGGGAATAGTCATGAACGTCGTGATCGGTCACATCACCGTCAAGGATGCCGAAAAATGGGCCAGCTACCGCAGTCAGGTGCCGGCGACATTGGCCCCGTGGCAGGCCGAACTGGTTTTTCGCGGCGAGAAGCTGGCCGTATTCGGCGGCGAGCATCGCCACAGCGATACGGTCGTCATCCGCTTTCCGAATGCCGAAGCGGCCGACGGCTGGTTCAACTCGGCGGCCTACCAGGCGCTGATCCCGCTGCGCACGGAAGCGGCCGAGGTCGATCTGATCAGTTTCAACGAAGCAGGCGCGTAGCTTCGCTGTAATCCCGGGCGTATTGCGAACTGGCAAGGTCGAGCACCTGGGCGATCCGTTCGCTGCTCGTCGCGACGTTCTGCACGGCCTTGCCGTCGCCGCGATCAGCAACGCGTAGCCGGTTGATGGCGCTCTCGAAAAATATCCATTGATTTTTGGCCAGGCCGATCGCGTCGCGGCTGGCTGCCGAGTTTTCGCGGGCCGTATCGAGTTCGCTGAGGCCGGTCGAAAACTCCTTGCGCGCCTGCTCGATGTCTACCGCCACCCCTTGCGAGAGATTGCCACCCTGAGCCAGCAGGTAGAGCCTGGCCAGACGCTGCGACAGCATGTTGAGGCGCGAGGAGAGGTCAATCAGGCGACCGACCGGCGTTTCGCCTTCAGCTTCGATGAGCATGCTCAGCTTGCCGGTATGGATCATCAGTTCGTCGGCCAGTTGATTGATCCGCTCGGTACTGACCGGGCCGGGCGCCAGTTTCAAGGCTGTACGCATTTCCTGCCAGAGCGCATCGCAACGCGTCAGCACCCGCCGCACATTTGGCTTCTTCACAGAAGCATCAAGGCGACCGAATTCGCTATCGATCTCGCTCGCCGAAACCTTGATCTGCTGCATCGCCTGCGCCGCATTCAAGCCCATGCCGGCCTGCTGGTAGAGTTTGGCCAGGCGTTGCGACTGCATGCGCAGGCGACCGGCGCTGACGATATCACCGGCAACCAGCCCGGTCCCACCCTCCTTTCCGGCAGCCAATGCACCGTGTGACAATGTCAGGAGCGAACAAGCAAGGATCAGGAAAACCACGCGAATGGCCTGGCGAGCGACTTTGAATGGCAGCATCTGGAAACAGTGTTAGGCATGAAAGGGCGGGCATTGAAACACGCCAAGGTTTCAGTCCCTTTACAAGCGCGCCGCTTCCCCTATCATTCGCCCCACCATGACTGCTGCCCCCCCCCGCATCCTGAGCATCATCCCGCCGATGACCCAGCTCAACACGCCCTACCCGGCGACCGCCTACCTGACCGGTTTCCTGCGTTCGCGCGGCTTTCATGCCGAGCAGACCGACCTGGCCCTGGCGCTCGTGCTGGAACTGCTCTCGCCGGCCGGCCTGCCGAAGATCAAGGCGGCGGCGGAAGCGATCCCCGGCAAGAAGCGTTCGAATACGATCAAGATTTTCCTCAACGAGTTCGAGCGCTACCAAGCCAGCATCGGCCCCGCCGTCGCACTGCTGCAGGGTCGTGACGGCTCGATTGCCCACCGCATCTGCACCCGCGCCTTCCTGCCTGAGGGGCCGCGCTTCGCTTCGCTCGACAACTATCTCGATGAAGACGGCGGCGACCCGCTGGCCTGGGCTTTCGGCTCGCTCGGCGTGCAGGACCGGGCACGGCATCTGGCCACGCTCTACCTCAACGACCTTGCCGACGTGCTGCGCGAGGCGGTCGACACCCGCTTCGAATTCGTCCGCTACGCCGAATCGCTGGCCCAGAGCCAGGCCAGCTTCAATCCGCTGGCCACGGCGCTGGCCGCACCGCCGACCCTGGTCGATACGACACTTCAAAATTTGGCAAAATTTCCGGTTGACCGTAGCAATCCGGACATCGTGCTCATTTCCGTGCCCTTCCCCGGCTCGGTCTATGCCGCCTTCCGCATCGCCCAGACGATCAAGGCTTACCGGCCAAACATCATCACCGTACTCGGCGGCGGCTACGTCAATACCGAGTTGCGCGAACTGGCCGAGCCGCGCGTTTTCGATTACTTCGACTACGTCACGCTCGACGATGGCGAAAAACCGTTGCTCGCGCTATTCGAACACCTCGCCGGTCAGCGCCCGCGTCTCAACCTCGTCCGCACCTTTACCCGCGTCGATGGCTCCGTGCGCTACTTCAATGCCAGCGAGCCGGACATTCCCTTCGAGGAAGTCGGCACGCCGACCTGGGACGGCCTGCCGCTCGACCGCTACCTGTCGCTGCTCGACATGCTCAATCCCATGCACCGGCTGTGGTCCGACGGCCACTGGAACAAGCTGACCGTCGCCCACGGCTGCTACTGGAAAAAATGCAGCTTCTGCGACGTCAGCCTCGACTACATCGGCCGCTACGACGCCGCCAGCGCCAAGGTTCTGGTCGACCGCATCGAACAGATCATCGCCGAAACCGGCCACACCGGCTTTCATCTCGTCGACGAAGCCGCCCCGCCGAAAGCCCTGCGCGCCCTGGCAGAAGAACTCCAGCGACGCAACCTGGCCATCTCATGGTGGGGCAACATCCGCTTCGAAAAATCCTTCACGCCCGAACTCTGCCTGCAACTCGCCGACAGCGGCTGCATCGCCATTTCCGGCGGGCTGGAAGTCGCCTCCGACCGCCTGCTCGAATTGATGAAAAAAGGCGTCTCGGTCGATCAGGTCGCCCGCGTCACGCGCGCCTTCACGGATGCCGGCGTGCTTGTCCATGCTTATTTGATGTACGGCTTCCCGACGCAAACCGTGCAGGACACGGTCGATGCCCTCGAATACGTCCGCCAGCTATTCGCCGAAGGTTGCATCCAGTCCGGCTTTTTCCACCGCTTTACGTGCACCGTGCATTCCCCCGTCGGACAGAACCCGGCCGAATACGGCATCAAGCTGCAACCGCTACCGCCCGGCAAGTTCGGCAAAAACGACGTGCATTTCATCGACCCCACCGGCGTCGATCACGACCGCCTCGGCAAGGCGCTCAACAAGGCGCTCTACAACTACATGCACGGCATTTGCCTCGACCAGGATGTGCGTAGCTGGTTCGACGAAAAAGTACCGAAGTCCCGCGTCGCCCGAAACTTCATCGCCCGGGCTTTGCAGACTCCTCGTTAAGCGCCGTCTATACACTTGATCCATCCGCTTTTTACCGTTTTTTTACACCCCCACCCCCAGCTTTTTCGAAAACTTTGATAGCGCTTTTCCTAGTATGACCCTGTCGCAATACCAACATGGGGTGTACTTATGGATCTCGTCTATCTCGCCGGTATCGGGCTGTTCTTTGCCCTGATGCTCGGTCTCGCTGCCGGCTGTGCCCGGCTCGGGGGTGCCAAATGACCTGGCTTTTCATTCTTAGCGGCGCCGTCGCCGTTGGCCTGCTGGTCTATCTGATCGCCGCGCTGATCAACCCGGAGAACTTCTCATGAGCAATCATGCCTGGATACTTCTCGGATTTTTTCTGGTCGTCCTGTTGCTTACCGTCAAACCCATGGGGACTTACATCGCCAACGTGATGGAAGGTCGCTTCCGTTTCGCCGGCAAGATCGAAAGTCCGATCTATCGCCTGTGCGGCATCCGCCAGGACGAGGAAATGGGCTGGCTGAAATACGCTTTCGCCATCCTGCTGTTCAATGTCCTCGGCGCCCTGGCCGTCTATGCCTTGCAGCGCCTGCAGGCCGATCTGCCGCTCAATCCGCAGGCTTTCGCCAATGTCAGCCCGGACTCTGCCTTCAATACGGCGATCAGCTTTGCCACCAACACCAACTGGCAAGGTTACGGCGGCGAGGCGACGATGAGCTACCTGACCCAGATGCTGGCGCTGGCCGTGCAGAATTTCCTGTCGGCGGCGACCGGCATCGTCGTCGTCATCGCCCTGATCCGCGGCTTTGCCCGCCATACGGCGAAGACCGTCGGCAACGCCTGGGTCGACCTGACGCGCATCACGCTGCATATCCTGCTGCCGATTTCCATCGTCTACGCGGTCTTCCTGACCAGCCAGGGCGTCATCCAGAATTTCGACGCCTACAAGGATGTGACGACCCTGGAAGTGACCAGTTTCGAGACACCGAAAGTCGACGATGCCGGCCAGCCGCTCAAGGATGAAAAGGGCGCTGTCGTCACCGAACCGGTGCAGACGCAAACCCAGACGCTGGCCATGGGCCCGATCGCCTCGCAGGAAGCGATCAAGATGCTGGGTACCAACGGTGGAGGTTTCCTCAACGCCAACTCGGCGCATCCCTTTGAAAACCCGACGCCGCTGACCAACTTCATCCAGATGCTGTCGATCTTCCTGATTCCGGCTGCGCTGTGCTTCACCTTCGGCCGCATGGTCGGCGACACCCGCCAGGGCTGGGCCGTGCTCGCGGCGATGACCCTGATGTTCGTTGCCCTGGCCTATGCTGCCATGCACTTCGAACAGCAGGCCAATCCGTTACTCACCCAGCTGGGCGTCGATGCGTCCACCGGCAACATGGAAGGGAAGGAAACCCGCTTCGGCATCGCCGAATCCGGCCTGTTCGCCACCATTACGACGCTGGCTTCCTGTGGTGCGGTCAATTCGATGCACGATTCGTTCACACCGCTCGGCGGTCTGGTTCCGCTGATCGACATGCAA
The DNA here is from genome assembly GCF_020510565.1 of Ferribacterium limneticum. Lineage (NCBI taxonomy): Bacteria > Pseudomonadati > Pseudomonadota > Betaproteobacteria > Rhodocyclales > Azonexaceae > Ferribacterium > Ferribacterium limneticum. Next base: position 2,551,764 of record NZ_CP075189.1, read on the forward strand.
CTCGGCGAAGTCGTGTTCGGCGGCGTTGGCACTGGCCTCTACGGCATGCTCGTCTTTGCCATCATGGCCGTCTTCATCGCCGGCCTGATGATCGGTCGCACGCCTGAATACCTGGGCAAGAAGATCGAGGCCTTCGAAATGAAGATGGTGTCCATCGCCATCCTGGTCACGCCGCTGCTCGTGCTGGTTGGCACCGCCATCGCGGTAATGCTCGCCGACGGCCGGGCCGGCATCGCCAATCCGGGTGCCCACGGCTTCTCGGAAATCCTCTATGCCTTCACTTCGGCCGCCAACAACAACGGCAGCGCGTTCGCCGGCCTGTCCGCCAACACGCCGTTCTACAACGTGATGCTCGGTATTGCCATGTGGTTCGGCCGCTTCGGCGTGATCGTGCCGGTGCTCGCTATCGCCGGTTCGCTGGCTGCCAAGAAGCGCATCGCCGTCGGCGCCGGCACGCTGCCGACACATGGCCCGCTGTTCGTCACGCTGCTGATCGGCACGGTATTGCTGGTCGGCCTCCTGAATTACGTCCCGGCGCTGGCCCTTGGCCCCGTCATCGAGCACCTCGTGCTCTCGGCCGCTCACTAAGCGCTTGGGGAGAAAAACATGACACGCAAAACTTTTACCCTGTTCGATCCGGCGCTGGCCGTTCCGGCCGTCGCCGATGCCTTCCGCAAACTCAACCCGGCCGTGCAATGGCGTAATCCCGTGATGTTCGTCGTCTACGTCGGCAGCATCCTGACCACCATCCTCTGGCTGCAAGCGCTCGGTGGCCAGGGCGAGGCACCGGCCGGTTTCATCCTGATGATCACCATCTGGTTGTGGTTCACGGTGCTCTTCGCCAATTTTGCCGAAGCGCTGGCCGAAGGCCGCAGCAAGGCGCAGGCTGCTTCGCTGCGCGGCCTGAAGAAGGAAACCTGGGCCAAGAAGCTGCTTGAGCCGAAGCATGATGCAAAGTGGGTGATGACCCCGGCGAGTGAGCTGCGGAAGGATCACGTTGTTCTGATCCAGGCTCATGAAACCATCCCTGCCGACGGCGAAGTCATCGAAGGCGTCGCCTCGGTGGACGAATCCGCCATCACCGGCGAATCGGCACCGGTCATCCGCGAATCGGGCGGCGACTTCTCGGCGGTCACCGGCGGCACCCGCGTGCTGTCCGACTGGATCGTCGTCCGGGTCACGGTGAATCCCGGCGAAACCTTCGTCGACCGCATGATCGCCATGGTCGAGAACGCCAAGCGTCAGAAGACGCCGAACGAAATCGCCCTGACCATCCTGCTCGTCGCGCTGACCATCGTCTTCCTTGGCGTCGTGGTTACCTTGCTGCCCTTCTCGATGTTCAGCGTCGACGTGGCCGGATCCGGTACGCCGATCAGTATCACCGTGCTGATTGCGCTGCTCGTCTGCCTGATCCCGACCACCATTGCTGGCCTGCTCTCAGCCATCGGCGTCGCCGGCATGAGCCGCATGATGCAGGCCAACGTCATCGCCACCTCCGGCCGCGCCGTCGAAGCGGCCGGCGACGTCGATGTGCTGCTGATGGACAAGACCGGCACGATCACACTTGGCAATCGCCAAGCCTCCGCTTTCCTGCCAGCCGATGACGTCAGCGAAGCCGAACTGGCCGATGCCGCCCAGCTCGCCTCGCTGGCTGACGAAACCCCGGAAGGCCGTAGCGTCGTGGTACTGGCCAAACAGCGTTACCAGATTCGCGAGCGCGACATTCACGCCCTGGATGCCCACTTTGTGCACTTCTCGGCCCATACCCGCATGAGCGGGGTGGACATGGCCGGTCGCCAAGTGCGCAAGGGTGCCGCCGATGCCATCAAAAAGCATGTCGAAGCCCTCGGCGGCAAATTCCCGCCATCCGTACTGGGCTATGTCGAGGAAGTCGCCCGCCGCGGCAGCACGCCGCTGGTGGTCGCCGACGGCACCCGCGTCATGGGCGTCATCGAACTCAAGGACATCGTCAAGGGCGGCATCAAGGAACGTTTCGCCGAACTGCGCAAGATGGGTATCAAGACCGTCATGGTGACTGGTGACAACCGCATCACGGCAGCCGCCATCGCCGCCGAAGCCGGGGTCGACGACTTCCTGCCGGAAGCGACGCCGGAAGCCAAGCTCGCCCTGATTCGCGAGTATCAGTCCGAAGGCCGGCTGGTCGCCATGACCGGCGACGGCACCAACGACGCCCCGGCGCTGGCCCAGGCCGACGTCGCGGTGGCCATGAACACCGGCACGCAAGCGGCCAAGGAAGCCGGCAACATGGTCGACCTCGATTCCAACCCGACCAAGCTGATCGAGGTCGTCGAAACCGGCAAGCAGATGCTGATGACGCGCGGTTCGCTGACGACGTTCTCCATCGCCAACGATATCGCCAAGTACTTCGCCATCATCCCGGCGGCTTTCGTGACGACCTATCCGCAACTCGCCGCGCTCAACGTCATGGGCCTGGCCAGCCCGGCCTCGGCGATCCTGTCGGCGGTGATCTTCAACGCCCTGATCATCGTCTTCCTGATCCCGCTGGCCTTGAAGGGCGTCAAATACCGCCCGCTCGGTGCGGCGACCCTGCTGCGCCAGAACCTGGCGATCTACGGCCTGGGCGGTGTCATCGTTCCCTTTATCGGCATCAAGCTGATCGACCTGGCAATTGCCGCTGTTGGTCTGGCCTGAGGAGAAAACCCATGAAAACCCTGTTGCGTCCCGCCGTCAGCCTCTTCGTGCTGCTCACCGCCGTCACCGGCGTCGTCTATCCGCTCGCTGTGACCGGCATCGCCAAGGCCGCCTTCCCCGAGGCGGCCAGTGGCAGCCTGATCGTCAAGGATGGCAAGGCGGTCGGCTCCAGTCTGATCGGCCAGAACTTCACTGATCCCAAGTATTTCTGGGGCCGCCCTTCGGCCACCGGGCCGATGCCGTACAACGCCAGCGCTTCCGGCGGCTCCAATCAGGGGCCGCTCAATCCGGCCTTGGTCGATGCCGTCAAGGGGCGGATCGACGCCCTGAAGGCGGCCGATCCCGACAACAAGCTGCCGATTCCGGCCGATCTGGTCAATGCCTCGGCCAGCGGTCTCGACCCGCACATCAGCCCTGCTGCCGCCGATTATCAGATCGAACGCGTTGCCCGGATACGCAAGCTTCCGCGGGAAGCTGTCAGGACGCTGGTCGACCAGCACACCGAAGGCCGCCAATGGGGCGTCTTCGGCGAACCCCGCGTCAATGTGCTGCAACTCAATATCGCGCTTGATTCACTTCGTTAAGAAATCGGAGCGGGCTTCGTATGAGCAAAAAGTGGGGGTGCCCGCTCCCTTTCACCGCCAATGTATCGAACGATGGCGGGTGCATCATCCTGAGGAGGAACGCTAATTGAATACCATCTCCGAACTTCTCGGTGCCGACGACATCATTTTCGACCTGCATGTGACGACCAAGAGCCAGCTCTTTGAAGAAATCGGCAGGCATATGGAGGCAAAGCACGGCATGCCGCAAGCCTGGGTCGTACTCAGCCTGTCCCGGCGGGAAGAAGTCGGATCGACCGGCCTGGGCAACGGCATTGCCGTACCCCATGCCCGCATCAAGGATCTTGAGCGGATACAGCTGGCCTACTTCCATCTCGCCTCGCCGATTCCCTTTGCTGCGCCCGATGGCGAGCCGGTCTCCGACGTTCTTGTCCTGCTCGTACCCAAGCAGGCCACCGAAGAGCACCTGCGCATCCTGGCCGACGCCACGCAAATGTTCTCCGACGCCGGATTCCGCGAGCGCTTGTGCCGATGCTCCCTGCCTGCCCAGGCCAAGAAGCAGTTCGACGCCTGGCCGCTCCCGGCCTGATTCCGACCGTCCGGATTTTTACGTTCTTTTTATGTCCGGCATTCGATATTTTGCAAAATCTTGAAATCGATTTGCCTAACATTCTTCGTGTGTCTGGTCCGTTAAACGGAGAAAACATGGATACCGTCAATTTCCTGCTGGCCGTGGGGGCCATCCTCGTTCCTCTGGGACTGGCCTGGCTGTTTATCAATCGAAAGTGAAGGACAACATGAACTCGGACTTATGCATCGGCATCGCCTCGACCAATGACTCGCTGGAAATCGCCGCCCTGGAACCCGGCAAGGCTGCCGTGGTAACGAAGTTCCCGGCAACGGGAATGGGGATTGAAGGCATCAGGGCCTTTCTGTCCGGTTATGCAAATCCGGTGCGGATGGCCGTGGCAGGTGTCGCGGCGGTGAGTCTGGCGCTGAGCCTGGGCAATGTTCGCGGCCGGGAAACCTTTATCGTTTCGTCGGCGATCGCCGATCAGGCGGTGGCCTTGGCGCGTTATGCCGAACATGCAGCCTAAGTTGCCATGGCATTTCATATCTGTCCGGTTTGCGGCAGCCGGCATGCCGTGCATCCGCTCCTTGACCGTTTGGCCTACGGACATCAATTGACCTGCTCTCCTCACTGCAAGACGATTTTCCCCAGCCTGGTCCGGGCCCGGGTGCTCGCTGAAACAGGTAAAAACGGGCAGGATGGGGGTTGTCGTCAAGAACGGGGATAAAACATGCTGATCAATTGTGTCGCCTACGAAAACGGCTCGCGCCTGGCCGACATGGCTGTCGAGGAAATCAGCGACTATCTGGCCAAGCCGGATTGCTTCGTCTGGGTGGCGCTGCGCGATGCGACAGCGCAGGAACTGGATCAGATGCAGGAAGAGTTCGCCCTGCACGAACTGGCCGTCGAAGATGCCCGGCATGGTCACCAGCGGCCGAAGATCGAGGAGTATGGCGATTCGGTGTTCGCCGTCATGCACCTGCTGGAAGAGAACAATGGCGAGTTCAATATCGGCGAGGTCAATGTCTTCGTCGGCCGGAACTACGTTCTGTCGGTCAGAAACCATAGCCAGCAGGGTTTTCTCGGGGTGCGCGAACGCTGCGAGCGGGAGCCGCATCTGCTCTGTCACGGGGCGGGCTTCGTCCTCTATGCCCTGATGGATGCGGTTGTCGACCGCTACTTTCCGATCATGGACCGGCTGGAGTCGGAACTCGATGAAATCGAGCAACAAATATTTGCCAAGGGCGCGGCCCGCAGCAATATCGAACGGCTCTATGACCTGAAACGCAAGATCACCCTCCTCAAGCATGCCGTCGCGCCGACGATGGAGGCCGCCGCCAAGCTTTCGGGCAGCCGTGGGCCGGAGGTGTGCGCCAACAGCCGCGACTACTTCCGCGACGTCTACGATCACCTCGCCCGGATCAACGCCTCGCTCGACAACATCAGGGACACCATCGGCACTGCCATCCAGGTCAATCTTTCCATGGTGACCATCGAAGATGGTGAAGTGAACAAAAAATTGGCGGCCTGGGCCGGCATTTTTGCCGTCGCCACCGCTTTTGCCGGTGTCTGGGGAATGAACTTCAAGGCCATGCCCGAACTGCAATGGGAGTTTGGCTACCCGCTGGCGCTGCTGGCTATCAGTGCCTCCTGCACGGCGCTGTACGCGAATTTCAGGCGTGTCGGATGGCTTTGACAGGATAAATACGAATGGCTGACCAACGTCCCGATCCCGACCAACTGCTGAATCGCCTCAATGAGGCGGAGGCGAAGGCCAAACGCGGCAAGCTGAAGATCTTTTTTGGCGCCTCGGCCGGCGTGGGCAAGACCTACGCCATGCTCGGCGCGGCCCGGCAGCAATTGCTGGCCGGGGTGGATGTGGTTGTCGGTATCGTCGAGACCCATGGCCGGATGGAAACCGAGGCCATGGCCGATGGCCTGGAGTATCTGCCCTTGCGGGATATTCCCTACCGGGATCGCATCCTCCGGGAATTCGACCTCGACACGGCGCTGATTCGCAAGCCGGCGCTGATCCTGATGGACGAACTGGCCCATTCCAACGTCGCCGGTTCGCGCCACGCCAAGCGCTGGCAGGACATCGACGAATTGCTGGCGGCCGGCATCGATGTCTATTCGACCGTCAATGTCCAGCATCTGGAAAGCCTCAACGACGTGGTCAGCGGCATCACCGGCATTCGTGTCTGGGAAACCGTGCCGGACAAGGTCTTCGATGCCGCCGACGAGGTCGTGCTCGTCGACCTGCCGCCGGATGAGCTCCTGCAGCGCCTGAAGTCGGGTAAGGTCTATCTGGCCAATCAGGCCGAGCGGGCCATCCGCAACTTCTTCCGCAAGGGCAACCTGATCGCCCTGCGCGAACTGGCCCTGCGCCGCACGGCTGACCGGGTCGACGACCAGATGTTGCAGTATCGGCGTGACCAGTCGGTTTCGCCCGTCTGGCAAACCAGGGATTCCTTGCTTGCCTGCATCGGAACAAGTGCATCTGCGGAGAAAGTTGTCCGCACCACAGCCCGCGTGGCCAGCCGGCTGGAAGCGCCGTGGCACGCCATCTACATTGAAACCCCGGCCCTGCAGCGCCTTTCGGAAGCGAACCGCCACCGCATCCTGCGCAACCTCAAGCTGGCTGAAGAAATGGGCGCCCAGACGGCGACGCTGTCGGGAAACATTGCGGAAGAAGTCGCCGTCAAATACGCCCGCGACCACAATCTGTCGAAAATCTTTGTCGGCCGGGATCACCCGCGTCCATGGCACCCCTGGTACCGCTCTTTCGCCGACCGTGTCGGCCAGCGAGCCCCCGACCTTGACGTCCTTCAGGTAGCACGTTCCGATACAGAAAGGGAGCCGGCCAGGTCGGATGAGGAAAGTGTGGTCGACAACATCGCCCAACAATGGCCGGCCTACGCCAAGGCGGCCGCCGGTTGTGCACTGGCCGGGTTTGGCGCCGCCCTGATCTTCCCGATTGTCGATCTGCCCAATATCGTCATGGTCTTTCTGCTCGCGGTAGTGCTGGTCAGCGTGCGCTATGGTCGTGGCCCGGGCGTTCTGGCCTCCTTTCTGGCAGTCGCCATTTTTGACTTTTTCTTCGTGCCGCCGCGCTTCACCTTCGCGGTAAACGACGTGCAATATCTGATGACTTTTGTCGTCATGCTCGTGGTTGGCCTGATTACCGGCCAGCTGACGGCTGGCTCGAAATACCAGGCCAAGGTGGCGATGCGCCGCGAGCAGCGTGTTCGCTCGCTTTATGAAATGTCGCGCGATCTGTCGGCGGCGCTGATGCCCGAGCAGATTGCCGAAATCGGCGAACGCTTCATTGTGGCCGAACTGGGCGCCAAAGCTGCCTTTCTGCTGACCGACGACAACGACCGGCTGCAACCGGCCCTGCCCTCGCCCAATGGCCTGCCCGCCGTGGACATGGGCATTGCCCAGTGGGCCTTCGATCATGCCGAGCCAGCCGGCCAGGGCACCAATACGCTGGCCGCCAGCCCCATCCTGTATTTGCCGCTCAAGGCGCCGATGCGTTTGCGTGGCGTGCTGGCGCTCGAAGTGCGCCATACGGATCGCCTGCTGGTCCCGGAACAGCGCCGACTGCTCGACACCTTTGCCTCGCTGATCGCCATCGCGCTCGAGCGCGTGCACTACGTCGAGGTGGCCCAGAACACGACCGTGCAGATGGAATCCGAACGTCTGCGCAACTCGGTGCTGTCGGCCATTTCGCACGATTTGCGGACGCCGATGAGCGTGCTGGTCGGCCTTGCCGATTCGATGTTCCTGACCCGGCCGCCACCGACCGGCCCGCAGGCCGAGATTGCCCGCTCCCTGAAGGAAGAGGCGCTACGCATCAGTGGCCAGGTGAACAACCTGCTCGACATGGCCAAGCTGCAGTCCGGCCGGGTGGAGTTGAATCGGCAATGGCAGCCTTTGGAAGAGGTGGTCGTCAGCGCCTTGAAAACCCTCGAGCGCGCCTTTGCCGAGCACCAGATCAAGGTCTTGCTCGATGAAAACCTGCCGCTGGTCAATATCGACTCCGTGCTCATGGAGCGGGTCATCTACAACCTGCTGGAAAACACCGTGAAGTACACCCCGGCCGGCAGCCTGGTTGAAGTAGGCGCCAAGGTCGGGGAGCGCATGATCGAGGTCTGGGTCGACGACAATGGCCCCGGACTGCCGGCAGGCAAAGAGGAAGTCATTTTCAAGAAATTCGAGCGCGGCCAGCCGGAAGGCACCACCCGCGGTGTCGGGCTTGGGCTGGCCATTTGCCGGGCGATCATCGAAGCGCATGGCGGCGAAATCCATGCAAAAAACCGGGCGCAAGGGGGGGCGCGTTTCATGTTCACGCTGCCCAGGGGCAACCCGCCAGCGCTCGATGTCGAGGAAGATCCCGAGGAAGTTCTCGAGAAAAAGAAGAGCTGCTGAATGTCTACCGCCACACCGACCGTGATCGTCGTCGAGGATGAAGCGAAGATTCGCCGCTTCATCAAACTGGCGCTGGAGGCCGAGCAACTGGAGGTCTTCGAGGCTGATTCGGTGGCACGGGGGCTGATCGAAGTCGGCACCCGGCAGCCCGATCTCGTCGTGCTCGATCTTGGCTTGCCTGATGGCGACGGCATCGACCTGATCCGCGATTTGCGGACCTGGTCGGAAATTCCCATCATCGTCCTCTCGGCCCGCACGGCCGAAGCCGACAAGGTGGCGGCGCTCGATGCCGGGGCCGATGATTACCTGATCAAGCCATTTGGCGCCGCCGAGCTGCTGGCCCGGGTCCGCGCCCACCTGAGACGGCGTTTCCGGGCTGGAACGACGGGCCTGTCGGTGTTCGAATTCGGCAATGTTCGCGTCGATCTGGGCAAGCGCATCGTCGAAAAGGATGGGCAGCAGATTCACCTGACGCCGATCGAGTTCCGGCTGCTCGCCTACCTGATCGCCAATCCCGATTCCGTCCTGACCCATCGCCAGCTCTTGAAGGCGGTCTGGGGGCCAAACCATATCGAGGACAGCCACTATGTTCGTGTTTACATGGGGCATGTCCGGAAAAAAATCGAGGACGATCCGACGCGGCCCAAGTTCATTCTGACCGAATCCGGTGTCGGCTACCGGTTTGTCAGCTGAGACAGTTTTCCGCGCGTGGTTAGCGCGGCATTAACGCACTGAGCTGAGTAACGATTTCGGCAAACAGCGGGCGGGCCGAGACGTTTTCCTGCGCGCAATCGGCTTGCAGGCATTTCAATTTTTGAGCTTTTTTCCGGTTGACCGTGGAATCGGCACTCTGCCCGCAAAGTTCGAGCAATTCTTCGAGTAAACACGAAAACGCCCGCACCTCGATACGCTGCAGGGCCTTGGCGACGAGCGGATCATCGGACGGCACGAAGGACGCGGCGCCGAAGTCACCGAGCAGCGCCTGTCCATCGGTACCATGCAGGATGTTGTGGCCGTACAGATCGCCATGCGTGATGCCCTGGGCGTGCAGGTGTTCGGCCGCCGAGGCGATGCCGAGCGCGAGGCGAATGGCGTCGTCGAGGTCGAAACTGGACTCGGCCGGATAAACGTCGCGCGTGCAGGAATCGAGGCTGGGCGGCCCGGCCAGGTTGCGGAAGTTGCTGTCGATCAGCGCCATGACCAGCCCGTGCGCCGCCTCCGGGTGCGCCGCCAGCTTGCCGAGGACCGGAATCAGATTGGGATGCGCACCGGCTGTCATGCAGGCGTTCATCTCGTTGAGCGGCAAACCATCGCTCGTCATCGCGCCCTTGAACAGCTTGAGCGCTACCGGCTGCGCGCCGCCGGCCGAGCGCCATTCGGCATGATGGATGACGCCGGAAGCGCCCTCGCCCAGTTGATGACTGACGTGGAGGTCATCCCAATGAATGGGTGAAACGCCGTTCTGAACCGGCACATCCTGGCAAAACGGATTGCCGGCGAAGGCCAGCCAGGAAAGTTTCGGCAGCGTCAGCAGCCAGTCGGGCAAAGCCGCAAGCTCGTTGGCCGCGATGCGCAGCAACTCCAGCCCAGTGCAATTGGCCATCTCGGCCGGCAGCGCACGCAACTGGTTGCCGGCCAGCATGAGCTTCTGCAAACGGGTGCAGCGGCCAATTTCGCGCGGCAGTTCGACCAACTCGTTGTCAGTCAGGATCAGCCAGCGCAGCCTGGCCGGCAGCGCCGCAGCCGGCACCAGCCGAATCCGGTTGGCCTTGAAACCGACCATGTCCAGCGCGGCACACTGACCGAGCACCGCCGGCAATTCGGTGAACCGGTTGTCCGAACAAAACAGGATGCGCAGCTTGTACAGCCGTGGCAGATCGTCGGGCAGCGTGGCCAGCGCATTCCCAGACAAATCGAGAATCTCCAGCGTCTCGGCCAGACCAAAAATTTCGCGCGGAAACTCGCTCAGGCCACTGGCCAGTTTGAGGCGACGGCTCCCGGCCAGCTTGCCGGCGCGCAGGTCTTCAAGGGTGTTCAGTGGCATTCAGGGCATTCCGCCGGGCGGCCGTGATAAGGTGCGGCAGGATAACAAAAGATGGTGAAAAATGACTTGGGAGAAGCCTGCCAGCCCGTCGATGACCGAACGCGGCATGCGCATCGCGCTGATTTTCGCGTTGGCCGCCGAGCGCCTGACGGCTTTTTACGAATACGGCCAGTGGCTGACCGAAGCCCAGGGCGCCAGCCTGGCCGCCGACTGGCTGTCGCGCTCGAAAAACAAGATGCCGCTCGCCGAACGCCGGCAACTCTCAGGCCTTAGCGACCAACTCGCCCGCCAGATTCAGGGCAGCCTGTCGCGCGAAGCCGGCATGTACACGGCCCATGAAATGATGGAATCGCTCGACCCCAACCATCACTCGGAAATCGCCGAGTCACTGATGGTCGAATGCGAACGCCTGCTTGACGAAAACCTCGCCGGTTAAACCGCCAAAGAAAAAAGCTCGCCAGAAGCGAGCCTTCGAACTGAACCCGGGCAGGAAAATTACAGCAGTTCAGCCGGAATATTGCCGCCGTTTTCAGCCAGTTTCTGCAGCACGGTCTTGTGCAGCCACATGTTCATCTGCGCCGAATCGCCCATCTTGTCGGCCGGACAGCCGAGTTCGGCAGCCAGTTCCTTGCGCACACCGAGGCTGCTGTCCAGACCGAGCAGCTTGAGCAGATCGACGATGGACACCTTCCAGTTGAGTTTTTCCGGATTGGCCTTGGCCAGCGCTTCCAGCTTGGCCACGACATCGACGGCACTAATCGCCACCGGCGCGGCGGCTACGGGCGCCTCGACGGCGGCCGGAGCGGCCTCGGCGACCACTTCCGTCTTGTCATCGCCAAAACCCAGTTTGGCCAGAATGTTACTGAAAATTCCCATGCTATTTCTCCTGTGCGACCGATTGAACAAATGCTGCCCGTAAAAACCCGGGCACCAAGTTCATGTTAGATGCATTCGACGACAGGTTGGGTGAATTTATATGAAGGGATTTTTACAAATCCCAACCTTTCGGCAATGAGCCTCCGTGGCCAGGCAAAATTTCATTTTTTGCCGTTATTTCCGGTTGACCGTGGGAGTCACGGCTAACCGACTTCAACCTGCCGTCAAACCACTTTCATCGCCGCCAGCGTCGCCACATCGACGATTTCGGCAATCCTGTCTCCCAGCCCGGCGAGCACGGCAGCGTGTACCGTCGCCGCCGGAATCGTCCGGCCATCCGGCCCCGGCAGATCGCGCGTGGCGCTGGCATCGGCCACGATGCCGACCCGGTAGCCGCGGTGGAAGGCTTCGCGGGCGGTTGAGTCGACGCAATTGTGGGTCATGTAGCCGGCGATGATCAGCGTTTCGACCCCGCGTGCCTGCAGTTCATCGAGCAGGCCGGTGCCGGTGAAGGCCGAGGGCAGGTTTTTGTGGATGACGACTTCGCCCTCGCCCGGAGCCAGGCCGGCGATGGGCGCGGCGCCTTCGGAATCCGGGGCGAAGATCAGCGCGGTGGCCGGCGCGCGATGCAGAACGTGGATGACAGCAATGCCAGCCTGGTCGGCCCAGGCGCGCAGCTGGCGGGCGGCGTTGCTGGCGGCCGGCTCGTTAGGCAGCGCCAGCGGGCCGCTGCGGTATTCGTTCTGGTAGTCGATGAAGACGACGGCGGTTTTGGCGGCATCCAGGGTGGCGCCGGCGTGCAGGCTGGCCGGGACGCCGACGATCTGGCGCAGGGTGCGGGCGGTCATGCTGCTTCTCCAATCAGCTTCCCGGCTTTGCGCGCCGCCTGCGTTTGCCCATCGTAACCCCAGCTTTCGGCCGGCAGTTCGTGCAGCGCGACGTAGATCGGCGCGGCGGTTTGGCCGATTGCTACGGTCAACAGGGATTTTGCGGCAAAAATGAAATCAGCCTTTTCGGCCGCGCTGTTGGTGCCGGCGGTAATCATCGCCTGCAGGCTGGCTGCAGCGGCGACGGCCTGTCCGTTGGCCGAGAAGGCGCCGGCCGGCAACTGCGTGAAGCTGACCACGGTGAGCGCCGCTTCCTTGCGCAGGATGCTCTGCATGAGGCGTGTCGTTTCCTGCTGCAAGTGCTGAATGGTGCTCGGCGCGAGGCTGGCGCCGGCCAGGGTGATGTTGATCAGGGGCATGGTTTTCTCCGGTTGAAGTGACGCCTGCATCATTTCACCAGGCGTTATTCGCTACAATCAGCTAAATAAATAACGGTTTGTTTCTATATGGACACAATCAACCCACTCGATCATTTGTCCGACCTTGCCGTTTTCGTCCGGGTCGTCGATACGCAAGGCTTTTCAGCGGCGGCGCGGGCCATGGGCCTGACCAAATCGGCCGTCAGCAAGCGTATCAACCGGCTCGAAAAGCAGCTCGGCCTGCGCCTGCTGCAGCGCACGACACGCGCCATGTCGCTGACCGAACCCGGCCGCGTGCTTTATGAACGCGCCGCACAGGGCGTCGCGCTGCTCGACGAAAGCGCCCGCCTGGCCGCCGGTCTGGTCGAGGCGCCGCGCGGCACCTTGCGCGTCACCGCCTCGGTCACTTTCGGCAAGCTTTGCCTGGCGCCGCTGATCCCCGAATTCCTCGCCCGCTACCCGGAAATCGAGCTGCAACTGACCCTGCTCGACCGCTTCGTTGATCTCGTCGAGGAAGGCTACGACGTCGCCCTGCGCCTGACCCGCACGCCGCCCGACCAAGTGGTGGCCAAGGCGCTGATGCCCGTACGCTACCGGCTATGTTCCACGGTCAACGCGATAAAAGGCCAAAAAATCGAAACGCCGGCCGACCTCGCCGGCCACAACTGCCTGCATTACGGCCTGCGCGAACTGGGCAGCGAATGGCGTTTCCAGCGCGCTGGCGAAGAGGCGCGGGTGCGCGTAACGAGCAACGTCGTGGTCAATAACAGCGAAGTCGTGCGCGACCTGCTGCTCGCCGACATGGGCATCGGGCTGGTCTGGAACTACGCCGTCGATCGCGAAATCGCCGATGGCCGGCTGATTCCGCTGCTTCCCGAATGGACGCCGGTCAGCCCCTTCGGCCAGACGGCCTGGGCGATCTGGCTGCCGCAAACCCACCTGCCGCCGAAGATTCGCGTCTTTGTCGATTTCCTTGCCGAGCGTTTGGGCGAAACGCCGGCCTAAGCACCCCACTTCGCGCCCCGTGCAGCGAATGCCACGGTCAACCGGAAATTTCGGCAAAAATTGAAATTTGCGCGCATGAAAAAGGCGCCTGCTTAGCGGCGCTTTTTTCCATTGCGCTTCGTCGCGCTGAAACCCGGATTAATTCACCTTCAGCGTACCGCCCCGACCCAGGCCGCCCTTGACGTCCTGCGCCTTGTAGTTGCGCAGCGAGATAACCATGCTGTTGTAGGCATCGACGAAGGCGGCGACGGTCGCTTTGCCTTCCGGCGTCTGCGAGAAACCGCCCAGGCCGCCGGCCGCACCGCCGCCGAAGGCGCCGAGCACGGCACCGAAGTTGGTGGCCGTCGAATTGCCTTCAGAAATGGCAATCTGCACCGAAGAGCGAATGTCGAACAGCGACAGGGTGACGACCGAAACCCTGCTTTCCATGCCAGCACCGATCACCTGGCCGCCACGACCGCCGAGCAGCGCACCGCCAACGGCACCAGCCAGACGGCCGGTCGGCGACTGATCGACGACGATTGACGGCTCCATGAAGTAATCGGCCGCGACACGCTGGCCCTTCTGCTGCTTCGACCCGGCCCGGTATTCACCGGAGTTGCGCTGCTTGTCCGTAATCGCCGACATCTTGTTGTCCAGGCGCTCATTGCCGATGGAGGTGATGATGAAGCAGTTGGACTGCTGCACGGCCAGACGGATCAGCGGCTCGATGGTGGTGACCTTGGTCGCCCGGCCGAAGGCGCCGTACCAGTCCTTGTTGCGACCGTCATCGACGGCCAGCGTGCCGAGCGGCGCCGGGCAACGTTCCAGGCTCGGATTGGCGCCGACGCTGGTGCCGCCCGCCGCCGCACCGGTCGCCGCCGTTGGCGCATTGCCGGTCTGAACCATGCCACCGCAACCAGCGAGCATCAAGGCTGCCGCAGCACTGACAAAAAGAGGGGAATTCTTGGCGTTCATGATTTTCAACTTTCTGTTGGGTCATTAAATCGGTTCAATAATCGTCACGGTAGTACCAGCCGCTGTTGTTCCAGTACCAACGGTAGGTGTAGCGGCTTTGCCAGTACTCGCGCAAATACACACGCTGCGTATCCACCCAGCGGCGATAGGCAACTTCGTTCTTTTTGGCTGTGCTGGCCTGAGCAAGCAGCTTTTTGGCCTCCTTGTCGCCCCGTCCGGCGGCGATCGACAACCATTTTTCGGCCTCGGCCGGATCGGAACCCATTTCCTCCAGCCCCATCAGATAGAGCTTGCCGACTGCCGTCTGCGCCTTGAGATCGCCCCGCTCAGCCGCATCGCGCATCGATTGCAGCGCCTGGTAGCTGTCCTGGCGCACGCCATCGCCGCGGAAATAACGCAAGCCCAGATCATAGGCAGCGCGTGGATCCTTTTCGGCTTTCGCCTTCAGCGCAGCCAGGCGACGCTCGGCCTCGGGATCTCCGCCGGCATTGGGGTCGAAAGTGGTGGTACTGCGCGGACGATCAGAACAGCCGGTATCGTCGCAAATACGGATGGTGCGTTCCGGCTCTGCTTGCGCAAATACGGACGCACAAAGGAAGGAAAAAAGGAGAATCAGCCGCATGGGACAACTCCAAAAACGGCAGGGCGCCGCCCAAACCGTAAAAAATAAACGTGATACGTTGTTTTTATCTTCAGTTACTTAGACAAAAGTCATATTCACATCGATTATCCCCAATAGATACGAACAGGGCAAGCGACACAACGACCATGCCGGGTCGCCGATCCTCATCTGTCACGGCTCAACGGAGTACAGACCGCATGACCGATACAGCATCTGCCGCTCTTTCGGTTACCATCCGCACGCACCTTGTTTAGACCGCGCCGTAAAGACAGAATTCCATGACCGACCAGTTGAAACTTTTCGACCCGAACGCCCCACTTCCTGCCGCCGAGACAGAACTCGCAGCGAGTCCGGAACCACTTCCGGCTGCCGAAAACGCAGCGGAAACCGCCCTGCCAGTCATGAACGAATCCCCTGCCGGCGAAGCGGGCGACATCGACCCACCTGATTTGCCCCCATCCGCCAGCGGCCCGGCCGGCGACATTCCCTCGCCAGCCGACTACGCCGCCCGCCGCTATCTTGAATACGCCATGAGCGTCGTCACCGGCCGCGCCCTGCCCTCGGCCGCCGACGGCCAGAAGCCGGTGCAGCGCCGCATTCTCTACGCCATGCACCGGATGGGCCTGTACAAGAGCCCGCGCCACGTCAAATCGGCGCGCGTCGTCGGTGACGTCATCGGCAAATACCACCCGCACGGCGATTCGTCGGTCTATGACGCGATGGTCCGCATGGCGCAGGACTGGAGCCTGCGTTACCCGATTGTCGATGGTCAGGGCAACTTCGGCTCGCGCGACGGCGACAACGCCGCCGCCATGCGCTACACCGAAGCCCGACTGACGCCGATTGCCGAACTGTTGCTGGCCGAACTCGATGAAGGCACGGTCGACTGGAAGCCCAACTACGACGGCGCCAATGATGAACCAGCCCTGCTCCCGGCCCGCCTGCCCTTCTGCCTGCTCAACGGTGCTTCCGGCATTGCCGTCGGCATGGCCACCGAAATTCCCGCCCATAACCTGCGCGAAGTGGCGAATGCTGCGGTCAACCTGATAAAAGACCCGAATTTCACAGAAGAACAGGTGCTGGCGCTGATCCCCGGCCCGGATTACCCGGGTGGCGCTCAGATCATCTCGACAGCCGAAGAAATCGCCGCCACCTACCGCAGCGGCCGCGGCAGCCTGCGCGTGCGCGCCAAATGGAAAATCGAAAACCTCGCCCGCGGCCAGTGGAAACTGGTTATCACCGAATTGCCGCCGGGCGTGTCGACGGCCACCGTGCTGTCGGAAATCGAAGCCTGCTCGAACCCCGTCGCCAAGGAAAAAGCCGGCAAGAAGGTGTTCACGCCGGAACAGCTCAACCTGAAAGCCGCCTTCCTGTCGTCGATTTCGGAAAGCGGCGTGCGTGACGAATCGGGCAAGGAACACGCCGTTCGCCTGGTCATCGAACCGGCTTCGTCGCGCCAGGGCCAGGACGACCTCGTGCGCATGCTGCTCGCCCACACCAGCCTCGAAACCAACGCCTCGATCAACCTGACCGTCCTCGGCGTCAATGGCACGCCGCGCCAGGCATCGCTGTACAGCATGATCGCCGAATGGTGCCGCTTCCGGCTGGCTACC
Source organism: Ferribacterium limneticum (assembly GCF_020510565.1). Classification (NCBI taxonomy): domain Bacteria; kingdom Pseudomonadati; phylum Pseudomonadota; class Betaproteobacteria; order Rhodocyclales; family Azonexaceae; genus Ferribacterium; species Ferribacterium limneticum. Next base: position 2,568,365 of record NZ_CP075189.1, read on the forward strand.
GTCGAGCGCCGCACGCGCCACCGCCTGACCGCCGCCGAAAAGCGGATCCACATCCTGGAAGGCCGCTTGGCGGTGCGGCTCGACATCGACAAGGTGATCAAGGTCATCCGCGAATCGGACGACCCGAAGGTCGATCTGATGGCGCACTTCAAGCTGTCCGAAATCCAGGCCGAAGACATCCTCGAAATCCGCCTGCGCCAGTTGGCGCGGCTGGAAGGGATCAAGATCGGCGAAGAGCTGGCCAAGCTGCGCGAAGAAGCGGCCGGCCTCAACAAGCTGCTCGATTCCGAAGAAGCCCTGCGCGCTTGCGTTGCGGCTGAAATCGAAGGCGACGCCAAGAAATATGGTGACGACCGCCGCACCTTCATCGAAGCCGCCGACAAGGTCACCATGTCGGATGCCAAGACCGTCTCCATCGTAGACGAGCCGACCACGCTGATCGTTTCGAAACACGGCTGGCTGCGCTCGCGCCAGGGCCACAACATCGATCCGACCCAACTCTCTTTCCGCTCCGGCGACGAACTGCTGGCCTGTTTACCCTGCCGGACGGTCGATAACCTGATCCTGCTCGACACCAAGGGCCGCGCCTATTCGATCCCCGCCTCGGACATTCCCGGCGGCAAGGGCGATGGCGTTCCGGCCACCTCGCTGGCCGATTTCCAGGATGGCGGCAAACCCTGCCTGGCCATGGCGATCAAGAACGAAGCGCTGTATCTGGTTGCAGCCAGCGGCGGCTACGGCTTCCGCTGCCAGGGTGCCGATCTCCTGTCACGCGGCAAGGCTGGCAAGGCCTTCATGACGCTGTCCGAAGGCGAAATGCCTGTCGTTTTCGCCCCGGCGCCGCAAGGCGAAATTGCCTGTGTGACCAAAGATGGCCGCGCGCTGGTCTTCAATATCGACGAAGTTCGCCAGCTGCCGAAAGGCCGCGGTCTCAAGCTGATCGATGCCGACCCCGGCAAGACGGCGCTGGAAGAAATCATTCCGGTCGTCGATGGAATTGCCGGCAAGCTCAAGGGCGAACGCCTGGAATTCTGTCGCGGCAACCGTGGCGGCAAGGGCAAGCCGATGAAAGCGCCGCGCAAATAAGAAAAAACCGGGCGGACTCGATATTGAGCCGGCCCGGTCGTCTTTTCAGCAAGCCCGATCAGGCGGCTGTATCGCCCGCATGCAGGGCTTCAACCTCTTCATGCTCCCATTCCTTGATCGTGTCCGAAACAAGGCGGGCCTTTTCATGGGCGTCCGGCTGATGGTGGTGCGCCTCCTCGAAAACCTCAAGGGCCTCGTGGATGGCTTCCGCCTTCGTGTGGGCGTGGGTATGTGGCATGGCGAATCCTTCCAATGTCGAAAAGAAAAAAGCCCTTGATGACCAAGGGCTTTTTTGATCAAAAACCGAAGGCAGGCTCCGGTTTTTGATGTCCAGGCAGAAGGTGCTTAGGCAGCCTTCTTGGAAGCCTTCGGAGCGGCGACGACGTTGGCAGCCTTCATCGTGGCGCTGGTAGCAGCAGCAACGCTGGCTTCGGCAACTTCAGCAGCCTGCTTGGCAGCCTTGTTGAGGCCTTCGTAGGCTTCGTTGGCGGACTTGATCGCGGTCTTGACGGCAGCGACGGCCACTTCGGAACCAGCCGGAGCGGAAGCCAGAGCCTTTTCGACCAGACCGGAAACCGTGGCGGCGTTTTCAGCAACCTTGGCTTCAACTTCCTTGGCCAGCTTGTCCTTGGTTTCGCCAGCGATGGCGATCACGTTACGCGAGTATTCCATGCCCTTTTCGATGGACGGCGAAGCCAGTTCCTTCTGGATGCTGACGAAAGCCTGGACATCCTTGGCGCCGAGCAGGGCGGTGACGTTGGACATGGCGCCTTCGAAAACGGAACGGGCAGCGGCCAGATTCAACAGGGCCAGACGCTCGATGCCGTCAAAGGTGGTGTTGGCGAAGAACAGAGCGGAATTGATGCTGGACTTGGCGAAATCTTCGGGTTTGGTGAACATGATGAATCTCCTGAGGTTGGGGTGATCTATTCGCCTTGGCCTTTATGTTGCGCCGCAGCATGACTCCATTCTAATCACAGGAAAACACTTGTCAACAGCTTTTTGTGCACTGCACCAATTACCTGAAAAAATGTGTTGGAAATTCCCAACGCTTCAGCCGGAACGCGGCTCCAGGCCGACTCTTTCGAGGATCGCGGTCATCGCTTCGGCAGCACCGAGCGGCAGGTAAAAATCGACGATATCGGTGAGCATGGTGCGCGCCGGATTGATCTCGACGGTCGGAATGCCGCTGCCGGCCGCCAACACGACCGGCTGGGTAATATAGGGAAAGATGCTCGACGTCCCAATGGTAAAAACGATGTCGAAACCTTGCTGAAAGGCGTCGATGAAACGATCCAGCGGTTCCTCCGGCAGGGCTTCGCCGAAAAGCACCACCTTCGGCCGCAAGACACCGCCGCACTGCGGACACAAGGGCGGCACTTCCCGCCCGCTCAGGTCGGCAGCGGCTTCTTCATGGCTGCATTCGGTACATTCCAGTTCCTGCAAGTTGCCGTGAATCTCGACGATTTCGCGACTACCGGCCTGACGGTGCAGGCCATCGACGTTCTGCGTGAATACCATGACCCGGTCGAGATGCTCGTCCAGGCTGGCAATGGCGAAATGTGCGGCGTTTGGTTTGGCACCACGGCAGTTTTCTTCGATCTGAATCAGGTATTTCCAGGTGATCTCCGGGTGCATGGCAAAAACCTCGCCCGACAAGGCATCCTCGATGCGCAAGCCCTCTTCCGTTGCCTCGCTGTCGTAGAGGCCGCCAACGCCACGATAGGTCGGCAGGCCGGAATCGGCCGAAATCCCCGCGCCGGTAATGAACAAGGCGCTCCGCGCGTGGCGAAGGTGCTCGGCCACGGCATCAAGAGCCGCCTCTATCGGTGCTGAATACGACTTCATCGGCAACGGCAGTCCTGCTTACTGGATCAGAAACTGGGTAAACAAGGCTTCCTTGATCCCGGTTTTCTCGTCTTCATGAATGGCGTGGTTGGCCAGTTCAATGAGCTCTTCGATCAGTTCCTTCTTGCCCGCCAGAGTGCGCAGCCCGGCTACCTCCTTGCCCGAGAGCAGCAGGATGATCTCATGCTGGATCCGCGGTTTGTAGGCAGCGATGGCGCCGGCTGCTTCCGGAACGGCAGGTTCCAGGATCAGCCCGAACTGCAAATAGTTTTCGGTACCGAGATTGACTGTAAATACCATCGGTTCCGGTGCGCCGCCACCGCCGCCATGATCGCTGGCCAGCGACGGCACGGGCAAAATCAGGGCGAGAACAAGCAGCATGGGCGCCAGAAGGGCATTTACAACTCGGTGAGCGACGTTCATGACTATCCTGTGAATGATCGATATCTCATGGCGAGACCCGAACTTTATACCGTTTGAAAGTTAAAAAAGCCACCATTGCGGCGATCTTCGCCGGTCGACGGCCATTTTTCCTCCGGGGCTGGCGGCAATACTCCCCCTGACCGGCAGACCAGCGTATATTTCGCCCTTCGCTCACGGTTGCCGCCCAAAAACCCGGCCTGGCACCGCCAAAACTCCCGCTAAATCATGCCTCTTCCCGTTTACGACCCCGCCACCTATCCGGCCCAACTCGCCGGCAAACTCGCCCATTTCGAGCAGACCTTTGCGTCGCTCGGCGTGACCAATACCGTTGCCCATGCCTCGACGCCGCTGCATTACCGGCTGCGCGCCGAATTCCGCATCTGGCACGATGGCGACCGCCTCGACTACGCGATGTTCGACCCGGAAGCCCCAAAGGTGCCGATCGCGCTCGACACCTTCCCACCGGCCGCCGAATCGATCTGCACCCTGATGCCGCGCCTGCGCGACCGCCTTGCCGTCAGCCCGACGCTGCGCCGCAGCCTGTTCCAGGCCGACTTTCTCGCCACCTTGAGCGGCGACATGCTGGTCACGCTGATCTATCACCGCACGCTCGACGAAGCCTGGGAGGCCGCCGCCCGGGAGATGGCAGCCGAACTGGGCATCATGATCATCGGCCGCAGCCGTGGCCAGAAGCGCGTACTCGACCGTGACTGGGTGCTCGAAGAGTTCGAACTCAATGGCCGCCAGCTACGCTACAAGCAAGTCGAAGGCAGCTTCACCCAGCCCAACGGCGGCGTCAATCGCCAGATGCTCGGCTGGGCCTGCCAGCAGGCGGCCGGCATTGGCGGCAATCTGGTCGAGCTGTATTGCGGCAATGGCAACTTCACCATCGCGCTGGCCCCACTCTTCGATAAGGTGCTCGCCACCGAAGTCAGCAAGTCGTCCGTTCATGCCGCGCAATTCAACCTGGAAGCCAACAAGGTCGAAAACGTTGCCATCGCCCGCATGTCGAGCGAGGAATTCAGTAATGCCTTGTCCGGCCGCGAGGAATTCACGCGCCTCAAAGACATCGACCTCGCCCCCTTCCGCCACGCCACGCTCTTTGTCGACCCGCCGCGCAGCGGGCTGGACGCCGTGACGCTCGAACTGGCTCGCGGCTTCGACCGCATCCTGTACATTTCCTGCAACCAGCAGACCCTGCTCGAAAACGTCACCGCCCTGCAAGATACCCACCAGATCGCCGCTTCCGCCGTCTTCGACCAGTTCCCCTACACGCACCACCTGGAGTGTGGCCTGCTGCTGACGCGGCGGTAATCGCGCTTCACGCTTGTCAGCCTGCCGCCGGCCGGCTGCAACCCAGTGGCGGTAACCAATACCGCCACGCACCCGAGCCTCCCCATGAAAAGAACCGATCTCTACAAAAGCCTTGCCAGCAAGATTGACCGCAACATGAAACAAGCGGGAACCCCCGACCGTTTCGGCCAGGGCACCGTCCTCGACCGCAAGGAGCAGCGCAAGCTGGACCAGGCGAAGGGCCTCATCCCCTTCGCCGTCAAACTCGATGCCGAGTTGGCCGAACAACTGCGCACGCTCGCTGAATCCAGCGAAGGCGGCATTAACGAAGTGGTCGACATGCTGCTGCGCAAAGGCCTCGCCGCCGGCGTTTAAACGCTCGCTACACGGGCGGGTTAAACTCGCCCCTTCATTGCCCATTTGCTTTCCCCCTCCCCGCCCATGACCTTCTCCGCCCTCGGCCTTGCCGAAACGCTGCTCCAGTCCCTCGAAACGCTCGGCTACAAGACGCCGACGCCGATTCAGGAGCAAGCCATTCCCGCCATCCTTGAAGGGCGCGACGTGATGGCCGCAGCCCAGACCGGCACCGGCAAGACCGCCGGCTTCGCGCTGCCCATCCTGCACAGCCTGGCCACCGATGATATCAAGGTCGGCAGCAATTCCGTGCGCGCCCTCGTCCTCGTGCCGACGCGCGAACTGGCCGAACAGGTCCACGCCAGCTTCCGCCAGTACGGCGAACACAGCGGCGTCAGCACCTACGCGGCCTACGGCGGCGTCAGCATCAACCCGCAGATGATGCGCCTGCGCCGTGGCGTCGATGTCCTCGTCGCCACCCCCGGCCGCCTGCTCGATCTGTATAGCCAGAACGCCCTCAAACTCAACAAGGTGCAGGTGCTCGTCCTCGACGAAGCCGACCGCATGCTCGACCTCGGCTTCTCGAACGAACTCGACGCCGTCTTTGCCGCCCTGCCCAAAAAGCGGCAAACCCTGCTCTTCTCGGCCACCTTCTCCGAAGTCATCCGCAGCCTGGCCAAAGCCCGCCTGCGCAACCCGCTGACCATCGAAATCAGCCCGCCCAACAGCACCGTCAAGGCCGTCAAACAGTGGATGGTGCCCGTCGACAAGAAGCGCAAGACCGAACTCTTCCTGTTCATGCGCAAGGACCGGAAATGGGGCCAGGTGCTTGTTTTCGTCAAGACCAAGCGCGGCGCCGACGAACTGGTTAGCATCCTGCACGCCAAGCGCATCAAGGCCGATGCCATCCACGGCGACAAACCGCAACCGGCCCGCCTGCGTGCGCTGGAAAGCTTCAAGGCCGGCGAAGTGCAAATCCTCGTCGCCACCGACGTCGCCGCCCGCGGGCTGGACATCGACGACCTGCCGCAAGTCGTCAATTTCGACCTGCCCATCGTCGCCGAAGACTACATCCACCGCATCGGCCGCACCGGCCGCGCCGGCGCCACCGGCGAAGCCATCTCGCTGGTCTGCGCCGACGAAGCCCCGATGCTCGCTGCCATCGAAATACTGCTCAAACAAACGCTAAGCCGCGAAGAAGAACCGGGCTTCGAACCCGACCACCGCATTCCGCTGACCGGCGCCGCTGCAATCGCCGCCAAGAAGATCAAAAAACCAAAGGTAGCCGGCGGCCGAGGCGGCAAAGGCACACCGAGCAACTGGGTCGGCTTCGACGACGCCCCCAAACGTCCCGGCGCCAGGCCGGCAGCCCGCCCGGGTGGAATGCCACGGTCAACCGGAAAAAACGGCCAAAAACAAAATCGGTCGGGCGGGCGCTGAACGAAAATCAAAGGCTGAACAAATGGCACTTCGTTGGAAGTGCCATTTTTTTGTTTGACCAGCGCGCCCGGAGTGATTTCCCCCCAACCGCCTAGTTCATAGTTGATCAGCGCAAATACAGTCCAATCAGAGGCTGTTTCATTGCGAATTGATAGATTCTGAAGGCATAATCCAAATATACATATCTGTTTATATTCGGACTGATCGGCTTCAGCTAACAACCGTGAGCCCCCTCTAGGATTCAGAATTGAAAAAAATTCTCTTCATTGCCGTCATTATTTTTGGAGCATGGCAGTTCTACCATGAAAAAAACACTCACTCGTTATTGGGCAAAGATATCCAAATCGAGGAGCCACGCAAAATAGGAAAAAATCAGCAGTCTGATTTGCCCCCCAGTCGACTTTCCCAGTCAGAACAGCCCCGCGACACAGCACAGATCGCTCCCGCTCCACCTCAACAATTTGCCTGTGACGGGCGACAGCATTGCAGCCAAATGACATCAAGAGCGGAAGCTGAGTTTTTTACGAAGAACTGCCCTGGCACCAAAATGGATGGCGATCATGATGGGATTCCCTGTGAAAACGACTCCAGGTTTTAACGCTTAAGGGCACAAACAGCTGCCAACATTCTTTGGCATAGGCGCCGAGGCATTACTGCTCATTTATCGGGCGCTTAGACCAAAGAGCGAGTTGAACCCTATTTTTTTCCCACAGGAAACAAAAAAGCCACCCGAAGGTGGCTTTTTCATGAATTTTTGGTGCGCCCGGAGCGATTCGAACGCCCGACCCCTTGGTTCGTAGCCAAGTACTCTATCCAGCTGAGCTACGGGCGCACACCTAAACTGCTTTTTACTGCTTTGCCGAAATTTTCAACCTTCGGCGGGTTGTTCTGCTGGTGCGCCCGGAGCGATTCGAACGCCCGACCCCTTGGTTCGTAGCCAAGTACTCTATCCAGCTGAGCTACGGGCGCACTGTCAGAGCGGCGCATTATACGGAGGCTGGCGTAGAATGCAAGGTTTCCGCCGAAAAAAGCTGATGTCTTTCTCCTTCGTTCGCATGCCGAAATACCCCGAGTGCTGGTCGAGTTGCGGCTCGTGCGCGAGCGGTGACGTCTTCATTCTGGAGTTGCTGGTCAAGATCGGCGACATGGTGGAGCGCGACGACAACATTCTGACGCTGGAAACCGGCAAGGTGGCGCTGGATATTCCCAGCCCGCACGCTGGCCGGGTGGTGCAAATACACGTCATAGAGGGCGATACAGTCGCCGAAGGGGCCCTACTGGTAACTCTGGAATCAGTCTGAGCAGCGCCCTCGGGAAGCTGGAATCGCCCCCTCCCCTTACTTTGGGACGTCGACCTCCATGGCGTTGCGCACTTCACGCACGCCACGCACGCCGCTGGCGAGGTCGAGGGCCCGGCGCAGCGCATGTTCGTCGGGCACCGAGCCGCCAACGGTAACGACGGCGGATTTGGCAAGGATGCGGAACTGCGAACCGGCCAGGTCGATGTCGGTGCGCAGCAGGGTTTCGACTTTGTCGATGAGGGCCGCGTCCTGCGCTTCGGTGTTGGCCACCATGGCGGCCAACAGTTGCGGGTCGTCGGTGGCGAAGGCGGAAAGGCCGAGGCCGGCAAAGGTGGCTGCAGCGGTGATGCTGGCGACCATGAGGTGACGTTTGAACATGGCTATTCCCTTTTATTGTTGATTGCCATCAGACTATTGCGAAGTCCGTGCCAGCCATTTATTTTTGTTTTAAATCAACGCACTAAATAAGTATTGCGTTTTCAACGACGGGCATTCCGTCGTGCGGCAACGACAGCTGTTTTTGGCGCGAGGAGAAATCCCCGGGAAACTGTCATCCCCGCGCAAGCGGGAATGACGGCGCTGTTTCGCTAGGCCGGCCCCGGCCTGTCTCCGCCTGACGGCGGGCTATCGCCTTCGCTGCGGAACATGGCTGGCGTCAGGTCGTGTTTCTGCAACAGACGGTAGAACTCGGTCCGGTTGCGTTCGGCCAGGCGGGCGGCGTCGGCGACGTTGCCGTCGGTCAGTTTGAGCAACTGGACGAGGTAGTTGCGCTCGAAACGCTGCTTGGCTTCGGCGTAATTCAGGGCATCCATGACCGGCACGCGCAAGGCACGCTGGACGAGCGTCAGCGGAATCAACGGCGTCGAGGTCAGCGCGCAGCTTTGTTCGACGACGTTGAACAGTTGTCGGACGTTGCCCGGCCAGGCGGCCGTGGCCAGCGCTTCAAGGGCTTCGGGGGCAAAGCCGTTGACCGGTTTGCCGTATTTGCCGGCGAGCAGCTGGACGAAATGCAGGGCGAGCAGCGGGATGTCTTCGCGCCGCTCATCAAGGCGCGGCAGGGTCAGCGACACGACGTCGAGACGATAATAAAGGTCTTCGCGGAACTGGCCCTGGGCCATGGCGAGATCGAGGTCGCGATGGGTCGCCGAGAGCAGACGGACATCGACCGGCTCGGCCTTGGTCGTGCCGACCGGCCGGACGACGCGTTCTTGCAGGACGCGCAACAGCTTGACCTGGAGGGCGAGCGGCATGTCGCCGATTTCATCGAGGAAGAGCGTGCCGCCGTTGGCGGTCTGGAACAGGCCAACGCGACTGGCGCCGGCGCCCGTGAAGGCGCCCTTGGCGTGGCCGAAGAGTTCGGATTCGAGCAGTTGTTCGGGGATGGCGCCGCAGTTGATGGCGACGAACGGCCCCTTGGCGCGCGGACTGGCGCGGTGGATGGCGCGGGCCAGCACCTCTTTGCCGCTGCCGCTTTCGCCACGGATCAGCACGCTGGCGTCGGAGGCGGCAACCATGCGCGCTTCGGCCATCAGTTCGGCCATCTTGCTGCTGCGGAAGATGACGCCTTCCATCCAGGCGTCGTCGCCCTTCCCTGCCGCGCATGGCTCGTCACCGGGGTGCGAGGTTGGCGCCGAGAGTTGCAGGGCGCGGTCGATCTTTTCAAGCAGAATCTGGCTGTCGAAAGGCTTGGTCAGGTAGCCGAAAACGCCGCGTGAGGTGGCGGCAACGGCATCGGGAATGTTGCCGTGGGCGGTAAGCAGGATGACCGGCAGTGTCGGCCGGGTCCGGCGGATTTCCTCGAACAGTGCCAGGCCGTCCAGCCCAGGCAGGCGAACGTCGCTGACGACGACGCGCGGCGGATCGACGGCGATCTGGGCCAGCGCCTGCTCGGCCGAGCCGACGGCGGTGATGCGGAAACCCTTGGCCCTCAGGCGCATGGTCAGCAGCTTGAGGATATCTTCGTCGTCATCGACGACCAGTACGTGGGCGCCGGCCATTACCGCTTGCCTCCGTTCGGACTGACTACGCGCGGGCGCGGGATCAGCGTTTGTTCGATATTGGCCAGGCTGTCGAGTTTTTCCTGCAGCTCGGCGGTCTTGCGCTGGCTGTCTTTCAATTGCTGGCCCTGTTTTTCCAGCTGGCTTTCGAGTTTCATGCGTTCCTGGTAGTTGTCGGCGAGTTGCCGGGCCAGCGGGTGAAAAGGCGCCGCTGCCGGTTCGTTCGATTTGAGTACGCCTTCGAGCAGCGCCAGCCCCTTGCCGAGATCCTGCTGGACGCGCGGATGGCCAAGCAGCAGCGCCATCCTGACCTGCGTGAAGGGCGTCTGCGGCACGGCGACGAGCACCGACCGTTCGCGCCCCAGCTCGGCCGGCGTCAGGCGCGACAGGCTTTGGTTATAGAGCAGCGCGCCCTCCGGGCTGGGGTCGTCGAGGTGCAGTTTCCTGGCCAGCGGGCCGGAAGCGCAGCCTGCTACGGTCAACCCGAAAAACAGGCCAAAAATGAAAACCGCCACGCGGCGGGAAAACGTCGGGTATTTACTGCTCATCAGGTATTTCCACACAAAAATGGGCGCCCGTTTCTTGCGGGACGAGGTACACCGTGCCGCCCATCGCCCGCACCAGCTCGCGCACGATGGAGAGACCAACGCCGCTGCCCTGGCGCGGCGCCGGTGCGACGCGCTGGCCCTGGACGAAGGGATCGAAAATGCGTTGCTGGTCCTCCTCAGCGACGCCCGGTCCCTGATCGATACATTCGAAGCGCCAGAGGCCTTCAATGTGACTGACCGAGAGGTGGATTTCACCGTTTTCCGGGCTGAAATCGATGGCATTGGACAACAGATTGTCCAGTACGACCGTCATTTTCTCGGCGTCGAGCATGGCCGTTTCCTGCGAGGACTCGATGACGATCTTCAACTGTCGCGACTGGCTGTGCAGTTCGCGGCGCTGGGCCACCGTACTGAGCAGCCGGCGCAGCCGGGTCGGGGCAATTTGCAGGCGACGCGCCTCGAAGGCGGCGGCATTGAGCGTCAGCAGGCTTTCGATTTGCTGCTGCAGGCCGATCACGTTGTGCTGGAGGATATCGACCACCTCGCGCTGCCCTGCCGCCAACGGTCCGGGGACTTCCTCGCGGAGCAGCGAGACGCCTTCCTTCAGTGCCGTCAGCGGCGTTTTGAGTTCGTGCGAGACATGGCGCAAGGCCCGCTCGCGGTCCGCCTCCAGCTCGGCCAGACGCTGGCGCAACCAGTCCAGCCGCTTGCCGAGTTGGCGCAAGTCGGCCGGGCCGCTGACCGTGATGGCTTCATCGAAACGGCTGGCGCCGAGCCGGATGATGGCCTGCTCAAGGTGGCGCACCGGCCGAACCAGCCACCAGCCCATGGCCAGCGCGACGAGCAGCGCGCCACAGAGGGCCAGGGCAATGCGCCCGCCGAGACGCAAGCGGTTGGTCTCGAGGTCTTCCAGCGACTTGCGATTCTGCCCTTCGATCCAGCGCTGACCAGCCTGCTTCAACAGGCCATCGAGCTCAGCCATGCGGGCCAGCAGCGGAATGATCTCGGCTTGCGGAATATTCTGATCAAGACCGCTGCGCAACGCCTCGGCCACCATGCGCCAACCGCCGAGCAAGGGCTGGAGCGGTTCGGCGGCCAGCGTATCGAGCCGGTCGACGACCGCCAGCGACTGGCTCAGGTGTTCGTCGAAGCGCAGGCGGAAAACGGGGTTGTCGAGCACCAGATATTGCCGCGCGCTGCGTTCGATATCGACGGTACGTTCGCCAAGCTCCTGGATCGACGCCGTCAACTGGATGGCCTGCTCGCTGCTGCGCCGGCTCTGATCGACCAGCCGCTCGACGACGAGCCAGCTTTGCACCGCCGCGCCGCCCAACAGCAGGACGATCAGGGCAAAGCCAAGCAACATGCCCTGGCGGAAGGAAATTCGATTCATCGGCGCTTTGTGTCTTAAAACTGAAGTTTAAACCGCCATGCGGGCGAAGACGGCTGTTGGGGCGCTGGAAAAATCCGCTCACCAGTCGCCACGTAGACCGCTTTATCACTTATAAATCAATCGATTATAAACATGTCGCAATTTCACGACAGGCTACTGATCTAGATTAGCTGCCTTTGCCGGGAAAACCAAAAATATCTGTCGCAATTTCACGACAGATCTCGGCAATGAATCGCGAAACAACTTTTAATATAAATCGTAAGCCATTGATTAAACAATGCTGTACATGCATGGCACGCTTATCGCAATGGAGTTCCGGTCCGCCATTCACTGAAACCTCAAGACGGGAGTCACCATGTTCAACAAACCGATCCTCAACAACCGCAATGACGTCATCACCCGCAAGGAGGTCAACAACATTCTGGGCAGCTCCACCAGCACCCCTAACGCCTCTGCTGCGGCAAGCAGCACCGTGGCCGCGCCAGCTCCCCAGCCGGAAAAGACCGAATCGTTGGCGGAAAACGTCATGGGCGCCCGTCTCATCGTCGGGCCCGATGTCAAACTGAAAGGCGCCGAAATTCTTGATTGCGACACGCTGGTCGTCGAAGGCCGCGTCGAAGCGACCATGGACAGCCGCGTCATCCGTATCGCCGACAATGGCTCGTTTTCGGGCAAGGTCAGCATCGACATCGCCGAAATCCACGGCCACTTCGAAGGTGAACTGACAGCCCGTTCGCAACTGATCATCCACGCCACCGGCAAAGTCACCGGCAAGATCCGCTACGGCAAGCTGGTCATCGACGAAGGCGGCGAACTATGCGGCGACATCAACGCCCTGTCGGCCGAGAAATCGACGCCTTTTCACCTCCGCGATGAACCGGCGAAAACATTGAGTGCCGTTGCCGTCGCCGGTTGATTGCAAATAGCATAAACATTAGAATGCAGACTATGCAGGACGTCATACCTTCGACCTCCCCGCTCAGCTCCGGCATCATGCCAGCCGCCTTGCTGGCGGGTTCGCTCGGGTCGGGCGAAGGTTTTGAGCTGCCGGAACTGGTCGTTGCCCCGGCCGTGACCTACCACCAGCACAGGGCCTGCAGTGCCCTGGTACGCCGCATGTACGCCTGGCGCGGTTACCGGACTTCGCCGGCACGACAGCTGATCGAAGACCCGAATCACGCCACGCTGGGTGTCTGGCTGGAGGGAGAACTGGTGGCGACGCTGACCGCTTCCCGCGATTCCAGCGCCGGCCTGCTCGCCGACAATCTCTATGCCGAGGAACTCTCCGGGCTGCGCAAGCCTTCCCGCGTTCTCTGCGAAGTGACGCGACTGGCGGTCGATGTCGATGCCCATGACCCCGAACTGCTCAAATCGCTTTTCCGCTCGAGCTATCAATACGCCCGGGCAGTTTTTGGCGTGACCGACGCGGTGATCGAAGTCAATCCGCGACATGCGGCCTACTACCGCCGGGAATTCGGTTTCTCGCAGATCGGCACCGTGCGCACCTGCCCCCGGGTCGATGCGCCGGCCGTGCTGCTGCACCGTCCGCTGGGCAGTCTTCACTTCTAGTCAGTTTTCCCTTCGCTTCAATGCAAATGACCAGCCCCCGAGCTTCGGGAGGCTGGTCATTTGCATTGAAGCCTCGTAGACTCGCGCATCATTAATCTTTACGACGACAGGTAGGTTGTTCAATGGCTCAATACGTCATGTCCATGCTCCGCGTGAGCAAGATCGTTCCGCCCAAGCGGCAGATCATCAAGGATATTTCCCTCTCCTTCTTCCCCGGCGCCAAGATCGGCCTGCTCGGCCTGAACGGCTCGGGCAAATCGACCGTGCTCAAGATCATGGCTGGCGTGGACAAGGAATACGACGGCGAGGTGCAGCACCTGGCCGGCGTCTCGATTGGCTACCTGCCGCAGGAACCGCAACTCGATGCCGCCAAGACGGTGCGCGAGGAAGTTGAGTCTGCCCTCGGCGAAGTCATGCAGGCCCAGGCCAAGCTCGACGAGGTTTATGCTGCCTACGCCGACCCGGAAGCCGATTTCGACAAGCTGGCCGAGGAACAGGCCCGCCTGGAAGCGATCATCGCCACCGCCGGCTCGGATACTGAAGCGCAGATGGAACTGGCCGCCGACGCCCTGCGCCTGCCGCCTTGGGAAGCCGTCATCGGCAACCTGTCCGGCGGTGAAAAGCGTCGTGTCGCGCTGTGCAAACTGCTGCTCGCCAAGCCCGACATGCTGCTGCTCGACGAACCGACCAACCACCTCGACGCCGAATCGGTCGAATGGCTGGAGCAGTTCCTCGTCCGCTTCCCGGGCACCGTCGTCGCCGTCACCCACGACCGCTACTTCCTCGACAACGCGGCCGAATGGATCCTCGAACTCGACCGCGGCCACGGCATTCCGTACAAGGGCAATTACTCCAGCTGGCTGGAGCAGAAGGAAGCCCGCCTGGAAACGGAAAACAAGCAGATCGACGCCCACATGAAGGCGATGAAGCAGGAACTGGAATGGGTGCGCAGCAATCCGAAAGCCCGCCAGGCCAAGAGCAAGTCCCGTATCGCCCGCTTCGAGGAACTGTCCAGCCAGGAATACCAGAAGCGCAACGAGACGCAGGAAATCTTCATCCCGGTCGGCGACCGTCTGGGCGGCAAGGTCATCGAGTTCAACGGCGTCACCAAGTCCTTCGGCGACAAGCTGCTCATGGACAACGTCAGCTTCACCATCCCTGCTGGCGCCATCGTCGGCATCATCGGCCCGAACGGCGCCGGTAAATCGACGCTGTTCAAGATGATCACCGGCCAGCAGCAGCCCGATTCCGGCACGGTCGACATCGGCCCGACGGTCAAGATGGCTTACGTCGATCAGTCACGCGACTGCCTCGACGGCACGAAGACCGTTTTCGAAGAGCTGGCGCAGGGCAGCGACATACTGCAAATCGGCAAGTTCGAAATGCCGTCGCGCGCCTACATCGGCCGTTTCAACTTCAAGGGCGCCGATCAGGGCAAGCAGGTCGGCAATCTGTCCGGCGGCGAACGCGGTCGTCTGCACCTGGCCAAGACGCTGATGACCGGCGGCAACGTCCTGCTGCTCGACGAACCGTCCAACGACCTTGACGTCGAAACCCTGCGCGCCCTGGAAGACGCGCTGCTCGAGTTCCCCGGCTGCGCCATGGTCATTTCCCATGATCGCTGGTTCCTCGACCGGATCTGCACGCACATCCTGTCGGCCGAAGGCGATTCGCAGTGGAATTTCTTCGAAGGCAACTTCCAGGAATACGAAGAAGACAAGAAGAAGCGCCTCGGCGAAGAAGGCGCCAAGCCGAAGCGGATTCGCTACAAGCCGATCACTCGCTAAAAACGAATGGCCGAAATTTCAATTTCGGCCATTTTTTCGGGTTGACCGTAGCAGTCAACGCAAAACGGGCGCCGCATGGCGCCCGTTTTTTCTTCTTCCCCCCGCCGACGCGGAAGGCCGAAACTTGAAGTCTTAGTGCTTGAGACTGGCGGAGAAAACCGCCTTGGACTTCTCGGAAAAATGGAATTCGTTGAAAGCGCGAGCAATTTCGGCTTCGTTGCGGCCTTCGGACTGATCTTCGAAGCTGATGCCGATGATCTTGCCGTTGGCGGCCAGGGTCTGGAAGGCAAAACGCCAGCGTTGTGCTTCAGCCAGCCGCTCGCGCAGTTCGGCTTCGTTGGAAATCGTAATACCGGCTTTCTTCAGGGAATCCAGGAATTGATCGAAGGATTCGTTGCTCAGACTGCCCATTTATCTATCTCCGTAGGTATGCGGTGTTTGATCACCATGAGCCGTATAACGACTCGACTTTGATTCGGTTGACACGAAAGTGACAGAAGTTTGAATGCGATAATGTCGCCCCATGAAGAAGCCAAATATCACCGCCGAGATTCCCGAAATCCGTCCCGGGCAGTCCATCGAACTGCTCAAGGAACTCCACATCCTTACCCGTGACGGCAAGCTCAATCAGGACACGCGGCGCAAGCTCAAACAGGTCTATCACCTCTACCAATTCATCGAACCGTTGCTGGATGGCGCCGAGACGCTGGTCGACCATGGGGCCGGCAAGTCGTATCTCGGTTTCATCCTCTACGATTTATGTATCAAGAATCGTGCCCAAGGCGAGATCATAGGCATTGAAACGCGCCAGGAACTCGTCGAGAAATCCCGCGAACTGGCCGCCCGGCTTGGCTTTGAGCGCATGCGCTTCCTTGCCTGCACGGTCGAGGATTCGCTGACTGCGAGCGAGCTGCCAGCCAGCGTCGATGTCGTGACAGCGCTACACGCCTGCAACACCGCCACCGACGACGCCATCCGTTTCGCCCTGACCAAGAACGCCCGCCATATCGTCCTCGTCCCTTGCTGTCAGGCCGAAGTCGCCGCCACGATGCGGGCCAGAAAGAACGAATCGCTGTCGCAAAAACCGCTGTCCGAGCTTTGGCGACACCCGATCCATACCCGCGAACTCGGCAGCCACCTGACCAACGTCCTGCGTTGCCTGCTGCTCGAATCGCATGGTTACGACGTCACCGTCACCGAACTGGTCGGCTGGGAACACTCGATGAAGAACGAGCTGATCATCGCTTCAAAGCGCGACGCGCCCCGCAAAAACGCCCGCGAACGGGCCGAAGCCATCCTGCGCGAGTTCAATATCGAAGAACTTGCGCCGCGTTTCACGTACTAAGGCGCCATGACCCGAATTCAACACCCCCTCGAACTCCTCGCCCCGGCCAAGAACGCCGATTTCGGCATTGAAGCCATCAAACACGGGGCCGACGCCGTCTACATCGGCGGCCCGGCTTTCGGCGCCCGTTACGGCGCCGGCAACGATGTCGCCGAAATCAAACGGCTCTGTGATTTCGCCCACCGCTTTCGCGCCAGGGTCTTCGTCGCGCTCAACACCATCCTGCGCGACGACGAGCTCGAAGACAGCCGCCAACTCGCCTGGCAACTTTACGAAGCCGGCGCCGATGCGCTGATCATCCAGGACATGGGTTTGCTTGAACTCGACCTGCCGCCGATCCAGCTCCACGCCAGCACGCAGACCGATAATCGCAACGCCGACAAGGTCAAGTTTCTCGAAGATGTCGGCTTCTCGCAGGTCGTTCTGGCGCGCGAATGCAGCTTAAACGAAATTATCAATATTGCTTCGCAAACCAATGTTTCATTGGAATATTTTGTTCACGGCGCGCTGTGCGTTGCATTCAGCGGCCAGTGCTACATCAGCCAGGCCCACACCGGGCGCAGCGCCAACCGCGGCGAGTGTTCGCAGGCCTGCCGCCTGCCCTACACCCTGGTCGACGACAAGGGTAAAACCATCACCGAGAACCAGCATCTGCTGTCGATGAAGGACAACAATCAGACCGCCAACATGCTCGAACTGGCCCGCGCCGGCGTCTGCTCCTTCAAGATCGAGGGGCGACTCAAGGACCTCAGCTACGTCAAGAACATCACCGCGCACTATCGCGGCCTGCTCGACCAGATCATCGCCAATAACCCGGAATTCACCCGCGCCTCGAGCGGTCGCAGCACTTACACCTTCACGCCGCAGCCGGACAAGACATTCAACCGCGGCTACACCGATTATTTCGCCAACGACCGTCAGGACGACATCGGCGCCTTCGATTCGCCCAGTTTCGTCGGTGAACTGATCGGCGAGGTCGTCGAGATTGGCGACGGCTGTTTCACCGTCAATGCCGAAAAGCCCTTCAACAACGGCGATGGCGTCTGTTTCTACGACGCCCACGGCGAAGTCGTCGGCATGCGCATCAACCGGGCCGATGGCAAAACCCTGTTCCCGGCCGAAATGCCTGAAGAACTGACCGAGGGCGCCAGCCTCTTCCGCAACCGTGACCAGGAATTCGAGCGCTCACTGGAGAAAGAATCGGCTGACCGTCGCATTTCAGTCAAACCGGTGCTGACCGAAACCGAAGACGGCTTCACGCTGACCCTGACCGACGAAGATGGCGTGAATGTTACGGTCAACCGGAAAAACGGGCCAAAATCAGAATGGCAACTGGCCCAGAACCCCGAAGCGGCGATGGCCAAGCTCACCGAAAACCTCGGCAAATTCGGCAACACCATTTTCGTCGCCGAGCCGGTTGAATTAAAGCTCAGCCAGCCCTGGTTCCTACCCGTCAGCGCCATCAACGCCCTGCGCCGCGAAGCCACCGAACAGCTCGAAGCCGCCCGCATCGCCAGCCACCCGCGCCCGCCGCGCGCCGCCCCGGCCGCCAACCCGGCGCCCTACCCACAGGAAGAACTGACCTATCTCGGCAACGTCTTCAACGCCAAGGCCCGCCAGTTCTACGAGAAACACGGCGTCAAGCTGATCGAGGAAGCCTACGAGGCCGGCAACGAAAAAGGCATGGTCTCGCTCATGATCACCCGCCACTGCCTGCGCTACAGCTTCAACCTGTGCCCGAAGGAAGTGAAACACCTCAAGCCGGACCCGATGACGCTGATCAACGGCAACGAAAAGCTGATTCTCAAGTTCGACTGCAAAGCCTGCGAAATGCACGTCGTCGGCAAGATGAAGAAGGGCGTGACGCTCAACCTCGGGACCATCCGCCCCGCCGCCTGATCAGGCCGGCTTGCGGAGCAGATCGACGCGCTGCGGATTAAGGAAGGTGGCGCCGTCCGGTCCCATGAAGGACTCGAACTTTTCCTGCACTTGCCGGTAAAGTTCGGGGGCCAGTTGGTGATCAGTGTGCGTGACCTGGATCATCCGGATATCGAACTGGGCAAAACTCTCGAAATAGCTGCGGGTGTTGAAGAACATCTGCTTGTCGAGATTCAGGCTGCCAGAAGCCACCGCCTTGCAGATCGCCGCAAAGGCCGCCTCGCGGACCAGTTGCTCGTTGTGGAACAGGCGAAAGACCTCGTTCAAGTCGCCGGCAAAGACCGGTTCGGAAATCCACGCCAGGCCGCCCGGCTTGAGCACGCGGGCAATCTCGGCCAGGGCGCGATCCATGTCGGCCACCGGCACGTGATGCAGCGACTTGAACATGAGCACGATGTCGACGCTGGCGTCGTCGACCGGAATCGCCTCGGCACCACCGTGGCTGAAGCGCACCGTCGGCAGATCGGCAATCTCCAGATTGCGCGCGTGCTGGATGGTGTGGACTTCGAGGGCGATGATTTCACTCGGCCGCCCGGTTTCCGCCAAAAGCCGCGTCTTTTCAGCCTTGCCGCAGCCGAGTTCGAGGACACGCGCGCCATCGAGCGGCAATGTGTCGAGCAACAGTTTGATTTCATTGCACAGCGCAGTCTGCGCGGGATCAGCGATCTTCATGGCACATCCGGGAAATTGGGTGGAGCCCGAATTTTAGCGGATGCTGATGCAGGAAGGCGCGCCAGCACGCCCAAAGCCCGGCTATAGTCTTGCCTGTTGCCCCGTATCCAATCACCATGAAACCCACGCCCTGCCCCTCCTGCCAGCAGCCGATGGTCAAAAAGACCTTCGAGCGCCTGTTGCATGGCACTGTCGTCCTTGACCTCTGTTTCAACTGCCAAGGCATCTGGTTCGACGAGTTTGAAAGCGTGCAGATCACACCGGGCGGCACCATCAAACTGTTCGAACTGCTGCATGAACACCACGACGACCAACGCACTCCGCTGCGCGACCCGCTGAAATGCCCGCGCTGCAGTGAAAAGCTCCTGCATGGCCTCGATGTCGCCAAGCACGGCGGCAAGTTCAACTACCATCGCTGCCTGCAAAAACATGGTCGTTTCACCACCTTCGCCCAGTTCATGATCGAAAAGGGCTTCGTCCGCCAGCTCAACCCGGCCGAAATCGACGAACTGTCGGCCAAAGTCGGCATCATCCGCTGCATGGGCTGCGGCGCCCCGGTCGATATCCGCAAGGACCACGCCTGTGGCCACTGCCGGGCGCCGATCACCATCCTCGACCCGTCCGCCGTCGAACAGGCGCTCAGCCGCTACCAGCATGCCGAAGTACGCCGCACGACACGCGACGTCGAAGCGCTCGGCGACGCCATCGTGATGCGTGAACGTGAAATCTCACGCCAGAAACGCCTGAAGGAGCCGGAAAACGCCGGCATCATCGACGCCATCGACCTGCTTTCAGCCGGCGCCGAATTTGTCTGGACGTTGATCAAGCGCTAGGCGAACGGCCGGAAGCAGAGGCCAGAGCGAGGCACGTCGTTCTTTCCGGATTGAGCCCAACAGCAAGCGAACTTAGGTAGCTACCCCATGTCCTAGGTTGATGCTGCAAATTTACTCAACCCGAAGCGAAAGGATCCAACATGCCAAACCGCCTGGTTAGTGAAGTCATTAAAGGACGGCCATTCCCCACCACAGTCTCCGGCACCACCGTGCGTGAAGCTGCGATCATCATGAAGGAATGGCATTCATCGGCAATTCTCATCGTAGACAATGGCGTTCTCGCCGGCATCTGCACCGAACGCGACATCGTTTTTCGTGCGGTCGCCAACAACTGCGACCCGGCCAATACCGCAGTCAGCACCATCATGACCCGAAACATCCAGACCGTCGGCCTCGACAAGCCTTTCGGCCATGCCCTGCACCTCATGTACGAAGGCGGCTTCCGGCACATTCCCGTCGTTGATGAGGCCGGCCACCCGGTCGGCTTGCTGGCAGCGCACGACGCCCTCGATATGGACGGCCTGCAGATGGAACAGGATCTCGTCCGCCGCGAAGAAATCACCGTCATTCTTTAAAAATGACCAGCCTGCGCGTTATAAGCGCGCAGCAAAAACTCCCATCCCAGATACACGCAGCCTAGTGCAAACACAATTGGGATTAGGCGGCCAATGGCAATTTGGGCGGCTGAATCAGGCACTCAGCGGAAATGCCCAGTTTCTGGTGCAGTTTCCAAATCATGCTCAAGGTCAGTGGCCGTTTGCGGTTCAGAATCTCATAGACACGATTCAGCCGGCCGATGGCTGGCACCAAGTCTTTCGGGGTCAGCCCAGCCTGTTCCATGCGGAACTTGATGGCTTCGACCGGATCGGGCAAATCAATCGGATAGCGCTTGGCTTCGTAGACCTCAACAAGCGTCAGCAGGATTTCAAAACGGTCGCCATCCGGGGTACCGGGAGCCGGCTCATTGTCGAAATAGGCAGAGACTTCGCGTAGCGCCACCTTGTAGTCCTCCTCGGTGTGAATCGGGCGAATTTCCATGTCAGACCTCCATTTCTACAGTTTCAGCGTCTATCGCATCGTATTGCTTGTGTGTACCGATGAATTTCACATAGACCGCTTGGTATTGGTAGGCAACAGACACCACCAGTCGGTAATCATTGCCCTTGATGTTGAACACTACCCGGCGATTTTTGAGGATGCTTGCGCTCCGGTATTGCTCCTTGATTTCCGAGGGCTGCGCCCACCTGGCCCTCTTCGCTTCATCGGCCCAAGACTTGAGCGATTGTTCTGCATCCGGGTACTTTTCCCAGAACGCTCTCAAGAATTTGACGGCAACGATATGCATTGGTGAAGTATAGTCCCAAAATGGGACCAGTCAACTTTCCACCCAATCCATGGGCCAGCCTCAGGAGTAAATACCAAACACGGATTTCACATGGCAAAAAAAAGCGAGCCATTCAGGCTCGCCCTGCGCCAGACACAAAACCCTTACTGGACGCGGATTTCGACCCGCCGGCCCTCTTCGGGGCTACCCGTACCCAGCGTCGATTCCGGCTTGCGGAACTTGATCCGCTCGGCAGCAACGCCGCCCGCCACCAGCGCATCGCGCACCGACTGCGCACGGTGCTTGGCCAGCTGGGCATTCTGGGCCGGATCGCCGGAAGTATCGTGGAACCCGGAAAGCAGCACGATGGCCTTCGGGTTGGCCGCCAATGCCTCCAGCGTCTTGGCGACGACGCCCTTGTCCGCCTCGTCGAGCACCGCAGCGCCAAGGGCGAAATAAACCTTGGCCAGCGCCTCGCCTACCGGTGCGATCTCGCCCTGCTCGGCAACCGGCTTTGCCGCAGCCTGAACGTTCTTGCCGGCGCTCGCCCCATAAACCACCGCCACAACGGCCAGCACGATCCCGGCCAATACCCCGACGATTACCGCGGTTGATTCGTCTTCATCATTAGCAGCCATAGTCACCTCTCAAGAAAGTTGCTCGGAGCCACAAAAACGTCTTCGGATTCTATGCCGAATCGCTATCGAAGAGAACTCTCGGTGCCAGCTCGACGTGTTCCTGATCGCCACCGAGCCAGATCACCCCATCCTGAATCGTGCATTGCAGGCGCATGCCGCGTGCCGCCAGCGCAGCCAGCGCCTTGCCCTCCTCGACGCTCAACGACAGCACGCGCAGATTCTTCTGCCCCGACACCTTGCCCTGAGTCTGTTGCCACCACATTTCAGCGGTCCGCCCGCCATAACTGAGCACCATCACATGCCGCGAACGGTTGCAGGCCCGGCGAATCGCCTTCTCGTCAGGCAGCCCGACGTCGATCCAGCGCTCGACGCTGCCCGTCGGGTCAAGTTCCTGCAGGTCCGCCTCATCCTCGGTCGCCGACAGGCCGCGCCCGAAAGTCAGCGTCTCCGACGCATTCAGCGCGAAGGCGAGCAGGCGAACCATCATTCGCTCATCGGTTTCCGATGGGTGTCGGGCAATGGTCAGCGTGTAGTCGCCAAAATGCGAACGGTCGAGGTCGGCAAGCTGCAATTCGGCCTTGAAGATGGTGGATTTGAGCGCCATGCCGGTTCCCGTAAAAAGCGCGGATTATCCCATGACGCATTCCCCAAAGCAGACTACGATTATCACTAGCCAATCATCAGGAGATTCCGTCATGAGCCCACTGCGCATCCTTCCCCTGTTGCTCGCCAGCCTCTTCGCCGTTCAGGCCGATGCCGCCGATGCCCCGCGCCGCAAATCCGGGCTGTGGGAAATAAAGACCCAGATGCCCGGCATGCCCTCGCAAGGCCCGATGCAGATGTGCGTCGATCAGGCCAGCGATAACGTGATGCAGGAACGCGCCAAGGAAAAGGTCAATTGCCCGGTCATGGACGTCAGTCGCGGCGCCGGCAAGATGACCATTCACGCCGTCTGCAAACACGAAGGCGTGACCAGCACCAGCGATTCCGTCATCACCGGCGATTTCGACTCGGCCTACCGCAACGACATGGTGATCCGCTACGAACCGCCGCAGCACGGCATGAAAGAAATGAAGATGGTTCAGGAAGCCCGCTGGCTCGGCCCCTGCAAGGCCGGCCAAAAACCGGGCGACGTCGTCATGCCTGGCATGCAGAAATTCAACATGCAGGAAATGATGAACGATCCGCAGATGCGCGAAATGATGAAGCGCCAGCAAAAGCAGTAAAGCGCCCCATATAATCAGCGTTTTCTAATACACGAGATTGCCATGCGCCACCTGCTCCTAGCCTGCCTGATCGCCGCCACCAGCTTCGCCCACGCCGAAGTCATTGACATCGACAACGCCCAGCTCGACAAACTGCGCCAAAGCGGCGTCCCCGTCGTCGACATTCGCCTGCAATCGGAATGGGAAGAAACCGGCATCGTCGGCGGCAGCAAACTGCTCACATTCTTCGACGAAAGAGGCCGCGCCGACGCCCCAGCCTGGCTGGAAAAGGTCAAACCCTTCGCCAAGCCGAACGAGCCGGTCATCGTCATCTGCCGCACCGGCAACCGGACCAAGGCCGTCAGCCAGTTCCTCTCGCAACAAGCCGGCTACGCCACGGTCTACAACGTCAAGTCCGGCATCAAGGGCTGGATCGGCGCCGGCGGCCCGGTCGTCCCGGCAACGCAAACCATCGCCTTGTGCAAGGCCGCGAAAACTTGCTGAACCACGCCGTCGACCGCAAAAGGTGCGCCAGTTGCGAGCACTGGAGCGGTTGGCGCCAACCCGGTGAAGAACCGGGAACCGTCCTCATCGAAGCCGAAACCTCGGAAGGCCTCTGCCTTGGCGGCGGCTGGGACAACTCCGAACGCCGCGCCCGCTCGGCCTGCGGGCATTGGCGGATTTGGGAAGCGCTGGATCAGACGCCGCGATAACCCAGCATCCCGCTTGCCACGGTCAACCGGGAAAAATGGCAAAAATTGAAATGGGCTTGAAACATACGGGCCGCTGTAAAGCCAAATTAATCCATCCAAACTGTCACTTCAAATAATCATTTCTATTGATAGAAAAAGCACGAAAGGAAAATATGTTAACTCTCCAATTCTTCAAGACGTTTTTTTAGGAGCTCTAGTGAGTTTCGAGCCATCCTGACTGCCGTTTGCATTAACGGGGATAGATCCGCCAGCGTTCCCTCTACGATCTGAGCAATATAAGGGTCGAGGAACGGCTGACTTTTGCAGCCGATCAGCCAAGCATTAAGTGGCTCCCAGCAACCATTTAGCTCGTCTATTTTTGAATCTAGTAGCTTCACACATTGTTTGATGCGCCCAATACGTTCAAATCTTAAGGAAGGGTCTAGTTGAGAAACTTGCAGGAGTACATCTTGAGCATCTTTGCAATATGTCGAAATTGAAGTGTGTGCTGCGCGCACCAGTTCAACTTGTCGCTTGGCCCAATCGCCCAACTCACAACCGATAAAGTCATCCTCAAGTCGGATTTTTATTTCCTCGGCAGAGAGATCGTGCATCAAAATATCGCGCTCCAGAGTCGCAAGTACACTTAACCGCTCTTGTCTGCGGATACCTGATAGAACCACTTCAGCAATGGGGGCGATTAACGCAATTGAACCACTTAACAGCAGCACCGGTTCGAAAATTGCCGACGGTATTTTGTTTATGCTGATTGAAAAAAAGTAGACACTTGTACCGATAAAGAATAGCGGAAAAACTATTTGAAATATAAATATTGAAATAGACTGTTTATTTGCCGCCAATATAAATGGAGGCATGAAACCATTCTTTTTTATGTAGCGATCGTTATACAAAACGGCTCCAGAGAGGAGCACAGCAAACACGGACAACGACCACGTTGTAAGATTTAGAAAACGATAATTGAGATCCGAAAGCTCTGGCACTGTTCGCCAAGCCAAGTAAGATAAGAAAATACCAGGAGAAAATGAAACAATAATTATCAGAAGCGATAAGGGACTCCCGGCGCTCGCTGTCGCATTTACTTGGCGAAAGTCGTACGGTGAAGCATGGCGGCTAACGCTGAGGCTTTGATATAAATGGTGCGTAAAGAAAGTAATAGTCGTCAAGTAAGAACTAATTAGCCACAGGTAAGTCCAGCTAGGTTCTGCTTCTTTGATTATTGCCAACATAGGAACGGACTGCCACGCCATGTACGCAAGTCCAGCCAGGAGAGCCCATCTAGTTATTCCAGTATGTTGCTCCCGTTCGGAAATACGTTCATACAACTTCCGAATATATTCAAGGTATTGGCCAACCTGATTGTCATGGACTAGCGGAGCACCAATTACTTGGTAATTTACGCGATCAAGCCGGACTTCGGTATTCGAAATGGTGCGCATAACGCATGCCTACGTTTTTATTTTGGAGCTTTTAATTCTAACCGCATTTTTGTGTGGGGCTTGATGTAGCCTATGGAAAATGCAGATTAGAATATGTGGCGCGCTCTATTGAGTCCGAATGAATCGTCACTCGCTCCTAAGCCACGTCCCAAAACGCTCCGTGTTGTCATGCATAGAATTAGTCCAGATGTTCTTCACGCCATGAAAATCGGCGTCTCCAATGCTGAAAGGTTACTGGGACAGATCAAATTCTGAGCATGGCCGGCTACGCCTCAGCTATGCCGACCCAAAAACGCAAAAAGCCCAGTCTTTTGACCTGGGCTTTTTGCTTGTATTTCTGGCTCCCCGACCTGGGCTCGAACCAGGGACCTACGGATTAACAGTCCGGCGCTCTACCAACTGAGCTATCGAGGAACGGTGCTGTCGGCCTTGCGGCTGACAGGGCGCGGATTATATACAAATCCGCTGAGAGGCTGCAATAGAGAGCGTCTCCAGAGCAGCAAAAAATTGAAAATCAGGCTTTTCCGTCGTCGACCACAAGATCTGGATTCACTGGCAGTTTGCCCGCGGCCTTCAACTCGGCTTGCCGGGAAGCCCGCAGCGCTGGTGTTTCCAGGCTGATGCGGCCGAGGGCGCCGGAGCGGTAGTCGAGGATCAGGATGGCAGCGGCTCTTTCCATATCGAGTTCGCCGCCTCGCCCCTTGATCACGCAGCCGCGCTTTTTGGCGATGGCTTCGATGACGCCGACGGCATCCATACCTTCGGTGGCAAAGCCGTAGCGCGCCATGAGCAGCTTGGGGTAGACCTCGAGCAGGTAGTTGGCGAGCCAGGTGCCGACTTCTTCGTCGATGTAGGCATTGATGCCGACGGCGTGGCTGGCGGCGAGCATGAGGCCGTCGATGGGGTGGTCGATCTTCGGCCAGAGCATGCCCGGGGTGTCGTAGAGGGTCAGGCGGTTGCTGATGTCGATGCGCTGCTGGGTCTTGGTGACGGCCGGCTGGTCGCCGACTGCGGCGACTTTTTTCTTGACCAGCGCATTCATGAGCGTCGATTTGCCGACGTTGGGGATGCCCATGATCATGAGGCGCAGCGGCTTGACGGCGTCGTTGCGGTGCGGCGCCAGCTTCTGCGCCAGACCGGGGATGCGCGCCACGTCGCTGGCTTTCTTGCACGAAATGGCGACGGCCTTGACGCCGGGCTGGGCGTCAAAATAAGCCAGCCAGGCTTTGGTCGCTTCGGGGTCGGCCAGATCGGCCTTGTTGAGCAGTTTGAGGCACGGGCGCTGACGGAAGACGCGCAGCTCGTGGATCATCGGATTGCTGCTCGCTTGCGGCAGGCGGGCGTCGAGCACTTCGACGACGACGTCGGCCACGGCCAGCGTTTCGCCGGCCTTCTTGCGGGCCTGGGTCATGTGCCCCGGGAACCATTGGATGGACATTTATATTCTTTCTATTTTCAGCCGCCGGTGACCGGCGGGAAGAAGGCGATTTCGTCGCCGTCTTTTATTGTGGCATCAAGCTTGGCCATGTCCTGATTGACGGCGCAGCGCAGGTTTTTGGCGGTGGCCAGTTTGTCGCGCCCCTGCCCGACCAGCCAGTCACGCAGGCCGCCGACGGTGGTGATGCCGGCCGGCAATTCGATGGTTTCGCTAGGCAGGCCGAGGGCCTCCTTGAGGCCGGCGAAGTAGAGAATTTTGACGCTCACGACAGCAGCTCCGCGAAGGATACAAAACGCACGGTGTCGCCGACGGCGATGGTGTTGCCCGGCGGGTTGAGGACCAGCCCGTCGCTCCAGCACAGCGAGGTGACGACGGCCGAGCCTTGATTTTTGTATAACTCGACGGCGCCTTGCGCGTTGAGCGAAGCGCGCAGGAATTCGAGGCGGGCGCCATCTGCCCTGCCCCACACCGAGGCGGACGGCAGATTCAGGACGCGCGGCGAAACGCTGGCCGCCCCCTGCAAACGCAGGATGAACGGGCGAACCATGGTCAGGAAGGTGACGAAGGCGGCGACCGGATTGCCGGGCAGGCCGAGGAACCAGGCCTTGCCATCCGCCTTGCGGATTTCGCCGAAGGCCAGCGGCTTGCCGGGCTTGATGGCGATCTTCCACATGTCGAGCCGGCCTTCGGCTTCGACGGCCGGCTTGACGTGGTCTTCCTCGCCGACCGAAACGCCGCCGCTGGTCAGCACCAGATCGTTGTCGGCTGCGGCACGGCGCAAGGCATCGCGGGTCGCTTCGAGCGTATCGGCGATGGCGCCGAGGTCGCGGACTTCGCAGCCCATGCCTTCGAGCAGGGCGCGCAGCGCATAGCGGTTGGAGTTGTAGATGGCTCCGGGCGGCAGCGGCTCGCCCGGCTGGACGAGTTCGTCGCCGGTGAAGAAGACGCCGACGCGAACGCGGCGATAGACCGGCAGTTCGGGCAGGCCGGCCGAGGCGGCCAGGGCGATTTCCTGCGGGCGCAGCTTGGTGCCGGCCTTGAGGATTTCGGCGCCGACCGAGATGTCTTCGCCGGCCCGGCGGATGTTTTCGCCTTCGCGCGGCATATGGTTGATGACGACGCCGTTTTCACCGTGCTCGCAGCGTTCCTGCATGATCACGGCGTCGGCGCCGGCCGGGACCGGGGCGCCGGTGAAGATGCGGGCTGCCGTGCCGGGTTGCAATGTGGTGCCGACCGTGCCGGCCGGAATGCGCTGGCTGACCGGCAGGCAGACGCCGGCGGCGGTGATGTCGGCAACGCGCACGGCGTAACCGTCCATGGCCGAGTTGTCGAGCGGCGGTACTGCTACGGTCGACTGCTGGGAAACGGCCAGAATGCGCCCGGCGGCGGCGGTAATAGGCAGCGAGCGGATTTCCTCGACCGGCTGGGCGGCGGCCAGCAGTTTTTCCAGGGCTTCTTCAAAACTCAGCATGGGCGGGCCTGCAAATTAAGGTGGTTCATGACGAAATCGGCCATCGCGGCGTAGTCGTTGAGCGGCAGCGTCGGCAGGCTGGTTTCGATGGCGGCGTCGGTGGCCACGGCGACGATGTCGTGGCGCTCGGGGAAGAGCGGCGGCTTGCCGTTCTCCGGCCGGTAGACTTCGAGCTTGGGCACCGGTTCCTGCTTGAAGCCTTCGATTAGCACGAGATCGCAGGGTGAGAGGTGGCTGATCAGTTCGTTGAGCGTTGGTTCCACCTCGTCGCGCCGCTCGTGCATGAGCGCCCAGCGGTCGCCGCAGGAGAGCAGCACCTCGGTGGCGCCGGCTTCGCGGTGGCGGTACGAATCCTTGCCCGGCTTGTCGATGTCGAAACCGTGGTGGGCGTGCTTGATCACCGACACCTTGAGGCCACGCGCCGTCAGTTGGGGGATGAGCTTTTCCAGCAAAGTCGTCTTGCCGGAGCCGGAATAACCGGCGATACCGAAAATCTTCATGGGCGGATTTTACTCGCTCAGGCCACGAAAACCGGGGCGAAACCGCCGCCCGGCGTCCGGAAATTGGTGGTTTGGCCCTGGTACAGGCGGGCGGCGACGAGCTGGATGCGGCCGGCGTAGACGTAGCAGCGGATGTCGGCTTTCATGGTCGTTTCGACACCATCGACCGGCACGACATGCTCGGACGGATGCGCAATTTCCTGGGCGATGTAGCCGCCGTGCAGGATTTCTTCGAAGACCCGCTTGGTCAGCTTGTCGCCGCGATAGGCGGCGCGGCTGCCGAAGCCGGCTGGCGGTTTGAAGAACCAGCGTTTGCGCTCGGCCCAGAATTGCTCGCCCTGCTCCGGCGTGACGGCGACGGTTTTCGGGATGCCGGCGAGCAGGGTCTGGCGGGTTGCCTCGTCGACGCCGAGCGCCTGCAGCGCGGCCTCATCGGAGAGCTGCATGAGGTTGCGCTTGTCGGCGTAGAGGGCGTGGGCGCGTGGATGCGGCGTGACGACGACGCCACCCGATTCGAAAATTGCTCGAATTTTCCGGTTGACCGTGGCATCGAGCGCGAAGTCGGTCAGGCGGTTGTAGATCAGGTCGATGGGCTGGCCGGCGTGCAAAAGCTGCTGGCCGTCGCTCTCGAATTCGCCCGGATCGGCCACCACGGCGGCGATGCCGTGCTGCTCGAACAATTCCTTGAAGAGCGCGAATTCGGGGGCGAGAAACTGCTCGGCCGGGTTTTCATCGACGATGGCGATGCGGCGCAGCGGTGCGTCACCGCGTTCCAGGCGCCATTCCTCGCGGAACATGGCAACGTATTCGTCGCGAATCCGCGCGGCCTCTTCCGCATGGCCATGCGAAGCAAGCAGGTAGGCGTTGAGCAGACCGCCGCCAGCGTTGGTGTTGATCTCGATGAGCTTGGGGCCGGTTTCGGTCAGGTGAAAATCGTAGCCCATGAAAACGCCGCGCGACTTGACCGGCAGGCGGGCGATTTCCGGCGCCTGGGCCAGCGCATGTGCCTGATAGGCGGGCATTGCGATGACTGACTCAATGGCGGTAATGATGTTGGCCATGGCCTGCATCGGCCCGACGGCGATGGTGATGTCGGCGCTGGAGAAGAATTGCGGCTGCTGCGCGCGCATTTGCTCGAAGATGGTTTTCATCCGCTTTACCGGTTGGCGAAGAAATCGAGGACGACCTGCAGTTCGCGGGTTCGTTTCATGGGCGGCAGACTTTGCCAGACGCGGCGGCCGTAGGGCTTTGATATGAGTCGTGGATCGCACATCATGAGCACGCCTTTGTCGTTCTCGTCGCGGATCAGCCGGCCGGCGCCCTGCTTGACGTTGATGACAGCGCGCGGCAGCTGGTATTCCATGAAGGCGTTGCGGCCTTCCTTTTTCATCTGCTCGATGCGCGCCGAGAGCACGGGGTCGTCGGGCGGCGCGAAGGGAATCTTGTCGATGACGACGAGCGACAGCGCCTCGCCGCGCACGTCGACGCCTTCCCAGAAGCTCTGGCTGCCGACCAGGATGGAATTGCCGTGGTGGCGGAAGCGTTGCAGCAGATCGTTCTTGCTGCCCTCGCCCTGGACGAGCAGCGGCATGTCGATGTTTTCGTCTTCGAGCTTGGCCTTGAGCAGTTCGTGCGTGCGGCGCATGGCACGCAAGCTGGTGCACAGGAAGAAGGCGCCGCCGTTGGCCGCCTTGACGGCCGGCCAGGCAGCGTCGACGACGGCATCGGTGTAGTTCCAGTCGTTCGGGTCGGGCATGCCGAGCGGCGCGTAGAGGATGGCCTGCTTGTCGTAGTCGAAGGGGCTGTGCCAGCAGGCGGAATCCGGCTCGCCGAGGCCGAGTTCGGCGCAGTAGTGGTGGAACTTGCCCTGCACGGCCAAGGTGGCCGAGGTGAAGATCCACGCCCGCGGATGGCCGCCCATCTGCTTGCGGAAAATTTCGGCGACATTGAGCGGTGTCGCGTTGAGCTGCAGCGAATGGGTGAAGGCTTCGGCCCAGCGGACGTAGCCGGGCGTCGGGTTCTGCCACTGGGCGAGGTGCTGGACGAGTTCGGTGGCGCGCTGCCAGCATTTCTCGAGGCCCTCGGCGCGTTCGGCCTGGGTTTCGAGCAAGGCGGCGAAGGCCACCACTTCGGCCTCTAGCGCCTTGAGGGCGGCTTCAAAATCAGGCTTTTCTTCCAGTTGACCGTAGGAGAAGCGGCCGCTGTCGACGCCGACGGCCAGCCGCAAGTCCTTGGCGGCCTTTTCGACCTTCTTGCTGGTTTCCGGCAGAGCCAGGCAGTCGCGGGCGTTGGTCAGCGCTTCGGCGCGGACGTCGCGGGCCAGATCGAGGACCTGCGCCGTCGAAATGCTGTCGCCGAAGAAGAGCGTCGCTACTTCCGGCAGCTGGTGGGCTTCGTCGAAGATGACCGTGTTGCAGGCGGGGAGCAGTTCGGCCATGCCTTCGTCGCGAAGCATGACGTCGGCGAAGAACAGGTGGTGATTAACGACGACCAGATCGGCCGCCATCGCCTCGCGCCGGGCGAGCATGACGAAGCATTCCTTGTAGTCCGGGCATTCCTGGCCAAGGCAGTTGTCGCGCGTCGAGGTGGCGTGGCTCCACACTGGCGAATTCTCGGAAACCTCGATGCATTCAGCCTTGTCGCCGCTCTGCGTGGTCTTGGCGAAAACCGAGATGCGACGGGCATCGGCGGCGTCCTCGCGGGTCAGGAAACGGCCGTCGGCGATGGCGTGTTGCAGGTGATAAGGACAAACGTAGTTGGCCCGGCCCTTGAGCAGCGCGATCTTCACCGGTGCCTTGAGCGCGTCGCGGACCATCGGCAGGTCCTTGTTGAAGAGCTGATCCTGCAGTGTTTTGGTGCCGGTGGAGACGATTACCTTGCCGTTCGACTGCAAGGCCGGGACGAGGTAGGCGAAAGTCTTGCCCGTGCCGGTGCCGGCCTCGGCGATGAAGACCGAACAGCCCTTGATGGCGGCGGCGATGCGCTCGGCCATGTCAAGCTGCTGTTCGCGGATGCGATAACCGCTGATGGCCCGGGCGAGCGGGCCTTCGGGAGAGAATATTTCCGGGAGGGAAGACAAGGGAAGAAGCCTGAAAAATCAGGGCCGAATCTTAGCAGATGCGGGGTCTGCCGACGTCATTCCAACCCCTCCCGGCCTCCCCTTATCAGGGGAGGAGAACCCCAAACCGAGCGCGATCAAGCCCCCTCCCCTGACAAGGGGAGGGCTGGGGAGGGGTTTTACGGACGGCTCAATCAGGCCCGCTGATCGTCAGCCTGCCCCCGATATTCCGGGCACAGCGCCAACCCCGCCTTCAGCGCATCGACCAGCAGACGCACCTTGGGCAGCGAGTAGCGCCGTTGCGGATAAACGGCCCAGACAGCGGTATTCGGCGGCTGATTGGCGTCGAGCAGGGAAACCAGCTCGCCCCGGCGCAAGGGTTCGAGGACGTAATAATCGGGCAGTTGGCACAAGCCAAAACCGCGCAGCGCGGCATCGAGCACGGCCTGACCGCTGTTGCAGCGCCAGTTGCCACTGGGCCGGAACTGGTGCTCGTGCCCATTTTGCTGAAAGCTCCAGGTGTCGCCGGTGCCGATCAGGCAGTTGTGCTGGCCGAGTTCGGACAGCGTATGCGGCCGGCCATATTTTTCCAGGTAGGCCGGCGCGGCGCACAGGTACATGGCGCGCGGTGCGAGCCGGGTGGCGACCAGGCTCGATTCGCTGAGCCGGCCGAGGCGGATGGCCAGATCGAAGCCCTCGTGCACCATGTCGAGGGTGCGGTTGGTCAGTTCGATTTCAACCTTGAGCGCCGGGTAGCCTGCCATGAACTCATTGACCAGCGGCACGATGAAACGCTCGCCGTAGGCGACGGCGGCCGTCATGCGCAGCAGGCCGGTCGGCGCGCTGTGCAGGTCGCTGATAGTCAGGAAGGCTTCGTCGCGCTCTTCAATCAGGCGCTGGCAACGGGCGAGGAAAGTCTGGCCGGCTTCGGTCAGCGAAACGCGGCGCGTCGTCCGGTAGAGCAGCCGGGCTTGCAGGCGTTCTTCGAGCAATGCCACCTGCCGGCTGACATGCGACGACGACAGGCGCAGGCGCTCGGCGGCACGCGAGAAGTTGCCGCACTCGGCGACGGCGACAAATTCATCCAGCCCTTCCCAGCGACTCATTTTCTGCGCCTTCCCCGACGAATTTGATTATCCCTGTTCAGCAACAATCATTCCTTGAATGCCAATTTATCCGCAACCAGGCGCTAATTATACTCAGCACCATTGTCACCATTCCGTGAGTTCCGCCATGTCGATCAAGTCCCGCGCCGCCGTCGCCTTTGCTGCTGGCCAGCCCCTGCAAATCGTCGAAGTCGATGTCGAGGCGCCCAAGGCTGGCGAAGTCCTGGTCCGCATCGTCGCCTCCGGCGTCTGCCATACCGATGCCTTCACGCTGTCCGGCGACGATCCGGAAGGCATTTTCCCGTCCATCCTCGGCCATGAGGGCGGTGGCATTATCGAAGCCATCGGCGAAGGCGTCACCTCGCTGGCTGTCGGCGACCACGTCATTCCGCTGTACACGGCCGAATGCGGCAAATGCAAGTTCTGCCTGTCAGGCAAGACCAACCTCTGCCAGGCCGTGCGCGCCACCCAGGGCAAGGGCCTGATGCCGGACGGCACGACCCGCTTTTCCTACAAGGGCCAGCCGATCTACCACTACATGGGCTGCTCGACTTTCTCCGAATACACCGTGCTGCCGGAAATCTCGCTGGCCAAGATCCCGAAGAGCGCACCGCTCGAAAAGGTCTGCCTGCTCGGCTGCGGTGTCACCACCGGCATCGGCGCCGTGCTCAATACCGCCAAGGTGGAAGAAGGCGCCACCGTCGCCGTGTTCGGGCTGGGCGGCATCGGCCTGGCGGCGATCATCGGCGCCAAGATGGCCAAGGCTTCGCGCATCATCGCCATCGACATCAACCCCGCCAAGTTTGAAATCGCCCGCAAACTGGGTGCCACCGACTGCGTCAATCCGAAACATTTCGACGTCCCGATTCAGGAACTCATCGTCGAAATGACCGACGGTGGCGTCGATTACTCCTTCGAGTGCGTCGGCAACGTGAGCCTGATGCGCGCTGCGCTCGAGTGCTGCCACAAGGGTTGGGGCGAATCGACCATCATCGGCGTCGCCGGGGCCGGCCAGGAAATCTCCACCCGCCCCTTCCAGCTCGTCACCGGCCGGGTCTGGCGTGGTTCGGCCTTCGGCGGCGTCAAGGGCCGCACGGAACTGCCGGGCTATGTCGAGAAGGCGCGCACCGGCGAAATCCCGCTCGACACCTTCATCACGCATACCATGCCGCTCGAAGAGATCAACACCGCCTTCGACCTGATGCACGAAGGCAAGAGCATCCGCACGGTCATTCATTTCTAAGGCACCGGCCATGACGCTCGAAAACCTTTCCTGCCAGAAAAGCGCCGGCGGCTGGACCAAGCGCTACCGGCACCGCTCGACGACGCTTGGCTGCAACATGACGTTCTCGATCTATCTGCCGCCGCAGATAGAAAGCGGTGAGAAGCTGCCGGTGCTCTACTGGCTGTCCGGCCTGAGCTGCACCGACGAGACTTTCATGCAGAAAGCCGGCGCCCAGCGGATTGCCGCCGAACTCGGCATGGTTATCGTCGCCCCCGACACCAGCCCGCGCGGCGATGACGTGCCGGGCGATCCGGATGGCGGCTGGGATTTCGGCCACGGTGCCGGCTTTTACCTTAACGCAACACAAGCGCCGTGGGCGCAGCATTACCGAATGCACGACTACGTGGTGCACGAACTGCCGGCGCTGATCGAAGCCAGCTTTCCGGTGTCGGACAAACGCGGCATCAGCGGCCATTCGATGGGCGGCCATGGGGCGCTGGTCTGCGCCCTGCGCAACCCGGGCCGCTACCAGTCGCTTTCGGCCTTCGCGCCAATCTGCAACCCGATGATCGTGCCCTGGGGCGAAAAAGCTTTCTCGCGTTACCTCGGCGAAGACCGCTCGCAATGGCGCGAATGGGATGCCAGCCAGCTCATTGCCACGGCGGCCGAAAAACTGCCGATCCTGATCGATCAGGGCGACCGCGACCAGTTCCTGAGCGTCCAGCTCAAACCGGAGGTCTTGCAGGTCGCCGCGCTGGCTGCCGGACACCCGCTCGACTTGCGCATGCAGCACGGCTACGACCACAGCTATTATTTCATCGCCAGTTTCATCGAAGACCACCTGCGCCATCACGCCCGGGCACTCCTGCCGTCAGCCTGAGAATCACGCCGCCTTCGGTCAGAAAGCCGATGGCGGCGTGCTCTGCGGCAGCGCAATACGGCTGCGCACACAACGACACGCACTGTTGCAAACGGTTACTTGAAGTCCGCTGGCCCGTCCCTTATCTTGGACACATGCGCTGACCAGACATCAGCCCTGACGGCCCTACCCACCTCCCCCTCCCCCGGGCCGTCCAGAAAGCCTCGTACTCCCCCCGGTACGAGGCTTTCGCCTTTTCAGGGCGGCACTTTCGGCTATCCTTTCAGCCAACGCATTCGCCCGCCAGCCAGCCAGCATGTCGAAAAGACGAAAAAAGAAAATTGCCCGAGTCATCCACCCGTCGGTGAGCCCGCTGCCCTTACGACTCGCCCCGCTCTACGCCGGACACCTGCAGGTCTTCAGCGACGCCAGCCAGAAACGGCACGGCGGACTCGCCGCCATCCTCTTTGCCACGCCGGACAGCGACGCGGTCGTCAGGTCGCGCACCGTGCCCATCATCGGCAGCAACGAACTCGAACTGCAGGCAACGCTTTTTGCACTGGAACAGGCCCGAGACCTGTTCCCCGGCCAACAGTTCGCGTTGTTTTCGGATAATCAGGACGCAGTGCTTCGGCTCAACCGCTGCAAGACCGAAGGTCTGGAGCAGGACCCCGAGTTGCGGCAGATGCTCGGCGAGCAGGAACTAGTCGTCACCCTGGCCAATGCGTCCATTTGCTGGATCAAGGGACACGGCAGTTGCCGGGGCAACATCCTGGCCGATCAGCACGCGGCGGAGGCCGCGCGCTAGGCCCTACCAACCTAAGGGGGTGACGAAGACTTCATCGGGTCGGCGCAACTGGCAGCGTATGCGAGCCTTCGATCAGATCGCCGACACATCCATTTATGGCCTCGTCATCGTCTGGTTTATTCATTTAAGCAACGACTATCAAGTCAACGAAACGAAAAAGGCCGGGATCGCTCCCGGCCATTTCATTTTTGGCTCATTTTTCCGGTTGACCGTGGAAACCACGGTCTTCGCGGCAATCAGGCCTTCTTGTGACTCGCCAGTTGCGTCCACGTGTCGACCACGGTATCCGGGTTCAGCGAGATGCTGCTGATGCCCTGATCCATCAGCCATTCGGCCAGATCGGGGTGGTCGGACGGGCCTTGGCCGCAGATGCCGATGTATTTGCCCATCTTGTTGGCGGCCGAGATCGCCATCGAGAGCAGCATCTTGACGGCCGGGTCGCGTTCGTCGAAGAGGTTGGCGACGAGGCCGGAGTCGCGGTCGAGGCCGAGGGTGAGCTGGGTCAGGTCGTTCGAGCCGATCGAGAAGCCGTCGAAGATCTTGAGGAAATCTTCGGCCAGCAGCGCGTTGGACGGGATTTCGCACATCATGATGAGCTTGAGGTCGTTCTCGCCCTGCTTGAGGCCATGTTCAGCCAGCAGATCGACGACGCCCTGGCCTTCGCCGACGGTGCGGACAAACGGCACCATCAGTTGCACGTTGGTCAGGCCCATTTCTTCGCGGACCTTCTTCATGGCGCGGCATTCCATCTCGAAACAGTCGCGGAAGGACTGGGCGATGTAACGAGAGGCGCCGCGGAAGCCGAGCATCGGGTTTTCTTCTTCCGGCTCGTAGAGCTCGCCGCCGAGCAGCTTGCGGTACTCGTTGGACTTGAAGTCGGAGAGACGGACGATGACCGGGTTCGGCCAGAAGGCGGCGGCGATGGTGGACACGCCTTCAACCAGCTTCTCGACGAAGAATTCCTTCGGCGAAGCGTAGCCACGGGCGCGGCGCTTGATTTCGTCGCGCTTCGAAGCCGGCAGACGCTCGACGTCGAGGATGGCCTTGGGGTGGATGCCGATGACGTTGTTGATGATGAACTCGACGCGGGCCAGACCGACGCCGGCGTTTGGCAGTTGGGCGAATTCGAAGGCCAGTTCCGGGTTGCCGACGTTCATCATGACCTTGACCGGGACGTCCGGCATGGCGGTGATATCGCGCGTCGTGACTTCGAAATCGAGGCTGCCGCGATAGACGTGGCCGGTGTCGCCTTCTGTACAGGATGCCGTGACGATTTCGCCTTCGGTCAGCGTTTCGGTGGCGTCACCGCAACCGACGATGGCCGGGATGCCCAGTTCGCGGGCGATGATGGCGGCGTGGCAGGTCCGGCCGCCACGGTTGGTGACGATGGCCGAAGCGCGCTTCATGACCGGTTCCCAGTTCGGGTCGGTCATGTCGGCAACGAGCACGTCACCCGGCTTGACCTGGTCCATTTCCTTCGGGTCCTTGACGATGCGGACCGGGCCGACACCGATCTTCTGACCGATGGCGCGGCCGGAAGCGAGCACCTTGGAGAAGGACTTGAGCTTGAATTTTTCAACCTTGCCGGCCCCGGCCTGCGACTGCACGGTTTCCGGACGGGCTTGCAGGATGTAGAGCTTGCCGTCGATACCATCCTTGCCCCACTCGATGTCCATCGGACGACCGTAGTGCTTTTCGATGATCATGGCGTAGCGGGCCAGTTCCATGACTTCTTCGTCATTGAGCGAGAACTGGTGGCGCAGGGATTCTTCGACTTCCTCGGTGATCACCGACTTGCCGGCGACCTTTTCAGCCGAGAAGGTCATCTTGATCATCTTGGAACCGAGGTTGCGACGCACGACGGCATGCTTGCCAGCGGCCAGCATGGGCTTGTGCACGTAGAACTCGTCCGGATTGACG
Source organism: Ferribacterium limneticum (assembly GCF_020510565.1). Taxonomy (NCBI): domain Bacteria; kingdom Pseudomonadati; phylum Pseudomonadota; class Betaproteobacteria; order Rhodocyclales; family Azonexaceae; genus Ferribacterium; species Ferribacterium limneticum. The sequence continues at coordinate 2,605,893 of NZ_CP075189.1, forward strand.
GCGCCCTGAACGACCGTTTCGCCGAGGCCGTAGCTTGAGGTCACGAAGACGGCATCACGGAAACCGGATTCGGTGTCGAGCGTGAACATCACGCCGGCGGCGCCCTTGTCCGAGCGAACCATGCGCTGGATACCGGCCGACAGGGCGACGTCGGCATGGACGAAGCCTTTGTGCACGCGGTAGGAAATGGCGCGGTCGTTGTACAGGGAAGCGAACACTTCCTTGATGGCGTGCAGGATGTTTTCCAGGCCGACGATGTTCAGGAAGGTTTCCTGCTGACCGGCAAAGGAAGCGTCCGGCAAGTCTTCAGCGGTAGCCGAGGAGCGCACGGCGAAGGACATGTCGGTAGTCGAATCGGCGACCAGGCGCTGGTACTGCTCGGTGATGGCGATGGTCAGGTCCATCGGGAACGGGGTGTCCATGATCCATTGGCGGATCTCGGCACCGGTCTTGACCAGGGTATTGACGTCATCGACATCGAGCACGTCGAGCACCGCGTTGATCTTGGCGTCGAGGCCGGACTGGGCGAGAAAATCGCGGTAGGCCTGGGCCGTCGTGGCGAAGCCGCCCGGCACGCGAACGCCGGTGTCAGCCAACTGGCTGATCATTTCACCGAGGGAAGAATTCTTGCCGCCGACTTTGTCGACGTCGTTCATTCGGAGTTTTTCGAAAGGTAGGACGAGCGGTTCCATGGGGGTTCCTTGCAGGAAAGTTGAATTGAAAATCAGGAAGTGGAGTCGGAAAAATCAGGACTGAGACGACGGGCAGCCGTTTCGCGGCGGGCGACGCTGCGCAGGGTTTGGGCCAGCGTTTCGCGGACGAAATCGATGTGCGTTTCGGCGGCAGCGCGGGCAGCCTGCGGCTTGCGCCCGGCAATCGCCTCGTAGATGGCGGCGTGCTGGCTCTTGAGCAAGGCGCCGGCCGCCGGCACGGTTTTCAGTTCGCCCAGATTGAGGCGGATGTTGTCGTGCATGAGGCGCAGCAGGGCCGAAGACAGATGGCCAAGCAGCGCATTGTGGGCAGCCTCGCCGACGGCCTGATGAAAGGCGATATCGGCCTCGGAGCGCTGATCCATGTTTTCGTTGGTAAAGGTCGCATTCAGTGCGGCGAAGCGCTGGCCGAGTCGCGTCAAGTCAGCTTCGGTGGCGCGCTCGGCGGCCCACTCGGCGGCCTGGCCTTCGAGCATGCGGCGGAATTCGAGCATGTCTTCGCGCAGGTTCGGATGGCTGCCCATCATGTCCTGCCACGGGTCGAAAAAAGTCGCTTCGAGCGCATTGGTGACGTACGTGCCGCCGCCCTGCTTGCTCTGTACCATGCCCTTGGATGCCAGTTTCTGGATCGCTTCACGCAGCGACGGACGCGAGACGCCAAACTCGGTCGCCAGTTCGCGCTCCGGCGGCAGGCGGTCGCCGGATTTCAGCGAGCCTTCCAGAATGCGGCGCTCCAACGAAGCAGCGACGGCATCGGAAATACGCGGGACCTGCACTTTATTGAGGGGCATCGGGCTCGGCATGATTGGTAAGACCAGCACATTCTAATCAGCGTTTCGGCAAAGTGCAAGCGTAGGATATTCCCTTAGTTTATTGACTAAGTCACGGTATTCACGTAAATTTTCACCTACACGAATATTGGTCTTACCATTTTACCGTTAAATAATTCACAACGGAGACAAGATGAAACAAGCGGAATCCGCAGTAGCACGGCCTGGCGACGTTTATTTTTTTGCCACCTGTGTCGTCGACCAGTTCTTTCCCGGCGCCGGGATGGATGCCATCACCCTGCTTGAACGCCAAGGCATCCGCGTGCACTTTCCCGAAGAGCAGACTTGCTGCGGTCAACCGGCGTATACGAGCGGTTTTCCTGACGAGGCACGCAAGGTTGCGGCGCATCAATTGACGCTGTTTCCGAATGACTGGCCCGTGGTCGTTCCCTCCGGCTCCTGCGCCGGCATGATGAAGCACCACTACCCGACGCTGTTCGCTGCCGATCCGGTGCGCAAGGCCCAGGCCGAAGCGCTCTCTTCACGCATCTACGAGTTGACGGACTTTCTGGTCAATGTCCTGAATTTCCAGCCGGAAGACAAGGGCAGCGACTGCACGGTTGTCCTGCATACCTCATGCTCGGCTCGTCGCGAAATGGGTGTGCATCTGACCGGGCGCAAGCTGCTTGGCGGTCTTGGCAAAGTGACCGTGGCGCAACAGGATCACGAATCGGAATGCTGCGGGTTCGGCGGCACCTTCTCGGTCAAGCAGCCTGAAATTTCCGGGGCGATGGTTGAGGACAAGGTCAAGGCCTTGAAGGCGACCGGCGCCGAACGCGTGGTCAGCGCCGATTGCGGCTGCCTCATGAACATCCTCGGCCACGCCGCCTGGAAAGATGAACAGGAAGGCCGCAAGACGCCGAGCCTGCCGGGTGAACACATCGCCAGCTTTTTGCTGCGGAGGACTTCGAAATGAGCGCCCGTGACCGGATTCTTGGCAAATTGAAGGCGACCATGCCTGCGACTGCACCGGCCCTGCCCGATGTCGGCGGCTGGTTTGCCACGCATCGCGTAGTTGAATCATCAGCCGACAAGGCCAAGCGCTTCCGTGCCTGCATCGAACTGGCGCACGCCGAAGTGCATGCGGTGACATCCGCCAACTGGCTGGCCAAACTGCTTGAAGTCCTGCGCGCCAAGCAGATCGACAAACTGCTGGTTGCGGAAGAAACGGCGCATGGCGAAGCCGTGCTCAACGACTTCCCGCGTCACGGCATCGACTGCCAGACCTACGACCTGCCCATCGAAGCCTGGAAGTCGGAAATGTTCCAGCAGACGCCGGCCAGCCTGACGGTTGCCCGCGCCGCCATCGCCGAAACCGGAACACTGATCCTGTGGCCGAATGCCGACGAGCCGCGCCTGATGTCACTGGTGCCGCCGGTGCATATCGTGCTGCTCGACGCCGGCAAAATCTACAACACCTTTTTCGAAGCGATGCAGACGGAAGGCTGGGCCAATGGCCTGCCAACCAATTCGCTGCTCATCTCCGGCCCGTCGAAAACAGCCGACATCCAGCAGACGCTGGCCTACGGTGCGCATGGTCCGAAGGAACTGGTCGTGCTGATGATCGGAGACGAACAATGAGCGAGCACATCCTGCAATTCAAGCCCTCGGAGGGCTTCCGCGCCCGCTCCAAGGCCGTCGTCGACAACCCCTTCCTGCGCCAGAGTTTCCGCGGCGCGATGGATTTCCTGATGAGCAAGCGCGCGGCGCAGTTTCCCGATTCGGAAGAACTGGAAAGCCTGCGCACGCTGGGCGAGAGCATCCGCCAATACAATCTGGCCAAACTGCCGACGCTGCTTGAACAACTCGAAGCCAACCTGACCCGCAACGGTATCCAGGTCCATTGGGCCGAGACCCCGGACGAAGCCAACGCCATCATCCTCGGCATCTGCCAGGCGCGCAGTGCCAAGCTGATGGTCAAGGGCAAGTCGATGGTCAGCGAGGAAATCGAGCTTAACCACGCCGCCGAAGCGGCCGGAATCGGCGCGCTGGAATCGGACATGGGCGAGTACATCGTCCAGCTGGCGGGAGAGAAGCCGTCGCACATCATCATGCCGGCCATCCACAAGACCAAGGAGGAAATCGCCCGCCTCTTCGCCGACAAGGTCGAAGGCGTCGATTACACCGACAACGTCGATGCGTTGATCCAGATCGGCCGCAACGTGCTGCGGCAGAAATTTCTGGAGGCTGACATCGGCCTCTCCGGCGTCAATTTCGCCGTCGCCGAAACCGGCACGCTGTGTCTGGTCGAGAACGAAGGCAATGGCCGGATGTGCACCACGGCACCGCCGGTGCATATCGCCATCACAGGCATCGAGAAGATTGTCGAGAAACTCGAACACGTGCCGCCGCTGCTCTCGCTCCTGACCCGCTCGGCCACCGGCCAGAACATCTCGACCTACTTCAACATGATCTCCAGCCCGCGCAAGCCGGGCGAGAAGGATGGTCCGAGCGAAGTGCATCTGGTCCTGCTCGACAATGGCCGGTCACAAGCCTATGCCGACGAGCAGTTGCGCAAGACGCTGCAGTGCATTCGCTGCGGGGCGTGCATGAATCACTGCCCGGTTTATACGCGGATTGGTGGTCATGCCTACGGGACGACCTACCCGGGGCCGATCGGCAAGATCATTTCGCCGCATATGCTGGGGCTGGAGGCGACTTCTACGATGGCCACTGCATCCTCGTTGTGCGGGGCTTGCGGGGAAGTTTGTCCGGTGAAGATTCCGATTCCGGAGTTGCTAATGCGTTTGCGGGAGGAGGCGTTTACCGCGCCGCATGCGAATCCTTCGATGGTTGGTCAGGGGGCGGGGTATAGCTGGTTGATGACTTCTGTCTGGAAGGGATGGGCTGCTGTGTATCGGTCGCCTTCTTTGTACGGCGTAGCTACCTGGTTGGGGAGTCGGTTTTCGTGGCTGATGCCTTCGAAGCAAGGGGCGTGGACTTCAGTTCGGGTGCCGTTGAAGCCGGCGCCTCGGCGGTTGCGGGATATGTTGAAGGAACGCGGGGAATGACGTTTTCCCTTGCCGATTGGCATGGGGTTCCGCCTTGCTGGCGGGCGTACTTTCTTTTGCTTCGCCAAAAGAAAGTAGCCAAAGAAAAGGCGACCCCGGGGGCGGCGCCGGCTACGCCGGTCCCTTGCGCTACTCGGAACGCCGGGCGGCTGGCTAAACTCGCCTGCGGCTCAAACAACGCCAGCCGACTGCCCCCGGCATTCCTGCGTTGCTCAGCGCCTTCCACGGGGACCCCAAAAACGTCCGCGCTCAGCATTTCGTCGCAAAAAACCGGTTTCCACGGTCAACTGGAAAAAACGGCCAAAAATGAAAAGTGCTGTTTTGACACCCACGCTCAACTCCGGATCGTTTCACCGGGCCCCTTGAGAGGTGCCGAGCAACGCAGGGGCTGGCGGATAAAGGGCGAGGACTGTCTGAGGGCGAAGCCCGAGTTCCGCAGCCCCCGCCAGTCCCGAGTAGCACAGGGAACCGGCGCAGCCGGCACCGACCCAGGGTCGCCTTCTTTTTGCTTACTTTTTCTTGGCGAAGCAAGAAAAAGTAAGACGCCCCTCAAGGGCGGAACCCAACGCCAATCAAGCGCCAAAGCTTGAGGAGACACACACCCATGAGCGACCTCATCCACGCCCTGAGCGACCACCTCCCGCCGCACCAGATCATCGTCGATGACCTGCGCCGTTTGGCCTACGGCACCGACGCCAGCTTCTACCGCCTGACGCCCGAGGTGATCGCCGTCATCGAAAACGAGGCAGAAGCACGCCAGGTGCTGCTGACCGCCAAACAACACAACCGCCCCGTCACCTTCCGGGCCGCCGGAACCAGTCTTTCCGGCCAGGCCATCACCAATGGCATCCTCGCCCTGATCGGCGAAGGTTTCGCCACCTACGAACAAAATGCCGACGCCAGCAAGGTCAAGGTCGGCCCCGGCATCATCGGCGGCGAAGTGAACCGCCGGCTCGCCCCGTTCGGCAAAAAGATCGGCCCCGATCCGGCCTCCATCGGCGCCGCCAAGATCGGCGGCATCGCTGCCAACAACGCTTCCGGCATGTGCTGCGGCACAGCGCAGAACAGCTACCGGACGCTGGCCGGCATGCGCGTCATGCTGGCTGACGGCAGCGTGCTCGACACCGAGGATCACCTGAGCGTCGATGCTTTCTCGAAGAGCCACGCCGTGCTGCTCGGCGAACTCGAGCGTCTGGGTCGCGACACGCGCAACAACACCAAGCTGGCCGAACGCATCCGCCACAAGTTCAAGATCAAGAACACGACCGGCTACAGCCTCAATGCGCTGATCGATTACGAAGACCCGATCGACATCCTGTCGCACCTGATGATCGGCTCCGAAGGCACGCTCGGCTTCATCTCGCGCATCACTTACAACACCGTCGTCGACGACCCGTTCAAGGCCTCGGCGCTGGTTTTCTTCCCGGACATCCGCACCGCCTGCGAAGCCGTCATCCGCCTCAAGCCACAGCCGGTGTCGGCCGTCGAACTGCTCGACCGCCCTGCCCTGCACTCGGTCGAAAACAAGCCCGGCCTGCCGGCCATCATGCGCGAACTGGGCGAGGAAGCCGCCGCGCTGCTCATCGAAGTCCGCGCTGCCACGGTCGACGGGATAAATGAGCGAATTTCGCAAGTTCATGCTGCGATGGAAGGCGTCGCCACCGTCGAGCCGATGGTGTTCTCGACCGATCCAGCGACCTGCGAGATGTACTGGAAAGTCCGCAAGGGCACCTTCCCGGCCGTTGGCGCCATGCGCCGCACGGGCACCACGGTGCTCATCGAGGACGTCGCCTTCCACATCGAGAACCTGGCCGACGCCACGCTCGACCTGCAGGCCCTGCTTCGCCACCACGGTTACCACGAGGCGATCATTTTCGGCCACGCGCTGGAAGGCAACCTGCACTTCGTCATCACCCAGGATTTCGGCGATGCCAGCGAAGTCGACCGCTACGCCCGCTTCATGGACGACCTCTGCCACATGGTCGTCGACAAATACGACGGCTCGCTCAAGGCCGAGCACGGCACCGGCCGCAACATGGCGCCCTTCGTCGAGCTCGAATGGGGCAAGGAGGCGGCCGACCTGATGCGCCGGATCAAGGCGCTGTTCGACCCGGAAAACCGCCTCAACCCGGGTGTCATCCTCAACGACAACCCACACGCCCACCTCGAAAACCTCAAGCCGATGCCGGCCGCCGAAGACATTGTCGACCGCTGCATCGAATGCGGCTTCTGCGAACCACTCTGCCCGTCGCACCGGCTGACTCTGTCGCCGCGCCAGCGCATCACCAGCGTGCGCGAACTGGCGCGGCGTGCTGCAGCGGGCGAACCAGCCGGCAGCGTCGGCGAGGACTACGCCTACATGGGCCTCGACACCTGCGCCGGCTGCGGCCTGTGCTCGACCGCCTGCCCGGTCGGCATCGACACCGGTGACCTGACCCGCCGCCTGCGCGGCCGCAAGCTGGGCGACACGGCGCGAGCCGTCAACGCGTGGACCGGCGAGCATTTCGGCACGTTGGCCAATGCCTCGCGCCTCGGCCTCAACGTCGGCCACGCTGTTTCCGGCGTCCTCGGCGACAACTTCCTCGCCCGCATCTCGGGCGGCGCGTGGAAGAAGAACATGCCGCACGCTGGCAAAGCCCCTGTGGCACGGACGACTCAGGGTGACCCGGTGGTCTACTTCCCGACCTGCGGCGGCCGCATCTTTGGCCCATCGACCGCCGGCGAAAAGCAACTCGGCGACGTCATCCTCGAACTGCTCACCCGCGCCGGCTATGCACCGATCCTGCCGGAAGGTTTCGACAGCCTGTGCTGCGGCCAGATGCTGGCCAGCAAGGGCATGGCGGAAGAAGCTGACGGCATGTCGAACACACTCGAAACAGCGCTCATGAAAGCCTCGCAGAACGGCAAATACCCGGTGATCATGGACGCCAGTGCCTGCTCGGTCCGCATGCAGAAGCACCTCGCTGGCCGCCTGAAACTCTACGACTTCCACGAGTTCGCCCATGACGCGCTGCTGCCCCGCCTGATGATCAGCAAGGAGGCAGGCCCCATCGCCCTGCACGTCAATTGCAGCGTCAGGAAAACCGGTGCCGATGCCAAGCTCAAAACCCTGCTCGCCGCCTGCGTCGAGCAGATCATCGAACCAGCCGGCGTCACCTGCTGCGGCTTTGCCGGCGACCGCGGCTTTGTCGTGCCTGAACTCAACCGCCACGCCCTGCGCCATATCCACAAGGATCTACCGGCCAACTGCGCCTGCGGCGTCTCGACCAACCGCACCTGCGAAATCGGCCTGACTGCCGAAACCGGCATCAACTATCAATCCATCGCCTATTTGCTTGAGCGATGCAGCCGCCAACCTCAAACGTGTTGAGGATTTCCCTAACAGCGCAAACTCAAGCGAATTGCTAAGTTACGCCCGATCAAACAAATTCAAGGAGAACACCCATGTACAAGAAGATTATGGTCGCCATCGACGACAGCGCCACCTCCCGCGGCGCCCTGGCCGAAGCCCTGCATATCGCCCGGACGAGCAAGGCCAAGCTCTACATCACCCACGTTGCCGACGAAACCGTCCTCAACCTGCACGGTCATGCCATGTCCCACGCAGTCAATCTCGATGGCGCTGTAGCCAACCTGATCAAGGGCGGACAAAAGCTGCTCGACGACGCCATGGCCTCGGCCACCGATGTCGATGCCGAAGCGCTGATGCTCGAAGCCAGCAACCGTCGCATTTCCGAAGTCATTTCCGACAAGGCCAAGGAACTGGGCGTCGACCTCATCGTCATCGGTCGTCACGGCCAGCGCGGCCTGGCCACGTTGATTCTCGGCTCGGTGGCCGAACAACTGGCCAAGATCGCCGATGCTTCGGTACTTCTGGTCAGAAAACACTAATCAGCCATCTCGGTACGAAACCCTTTTATTCTGATTGCCAGCCTGTTGCGCAAAGGTCAGAATATCGAGAAAAACAAACAATACCGAAAACTCCAACAGGAAACAGCTCATGCACCAAGCCTCACTGGACACCAGCAAGGACGAACCCCTTCGCGACGATATTCGCCTGCTCGGCCGCATCCTCGGTGACACCGTGCGTGAGCAGGAGGGCGAATCGGTATACGACATCGTCGAGCGCGTCCGCCAGACTGCCGTCCGTTTTGCCCGCGACGGTGACCCGGCCGCCCGCAACGAACTTGCCGCCCTGCTCGACCCGCTGCCGCGCGACACGACGCAAGCCGTCGTCCGCGCCTTCAGCTACTTCCTGCAGCTAGCCAACATCGCCGAGGACGAGCACCACATCCGCCGCCGTCGCGCCCACGATCTGGCCGGCTCGCCGCCGCGCGAAGGCAGTTTGATTTTTGCCCTCGATTCCCTGTCGACCGCAGCGGTCTCGCCGGAAGCCATTGCCGACTTCTTCGCCCACGCCGTCGTCGCCCCGGTGCTCACCGCGCATCCGACCGAAGTCCAGCGCCAGAGCCTGATCCGCAATCACCGCGACCTCGCCCGCCTGCTCGACCAGCGCGAACGCCTGCAGATGACACCGGAAGAAGAGGCCGAAAACGACCTCGGCATCGCCAATTCCATCCTGACTTTGTGGCAGTCGCGCATGCTGCGCCCGGTGCGCCTCAAGGTGCTCGACGAGGTCAAGAACGGCATCACCTATTTCAAGGAAACTTTCTTCACCGAACTGCCACGCCTCTACATCCAGGCGACGCAGCAACTGCAGAAGCGCTACCCCGACACGCATTGGGCGCTACCGCCCTTCTTCCGCGTCGGCAGCTGGATCGGCGGCGACCGTGACGGCAACCCGTTCGTCACCGCCGAAATCCTGCGCGAAGCCCTGCGCCTGCAGTCGGCCGCGGCGCTCAATCATTACCTCGAAGAAATCCACGAACTGGGCGGCGAACTGCCGCTTTCCGACTTGCTGATCAAAGTCACGCCGGAACTGCTGGCGCTGGCCGAACACTCCACCGACCACTCGCCGCAACGCGCCGACGAGCCCTACCGCCGCGCCCTGTCCGGCATCTATGCCCGACTTGCCGCAACCGCCCGCGTCCTCGACCACGTTGAGCCGGTCCGCCACGAAATCGGCCAGGCCGAACCCTACGCTACGCCGGACGCCCTGCGCGCCGACCTCAAGGTGCTGGCCAATTCGCTCAAGCTCAACGGCAGCGGCAATCTGGCCGGCGGTCGCCTGCGCCGACTGATGCGCGGCGTCCAGATCTTCGGCTTCCACCTGGCACCCATCGACCTGCGCCAGAACTCCGAAGTCCACGCTCGCAGCGTCGCCGAACTGCTCGCCGGCGCCGGCCGTTGCCCGGATTACGAAGCACTTTCCGAAATTGAGCGAATTTCCCTGTTGACCGTGGAAATCAGCACCCCGCGCCCGCTTTACTCGCCCTACCTGACGTATTCGGAAGAAACCCAGGGCGAACTGGCCATTTTCTTCGCCGCCAACGAACTGCGCCAGCGCTATGGCAACGCCGCGCTGCCCAACTGCATCATTTCGAAAACCGACGGTGTTTCCGATCTGCTTGAACTCGCCCTGCTCCTCAAGGAATCCGGCCTGCTGCTGCCGGGCGCCAAGCCAAAGCTCAACGTCAACATCATCCCGCTCTTCGAAACCATCGAAGACCTGCAGAAGAGCGCGGCAACGATGGCCGGCGTCTTCGCCATTCCGGCCTACCGCGAACTGATCGCCGGCCGCGGCGACGAGCATGAAGTCATGCTCGGCTACTCCGATTCCAACAAGGACGGCGGCTTCCTGACCTCGGGCTGGGAACTCTACAAGGCCGAGATCGAACTGGCCCAGGTATTCCGGCAGCACGGCGTGCGCCTGCGCCTGTTCCACGGCCGTGGCGGCTCAGTTGGCCGCGGCGGCGGCCCGACCTACCACGCCATCCTGGCCCAGCCGGCCGGCGCCGTTTCCGGCCAGATCCGCCTGACCGAACAGGGCGAAGTCATCTCGACCAAATACGGCAACGCCGACACCGGCCGCCGCAACCTCGAAGTGCTGCTCGCCGCGACGCTCGAAGCCAGCCTGACCGACCATGAAAACAAGGTCGAGCCAGCCGAGCAGTTCCACGCCGTGATGGACGACCTCTCGCTGCGTGCCTTCAACGCCTACCGCGGCCTGGTCTATGAAACGCCGGGCTTCACGACTTATTTCCGCCAATCGACGGTCGTATCCGAAATCGCCCTGCTCAACATCGGCAGCCGCCCGGCCTCGCGCAAGGCCTCAGAACGCATTGAAGATCTGCGCGCCATTCCCTGGGTTTTCAGCTGGGCGCAATGCCGGCTCATGTTGCCCGGCTGGTACGGCTTCGGTGCTGCGGTCGACGGCTATCTGGCGGCCAATCCTGAAGGTTTGACGACGCTCCGCCGCATGGTCAAATCCTGGCCCTTCTTCCAGAGCCTGCTCTCCAACATGGACATGGTGCTGGCCAAGACCGACCTCGCCATCGCCTCGCGCTATGCCGAACTGGTTACTGATGCCGGCCTGCGCGAACGGATTTTCAACCAGATCAAGGCGGAATGGGCGCTAACCAGAAAGCACCTGCTGGCCATTCTCGAACAGGATGATTTCCTCGCCGACAATCCGATGCTCAAGCGCTCGTTGCAACTTCGTTCGCCCTACATGGACCCGCTCAATCACCTGCAGGTCGAACTGCTCAAGCGCCACCGCGCCGGCGAAACCGACGAGCGCGTGGCCCGCGGCATCCACCTGTCGATCAACGGCGTCGCTTCCGGACTGCGCAACAGCGGGTAAAATCAGCGCATGCCTACCCCTATCAAACGCACAGTCTTCTTCGTCTCGGACGGCACCGGCCTGACGGTCGAAGCCCTCGGCCACAGCCTGATGACCCAGTTCGAGGACATCGAGTTCAAGCAAATCCGCATCCCCTTTCTCAAAACTGTTGAAAAAGCGCAGGAGGCGGTTGCCCGCATCAATGCCCAAGGCGAATCGGACGGCATGCGGCCGATCGTTTTCACGACGCTGATCAACCCCGAATTGGCCAGCCTCGTCCATCAATCCGACGCCTTCTGCCTGTCCTACTTCGAATCCTTCCTGGCTCCGCTGGAAGCTGAACTCGGCAAGAAGTCCAACCACACCGTCGGTCGCTCGCATGGCTCGGCCGAAAGCTCCGAATACAAGCACCGTATCGAGGCGATCAACTACACGCTGGCCCACGACGACGGCATCACCGACCGCGATCTCGCCGAAGCTGACGTCATTCTGGTTGCCGTATCACGCTGCGGCAAAACGCCGACCTCGCTCTACCTGGCCATGCAATTCGGCCTCAAGGCTGCCAACTTCCCGCTGATTCCCGAGGATTTCGACCGCGGCTGCCTGCCAAGCACGCTCGAAAAACATCGCTCGAAGCTGTTCGGCCTGACCATCCAGCCCGAACGCCTGCACCAAATTCGCGAAGAGCGCCGTGCCAACAGCAAGTACGCCTCGCTGGCCAACTGCCGCTACGAAATTGCCGAAGCCGAAAAGATGATGCGTCGCGAAGGAATCCGCTGGCTGGATTCATCGACCAAGTCGATCGAGGAAATATCGACGACGATTTTGCAGGAACTGAAGCTACGCTAACTTGCGGCGCAGCGCCTCAAACAGGCACACCGCCGCAGCCGCAGCGACATTGAGCGACTCCACCGCACCCGGCATCGGAATACGAATTCTGAGCTGGGCGGCGGCAATCAGCTCGGCGCTGACCCCCTGCCCCTCAGCGCCGAATACCCAGGCAATCGGTCCATCCAAACGCGCCGCATAAAGCGACGTGGCGCCGTCCAGACAGGTAACCGCAGTCGTACCTTCGTAGCCGGCCATGAAGCCAGCCAGATCGCACTCTTCATGGATAGCCAGCGCAAAGTGCGCCCCCTGCCCGGCGCGCAAAACCTTGGGAGACCAGGCCGAGGCGCAGCCGGACGACAGTAGCGCCTGCCCGATTCCAGCCGCTGCCGCGGTGCGCAGCAGGGTGCCGACATTGCCGGGGTCTTGTACGCCATCTATCAAAATAGCGTCTTTTTTCCGGTTGACCGTGGCAGTCGCCCGCGGCGTTTTGACCAGGGCCAGCAAGCCGCTCGGCGTATCGACCAGACCAAGATCACGCATCAGGGAATCAGCCAGCGCTACCGTTTCCCGACCTTGAACAAATCCGGCCACTTCACCACCGCCCAGCGCCGATTCGGCAACGATCAAGCTGTCCACGGGCCCGAATACGGCCTCGTAAGCCTCTACCAGATGCACGCCATCAAGCAGCGTTTGCCCGGTTTTCCGCCGCTCGCGCCCGGATTCGGCCAGCCGCTTGAGCGACTTGAAAAACGCGTTATCGCGCGACTGGATCAGTTTCATAGCTGGGAAAGCTGCTTCGCCACCGGGCCAAAACTGCGGCGATGTACCGGCGAGGCACCGTGTTCCTCAAGCGCCTGAAAATGCGCAGCCGTCGGATAGCCCATGTGGCGGTCAAAACCGTACATCGGATATTGGGCGTGCAGGTTCAGCATGTCGGCATCGCGGACGGTCTTGGCGAGAATCGAGGCCGCCGCAATCGACGCGATCTTGCCGTCGCCCTTGATCACGGCTTCGCAGGGAATATCCAGTTTCGGGCAACGATTGCCATCGACCATGGCGCTGGTCGGCCGCACGGCCAGCCCGGCCACCGCGCGCTGCATGGCCAGCATCGTAGCGTGCAGGATGTTCAGGCGATCAATCTCCTCAACCGAGGCCGAGGCTACCGCCCAAGCCACGGCCCGTTCGCGGATCAGCACGGCGAGCGCATCGCGCTTCTTTTCACTGAGTTTTTTCGAGTCGTTGAGACCGGGAATTGGCCGCAGCGGATCGAGAATGACGGCCGCCGCAACGACCGTACCGGCCAGGGGACCACGGCCGGCCTCGTCGATGCCGCAGACGAGGCCTTCGGGAACGATCAGTTCAGGCATTCAATGACCGCGTTGGCGGCCTTTTCCGCCGTGTTCTGACGTAGCTGCAAATGAATGTCGGTAAATGCGGCTTCAACTGCCGCGGCGTTTTCCTTGTCTTCGTACAACTTGAGCAGCGCCTCGGCCAGGTTTTCCGGTGTCGCTTCGTCCTGCAGGATTTCCGGCACGACATAACGCCCGGCCAGGACGTTGGGCAGCCCGACGAAGGGCTGATAGGCCATGCGCTTCATGAGCCAGTAGGAAAGCTTGGCGATCTTGTAGGTAATGACCATCGGCCGCTTGATCAGCGCCGCTTCAAGCGTCGCCGTACCGCTGGCGACGAGCGATACATCGGCGGCACCCAAGGCGTCATGGGCATGGCCAAAAAGCAACCGGAAAGGAACTTCACCGGCCTGCTGGCGATAAATCGCCGCTTCAAACTGCAGCCGTGTCTCGCGAGTTGCCAGCGGCACGACAAAAATCGCGTTGGGCAAGCGCTCTACTATCAATTTGGCGGTTTGCACGAAGGTATCGGCCATCATCGCCAGTTCGCCCTGACGGCTCCCTGGCAACATACCGAAAATCGGGTAATCGCGCGGCAATTCCAGCTTTTCACGCACAGCCTGCTTGCTGGTCTGCAGCGGAATGATGTCAGCCAGCGGATGCCCGACATAGGTCACCGGAATATGCTCTTTTTCGTAGAGCGGGGGCTCCATCGGGAAGAGCGCCAGCACGCGATTGACGGCGCGGGCAATTTTCTTGATACGCCCACCACGCCAGGCCCAGATCGACGGGCTGACGTAATGAATGGTCTTGACCCCGGCCGACTTGAGGCTGGTTTCCAGACCGAGGTTGAAATCGGGCGCATCGACACCGATGAAGATATCGGGCTGAATATCGAGCAGGCGCTTTTTCAGCTGGCGACGAATACCGGAAATTTCCCGGTAATTCTTGAGCGCATCGACATAGCCCATGACCGACAATTTCTCCATCGGCCACCAGGCTTCGAAACCCTGCGACTCCATGCGCGGCCCACCAATGCCGAAAAATACGGCATCCGGCAAACGCTCTTTCAAGGCAGCAATCAGGTGGCTGGCCAGGAGATCCCCGGAAGGCTCCCCTGCCACCATGGCAATCCGTACGGCGCGGCCCATATCAGCGAATGATGCCTCGCTTCGAAACGTCCAGGAAGTCGACAAGGCGTTGCAGATCCGGTTGCGTCTTTGCATCCTCGGTCAGCTTGCTCTTGGCCTCTTCGAGCAACAGCCCGGATTTGTAGAGAGTGCGGTAGGCACGCTTGAGCGAGGTAATTGATTCGGCGGTGAAACCACGCCGCTTCAAACCTTCGACATTGATGCCGTAAGGTGTCGCCGTATTGCCGGCGGCCATCAGGTAAGGCGGCACGTCCTGGAGGATCACCGTGCTGACAGCGGTCATGACGTGCGCGCCAATCCGGCAGAACTGGTGTACGCCGGTGAAACCGCCGAGAATCGCCCAGTCATCGACCACGACATGGCCGGCCAGCGAAGCATTGTTGGCGAAAGTTACCTTGTTGCCGACTTGGCAGTCGTGGGCGATATGCACGTAAGCCATGATCCAGTTGTCGTCACCCAGCCGCGTAGCACCTGCATCCTGGACGGTACCCAGATTGAAGGTGCAGAACTCGCGGATCACGTTGCGGTCACCGATTTCCAGACGGGTTGGCTCGCCAGCGTATTTCTTGTCTTGCGGCACTTCGCCGAGCGAGCAGAACTGGAAAATCCGGTTGTCGCGACCAATGCTGGTATGGCCACGAATCACGGTATGCGGACCGATGACGGTGTTGTCACCGATCTCGACATCCGGACCGATGATCGAATACGGCCCGATCTCGACATTCGCGCCAATCTTGGCACCCGGATCGACAATGGCAGTCGAATGGATCATTTTAGAGCTTCCGCTGGGCGCACATTAGACGTGCTTCTGCCGCCAATTGGCCATCAACGCGCGCCTCGCCCTTGAATTTCCAGACACCGCGCATATGGCGCTCGATCTCGACATGCAGGTGCAACTGATCACCCGGCAGAACTGGCTTCTTGAAGCGAGCCTCGTCAATGCCAGCAAAGTAAAACACCGTATCAGCCGACGGCTTCTCGGACATCGACTTGAACGACAAAATACCTGCCGCCTGCGCCAGCGCTTCCATGATCAGCACCCCGGGCATCACCGGGTGATGGGGAAAATGACCCATGAAAAATGGCTCGTTGATCGTTACATTCTTGTAGGCATGGATGGACTTGCCCAGTTCAATCTCCACAACGCGGTCGACCAGCAGGAACGGGTAGCGGTGCGGCAGGTGTTCCATGATTGCTTGAATATCCATTTAATCAACCCCTTGTATAATTCTATTTAAGTTTTTTCTCAAGTTCAGCCACACGGTCTGCGAGCTTGGCAAGCCGACGAATATGCGATGCATTACGCAACCAGTCCTCATGTGTATCGAGGGGCTGAACGCTCGTGTAAACACCGGGCTTCATAATGCTCTTCATGACAGTCGAGCCGCCGGAAATCGTCGTATCGCCAACGATATTGAGGTGACCGGAAATCATGCCGGCACCGCCAACAATGCAGTGCTCACCAAAAACGGTACTACCTGCAACGCCAGTACATCCGGCCAGCACACTGTTGGCGCCGATCCGGCAGTTGTGTCCGACATGAACCAGATTATCGATCTTGCAACCATCACCAACCACCGTGTCTTCCAGGGCGCCACGGTCAACCGTCGTATTGGCCCCGATTTCGACATCGTTGCCAACCACCACCCCGCCAATCTGCGGAATTTTTACCCAGGACTGCCCGTCCGGTGCAAAGCCAAATCCGTCGGCGCCAATCACAGCGCCGGAATGCAGTATGCACCCGTACCCTATGCGGCATCCGTAATAAACCACGACGTTGGGATACAGCACCGACCCATCGCCGATTGAGACGCCATCGCCAATCACGCAGCCGGCATGAATGGCCACGTTTTCGCCCAAAGTCACCCCCCGGCCGATAACCACGTTCGGGCCGATGACTACGCTGGCAGGAACCGCAGACTCAAGCACGGCACTGGCGTGAATGCCAATGAAGCCGACAGATTGCGGATTCAGCAGCGCGGTCACCCGAGCGTAATAGGCATACGGATTGCCGGTAACAATACGCGCTCCGACAAACTCGTCAGCAGCATCCGGGCGCAAAATAACCGCCGATGCCTTGCTGGTCGCTAGCTGGCTCCGGAATTTCGGATTGGCCAGAAAAGTAATCTCGCCCTCAGCGGCGGAGACCAGTGGCGCCACACGTGAAACGCGCGTTTGCGGGTCTCCAAGCACATCGCCGCCCAATTGGGCGGCGATGTCGGCAAGAGTATAAGTAGTCTCACCCAAACCAGCCATATTACTTGCCTTCCGACAGAGCCTTGATCACACGTTCCGTTATGTCGAGACGGGGGCTGACCCAAACGACATCCTGCAGAATCAGGTCATACTTCTCGTTCTCGGCAATCTGCTTGATCGCCTTGTTGGCCTTCTCGATGACCGCCGCATTTTCTTCGTTCTGGCGCAAATTCAGGTCTTCGCGGAACTCACGCTGGCGACGCTGGAATTCGCGGGAAATCTCGCCGAATTCCTTTTCCTTGGTGCGGCGTTCACTTTCCGCCATGGTCACCGAATTCTTTTCCAGATTTTCCTGCAGACCCTGCAACTGCTTGGCCATGCGCTGAAGATCCTGATCGCGCTTGGCAAACTCACCTTCCAGCTTTTTGGCTGCCTTCTGCGCCGCTGGCGCATCACGGAAAATACGCTGCGTATTGACGTAACCAACCTTCAACTCGGAGGCAACCGCACCGCTTACAAACAGTGCAGACATCAACGATGCGAGAATTACGGACTTGATTTTCAACTTGACGCTCCTGAATTAAAACGTGGTGCCCATCTGGAACTGGAAGGACTCTGTCTTGTCGCTTTCTTGCTTTTTAAGCGGCCGACCAAAACTGAATTTTAGCGGACCGATCGGAGAAATCCACGATGCGGAAATCCCTGTCGAATAGCGAAGACCACTGGACGACTGAGCTGCATCGTTCCCATAAACCTGGCCGGCATCAAAGAACCATCCCATGCGGAAGCTCTTTTCCATGCCGGGAATTCCCCACAGCAACTCGGCATTGCCAATAACCCTGCGATTTCCGCCAATACGGTAATCAGTGCCGGTGCTGGCATCCCGGGTAATCGGGCCAAGACTCGAAGCCTTGTAGCCGCGAACAGACCCAATACCGCCCGCATAGAAATTCTTGAAGAAGGGCAGGCCGGAATCGCCGTATCCCTCGGCATAACCCACTTCGCCATTCAGCATCAAAGTAAACCTTGAAGAGAGCGGAATAAAGTGCTGCAACTGGTAGCTGGCGCGGTAATAGGTCAGATCGCCGCCTGGCAACGCAACTTCAAGCGATGCCTTTTGGAAAGTCCCGCGCGTTGGGAAGAAGTAGCTATCCTTGCCATCGCTGGACCAACTCAGGGTGAGCGGAATGGAAAGATTGGTCGCGCCAAATTTGCTGACGTAATCCTTGTAATAGCTCGGGCTGGAGTCGTAGGTCGAGATCGTGGTTGAATCGACGCCCAGACCTACACCCAAAGACTCTTTCTCGCCAATCGGGAAACCAAACCGAAGGCCACCGCCATAAGACGACGAACTATAGGCGGCAATTGCCGTGGTCGTCGTGTTAACTGTCCGCTGATAGAGGTCGAAACCCTGGCTGACGCCATCCTGCGTGAAATACGGATTGGTGTAGGAGAACACATAGGTCCGATAGGTCTTGGCAGAATTCACCTGGATAGCAACGTTGTTGCCGCTCCCCATGAAATTGTTCTGAGCAATCGAACCGGACAGGATGATCTTGTCCACACTGGATGTACCAAGACCGAGCATCAGGTTTCCCGTCGGCTTCTCGGTCACATTGACGTTTACGTCCAGTTGATCTGCAGTACCAGACACCGCTGGCGTCTCGATAGCGACGTCGCCAAAGAAGCCCAAACGGTCAAGCCGCTGCTTGGAGCCTGTCACTTTGTCTGCATCGTACCAGCCGCCTTCCATCTGGCGCATTTCACGGCGAATGACCTCATCACGAGTTTTGGTATTGCCGGTGACATTGACGCGACGAACGTAAACACGCTTCCCCGGATCGACGAAAATGGTGAAAGCAACCTTGCGCTTCTCTTTGTCGATTTCCGGCGCGGCATTGACGTTGGCAAAGGCATAGCCTTCCTTGCCAAGACGGTCGCTGATGGCCTTGGTTGAGCCGTTTAGCTTTTCACGAGAGAAGACATCACCCGGCTTGATGGTGACCAACTTTTTCAACTCATCTTCAGGGATTGAGAAATCACCGGCCATCTTGACTGACGACACTTGGAAACGTTCGCCTTCAACGATATTGGCGGTGATGTAGACATCCTGCTTATCCGGAGAAATTGAAACCTGCGTCGATTCGACGGCAAATTCCAGATACCCCTGGTTCATATAGAACGACTTCAGTTTTTCCAGGTCGGCCGACAATTTCTGCCGGGAATACTGATCGTTCTTGGTATACCAGGTCAGCAAACCGGGCGTCGTCAGTTCGAACTGACTAAGTAATTCTTTTTCAGAGAAAGCCTTGGCGCCAACCAGATTGATCTGCTTGATCTTGGCTGCAACACCTTCTTCGATATTGAAATTGATGCCAACACGATTCCGCTCAAGCGGGGTCACTGTCGTCGTGATATTGGCTGCATACTTGCCCCGCGTCAGATACTGACGCTTGAGTTCCTGCTCAGCCTTTTCCAGCAAGGCGCGGTCAAAGATGCGCCCGTCGGCAATACCCGTTTCCTTGAGCGCCTTGACGATGACATCCTTCTCGAACTCTTTGAGGCCGACAAAATTGATCGTTGCAATGGCCGGCCGCTCCTGGACGACAACAACCATGACGTCTTTCTCGACCTCGATCCGCACATCCTTGAAGAAGCCGGTAGCGAATAGCGCCTTGATCGACTGCGCAGCCTTTTCATCAGTCAGCGTTTCGCCGACTTTGACAGGCAAGTAGCCAAAAACCGTACCCGCTTCGGTACGCTGTATCCCTTCGACCCGAATGTCCTTGACCGCAAAAGGTTCGAAAGCCAGCGCAGGTGTCGAAAACAGGCCGGCAATCAGGATGGACAACAGGGATTTTTTCATCGTTCAGCCGTTAAACAGGCGGGTCAAGTCGTTAAAAAAGGCGAAAGCCATCAAGGCGAACAGAATGGACATACCTACTTGCTGCCCAATTTCCATGGCGCGCTCCGAAAGCGGCCTACGCATGACGACTTCAATCATATGATACAACAAATGCCCACCATCCAGCACCGGTATGGGAAGCAGATTCAGCACCCCCAGGCTGATACTGACCAGCGCCATGAACTTGAGGTAATAGTCCAGCCCAAGACGCGCCGATTGGCCAGCATAGTCGGCAATAGTCACTGGCCCAGAGAGATTTTTCCAGGAAACCTCACCGGTCAGCATCTTGCCCATCATGACCAGACTGAATACCGATTTGTCCCAGGTTTCTTCAAGTGCCTTGCCAGCGGCATCAACGATGTCGTAGCTGATAAAGGTTTTTATCTCCCGACCAGGTTTCGGGCCTTCAGCGACCGCTATGCCAATCTTGCCGACCGTCTGCCCACGCTCTGAAACTGCTTCAGGAGTCACGTCGACCACAACAATCTCATCCTGGCGCTCTACCTCAAGGCGGATGGATTTTGTCGCCGAGTCACGAATGATCGCAACCAGTTCGTACCAAGAGGGTACGTCCTTTCCTACAGCGGACAGAATTCGGTCGCCAGGCAGCAAACCAGCTTTTTCACCAACACCATTAGCCACCACCTTGCCAATCACCGGCGGAAGATCCGGACGATAGAAGCGCACTCCCAGACGTTCCAGCGCATCACCTTCCCAACCCTGTTCACCAGCTGCAGACAGATATAGATGGCGGACGGCTATTTCGTCGCGCTCGTTGATCACTTCAAGTGCTACGCTTTCCTGATCAACTGCCTTTTGCAAGAGCATCCAGCGCAAGTCGTTCCAGGTTGCTACCGGCTGCCCATCAACCGTCCTGACCTGCTCACCGTTCGCGATGACAGCCATGGCTGCAGGCGTACCAACAGGTGGCGTACCAAGCACAGGCAGCAATTCCTCACTGCCATGCATGAACACCGCCCAATAGATCAGGATTGCCAGCGCAAAATTGGCCAGCGGCCCGGCTGCGACGATGATGCTGCGCTTGCCGACACCCTGGCGATTGAAGGCACGATGAACCTCTTCTTCCGCAACCTTGCCTTCACGCTCGTCGAGCATTTTTACGTAGCCACCCAGCGGGAAAATACTGATCGCCCATTCGGTCTGATCTTTCCCCAGCTGTTTTTTCCACAGCATGCGCCCGAAGCCGACGGAAAAACGCAGCACCTTGACGCCACACAGCCTTGCTGCCAGATAATGCCCCAATTCATGTACGACAATCAGGACGCCGAGGACTACCAGAAAGGCAGCGAGGTAAAACGGGATGTTATTCACGCGAAATGGCGTTCCCGAACCAATTTGTGCGCCAACTGACGTGCCTCGGCATCGGCCGCCAGCACATCGGCCAGACTACCTTCCGGGCCAGCCGGTAAAGCTTGCAGAACCGCATCGTCAAGCTGCGCAATGCCGAGGAACGGCAAAGCTCCGTCAAGGAAAGCAGCGACCGCGACTTCGTTGGCAGCATTCAGGATGGCAGGTGCTGTGCCGCCTTCACGCAGTACGTCATAGGCCAGTTGCAGACAACGAAATCGTTCGAAATCGGGCGCCACAAAATCCAGCCGGGCAATCTTGAACAGGTCCAGCGGCTCGACCCCGGCGGCAATGCGCTCGGGCCAAGCCATCGCGTAAGCAATGGGCGTCCGCATGTCAGGGTTGCCCATCTGTGCCAAGACCGAACCGTCAACATACTGGACGGCTGAATGAATCACGCTTTGCGGATGGACGACGACCTGGATCATCTCTGGCGGGGCATCAAACAACCAGCGCGCCTCGATGACTTCCAGGCCCTTGTTCATCATGGTCGCGGAATCGACAGAAATCTTGCGCCCCATCACCCAGTTTGGGTGGGCGCAGGCCTGATCAGGTGTCACATTGGCCAGATCGGCCAAGGGCGTATTGCGGAATGGGCCGCCGGAAGCGGTCAGCAAAATCTTCTGGACACCGCACTGATCGAGACCCCGGGCGAAATCACCAGGCAGAGACTGAAAAATCGCATTGTGTTCGCTATCGACCGGAAGCAGCGCCGCGCCATGCTCACGGACCGCGTGCATGAACAACTCGCCTGCCATGACCAGCACTTCCTTGTTGGCCAGCATGACCTTTTTGCCGGCACTCGCGGCGGCGAGCGTTGGCTCCAGACCGGCTGCACCGACGATAGCTGCCATTACGGCATCCACTTCCGGCAGGGACGACAATTCAACGAGTGATTCGACGCCGTGGCGAATTTCCGTATCCAGCCCGGCGGCACGGCAACGCTCAGCGAGCTGGGCCGCCAGCGCCGCATCGCGCAACACGGCAAAACGCGGACGAAACTCAATGCACTGCTCGAACAGTTTTTCAAGCTGACTATGCGCGCAAAGCGCAAAAGCCCGATAGCGATCTGGATGACGCCGGATCACATCCAGCGTGCTGACACCAATCGAGCCGGTCGAACCGAGTACGGTAATGTTCTGCAAGGTCGCGCTCACTGGGCTACGAACAAGAGCCAGACAAGGGCGACGACGGGCAGTGTCGAGGTCAGGCTATCAATGCGATCAAGCACGCCACCATGGCCGGGAAGAATGTTGCTGCTGTCTTTGATGCCGGCCTTGCGCTTGAGCAGGGACTCATAGAGATCGCCGACGATGCTGATGGCCGTCACACCAACCAGCGCAGCAACCCAGAGCGGCAAGGGCATGAACTCCAGCCCGAACAACTGGCGAACCACAAGGCCGTAAATAACCACGCCAACGCCCGCACCTATGGCGCCTTCCCAGGTCTTGCCCGGGCTGATCGTCGGCGCCAGCTTGTGCTTGCCGAAAGTTTTTCCGGAAAAATAGGCGGCAATATCAGCCATCCAGACGACGGCAAAAATTCCGAGTAACGCGCCAGCACCGAGCATCCGCAACTGAACCATAGCCAGCCAGGTTGGCAACAGGACCACCACCCCGACCAGAAGACCCGAAATACCGCCAAGCGACCACTTGTTTTTCAGCCACAGCGGCATGACCAGACACCAGAAACCTGTAGCCACCGCGTAGGCAATCAAAACCCACGGCTGCGCTGGCACCGAGACTTCGCCGGCCCCGATAGCTTCTGGAACGACGATAGATAAGATCGCGCAAAACAGGGCTGTCGCTACACCAAGGATGATACGGCGGCCACTTGGCCAACCGAGCAAGGCGCCCCACTCCCAGGCTGCGACACCGATGAAACCGGCGACCAGCAAGGCCCAGCCGGCCTGCGATGAATAAAACAGACTGGGCAGCAGCAACGCCATCAGGACCAGCGCCGTGATGACGCGGGTTTTAAGCATTCGGTTTTTCCACCAGTTGTTCGCTGGTTCGGCCAAAGCGACGTTCGCGCTGTTGAAACGACGTAATCGCCTTGTCGAACTCGGCCGTGTCGAAATCCGGCCAGAGGATAGGGGTGAAATAGAGTTCGGTATATGCCAGTTGCCAGAGCAGGAAATTACTGATCCGCTCCTCGCCACCGGTGCGAATGAACAGATCGGGTTCCGGCGCAAAACTCATCGACAAATGCGGCTCGAGATCACTCTCCTGCCAGCTGTCACGCTTTTCCGGCTGGGCGGCCAGCATTTGATTGGTCGCCTGCATGATGTCCCAGCGCCCACCGTAGTTGGCGGCGATGGTCAGGTCGAGGCGGGTATTGCCGGCAGTCCTCACCTCGGCCTGGCGAATCAGTTCCTGCAGACGCGGCTCGAAACGCGACAAGTCGCCGATAATACGCAGGCGAACGCCATTGCGGTCCAGCTTGTCGACTTCCTGCTCGAGTGCCTTGACGAAGAGCTGCATGAGCAGCGACACCTCGTCCTGCGGTCGACGCCAATTTTCGGACGAAAACGCAAAGAGTGTCAGGTATTGGATGCCGCGCTCAAGACAGGCGCGAACCATCTCACGTACCAGCTCGACACCTTTGACATGACCGGCGACACGCGGCAGGAAGCGTTTCTTCGCCCAGCGGCCGTTGCCATCCATGATGACGGCGACGTGCCGGGGCACGACCGCCGTTGGCGGAACCTGTCGTGTTGAGCTGGAAAAGAAGGCCATGCAGCCGGGAACCCGAGCGGAACCGGCTTAAACCTGCATGAGCTCGGCCTCTTTGGCGGCGAGCATCTTGTCGACTTCGACGATGTAGCGATCAGTCAATTTCTGGACGTCGTCCTGCGCCTTGCGCTCATCATCTTCCGGAATTTCGCCCTTCTTGAGCGCATCCTTCAGGTGGGTATTGGCGTCGCGACGCAGGTTGCGAATGGCCACCTTGACGCCCTCGCCTTCGGTCTTGACGATCTTGATCATTTCCTTGCGACGCTCTTCGGTCAGCGCCGGCATCGGCACGCGAATGAGTTCGCCCTGCGAAGCCGGATTCAGGCCGAGATCGCAATCACGAATGGCCTTTTCGACCTTTTGCAGCATGGCCTTTTCCCACGGCTGGACGCCGATGGTACGGGCGTCAACCAGCGTAATATTGGCCACCTGATTCACCGGCACCATGGAACCGTAGTAATCAACCTGGACATGATCCAGCAAGCCGGTATGGGCGCGGCCGGTGCGAATTTTCTGGAGATCAAGTCGCAGTGCTTCCAGCGACTTCTGCATCTTGGCTTCAGCAGTTTTTTTGAGTTCAGGAATCATTTTTTAGTCTCCCTCAGCAATAGACCAGCGTACCTTCATCTTCGCCACAGACCACGCGCTTCAGCGCGCCGGTTTTGAAGATGGAAAACACGTTGATCGGCAATTTTTGATCGCGACACAGCGCGAAAGCGGTTGCATCCATGACCGCCAGGTTCTTGGAGATCGCTTCGTTGAAGCTGATCTTGTCGTAACGGGTCGCCAGCGGATCCTTCTTGGGATCGGCCGAGTAAATACCGTCGACCTTGGTCGCCTTGAGAACGATTTCAGCGCCAATTTCCGAGCCGCGCAATGCTGCAGCGGTATCGGTGGTAAAGAAGGGGTTGCCGGTACCGGCACCAAAGATGACGATCTTGCCTTCTTCAAGGTAGCGGATGGCCTTGCCGCGGATGTACGGCTCGACAACCTGCTCGATGTTCAGCGCCGACTGCACGCGGGCATTGAGGCCACACTGGCGGAAAGCGTCGGACAGCGCCATGGCGTTCATCACCGTGGCCAGCATGCCCATGTAATCCGCAGTGGCGCGATCCATCCCGGTGGCCGTACCGGCCATGCCACGGAAGATGTTGCCACCGCCGATCACGACGCCGATTTCCACGCCCATGTCAGCGACCGCCTTGATCTCTCCGCAGATACCCGCGATGGTCTGCGGGTTGATGCCGTAGGCGTCATTGCCCATCAGGGCCTCGCCGGAGAGTTTCAGGAGAATTCGCTTGTACTTGGGTGCAGACATCGGCGTTCCTTTCAATTACTTCTTGGCAGCAGCGGCAGCAGCCTGGGCAGCGACTTCAGCAGCAAAGTCGTCAACCTTCTTCTCGATGCCTTCGCCAACCAGGAACAGCGCGAAGCCAGCGACGGAAGCGCCCTTGGCTTTCAGCAGTTGCTCGATGGTTTGCTTGCCGTCAGCGGCCTTGACGAAGACTTGAGCCAGCAGGGTAACGTCCTTCAGATACTTCTGAACGGTACCTTCGGCAATCTTCTCGAGCATGGCTTCCGGCTTGTTGTCGGCGCGGGCCTTCTCGATGGCGATACGACGCTCGGTGTCCAGAAGTTCCTGGGAAACACCCGAGGCATCCAGCGCCTTCGGCTTGGAGGCAGCGATATGCATCGCCAGATCCTTGGCCAGTTGCTCGTCGCCACCAACCACGTCGATCACGACGCCAACCTTGGCGCCACCGTGGATGTAGGAAACCAGCTTGCCCTTGGCTTCAAAACGGGCGAAGCGGCGGATCGACATGTTCTCGCCGATCTTGCCGACCAGAGCGGCACGGACCGATTCAACAGTACCGTCGCCTAACGGCAGCGCGGACAGCGCAGCGACGTCAGCCGGGTTCTTTTCAGCAACCAGCTTGGCCGAGCCATTGGCCAGAGCGATGAACTCGTCGTTCTTGGCAACGAAGTCGGTTTCGCTGTTGACTTCGATGATTGCACCGAGCTTGCCGTCGGCAGAAATGCTGACAGCAACGATACCTTCGGCAGCGACGCGGGTCGCGGCCTTGGAGGCCTTGTTGCCGAGCTTGACGCGAAGAATCTCTTCAGCCTTGGCCATGTCGCCATCGGCTTCGGTCAGGGCCTTCTTGCATTCCATCATGGGCGCGTCGGTCTTGCCGCGCAGTTCTGCCACCATGCCTGCGGTAATTGCCGCCATATTTTTTCTCCTGAGCTTTTAAAACAGGCGGAGCTTAGCGCTCCGCCGTTACAACTTTATTCAGCTGCGTCGACGACTTCGACGAATTCGTCATCACCACCGGCGCTAACGATTTCCTGCATGACCTGATTGCGGCCTTCGAGGATGGCATCAGCCACGCCACGAGCGTAGAGCTGGATGGCACGGGAAGAATCGTCGTTACCCGGAATGACGTAAGCAACGCCGTCCGGAGAGTGGTTGGTATCGACCACGCCGATGACCGGGATGCCGAGCTTTTCAGCTTCGGTAATGGCGATCTTGTGGTAGCCGACGTCGACAACGAAGATGGCGTCCGGCAGGCCGCCCATTTCCTTGATGCCGCCGATGGACTTCTGGAGCTTTTCCAGTTCGCGACGGAAGGTCAGCGCTTCCTTCTTCGGCATCTTTTCCAGCTCACCGGCTTCAACGGCAACTTCCATGTCCTTCAGACGCTTGATCGAAGTCTTGACGGTCTTGAAGTTGGTCAGCATGCCGCCCAGCCAGCGCTGGTCAACGAACGGGGAATTGGCGCGCAGCGCTTCTTCACCGATGATTTCACGAGCCTGACGCTTGGTGCCGACGAAGAGCACGGAACCACGGTTAGCGGCCAGCTTCTTCACGAATGCCATGGCTTCGTTGTACTTGGCCAGGGTCTTTTCGAGGTTGACGATGTGAATCTTGTTGCGGGCACCGAAGATATACGGGGCCATCTTGGGGGACCAGAAACGGGTTTGGTGACCGAAGTGGACACCGGCTTCCAGCATTTCGCGCATGGTAACGGACATTGTAAAACTCCTTAAGGGTTGTACCTCCACCCGCCTGAAACGCCCGCCATTGTTGAATTCTGGCAGACACCCTTAATCGGCGGATGTGTGGATTTTGGTTGCCTGCACCGTGCAGACCACCGTTTTTTCAGCCATAACGGCTGAGAAAAACCTGCGGATTATAGCAGCAGAACAGGCTTTCCGGAAGCTCAATAACCGTTCTGTTTGAGCGCCAGCAGCTGCAGCATGCGCTCCAGATACGGTTGCCAGTCGGGCATCTGCAAGCCGAAGTCGGTTTCCAGGCGAGTGCAGTCGAGGCGCGAATTGGCCGGGCGCCGGGCCGGTGTCGGATATTCCGCTGTCGTGATGGGATGAATCGCCTCCGGCTTCAGGCGCAGGTTGAAGCCCGGCATCTGCCCGGCCAGCCCGACGATGGTCCGGGCAAACTCGCACCAGCTGACCGGCCGCGCCGCGGCCAGATGATAGATTTCATTTTTGGCCATTTTTTCCGGTTGACCGTGGCGAACCATGGCCAGCACGACGCCGGTCACCGTCGCAATCAGGGCAGCCGGGGTCGGTGAACCGATCTGGTCATCGACGACATTGAGGCTGTCCTTTTCCCGCGCCAGGCGCAGGATGGTCTTGACGAAATTGTCACCACGCGCGCCAAACACCCAGCTGGTACGGAAGATCAGCGACTGACCACCGACGGCACGAATCGCCTCCTCGCCAGCCAGCTTGGTCCGACCATAAACACTTTGCGGCCCGGTTGGATCGCTTTCGACATAGGGCGATGATTTGCTGCCGTCGTAGACGTAGTCGGTCGAATAATGGACCAGCAAGGCGCCGAGCACGACAGCCTCCTCGGCCAGAACACCCGGCGCCACGGCATTGATGCGATGCGCCAGTTCCGGTTCGGACTCGGCCTTGTCCACAGCGGTGTAGGCCGTTGCATTGACGATGACCGAAGGCTGCACTTGACGAACAACGGAACGAATCTGCTCCGCATCGGCCAAATCGCACTGAGCCCGGCCACAAGCCACCACAGCCCCATGCGGCGCCAGCGAACGCTGGAGTTGCCAACCAACCTGGCCATCCTTGCCGAGCAGAAGAATCGTCATCGAAAAATTCGCAAGTCGAAGAGCGCAAGTATGCCACTTTGGCCGCTCCCGGCTTTGCGAAACCCGCCCCATCATTTATCCTTCCCCTTTGCCAACGCCCCACAGAACAGCCGCCATGAGCATCAGCATCAAGACCCCGGAAGAAATCGAAAAAATGAGAATTGCCGGGCGTCTGGCCGGAGAAGTCCTCGACTACATCGCACCCTTCGTCAAGGTCGGCGTCACCACGGAAGAACTCGACAAGCTCTGCCACGACTACATGGTCGATGTGCAGGGCTGCATTCCCGCCCCGCTCAACTACGCGCCGTCAGGCTACAACCCCTACCCCAAATCGATCTGCACCTCGGTCAATCAGCAGGTCTGCCACGGCGTTCCCGGCGAACGCGTGCTCAAGAACGGCGACATCGTGAATCTCGACATCACGACGATCAAGGATGGCTACCACGGCGACACCAGCCGGATGTTCATCGTCGGCGAAGGCTCGATCCAGGCCAAGCGCCTGTGCGAAATCACCTTCGAGTGCATGTGGCTGGGAATTTCGGTCATCAAGCCAGGCGCACACCTGGGCGATATCGGCGCGATCATCCAGAAATACGCTGAAAAGAACGGCTGCTCGGTCGTCCGCGAGTTTTGCGGCCACGGCATCGGCGCCAAATTCCACGAAGATCCGCAGGTCCTGCATTACGGCAAAGGCGGCACCGGTCCCAGGCTCGAACCAGGCATGATCTTTACCGTCGAACCGATGATCAACGCCGGCAAGGCGGCCATCCGCGAAATGGCCGATGGCTGGACCATCGTCACCAAGGACCGCAGCCTCTCGGCGCAGTGGGAACACACCGTGCTGGTTACCGAGACGGGCTACGAAATCATGACGCTTTCTGCCGGCGGCCGCGCCAAACCTGACTGGATCAACTGATGGCCTGCGATGTCGCCGCGCTGCGGGCTGAAGTCAAGGCGGCTCAGATCCGCCTCCAGGAAAATTACGAACGGACCGGCGATGCCGAGGGGCTACTCGCCGAACGCAGTCAACAGGTCGACAGCGTTCTCGAAAGACTCTGGGCCTCGTTCGACTTTCCCGCCACCCTCGCCCTGTCCGCAGTCGGCGGCTACGGTCGCGGCGAACTTTACCCGGCCTCCGATATTGACCTGCTCATCCTGCTGCCCAAGGAAGCAAGCGGCGCCCTGCAGGAAAAACTGGAACGGCTGATCGGTTCCTTCTGGGACATAGGTCTGGAGATCGGGCACAGCGTCCGCACCATCCAGGACTGCCTGAACGAAGCCGAGAACGACATCACGGTGCAAACCGCTTTGCTTGAGGCTCGCCTGCTGACCGGCAATGCCAAGCTCTTCGCGACTTTTCAGAAACGCCTGCGCGGTCATCTCGACCCCCTCGTTTTCTGTGAAGCCAAGCAGATCGAGCAACAGGAGCGCTACCTCCGTTTTAACGAAACGCCCTACAGCCTGGAGCCGAACTGCAAGGATTCGCCGGGCGGCCTGCGCGATTTTCAGGTCATTTTCTGGATTGCCAAGGCGGCCGGTTTCGGATCAACCTGGGAGGAACTGCACAAGAACGGCATCATCACGCTCGAAGGCATGATCCAGGCCCGGGAGTGCCAGGAATACCTGTCACACCTGCGCATACGCCTGCATTTCATGCTCGGGCGCCGTGAAGATCGCCTGCTGTTCGACTACCAGAGCAACCTGGCTGCCAAGTACGGATTTGTCTCGAACGAAGCCAAGCGTGCGTCCGAACAGCTCATGCAGGTCTATTACCGCAATGCCAAAACGGTCAGCCTGCTCAACACCATCCTGCTGCAAAACATGGCGTCGGCGCTGACTCCGGAAAACGAACAGACGCCACAGCCGCTCGACGACAATTTCCAGATGGTCGGCAACCTGCTCGACATCCGGGACGAATCCCTGTTCGAAAAAGACCCGTCAGCCATCTTCGACAGCTTCCTGGTCATGCAGGAAACCCATGAACTGTCCGGCATGACGACGCGCACACTACGCGCCCTGTGGCGGGCCCGCGAGCAGATCACGCCGGAATTCCGGGCCGATCCGGCCAACCGGTCGATGTTCCTCAAATTGCTGCAAGGCGAGCGCGGCATCATTCATGAATTCCGGCGCATGAACCAGCTCGACATACTTGGCGCCTACCTGCCAAATTTCGGACGCATCGTCGGCCAGATGCAGCACGACCTGTTTCACGTCTACACCGTCGACCAGCACATCCTGCAAGTCCTGCGCAACATCCGCCGCTTCACGATGAGCGAATTCGCCCACGAATACCCGTTGTGTTCCCGCATCGTCAGCGAGCTTGACCGTCCGTGGCTGCTCTACATCGCCGCGCTCTTCCACGACATCGCCAAGGGCCGCGGCGGCGATCACTCCGAGCTCGGTACCGTCGATGCTTTGGAATTTTGCCAAAATCACCGGTTGACCGTGGAAGACACCGAACTAGTCGTC
Organism: Ferribacterium limneticum; assembly: GCF_020510565.1. NCBI lineage: Bacteria > Pseudomonadati > Pseudomonadota > Betaproteobacteria > Rhodocyclales > Azonexaceae > Ferribacterium > Ferribacterium limneticum. The sequence continues at coordinate 2,636,326 of NZ_CP075189.1, forward strand.
TGGCTGGTCCGGAATCACCTGGTCATGTCGCAGGTTGCGCAAAAAGAAGACCTCAGCGACCCGGACGTGATCGACAAATTCCTCAAACTGGTCGGCGACATCCGCCACCTCCAGTCGCTCTATCTGCTGACCCATGCCGACATCAGGGGGACCAGCCCGAAAGTCTGGAACCACTGGAAGGGCAAGCTGCTGGCCGACCTCTATTACCAGGCGCTGCATCACCTCTCGAGTGGCAACGCCCCGGCCGGGCACGGCCTGATTGCCGAACGCCAGGCCGAAGCAATGCGCCTGCTGCGCTTCTTCGCCCTTTCCGACACCGTTCACGAACGTCTCTGGAAACAACTCGATACCGTCTACTTCCTGCGCCATTCGGCCGAAGAAATCGCCTGGCACACGCGCTCGCTGCACTACCGCATCTACAACAACCAGCCCGTCGTCCGCGCCCGCCCCTACCAGGAAGGCGAAGGCCTGCAGGTCATGGTCTACACCCAGGACCAGCCCGACCTTTTCGCCCGCATCGTCGGCTTCTTCGCCCGCGCTGGCTACAGCATTGTTGACGCCAAGATTCACACGACAGCCCACGGCTACGCGCTCGACAGCTTCGTCGTACTGGATGTCGAAAATCGTGATAGCGACCGCGAAATGGTCGCCTACATCGAGCACGAACTGGAACAGCGCCTGCTGCACCAGATGCCGCCGGACGTCCCGTCCGCCGGGCGCCTGTCACGGCAGGTCAAGCATTTCCCGATCAAGCCGGAAGTCGGCATCCGCGGCGACGAAAAGGGATCGCATTTCATCCTTTCGCTGGTCGCCGCCGACCGCCCCGGCCTGCTCTACACCGTCGCCAATACGCTGGCCGAGCACGGCGCCTTCCTGCATACCGCCAAGATCACGACGCTCGGCGAACGGGCCGAAGACGTTTTCCTGATCAGCGGCGGCGACCTGCGCGACACCGGCAAACGCATCCGCCTCGAAACCGAGCTGATGGAACGTCTGAAGATCGGTTAGTAGTTAGCGGTTAGCCAACTACTAACCGCTAATACCTAGCAGCTAAACGGACATCCCCATCGGCTGGCAACTGTCGGTACTGCCGACCAGCTTCTCGACAATCGCCTTGACCCGCCCCATCGCCTCATGCAGCACGTGCTCCAGGCTTTCGAAGTGGATGCCGTTGACACTGCTGCCACGGCCCGCGGCATGGTTGGCGACGACGTTGATCGCGGCATAGGGCAAGCCGAGTTCGCGTGCCAGGATGGCTTCCGGCATGCCGGTCATGCCGACCACATCGGCACCGTCGCGCTCCAGGCGATTGATTTCGGCTGCCGTTTCGAGACGCGGCCCCTGCGTCGCGGCATAGACCGCGTCGACCTTGATGTCGATGCTCAGTTGCTGGCCAGCCGCCAGAATGCGGCGGCGCAGATCGGCGTCGTAGGGTTCGGTAAAGTCGACGTGGGTCACCGGCGTACCGTTGCCGTCGAACATCGTCGATTTGCGGCCCCAGGTGTAATCGATGATCTGGTCGGGCAGGACAATGTCGCCCGGCTGCAGGTCGGGACGAATGCTGCCGACCGAGGCCACCGAAATGATGCCGGTCACCTTGTGGTGGTGCAAGGCCCACATATTGGCGCGGTAATTGACCATGTGCGGCGGGATGGTGTGGCCGTAGCCGTGGCGCGGCAGGAAAACCGCCGGCTGGCCAGATATCTGCCCGAAAACCAGGGCGCCGGACGCTTCGCCGTAAGGCGTACGAACCACTTCGCGATGCGAAACGTCGAGATTGGACAGCGTTGTCAGGCCGCTACCGCCAATAATTGCCAACATATTATTTTTTCCTTTCCACCAGCAACGAAGCCAGCGTCGGCACCACGCCCTTGAGCGACGGGTGCATTTTACGGTTTGGGGCGTTGTTCACCGCATCGTCGCCCAGCTTGCGGTAGAGCGCATTGGCGCGTACGGCGACGAAGGGCAGATCAAGCAAAGTCTTGCCACCATGGTAGCTGACCAGCGTATCGCGGCCAATGTCCTTGGCCTGCCACGGAATCGCCGTGCGATCGACGTAGTGCAGCGCCTGCACGGTCGGCAGGCTGGCCGCCAGCTTGGCAACCAGACGATGCAGCTTTTCACGGTAGGCGATGACCGCGCGGCCGGCATCGGTAGCCACCGCGCCGGTCGTTTCGGCTGGCGCGCCCATGAGCCAGCAGACCACGCTATCGGGCGCGAAGGCTTTGATGGTGGCGCGCTGCTCATCGGTCAATGCCGTCAAATCGGCCAGCATCAGCGTTACGTCGCTGCCGTCAACGCGTTGCCGTGTGAGGTCCAGGCATTCGCCCAGCGAGTCGATGGAGAGCACCGTCAAACCCCGCTTGGCCAGGGCCTGCGTGGCAAAGCCGACGCCACAGCCGATTTCCAGCACACGCTGGCCGGGAACCAGCGCTGCCATCCAGTCGTAATCGCCGCGCCGGACGTAGGCCTGTCCTTCAGTTTCCCAGTAGCCGATGAACTCGGCGACCGTCGCACCACTCACGCGTCGTCCTTCATGGCGTAGACCGCAGGCAGGTTGCGCCAGACGCCACCGGCATCCATGCCGAAGCCGAAGACAAAGCGGTCGGGTACGGTCAGGCCGACAAAATCGGCAGCAATCGGTTTGTCCTTACCGTTCAGCTTGTCGGCAAAGACGGCGGTCAGGACCTCTTCGGCCCCCATGCGGCGCAGGCTTTCCTTGACGGCAGCGAGTGTCACGCCTTCATCGAGAATGTCGTCGACGACCAGCACCGAGCGGCCCTTGACCGAAGTCCATGGCGCTGAACGCCACGAAATCTTGCCACCTTGCGTTTCCGGGCCGTAGCGCGTGGCGTGCAGGTAGTCGAAGTCGAGCGGAAAATCGAGTTTAGTCAGCAGTTGACCGCAGAAAACCACCCCACCGGTCATCACGCAAAGGACCAGCGGGTATTTGTCGGCCAGCCGTTCACGAATGGCTGCAGCAACCTCGGTCACTGCCCCTTGAACGGCCGCCTCGCTGTGTATCAGTTCGGCATTGGCCAGCATGGCCTGTGCTTTTTTCAAATCCATTCAGCCTCCAAGGCTCTTCAGGTAAGCGTCGAATTCAGCCCCGACTTCCGGGTGGCGCTGGCCGAAAACGACCGTCGCCTGCAGGTAGCCCAGCTTCGAACCGCAATCGTAGCGCGTTCCGTCGTAGCGATAGGCCAGAACCTGCTCTTCGCTGAGCAGCGAGGCGATGCCGTCGGTCAGCTGGATTTCGCCGCCGGCACCCGGCTTGACGTTTTCAAGGTGATGGAAAATGCGCGGCGTCAGGATGTAACGACCAACGACGGCCAGCGTCGACGGTGCATCCTCGGGCTTCGGCTTCTCGACGATGGCATTGATCTGTTCGACCCGATCAGCCACGGCGCGGGCATCGACGATGCCGTAGCTGCGCGTGTCGGCGCGCGGCACGTCCTGTACACCGAGCACCGAGCAGCGGTAGTAATCATAGGTATCGGTCATCTGCTTCATGACCGCTGGTTTGCCGTCGAGCAAGTCATCGGCGAGGATCACGGCAAAGGGTTCGTCGCCGATCACCGGCTTGGCGCACAGCACGGCATGACCAAGGCCGAGCGCTTCGGCCTGACGGATGTAGATGCAGTTGATGTTCTTGGGGATCATGTTGCGCACGAAGTCGAGCAATTGGCTCTTGCCGCGCGCTTCAAGTTCGCTTTCCAGCTCGTAGGCCTTGTCGAAGTGATCTTCGATCGAGCGCTTCGAACGACCGGTCACGAAGACCATGTCGGTAATGCCGGCGGCAACCGCTTCTTCGACGGCGAACTGGATCAACGGCTTATCGACGATGGGCAGCATTTCCTTCGGGCTGGCCTTGGTCGCCGGTAAAAAACGGGTACCCATGCCGGCAACCGGAAACACTGCTTTGCGAACTTTTTTCATTATTGGACTCCCTTTTCGAGCAATTTCAACAATTCGGCTTCATCGATCACCGCGACGCCCAGCTCCAATGCCTTTTCCAGCTTGGAGCCGGCTTCCTCGCCGGCAACCACGAAATCGGTTTTTTTCGATACCGAGCCTGCCACCTTGCCGCCCGCTGCTTCGATCATCGCCTTCGCGTCGTCGCGCTTGAGCGTCGGCAGCGTGCCAGTCAGGACCAGGGTCTTGCCAGCCAGCAGCTTTGGCCCGGCATCGGCCGGTTCGCCGTCCGTCCAGTGCAGGCCGGCGGCAAGCAGCTGGGCGATGATTTCACGGTTATGTGACTCGCTGAAGAAAGTGACGATGCTGGCCGCGACAATCGGGCCGACATCAGGCACCTGCTGCAGCGCTTCGATATCGGCCGCGATTATGCCATCGAGGTTGCCGAAATGCCTGGCAAGATCGCGCGCCGTGGCCTCGCCGACATTGCGGATGCCGAGCGCGAAGATGAAGCGTGCCAGCGTCGTCTGCCGGCTTTGGTCGATGGCGGCAACGAGGTTCTGCGCCGACTTTTCGCCCATGCGCTCGAGCCCGGCCAAGGTTTCGACGGTAAGACCATAAAGATCGGCCGGCGTATGAACGAGGCCGGCATCGACTAGCTGATCGACGATCTTGTCGCCGAGGCCCTCGATGTCCATCGCCCGGCGCGCCGCGTAGTGCCACAGCGCCTGCTTGCGCTGGGCCGGGCAATAGAGGCCGCCGGTACAGCGGGCGATGGCTTCGTCGATGCCGCGCGTCACGGCCGAACCGCATTCCGGGCAAAGCTTGGGCAGTTCGAAGGGCGGATGCAGCGGCTCGCCGCCGAACAGGTCGCGCGTCGGCCGTTTTTCCGGGACGATGGCGACGACTTCGGGAATGACGTCGCCGGCCCGCCGAACGATGACCGTATCGCCGACCCGGACATCCTTGCGGCGCACTTCGTCCTCGTTGTGCAGTGTTGCGTTGGTCACCGTGACGCCGCCGACGAAAACTGGCTTGAGCCGGGCGACCGGGGTAATGGCGCCGGTGCGGCCAACCTGGACGTCGATGCCGAGCACTTCGGTCAACGCCTCTTCAGCCGGGAATTTGTGGGCGATGGCGAAACGCGGGGCGCGCGAGACGAAACCGAGGCGCGCCTGCCAGTCGAGGCGATTGACCTTGTACACCACGCCGTCGATGTCGTAGGGCAGACTAGGCCGCAACATTCCAATTTTGGCGAAAAATTCCAGTTGACCGTGGGAGCCGGTCACGACGGCACGTTCGGCGGCCACCGGGAAGCCCCAGCTCGCCAGTTTGTCCATCAATTCGCTGTGCGTCCTGACGGCCAGTTCATCCGCCCCCGCGCCGACGCCATAGGCAAAGAAGGACAAGGGCCGGCTGGCCGTGATCTTCGAGTCAAGCTGGCGCAGGCTGCCGGCCGCGGCGTTGCGCGGGTTGGCAAATTCCTTGTCGCCGCGTTCGCGCTGGCGGACGTTGAGTTCGGCGAAATCAGCCTTGAACATCAGCACTTCGCCGCGGATCTCGATCAGCGCCGGCCAGCCCTCGCCTTGCAGACGCAACGGAATGCAGCGCAGGGTGCGCAGGTTGGGCGTCACTTCCTCGCCGGTCACCCCGTCGCCGCGCGTGGCGCCACAGGTGAACACGCCATTTTCGTAGGTCAGGCTGATGGCCAGGCCGTCGAATTTCGGCTCGACGGCGTAGTCGACCGCAGCAATCGTTTCCAAGCCGTCACGCACGCGCTTGTCGAAGGCTTCTACCTCTTCCGGCGAAAACGCGTTGTTCAGCGACAACATCGGCACGCCGTGCTGGCGTGACGGGAATTCCTTGAGCGGCGTACCGCCGACGCGCTGGGTCGGCGAATCGGCCGTCAGCAGTTCCGGATATTCACTTTCCAGCCCCTGCAGTTCGCGGAACAGCTTGTCGTACTCGGCATCCGGGATACTTGGCGCATCGAGGACGTAATAGGCGTGGTTGTGGCGCTCCAGTTCGGCGCGCAACTCGGCCGCGCGCGCAACCGCCACAGCGGGTGCCACCATCAGGAGAACAGCCGCAGCGCCTGGGGCGAACCAGCGGTCAGGCCGTAACTGGCCATCGTTGCCTGCGGCTTGCCGATGAATTCGCGGCGGATGTGGTCAAGCTGCGAATCGCTGAGCGGCTGGCGATTGTCGTCGACCAGCGCGCCATTGAGCGTGTCGGCGAAGCGCTTGGCGATTTCCGTCATCTGCATGAAAGTGCGTTCGCCGTGATCGACGCGCGGCACGTCGAGCAGGAAAGTCAGGCCATGCGTCGTCAGGGTGCGCAGCGTGTCAGCCGAGAACTGCGTGCTTTCGTAGTTTTGCAGGCTGAACAGGACACGGCCGCTGTCGTCGTAACGGGTGAAGACACCGCCCAGGCCAAGGACCATGCCGGCCGCTTCGGCCAGGGCGCGAATCTTGGTGCCGGTGAAGGCACTGCCACGACTGACCAGATTGAGACCAATTTCGAGGTCGACCGCGGCGCAGAACTGGTCGATTTCGGCCGCTTGATCGAGGACGCGCGACGAGGGCATGTCGGCCACAGCCATCAGCTCGTCGGCCAGGGCGTTCATGGCATTGGTGAAAATGCCCATGTCGGCTTCGGAAAGCGGGCCCTGACGATTGACCAGTTGCAGGCCGACACGCAGGCGGCGCAGTTTGAGTTCGCTGTCGGGCGCCAGGCGCACCCACTCGCGGCTACGTTCGTTGTAGCCGACCCAATGCACGGGCTTGTTCAGGCGGAGCAGCGCCGAACGCTGCGAATGCAGGATGTCCATGGCAGAAACCAGTTCGACCAGTTCCATGGCGACGATGAACTCGAGACCCGGGTCGAGCAGTTCAGCCGGCAAATCGGTGGCGGGGATTTCCGGGGCATCGTCCGCAATGTCCGCCTGAACCGGGGCAGACATCGACGCCGGGATGGGTTGCGGCACGGGAGTCGACTCGACAGGCGCGGCCGGGGTGGCGAAAACCGGCATTTCCGGCATAGGCGCATCGTCCGGCGCGGCAATCATGTCTTCCGACGGCAGGGTCGGATGGAGATCGACGAAGACCGGCTCGACGCGCTCGCCACTCGGCGCCGGCGTGTCGACACGGAATTCCGGTTCGCTGCGTTCGGCGACGGCTGGTTGCGCTGCAGCTTTCGGCCCATCGCCCAGCAAAATATCGGCGTGATGCGGCTTGAGCACCGCTTCGGCCAGCTTGCGCTGCCGGAATTCCTGCCATTTGTTGTAGCCAAACACGCCGACCACCGCCGTCGCGCCCAGCCCGATCAAACCTAGTTGAAGCTCGGTCATTTAAGCCGCATCCCTCATTTTCAAAGCTTCCTGAATATCCACTTCCACCACGCGCGACACGCCGCTTTCCTGCATGGTGACGCCGACCAGCTGTTCGGCCATTTCCATGGCGATTTTATTATGGGAAATGAACAGGAATTGCGTTGCACCTGACATTTTCTTGACCATCTTGCAGAAACGTTCGGTATTGCTGTCGTCGAGCGGCGCATCGACCTCGTCGAGCAGGCAGAACGGCGCCGGATTGAGCTGGAACATGGAAAAGACCAGCGCAATTGCCGTCAGCGCCTTTTCGCCGCCGGACAGCAGATGGATGGTCGAGTTTTTCTTGCCCGGCGGCTGGGCGATGACCTGGACGCCGGCATCGAGAATCTCGTCGCCGGTCATCACCAGTTCGGCGCGACCGCCGCCGAAGAGTTCGGGGAAAAGCTGGCCGAAATGGCCGTTGACCGTGTCGAAGGTGCTTTGCAGCAGGTCGCGCGTTTCGCGGTCGATGCGGCGAATGGCGTTTTCGAGGGTTTCCATGGCCTCGTTGAGATCGGCCGCCTGCATGTCGAGGTAGCCCTTGCGCTCGGTCGCCGTTTCAAGCTCCTGCAGGGCGGCCATGTTGACGGCGCCAAGCTCGGCGATGGCGTTGGTCAGGCGGGTGATTTCGCCTTGCAAGGCCGGCGGCCTTGCCGTGCCCAGCTCGGCCTGCAAAGCCTCCTCGTTGGCGCCGGCTTCGAGCAGTTGCATGGCGAACTGCTCGGCATTGAGTGCCGCCGCCTGCTCTTTCAATTTGAGGTCGCCGATCCGCACACGCAGCGGCTCCAGCCCCTGCTCGATGCGCAGACGCTGCTCTTCGAAACCGCGCAGGGCGTTGGTCGCCGCTTCGAGCGCGTCGCGCTTCTCGGCCAGCACTTTCTCGGCTGCCTGCCGTGCTTCGAGCGCCGTCTGAAGGGCGCCCTCCATGACATCCGGCGGTGCCGCCTCGACCTGCTCGGCGCACTGGGCACGATCCTTTTCGATGCGGTTCAGCTCGCGCTGAGCCACGGCCTGCTGGGCGAAAACGTCCTGCAGCTTGCCCTCGCATTCGCGCAGCGAGAACTGCGCTTCGCGCAAAGCGCGGTCGAAATCGGAATTGCGCTCGCGCTCGGCACGCACGGCGCGTTCGCATTCGTCGAGCCGGGTTTGCGCGCCATGGACCAGCACGCGGATGCGGCTCAGACCGTCACGGATTTCCGCGATGCGCTCGTCAGCCGACATGTCGCGCTCGCGTTCGCTCTCTTCTTCCTCGGCCAGTTCGGCCAGTTGCTCTTGCAGGCGCTCTTTCTGCTCCTTGTGGCGCTCGATGGCCTGCGACAACTTGAGCACTTCCACCTGCACGGCGTGCACGCGTTGCTGGCGGTCGGTGACGTATTGGCGGATTTCGCCCATTTCGGCCTGCTTGTCCTCGACCTGTTCATCGAGCATGACCAGCTGTTCGCGGATCGCGTCGGCCTTCTCTTCGGCCATGGCGATCCCGTCGCCGAGTGCTTCGATTTCGCGCTGGCGTTCGAGCAGGCCGTGTTCGCCCTGATCCGGCGCGAAGAAGGTGACGCTGGCGGCGCTGACCAGATCGCCGCCGCGCGTAACGATGACCGCTCCCGGCGGCAGATCGGCGCGCTGCCCCAGCGCCTCGGCCAGCGTTTCCGCCGTGCGCACCTGGCCCAGCCAGTCGTCGAGCACGGCCTGGATGGCAGGATCGTCGCTGCTGACCCGCGACGACAGGACTTCCACGGTCAACCGGAAATTTTGGCCAAAATTGAAATCGCCCGGCAGCACGACGCTGAGCCGCGCTTCCGGCCGGTCGTGCAGCCAGGCGTCGAGCTTGGCCGGATCGTCGCAGGCAATGGCGCTCAAACGCTCGCGCAATACCGCTTCGACCGCCTCTTCCCAGCCGGCTTCAACGTGAATCTTCTGCCACAGCGGCGGTGCGTTTTCGAGGTCGTGGCGACGCAACCATTCCGGCAATTTGCCACTCTGCTGCGTCCGCGCCTGCATCTGCTCCAGCGCCGCCCGACGAGCCTGTCCGGCGGCCAGTTCGCGCTCAATGCGCTGCACTTCGGCCTGCGCTTCCTTGCGCCGGGCTTCGAGCTGCGGCATTTCCTGCTGCAACTGCTGGAGCTGGTCCTGATCGCCAGCCAGTTCCTCGCGCAGCAGGCTGAGTTCTTCTTCCTTCTCGGCCAGGTCCATTTCGTCCGGCGCATCGTTGCCACCGGTTTCCTCGCGCAGGCGCTCGCGGCGCAGCGTGATGGCCTGCAGGGCACGCTGGGCGTGCGACTTGTTGGTCAGCTCGACTTCGAGCTTCTGCTCGCCGTTGGTCGACCGCGTCTTGAGACGTTGCAGCTCTTCCTGAGCCTGGGCGTGGTCTTCCTCGACCTGCGGCGCGATGTTCATCTGCTCGTGCAGGCGCGCCTCGGCTTCCTCGACGCGCAGTTTGGTGATTTCCTGGGTTTCTTCCCACTTCAGGCGATCTTCGGTCAGTTTCTCGGCTGTCTCGCCCCAGTGCTTGAGTTCGTCCTCGAGCTGGGTCAGGCGCGCTTCAAGCTGACTGCGCGATTCGCGACGGTGGCGAATTTCCGCCTCGAGCCGGGCGACTTCGGCATTCGCCGTGTACATGTCGCTCTGCGCGTTGTGCAAGGCGTCGCCGGCAGCAAAGTGCGCCTCGCGCGTTTCCTCGGCACGCGCTTCGGTTTCGCGCAGGGCGGCGCTCTGCGCTTCGAGTTCGGTCACGGCGCGTTCGACATCGAGCGACAGCTTTTGCCGTTCGGCCTCGGCTTCACGCTTCTTGAGCAGCCACAGCACCTGCTGGCGCAGCACCAGTTGCTCGTTCAACCCCTGATAACGGCGCGCCACTTCGGCCTGCGCTTCGAGCCGTTCCATCTGGTTGCCGAGTTCCTGGCGGATATCTTCGACGCGCAGCAGGTTTTCGCGGGTGTCTTCGAGCCGGCCGTTGGTTTCCTTGCGCCGTTCCTTGTAGCGGGTAACGCCGGCCGCTTCTTCGAGGAAGACGCGCAGGTCGTCCGGCCGCGCCTCGATGATCCGCGAAATCATGCCCTGGCCGATGATGGCGTAAGCACGCGGCCCGAGGCCGGTACCGAGAAACAGATCAGTGATGTCCTTGCGGCGGACCTTCAGGTTGTTGATGAAATAGTCCGACTGCCCCTGCCGCGTCAGCGTCCGCTTGACCGACAGCTCGGTGTATTGCGACCACTGGCCGAGAGCCCGGCCGAGCAGGTTCTCGAAAATCAGTTCAACGGAAGCGCGCGACACCGGCTTGCGGTTCGACGAGCCGTTGAAGATAACGTCCATCATCGACTCGCCGCGCAGCTCCGAGGCTTTGGACTCGCCCAGCACCCAGCGCACGGCATCCATGATGTTGGATTTGCCGCAGCCATTGGGGCCGACGACGCCGACGAGCTGGCCGGGAACGGCGACAGAGGTCGGATCGACGAAGGACTTGAAGCCGGCGAGTTTGAGTTTGGTAAGACGCATGCCTGATTGCGGCGGGGCACATGCCCCCGCCATGATGGGGGCCGTATAATAACATCGACTATTTGATCGCCCTGCCCTCAGGAAGGATCGTTCCGATGAACCTCGACGACCAGTTTCTCGCCCGCGCCATCGAATTGGCCCGGCACGGCAGCGAAAGCGGCGAAGGCGGGCCGTTCGGCGCCGTCATCGTGCGCGATGGCAAGATCATCGCCGAAGGCTGGAACCGCGTCGTCGCCAGCCATGACCCAACGGCCCACGCCGAAATCAGCGCCATCCGCAGCGCCTGCGCCGGCGCCGATCACTTCCACCTGCCCGGCTGCACCCTCTACGCCTCGAGCGAACCCTGCCCGATGTGCCTGTCCGCCGCCTACTGGGCGCGCATCGACCGCATCGTCTTCGCCAACAGCCGGGCCGAAGCGGCCGCCATCGGCTTTTGCGACGACGAGCTGTACAGCGAGCTGAACCGCCATTTCTCGTCGCGCAGCATCGTCATGGAACACCATCCCATACCCGGCGCACTCGAACCGCTGGAACACTGGGCGGCCAATCCGGGTCGAATCCCCTATTGATTCGGTGGTCAGGACCATGCATTCCAACACCATCCCGCAGCGCGCCGAAACCCTGCAGGTACTTCGCCTGATGGGTCCGTTCGAGCCTATCCTGATGCTCACCGGCGACGACGATGGCTATGGCTCGCGCTGGACACTCTCCGGCCAGCAGGTCCAACCGGCCATCGCCCAATTTCTGATGGATTCGGGCTTCATTGCCGACAGTGGCAAAACCGAGTTCGGCGCCATCAAGCTGGTGCTGACTGAAAAGGGCTGCGAGTTCCGGGAAAAAGGCCTGGCTTGGTGGGCCGAGCTGAACTTTCTGGAAAAGCTCAAGATCACGCTGCTCGGTTAGGTATTGAGATGCAGTCGAAAACAACGCAGCCTGCTTGCCTCTGATGTCGTGGGCGAACCTGGCGTTCATGCTGATGGTCGGCACGAGGTGCTCCCGAGTCTGGGGACCACAGGCAACGGCACCTGCTATACTCGGCGACCTATCAACACCGAAACCGCACGCACGATGATTGCGTAGGGCGGTTTCAACCATGGATATATTACTTCTCGTCGTTCTCATCCTCGTCAATGGCGTTTTCGCCATGTCCGAAATAGCAGTCGTCTCCTCGCGCAAGGCGAGACTCCAGAATCTGGCAGATGACGGCAGCCTGGGAGCAGAAGCCGCGTTATCCCTGCATCAGGAACCCTCCGGTTTCTTGTCCACAATTCAGGTTGGTATCACCTCGGTCGGTATCATGAGCGGCGCCATCGGTGAAGCGGCGATTGCCGACCCGTTGGCCGCCTGGATGGCTGCCTTTCCCCTGCTTGAGCCTTACGCCAAGAGCGTTGCGCTCACCATCACGATTATTGCGCTGACCTATTTCTCTGTCGTGGTGGGCGAGTTGGTGCCGAAACGCCTGGCCATACTGGCGCCTGAAGGCATCGCCTCGCTGATTGCCCGTCCGATGATGTTGCTGGCCAAGGTGACGCATCCTTTGGTGGTCATATTGTCCAGCTCCTCGACCGCGATTCTGGGAATTCTCGGAGCCCGACGCAAGGAAGAGCCGCCTGTCACCAACGACGAAATCAAGGTGCTGATGGAGCAAGGCGCGGAAGCTGGCGTCTTTCACGAGAGCGAACAGGAAATCGTCTCCAACGTCCTGCGGCTCGATGAGCAAAAGATTGCAGCCATCATGACGCCGCGTCGCGAAATGTTCGTCATCGACCTTGACGAAGGCGATGAGGCTGCTCGCCAAAGAATCATCGAAACCGAGTTTTCGCGGGTTGTGGTTTGTCGGGATGGCATGGAGCATGTGCTCGGCATCCTGCAAACCGGGGACCTTCTCAAGAAAGCCTTGCCAGGCGGTCACTGCATCACCGCTGTTGACATCGAGGCCGTTCTCCACCCGCCCTTGTATGTACCGGAAACAGTCACCACAACCCAGTTGCTCGAAAGCTTCCGTCGCGCGCGTCTGCAGTTCGCCCTCATCGTCGATGAATATGGTGACGTCCAGGGCGTGGTGACCCTGACTGACGTCATGTCGGCCATTGTCGGGGAACTCTCCGAGCCGGAAAAGCCGGAAGAGCGCGACATGATTCAGCGCGAGGACGGCTCCTGGCTGGTCGATGGCGACGTCGGTGTCGAACGCATGAAATCGGTACTCGACATTGAGGAAGAACTGCCCGGCGAGGAGGAAAATGGCTTCCATACGCTGGGTGGTTTCATCATGCACGCCCTCGGACGCATTCCAGCACCGACCGACCATTTCAACGCAGCCGGCTGGCGGTTCGAGGTGATGGACATGGACAAGAACCGTGTAGACAAGGTTCTGCTCTCGATAGTCGTCGTTGCCGACCAGCCCAAAGGGGGCGGATCGACTTGACGGTCAGCGCCGGCCCAAGGTCTTGACTTAATCTGATTTGATTTGATTTGATTTTCGGCCGTTTATTCCGGTTGACCGTGGGAATCACGGTTTTGCATGGCCCGAGGCCTCAGCGTGGCGACAGTCGCCATTCGCCCTTGTTGCCGCTTGCCATTAGGCTCATCGGTTCAACAAGGGCTGGAGCACGGCCGCTTACTCAGCGCTTCCCCGGCTTCCTTTTGAAAACACGAGCTCGACGCGACGCATTTTGCGGCGGCATTCTGCCGACCCGCAATTGCCTGGCGGTTTTTCGCCACCGATTACGGTCTTCCTGATCTGCCGGGCTTTTACGCCGAGTTTTTTCAAGCTGGCAGAAACTGCCTCAACCCGCGCATCGGCTACCGCCAGATTGACTGAACGGCTGCCGTTGTCACTGGCGTGCCCGATCAAGGTGACTGACAAGCCGTTGTCTTCTTTCAACAGGCTTGCTGCGTTGCGCAGTTTGTAGATTTCACCATGGCCGACAGCGCTTGAGCCGAAAACAAAGAAGACGCTCATCTTCTCATCGACTTCGGCCTCTGCTTTTTTCGCGGACTGACTTGATGCGCTGATGGGCGGCGACGCAGTCTCCGCTTCAGTGGGCGCCGGCGGCTTGAGCACCTGCTGAACCGGCCGTTCCGGTTGAGACGTCGTGCCACATCCCGACAAAAGAACCATCGAGAACGACAGCCCAAGCATGGCGGCGCGAAAACAGTGGGGGATAGGCACCTTAGTCACGCACCATTTCCGCCAGCGGCGTCGAGGCGAACTCTTCGTCCTTGACCGGCAGATGATCAATCAATTCAGCTAGATTGATATTCAATGTTTTTAGAGCGACATCGGGAATGCTCGCCAGAGCCTCGGGGAGAATGCCTTCAGCCGGCCCGGGAAGCGAGGCAATGGCCTTTCGTCCCTCCTCCGCCAGGAAGAGCCCGACACGTCGCTGATCGACACTATGCCGCTTTTTGACAAGGCAGTCCCTGGCTACCAGCTTGTCGACCAATTGACTGCATGTCGACTGATGGATTCCCAGCCTGCCGGCGAGTTCGGTGATGCCGATTTCCGGAGTCCGCTCAATTTCCTGAAGAACCCACATCTGCGACCCGGGCAGCCCGCAACATTCTTCAAGCTCACGAAAATACTTGCGCATGGTTCCATAAATGACCCGGAACTGCTGCAGAACTTCAAGGGCCAATGGCGGCGTAGGTTCATTCATGTAAATGATAGGTTGCACTAATTTGGGGCTCAAATTATATTGCTAACCAATGCAGTTTTGGCTGCTTTTACAACAATCCTTATCGACAAGGGTTTTCGGGGGGCTTGCCCCCCATTTTTTATGTTCAACTCGATCCAACTCTTCGGTCTGGTGCTGTTAGGTGGTTTGGCCGCCGGCGAAGTGTCGAGAAGAGTTCTTGCCTTGCCACGAACGACCGGCTACGTGCTGTTCGGCTTGCTGGTCGGTCAAAGCGGCCTGAACTGGGTAACGCTTTTGGATATCGAATCGGCACAGCTTTTCATCGATCTGGCGCTGGGTCTGATTCTCTTCGAACTGGGCTACCTGGTTCCGCGCAGTACCCCGCAGGCCGGACGCCAGCGCTTGCTGGCAGGCTGTGCCATTTCGCTGATGGCAGGCTTGCTGGTATTGCTGTTGTTTCTCTACTGGGGTTTTTCCACAGGCTCCGCCCTGTTTGCCGCGGCGCTTTGTGTGGCCACTTCGCCGGCCATCACCATTGCTACCTGTAGCGACGTCGGGGCCAAAGGCGAGCGCACCGGCCTGCTGTACACCATGGTGGCAATCAACGGTGCCGTTGCCTTTGCCGCGGTGGTCCTGCTTGTCCCGTTTCTGATCGACAGCGAGCCACTGAGTGGTTTCGCCCGCATCAGCGATGCGCTGGGCAGCATCATCGGCTCCATCGTTCTCGGTGGGGCCTGCGCCGGATTGGTCCTGCTCGGCGCCGATCGGCTGGAGAAGCAGGCCGAACACCAGCATCTGCTGATTCTCGGCACCATCGTCCTCGGTGTCGGTACGGCCATTTATCTGGATGTCTCCGTCTTTCTGCCCATGCTGATCTTTGGCATTCTGGTCAGCACCATTGACCGTGACCACAAAGTCATCGCCATCCGTATCGCCAGTGACGCCCGGGTTTTTCTGGTCATCACTTTCGTCCTCGCCGGCGCCGCACTGGACATTGCCTACCTGCGTGACTATTGGCTGGAGGCCATCCTGATTGCCCTGGCGCGACTGGCCGGGCAGGTGCTGGCCATCCTGATTTCGCGCAAAAGCATAGGCCTGACGGTGCGTGAGAGCGTTTTTCTGGGCATCGGCCTGCAACCGATGTCGAGCATCGCCCTGGTGCTTCTGGTCAACACCCAGATGCTCTATAGCGGCATGGATGGAAAACTGGTGGGCATGCTCATGGCAACGATCCTGCTGATGCAATTATTTGGTCCGCTGGCGACTCAAACGGCCATCAAGGGATTCGGCGAAGCGACTCGACTTCGCCCCCCAGCAAAAAACGAAGTACCGGCACAAAACATTGGAGGCACATCATGAGCAGACGCCCTTTGCGTATCGGGCTTTCGGCCCGGATCTACCATCCCCTGCCCGGGGCCACCGGGCTGCAATCCAAGTCGCTGCAATACCTTGAACAGTCGGTGGCGCACTGGGTGATGTCACGCGAGGTGATGGTTTTCATGATTCCCTCGGTGAGCGGCGACGGCATGGTACATCGCAGCAGCATTCGCCTCTCGGACTATCCACAATACCTCGACGGGCTGGTCCTGCAGGGCGGCGCCGACATCAGCCCGCAATGCTACGGAGAACAACCGCTGCAAGCCGAGTGGGCGGGCGACCGCCTGCGCGATGCCTATGAAATGGAATTACTCCACGAATTCATGGAAGCCCGCCGGCCGGTGCTGGGCATTTGCCGGGGCGCCCAACTGATCAACGTCGCGCTGGGCGGCACCTTGTACCAGGACATCGCAACGCAGTACGAAGAGCCGCAAATCCATGTGCACGAGGATTACGACAAGCACGCCCATGACATCACCTGGGAACCTGGCAGCGGCCTGGCCAAGCTGTACCCCGAACCGGGCAACAGCAAGGTGATTTCGATTCATCACCAGGCCATCAAGGCACTCGGCAAGGGACTGCGCGTCGAGGCGCGCAGCGCCGAAGATGGCTTGATCGAAGCGATCCGTCTTGAGGGCAAACCCTATGTTCTCGGCCTGCAGTGGCACCCCGAGTTTCACCCGCCGGGCGCCCCGGATTTGCTGAACTGCAATCCGATTCTTGATGAATTCCTGAGCGCGGCGCGAGGCCGGCGTTGGTGATTTTTGACGGCTTTTTGCCGTTGACCGTAGCAAAGGGCAAAGCATGATCGACACGATCATTTCGCCGTTGCGCACCATCTGGGAAAGCCTGCTCGAACGCCTGTTTTTCCTGCCGCCCTTCCCGGAGAGCATCGACTCGCTGGCCTTGTTCAGCCTGCTCCTCGTCGTCGGCCTGCTCATCGGCGAATGGTTGCACGCCCATCTCAAGTGGCCAAAAGTCATCGGCTACGTGCTGGCTGGCATCCTGTTCGGCCCATCAGCGCTGGCCTGGATCAGCATTGAGGCGCTGGCCCAGGCACGACCGATTGCCGACGCGGCGCTCGGTTTGCTGATGATGGAGGTCGGCCGGCGTCTCGACCTGAGTTGGCTGCGCCGCAATCCCGAACTGTTGCGCAGCACCCTGGCCGACATCACGCTGTCGTTTGCCCTGATCTTCAGTTTTGCCCTCTGGCTGGTCGGCCTGACGCCCGCCTGGGCTGCCGCCACGGCGGCCGTGACCATGGCTTCAGCCCCGGCTGTCGTTTTGCTGACCATCGAGGAAGCCAAGGCCCAGGGACAGGTCACCGAACGCATCATCCTGCACACGGCGATTGGCTCCGCTGCTTCCTTTGTTGCCTTCGCCGTCGTGCTCGGCGTCGTTCACGCCGAACTGAGCGAAGACTGGCTGAATGCCATTGCGCATCCGCTGTGGGTGGTCGCCGGCGCCTTGCTGGTCGGCGGCATTGGCACCTGGCTGGCGCTGCGCATTGCCAAAACCTTGCCGAAAGGGTCGCTGGCTCAGGTTTTTGTCCTGATCGCCTGCGCCCTGCTGGCCGTTGGCATCGCGCGCATGCTCGCCGTCCCGGTCTTTTTGACGCTCTTCCTGATGGGCGTTCTGCTCGCTTCGCGTGACCGGCAACAAACCCTGCGTTACACCGAGTTGCCCGAGGGACATTGGCTCCTCGCCATCGTGCTCTTTGTCATCGTCGGCGCCTCCTTGCCCTGGCAGGAATTTACCTGGCTGGCCGGCCTGCAGGCGCTCGGCCTGCTGCTGGTGCGCGCGGCGGCCAAGGCCGCGGCGATGGCCTGGTCGGGCGGCAGCCTGCCCTTGCCCAAACGCCTGCTGGTCGGCATGGGTATCCAGCCGCTGTCGGCCACGGCGGTATTCATGGCTTACGAACTCGCCAGCCTGTATCCGGAAGTCGGCCGTTCGGCCCTGACCTTGCCGCTGTTCGCCGCCGCCATGATGGAACTGGTCGGCCCTGCCCTGTGCCGACTGGCACTGCACAAATCGGGCGAGTGCGAGAGCGGTGAGCGCAGTCAAGGAGGTATTGCATGACAACCAAAGCATTGGGCGACTTCAAGGACAGCGCCGCTTTTTCCCTGGGTGTCGAGCTTGAACTGCAACTCGTCTCGAAGCGCGATTTCAACCTGACACGGGGCGCCACCGACCTGCTCGGCAGCCTCGATTACGACGAACGTTTCGGCGAGATCAAGCTCGAAATCACCGAAAGCATGATCGAAATCAGCACCCAGCCACAAGCTACCGTCGATGGCATTGCAGCCGACCTCGGCGGCCTGCGCGACACCCTGCGCCAGCATTGCGAGCGCAACAACATCGGCATCTGCGGCGGCGGCACGCACCCGTTCCACCATTGGCCGGAACGACGCATCTGCCCGGGCGACCGCTTCAATGACATTTACCAGCGCTACGGTTATCTCGCCAAGCAATTCACCGTCTTCGGCCAGCACGTCCATGTCGGCTGCACCTCGGCCGATGAGGCCATCTGGCTGACCCAGGCGCTCGGCGTCTATGTGCCGGCCTTCATCGCCCTGTCCGCCTCCTCCCCCTTTGTCGATGGCGTGGACAGTTTCTACCAGTCGGCCCGGCTCAACGCCGTTTCAGCCTTTCCGCTGAGCGGCCAGTGCCCACCGCTCGGCAGTTGGCAGGAATTCACCGAGCACTTTGCCTTCCTGCAAGCCTGCGGTATCGCCCAGGGCATCAAGGATCTGTACTGGGATGTCCGCCCGAAACCGGAATTCGGTACGGTTGAAATACGCGTCTGCGATACGCCGCTGACCATCGAACAAGCGACCTCCCTGGCTGCCCTGGCCCAATCCCTTTCCCGCTGGCTGCTGCGCACCCGTCCGCCGCTGCATACCGCCAAACAGGCCCATGTTGCCCGTTACAACAAGTTCCAGGCCTGCCGCTACGGCCTCGAGGCGATGATTTCCGATCCGGAGAACTTATGCCAGACACCATTGAAGCAAACCCTGGCCGACTTGCTCGAAGCCGTTTCGGAGGATGCCCGGGAACTGGACTGCGCCCACTGGCTGAGCCCGCTCAAGCAGGCGGTCGCTGAAAATACGGGCGATGCCGCCTGGCTGCGGGCGAGAGAAGCGCAGCATGGCAATTTGAACGATGTGGTACGCGAAGCCAGCGAACGGCTGATGGGCACAAACAATTAATTTCAGGAGAAAACAAAATGATCCGCCGGTTGCCTGCAGCCTTTTTGTCACTGTTCATCGCCACGGACACATGGGCGGCCAACGCGACCTGCCAATTTGAGCAGGTGCCGGTCGGCCCCCAAAAACTGGGCGCCTGGATCGACAAGAGCAACTGGCTGGCCATTGAAAACCAGCGCCTGACTTTACAGGCCGGCGAGGTATTCATGCCCGCCTGGCGGCTGGCCCCGGCTGGCGATGCTCAACCCGCGGCGGCGAAGCAACGCCCGATCGATGATTTTCCGGTTGTCGATCCGCTCGATGGCAGCCGGCGCGACCTCGGATTTTTGCTCGACAGTCGCCTCTACGCCGATGGCCTCGTCGTCCTGCGCAATGGTCGGGTCGTCGCCGAACGCTATCGCAATGGACTGACGCCTGACAAACCCAGGCTATTGCTTGAAGCAACCCGTCCGTTGCTCAATCTGCTCGGCGCCATGAGCGTCAGCCAGGGCAAACTGGCCGCCGACAAGTCGGTCAGCCGTTTTCTTCCCAACGTGCCGCCGTCAGCCGGGCTGCGCAAGCTGTCGATCCGGCGCCTGCTCGAAAGCGAGGATCGCCATGCCTGGACAGCGGAAGACCTCGAATCCTGGCAACTGGCCGGTGGCTGGACAACGAACCAGGCCGGCAACGGCATCCGTGCCTGGCTTTCCCAGGCCGGGCGTTGGGAAAAGCCGCTGGACGAACCGGCTGAAACCTCCTTTGCCGCCGCCCCGGATGACGACCTGTTGGCCTGGATATTGGCCGAGAGCAACGCCATGCCGCTTTCGCAACTGTTTTGCGAAAGACTGCTGAGCCGCAACGCACCGGAACACCCCATCGTCTGGCTGAGCGACCCGCGTGGCGTCCAATTGGCCAACGGGCTTGGTTTGTCCCTGCGCGATTTTGCCAAACTGGGCCAGGTTCTGGTCGACGCCCGGAGCAGCCGAAATCGCGGCAAAATTCCCTCGTGGTTCATCGAAACGCTGACCGCCTCATCGGGCATGCGCTCGGCCGAAATCAAGGGCCTCACCAAAGGCAGCGAGCAGCGCTACGGCTTCGTCCATCTCGGCGGGTCGCCGAATCGGGTGGCACTGATCGGGGCGCATGGCACCAGCCTCTATATCGATTTCGATGAACGCCTGGTCATTGCGCTTTATGCGACCCGTCCCGGCGAAAGCACGCCCGGCACGCTGGCATTGCTGGAACACGCCTGGAAGGCCATAGACTTGGCAATTGCTCGGCCGGAAAAGCTCAAAAAGCCGTGATTTCCTGACTTCCACGGTCAACCGGAAATAACGGCCAAATTTGAAATAACAAACGGCGGCTTGCTATGCTTAAATCATCCCAACGTCCCAAATGATCCAACCGCCATGTTAGACAGCGACCACGCCGCCTTCATCCAGACCGGAGTCAGCATCAGCCTGGCCGCCTGCGCCGTTGATCGCCTGCCCTGCATGAGCCGGGGTCTGGGTTGCAAGCTGATCGACGGCGGGCGTCAAGTCGCGATATTCATCAAGCGCTCGCAGTCGGCCGAACTCCTCGACAACATCCGCAACACCGGCCGGGTCGCCAGTGTTTTCAACCTGCCGAGCAGCAACCGCACCGTGCAGCTAAAGGGTGTCGATGCGCACATCCAGCCCTTCGATCCAGCCGATCTGCCGGTGATCGCATCGCACGTTTCCCTGTTCCTCGACGAAGTCATCCCCTTCGGCATGCAGGAAAACATGATTCGGGCCATGTTCGCCTGCACGGTCGACGACCTCGTGACGGTGGTGTACTCACCGAGCGCCGCCTTCACCCAGACGCCAGGCCCGAAAGCCGGAGACCCGCTGGGCGCTGCGTCATGAGCCTGCGCCTCGAGACCATCCGCGAATGTCTGGAGGGCATCATCCCGGGCCACATCGCCACCTGCGACCGGGCCGGAATGCCCAACCTGGCCTACCTCTCCCAGGTCGAATTCATCGACAACGAACACGTCGCGCTGTCCTACCAGTTCTTCAACCGAACCCGGCAGAACATCCTGGCCGACTCGCCGGTGCGCCTGCTGCTGACCAGCCACCTGACCGGCGCCCAGTACCGGCTGACCCTGCACTACCTGCGCACCGAGGCGGCCGGGCCGCTCTTTGAGCAGATGCGGGCCAAACTGGCCGGGATCGCCTCGCATACCGGCATGGCCGGCATCTTTCAGTTGCTCGGCGCCGACATCTACCGTGTGCTGAATATCGAACAGGTGCCCGGCGAGACCGTGGCGCCGCCTCCGCCCCCAGTCAATTGCCTGAACGCCCTGCGCCGGACGGTCGACCGCCTGGCCACCTGCAACACGCTGGAATGCCTGCTCGAAAAGGCCGTCGACTGCCTGGAAAAAGAGTTCGGCATCGCCCATCTCATGCTGCTCATGCACGACGAGGCGCGCGGCCGCCTGTACACCCTGGCCAGCCGCGGCTACCCCGAATCCGGCATCGGCTCGGAAATTCCGGTCGGCGCCGGCGTCATCGGCATCTGCGCCCGCGAACGCACGCCGATCCGGATCGGCTTCACCAACAGCGAGTACGCCTACGGCCGTACCGTGCGCGATGGCATCGCCGCCGACGGTCAGGCCGACGCCCTGGAAACGGCCATTCCGCTGCCGGGCCTGCCCGATGCGGCGAGCCAGATGGCCGTGCCGATCAGCGTCGCCGGCCGCCTGCTCGGCGTGCTCTATGTCGAGAGCGTGTCCGACCTGCATTTCGGCTACGACGAAGAAGACGCCCTCGTCGCCTTCGCCGCCCAACTGGGTCTTGCCATCGTCCACCACCAGCCGGCCGACGACCAGCCCGACGAGCCGGCCGGCAGCGAAGAAGCAGCTCCGGCCGTCGCCGGCACACCGCTGACCATTCGCCACTTCGCCGCCACCGACAGCGTTTTCATCGATGACGACTACCTGATCAAGGGCGTCGCCGGGGCCATCCTCTGGGTGCTGCTCAGCGATTTTGCCGAACGTCGGCGCACCAGTTTCACCAACAAGGGCTTGCGGGTCGATCCCCGCATCCGCCTGCCGGGCGTCAGCGACAACCTCGAAGCACGTCTGGTACTGCTGCAGCGCCGGCTGGAAGAACGCGACGCCGGCATCCGGCTGACCAAGACCGGGCGCGGCCGTTTTTCACTGGCCGTGGACCGCCCGCTGCAGCTCCTCGAAAGCTGATTTTCGGGCGCTTGGCCCACCTTTCCTTAAATCTTCATTCAGCGTTTCTTAAAAGAATCGTAAGCAGCCTCTGGTCGTCTTGTCAGGGTTTTCGGGCGGCCTAGACTTCCTCCATCGATTAACGATTGGAGAGGCCATGACCCCGAAGCCCCCGGCAAAAAACCCGCAGCAACTGCTCGAACAGATGCTGCTCATCCGCGCCTACGAAGAGGCCATCGTCAACGGCAGCGCCGCCGGCAAGATGCCCGGCACCTGCACCTCGGTCGGCCAGGAAGCGGCCGCCGTCGGCGTGGTCAACGCGCTTGCCGCGGAAGACCTGATCCTGACCAACCATCGCAGCGCCGGCCACCTGCTCGCCCGCGGCGCCGACCCCGGCCGTCTGTTGGCCGAAGTCATGGGCCGCCGCGACGGCTACTGCAAGGGCAAGAGCGGCTCGCTGCACATTTCGGCCAAGGAGCTCGGCGTCGTGTTGACCTCGACCATCGTCGGCGCCGAACTGTCGATGGCGCCCGGCGTCGCCCTGGCGCAGAGCATGCTCGGCCGCCCCGGCATCGTCGTCTGTTTCTTTGGCGACGGCGCGGCCTGCGAGGGCAGCTTTCACGAATCGCTCAATCTTGCCGCGCTGTGGAACCTGCCCATCCTCTACGTCTGCGAGAACAACCACTGGCAAGCCTTCGTCCATCGGCGCGAAGCAATGAGCCGCGAGCATGTCGCTGACTGGGCCGCCGGCTACGGCATCCCGGCCCGGACGGTGGACGGCAACGATGTCTTCGCCGTGCTCGAAGCCGCCCAGGCCGCCGCCACCCAGGTCCGCGAGAGCGGCCGACCCTACCTGCTCGAAACCCTGACCTACCGGACTCGTGGCCACCTCGAACCGGACGACCAGGGTTATGTCGACAAGGCCGAACTAGCCACCTGGCTCGCCCGCGACCCGATCGCTGCAGGCCGCGCCCGCTTGCTAGCCGACGGGCTACTGAGTCCTGCCCAGGCCGCAACCATGGCCGACAAGGTGGCCAGCCGCATCGCCGTCGCCCAGGCCTTTGCCGAAGCATCGCCTTTCCCTGCCGCGGATGAACTGACCCGCGACGTCTACGCCTGAGGATTCCCATGCCAACCCTGACTATTTACGATGCCGTCGGCGCCGCGCTGACCGAGGAAATGCGCCGCGACCACAATGTCATCGCCTTCGGCGAAGGCATCGCCACCAAACGCCACGAGCTGGTCGACGAATTCGGCGCCCTGCGCATCCGCAACACGCCGCTGGCCGAGGGCATCATTGCTGGCACGGCCGTCGGTGCCGCCGCCATGGGCCTGCGCCCGGTCGTCGACCTGCTTTTCGCGCCCTTTCTCTGCTACGCCATGGACGAACTGGTCAACAGCGCCGGCAAGCTGCGCTACCTGTCCGGCGGCCAGTTCTCCTTCCCCCTCGTCACGCTGGCCATGACCGGCGCCGGCTGGGGCGTCGGCGCCCAGCACAACCACAATGTCGAGGCCTGGTTCGTGCACAGCCCCGGCCTCAAGGTGGTCATGCCAAGCACGCCGGCCGACGCCAAGGCCCTGCTCAAGACGGCCATTCGCGACGATAACCCGGTGCTTTTCTTCCTCGACATCGGGCTGCTCTACCAGCCGGGCGAAGTACCGGCTGGCGAACATCTGCTGCCGCTGGGCCAGGCCGCCATCGTCCGCGACGGACGCGACGTCACGCTGGTTTCCTACGGCAAGACGGTGCACCACTGCCAGCAGGCGGCCGACCAACTGGCCGGCCACGGCATCGCCGCCGAGGTCATCGACCTGCGCAGCCTGAAGCCGCTCGACGAGGCGACCATCCTCGCCTCCGTGCGGAAAACCGGTCGCCTGGTCGTCGTGCACGAAGCCAACCGCCTGTGCGGCATCGGTGCCGAGATCGCCGCGCTGGTCGCCGAACACGCCTTCGCCGACCTCAAGGCACCGATCGTCCGCCTGGGCGGCCCCGATGCCCCGGCCGCCGCCAGTTACCCGCTCGAACAGGCCTCGGTCCCGTCAGCCGAGGCGATTGCCGAGGCAGCCCGACGCCTCTGTTCCACCTGAAAACAAGCTTCAACATCAATTTTCAAAAAGGAGAAAAACCATGCACCCCAACCCCAAAACCCTCATCGCCGCCACCCTGGCCTGCGCCCTGTTCAACACCAGCGCCGTGGCCGCCGACAGCGATTCGGTACTGATCAAACGCGGCGAAAAACTGATCGCCTTCGGTGGCTGCGTCGATTGCCACACACCTTTCAAAATGGGTGCCAACGGCCCCGAGAAGGACATGGCGCGAGGCCTTTCCGGCCATCCCGAAGAGCTTCGCCTGCCGCCTTCGCCCAAGCTCGACAACGCCTGGAACTGGGCCGGTTCGGCGACCATGACGGCCTTCGTCGGCCCGTGGGGCACGACCTACGCATCCAACCTGACGCCCGACCGCGAGACCGGCATCGGCGCCTGGCGCGAGCAGGATTTCATCCAGGCCATGCGCACCGGCAAGCATGTCGGCGTGGCCCGCCCGATCCTGCCGCCCATGCCCTGGCAGGCGGTCGCCTCGCTATCTGAAAGGGACTTGCGGGCGATTTTTACCTACCTCAAGTCGCAACCAGCCGTGAAGAACAAGGTGCCCGACTATCTGCCGCCCGCCACCAGCATCAGCAAAGCCGGCGGCTGAGCGTTCGTCCGGCATCACCAGGAGCCAGCCTGCTGTGTTGCAGGCCGGCTCATGAGTTTCCGGAAAATCGCCGCCGAAAGCAGACTCCAACGGTCAACCGGAAAAATTGGCCAAAATTGAAATGGCCAGCGCCGAAGCAAGCCAGCTGCGATCAACGGCAATGCCGCTAAAATGGCGCTGCCTCCACCTCAACGCGCCCGATGCCCCGTCCCTCGCTCAACACCCAGATTCTGATCGGCTGCCTGCTCGGCATTTCGGGCGGTCTGTGGCTCGCCACCCAGCCAGCTGCGGAACCCGTCGTCGGCAACACGCTGTACGGCGCCAAGATGCTTGGCAACCTGTTTCTCGACCTGTTGCGCATGGTTCTGGTGCCGCTGGTCTTTTCGTCGATTGTCGTTGGCGTCGCCAACCTGCGCGCCCATCAGCAGATGCACCGGGTATGGACGACGACGCTCGCCTTCTTTGCGCTGTCGATGGCGCTGGCCATTGTCCTCGGCCTCGGCGCCGCCAACCTTTTCCGCCCCGGCGATGGCCTGCACCTGGCCATGTTCGCCGACGCCACGCGGGATTTCCAGGCGCGCCAGATGCCGCTGCCCGACTACATCGCGCAGTTCATGCGCGGGCTGTTCCAGAACCCGTTCAAGGCGCTGGCCCAGGGGGACATCCTGGCCGTCGTCATCATTGCGTTGTTTCTCGGCATTGCGCTGGTCATCGGCGGCGAGCGCTACAAGAACCTGCGCGTGCTGATCCAGGAATTGCAGGAACTCTGCCTGCTCATCGTCGGCTGGATCATGCGCCTCGCCCCCTTCGGCCTCGCCGCGCTGCTGCTGCAACTGGTCGCCACGCAGAATGCCGATCTGCTCGCCAGCCTCGCCCATTTCATCAGCGTCGTCGTCGGCACGACGCTGTTCCACGGCATCGTCGTCCTGCCGCTGCTGCTCTGGCTGGTTACCCGCATGTCGCCGCTGCGTTTCTGGAGAGGCGCGAAGGAAGCCCTGATCACCGCCTTCGCCACGAGTTCAAGCGCCGCCACACTACCCATCACGCTGCGCTGCACCGAGCAGCACCTGCACGTCAAAAAGGACATCGCCAACTTCGTCGTGCCGCTCGGCGCCACCGCCAACATGGACGGCACGGCGCTCTACGAAGCCGCCGCCGCGCTGTTCGTCGCCCGCCTGGCCGGCATCGAACTCGATCTCGCCCACCAGCTCATCATCTTCTTCGTCGCCATGCTCGGTGCCATTGGCGCCCCGGGCATCCCCAGCGTCGGCATGCTGAGTATGGTGCTGGTGCTTGAATCGGTCGGCCTGCCCACCGCCGCGATTGCCATCCTGCTCCCCATCGACCGCATCCTCGATACCGTGCGCACGGCCGTCAATGTCGAAGGCGACATGGTCGGCAGCCTGATCGTGCAGAAACTGACCGAATCAGGCGGCGAAAAACACGCCTGACCGGCCAGGAACCATCATTTCCCGGCTTCCCGCCGGGCGACGAATTCAACTGGCGTGTGGACGCTAAGGCCCCCACCGCTTTCCAGCACGAAATGCAGTTCGCCGGCCTTGAGCGTTGCACGGTAGCGATGCGTCACCTCGCGGCCTGAACCGTCGCCCACCACCTCCTGGCTGTGGGTGATGAAATTGAGTTGTTCGCCCTTCAGGGCGCCCTGTTCAACGGTCCGCGCCACCCGCAGATAGCTGGCCGTGCCATGCACCTCGCCATTTTCCGGACGCAGTTCGAAACGCTCGGCGTGCTCGGCGCCCCAGTCGTATTTGACGGTAGCCAACCAGCGTCCGGCAAGGCTTTGCGCCAACTCAGAGGCAACCGGCGTCGGCCCATCAGATGACCGCCCCAGCCAGTTGCCTCTCAAACCAAACGCCAACAGCACGATCACGGCCAGGGCGGCCAGACCCCAAAGCAGCCCGGAGCGCCGCAACGGACGACGGCTGGCCGGGAAGAACGGCTTGATGACCTCGACCAGCCGCGCCACGTCCGACGTCCACCCGATATCCGACAGAATGAAGGACTGACGCCGGGCCAGCGCCGCGATACCCGGCGGCAAGTGCTTTTCGGCCGGCATCGCCGCGCCGCCGACGAGCACCGGCAGCACTGCCTTTCCCGATTTCATGCCGGCCTCGATCTCCCGCCGGACGAAGTCCTCCGGCTCGTCGAGGCGACGAACGCCATTCCGGCTCACCGTCAGCCACGCCGGGCCGATCACCACCAGCATGACATCGACGGCCGCCAGTTGTTTCTCGATGGCAACGACAAAGTCCTCACCCGGGTGGATGTCCTCGATGTCACGAAACACGTTGTCCGCACCGAAGGTCGAGACCAGGGCATCGGCCAGACGGCCGGCAAAACCGGCCTGATCGTCGCGACGGTAACTGATGAATATTCCAGACATGGGACAAGTCTCCTTGATGGAACAGGCGCGCGTGGATTGCCACGGTCAACCGGAAAAATCGGCCAAATCCGGAATACCCCGACACTACCGCAAGGACGGGAACCCTGGCCACCTGCCGCCGTCAACGCATATGAATATTTGAACTACGATAGGTTCATGATTCCGATCCGGAAGGAGGCAGCCATGGTGGTCATCGTTTTCCGTACCCGACTCAAGGATGGCATCGACGAACAAGCCCTGACCGCGCTGGGCGAACGGATGTTCGAAATCGCCTCGGCCATGCCCGGCTTCATTTCCTACAAGGATTTCGCTGCAGCCGATGGCGAAAACGTCTCCATCGTCGAATTCGACAGTCTGGAAACCCTCATCGCCTGGCGCGACAATCCGGAGCATCTGGCGGCCCAGGAGCATGGCCGGCAGAAATACTTTGCGTCCTACCAGGTCCAGGTCTGCGCCCCGGTCCGCAGTTACCGGTTCGATGCCAGCGGCCGGCACGTCGTGGACTAGCACGCCGTGACAGCGAGTGTGCCGCTTCATCTGAGAATTTTCATTTCCTCACCCGGCGATGTCGGCGACGAGCGGCGTCTGGCCCGCGAAGTCATCGAATCCCTGCCGCGCGACCCGGCCTATCGCGGCAAGATCACCAGCGAAGCGATTGCCTACGACGACCCCGATGCGCCGTCGCCCATGCCGGCCGGCATCACCCCGCAACTCGGCGTCAATCTTTACAAGGGACCGGCCAGCGCCTGCGACCTGACCATCGTCATCCTGTGGAGCCGGCTCGGCACCCCGGTTTCGGCCGATTGCGTGCGCAGCGATGGCAGCCGCTACGAATCCGGCACCGTGTCGGAATACGAAAATGCACTGGCCGCCGGCAAGGAGGTCTGGATATTCCGGCGCAGCGAAAAGCCCCGGGTCGAGCTCGACGATCCCGATTTCGACGCCAAGCTCAAGCAATACCGGGCGGTCGGCAGCTTTCTCGAGCGCCTCCAGAATACCGACGGCTCGGCCGCCGGCGGCCGCCACGACTACGCCGACCCGGCGGAATTCGCCGCCTTGTTCCGCAAGCTCCTGAGCGCCTGTTTCACGGCGTACCTGGATCGCCAGCCAGGGGCCGTGCCGGTTGCGGCGCCACCACCTTCACCCGATATCGAACCGCCCTTCCTGGCCCCCGAGGTCGACCGCGACCACGCCATCGTCGGCCGTGATGAACTGGTTCGCCAGGTCTGGGAACGGGCCATCGCCGGCAAAAGCCAGAGCCTGCTGTTCCTGCCCGGCGTCGGCAAAACGACAGTCGCCCAAGCCCTGCTGGCCGATCGCCAGCGCCTGCTCGACCACTTCGACGGCGTACTGTGGGCCGACCTCGGACGCCAGCCCATGGTCGGCGAACAACTACGCCGCTGGGCCACGGCCTTGCAGGTTCCCGACGAACGCAAGGCCAGCCTGGCCAGCATCGACGACTGGAAAGCGACGGTCAAGGCAGCGATCGGCAATCGCCGGATTCTGGTCGTTCTCGACGATGTCTGGCAGAACAAGGCAGCCCGGGAATTCATGCACCTCGTCCCGCGCGGCGTCTTCATCATCACCACGCGCTGCAAGGACGTCGCCGCCATGCTCGGCGACCCCGAACTGGTACCGGAACTCGACGCCACGACCGGCCTCGCGCTACTCACCGAGATCGCCCCGAAGGCAGTCGCCTACGACCCTGATGGGGCGAGCAATCTGGTCAGCGCCGTCTATGGACTGCCGCTGGCCCTGGTCCTGATCGGCAAATACCTGCGCCGCGAATCGTCGGACGGCGACCCCGACCGCACTGCAAGCGCCTTCCAGACCATGGCCGAAGCCGGCCACCGCCTCGAAATCAACCCCGACGAAGAGGCCGGAGCGCATTCGCTGGCCGAAATCATCGAAGTCAGCTTCGCCGCCCTGCGCACCGACGATGCGCGACAGGCCATCCTCAACCTCGCCATCTTCCGTCCCAAGCCCAACACCTTTTCCAAGGACATCGCCCGGCAAGTTGCCGGCACCGAAGCGGCCGTGCTGTATGACCTGAGCGACATCGGCCTGATCGAGCATTACGGCGACGGCGAATACACCATGCACCGGGTGATCGCCGAATATGCCCGGACCAGGCTGCCGCTGACCGAATCCCAGGCGCTGCACCACCAGGCCGTCAATTACTACGCCCGGCAATTGCAGCAGGACATCGACGACAACCCGGTCGCCTACCTTGGCTGGTACCGCTACGAACAGACCGACTGGCAGGCGACCAAGGACGCCTGGCTCTACCATCTGGCCCATGCCGGCAACGCGGTGAGCAGCGTGCAGGCATTCCTGCGTGTCTATTTCGACGCCTTCTGGTGGTGGGGCTATTACCAGCGCTTCCCCTTCTGCGAACGCCTCCTGCTCGAATGGCAGCAACGGCGCAGCGTCGATCCCAAGGTGCGCCAGGGACTCGATCAACTCGCCGCGTTTCAGAGCGCCTACCCGGAAGGCTACGAAAAGGCCGCCCGCGGCAACTGGAACGAGGTCGAACGCTCGCTCACCCGTCTGCGGCAAGGCCTCGGGCTGGAAGGCGAAATTTCCGCCATCCGCGATGAAGACGCCCGCCGGGTGCGCGGTTTCACCGACTTCCTGTTGGCCGAGGCCTACGCCTACGGCCGCCACGACCACGAGGGCGCCCTCAAACGCTATGCTGCCGCCCACGACATTTTCCATCTCGATGGCGACCTCTGGGTGGCGGCCTGGCTCTGTTTCTATGTCGCCCAATATCTCCTCGAGCAAGGCAGCCTCGACGATTCGGCAGAATATGCCCGGCGCTCGCTGACCGAAGCCGGCTGCGCCGCCGGGGGCGAGGATGCGCCGTTGGCCGAACGCGACTCCGAACTGCTCGCCAACAATTACCGACTGCTCGGCGACCTGGCCATCGCCGGCCAACAGCATGCGCTGGCCGCCCAGCACTACCTGCGGGCGACTTTCTATGCCTACGCCTTCCAGGCGATTCCTGAACCCGCCGATACCTACACCATGGCCTTCTATCAGGAAATCACCAGCCGCATCGCCGGGCAGGCCGCCAACCTTGCCGGCACTGACCAGGCCGCCGGCACGACGCTCTGCGAGACGATGCTCAACTATTGGCAGTTTTACTGGCAACGCCATCCGGAACAAACGACCGCCAACGGCTTGGCTGACGCGCTGAGCAATGCCGATCCCGTCGCCATCGCGGCCGCCCTCTTCCCGCCGCCCATCACCGGCGACATCCTGAGCGGGGCAGCCGACTACGCCAGGGAAGTCGAGGCGATCATCCCCTCGCTGGCCACCGCTCTCGACAAATTGAATCAGGCCGGCAAATAAGGGGCAAGGCGCCCGTTACAAAGCAACCGTACCGACCAATCAGCGGCTCAAACTACCTCCCGCGGTCAACACGGAAAATCGACCGTTTTCAGGGAGCATTTTTTATCCGCCGCCAGCGCTCGGCGATCACTGGATTTCATGGCCTTGGCCGAGGCGACGGCGGATTCCGACGTACGGACTGCCGCCACAAAGTAGTTCGATGATTTTCTGAACGCTTTCGACCACGAGCTTTCATCGAGCGCCACCGGCACCATAAGCAGGCTCCTGGCAACATCCTTCGGGCGAAAGCCAGAGGCCTCAAGCAGCTTGAAGGAGATGGCATCGGCCTCCATCGCCTGCACATCGCGATTGCTATTCGCAGCAAGCCTCGCCCCACCCATCGACATCAGGCTCTTGAACAGCCCGCTGACCGGCATGAAAATATTCAAGAGGACGGTAGTGGCAATGCTGACCGACGAGTTTTCTTCGTGGTGACGGGCGATCACATGGCCCATTTCACGCGCAATCACGAAGGCCAGCACGCCGTCGTAAGCCTGCCATCGGCCGAGCGCCGCATGCAGGGCGATGCGACCGTTGGCGCTGGATGAACTACCCGGCTCATCACCCTCGACGACATAAACATCAAAACATCCACCGGCCAATTTTGGGGTACACCACGCCAGATCGGGATACTGCTTCAAAGCCCCTTTTTCCAGGAGGCCGGCAATCCGTTCGACGTCCCGGACAATAAACCTTCCGCCACCCTGCCCAGCCTCGGTGGTGCAAGCAGAATTTACTGCGCAGGATATATCGGCTAGTGAGGCGCTGGTAATGCTGAACTCGATGTCAGACTGGACACCGGCCAGCGGAACATCAACGATTCGAGGCCGATCCATAACGGGTGTCATTGAGCAAGCAGCCAGGCAAAGTTGCATGACCACAGCCCCATAACCTGAAATTCTCGCCAGCCACATAATCCGCGGCATCGAACAAAACTCAGCCGCACCCGCCTTCTTCAATCAATTGACGTTAACGGTTCGACCCTGGAAGGCATTCCAAGTTGCGAGCGGTGGCCTAATTCCTACGGTCAACCCGAAAAATCAGCCGATTTCCAAATTTATCCTCGCCGCTACCCTCGAATGAGCGGCAGGTGGTCGCCGTCCACCGCACCGCCATCTCCCTGCCGTCGTTGCAGCGGACGACGCCTTTCCCGGCTTCGCCCGCACAACTGCCGGGGTTAGGCGAAATGTCCGGCGGCGACAGTTGTCCGTCGCACTGCAGACGACCGCCGCTGTCAGCCAGAATGAACCGCCCGCCACCGCTCGCATTACCGGGAAAGCCCTTGCCGCGCAGCTCGCCCGGCACATCGCTGAGGTTGCCGCGGGCCTGATAGCCGATGGCGCATGCGGCGAGCAGCAAGGACATGAAAATCAACAGGGGAATTCCGCGTTTGTTCACAAGGCAGCGTTGAGGTTTTCGAGGATAATTGACATTTTTACACCCATTCGACGCCCGACGTGAATTCGCATCTCGCCCAACTCCAGCCCTACCCCTTCGAAAAGCTGCGCGCCCTGTTCGCCGGCGTCACGCCCAACCCCCAGCTCAAGGAGATCAAGCTCTCCATCGGCGAGCCGCAGCACCCGACGCCGGCCTTCATCATCGACGCGCTGGCCAACGGTCTGAAGGGCCTGGCAAACTACCCGACGACGCAGGGCGTTCCGGCATTGCGTCAAGCCATCGCTGCCTGGTGCCAGCGTCGTTACGATCTGGCGCTCAATCCGGAAACCGAAATCCTGCCGGTCAATGGCTCGCGCGAAGCGTTGTTTTCTTTCGCGCAAACGGTGATTGATACCAGCCGAGGCCATGCGCCGCTCGTCGTCAGCCCGAACCCGTTCTACCAGATCTACGAAGGTGCCGCCTATCTGTCCGGCGCCGAGCCGCGTTTCCTCAACAACCTGCCGGACAACGATTTCGCCTTCGACTACGCCAGCCTGAGTGAAGAAGAATGGTCGCGCGTCCAGCTCTTCTACGTCTGCTCACCGGGCAACCCGACCGGCAAGGTCCTGTCGCTGGAAGACTGGAAAACGCTGTTCGCGCTATCCGACAAGTACGGTTTCGTCATCGCCTCCGACGAGTGCTATTCGGAAATCTACTTCGACGAAGCCAACCCGCCCATCGGCGGCCTGCAGGCGGCCAAGCTGCTCGGTCGCTCGAACGAACGGCTGGTCATGTTCTCCAGCCTGTCCAAGCGCTCCAACGTGCCGGGGATGCGCTCCGGCTTCGTCGCCGGCGACGCGGCCATCCTCAAGAAATACCTGCTGTTCCGCACCTACCAGGGCTGCGCCATGTCGCCGCCGGTGCAGACGGCCTCCATCGCCGCCTGGAACGACGAGGCGCATGTCCTCGACAACCGCAACCAGTATCGCGAGAAGTTCGCTGCCTGCACGCCGCTGATTGCCGAAGTGCTCGGCACCGGCATGCCGGACGCCAGCTTCTACCTGTGGGCGAAGACGCCCATCGCCGACACCGAGTTCGCCCGCGGCCTGCTCGAACACTATAATGTCGTGGTCCTGCCCGGCAGCTTCCTGGCGCGCGAAGTCCGCGGCGTCAATCCGGGGGCCAATTTCATTCGTATCGCGCTGGTCGCCTCACTCGACGAGTGTCTGGAAGCGACCCGGCGCATCCGTCAATTCGCACAACAACTGTAAACAGAGAGAACATCCATGAGCCATCCCCTGCAAGCCATCATCGAAGAACTCTGGGAACGCCGCACCGAGCTGTCCCCGCAATCCCCGGTCGACACCGTCGCCGCCATCAACCAGGTGGTCGGCATGCTCGACTCCGGCGCCCTGCGCGTCGCCGAAAAGATCGACGGCGACTGGGTCACCCACCAGTGGATCAAGAAGGCCGTGCTGCTTTCCTTCCGCGTGCGCGACAACCGCGTCCAGGAATCCGGCGACGTTCGCTTCTACGACAAGGTCGACACCAAGTTCGAAGGCTGGACCGAAGAGCAGTTCCGCCAGGGCGGCTTCCGCGTCGTCCCGGGCACCATTGTCCGCAAGGGTTCCTACGTCGCCAAGAACGCCGTGCTCATGCCGTCCTTCGTCAACATCGGCGCCTACGTCGATGAAGCGACGATGGTCGACACCTGGGTCACCGTCGGTTCCTGCGCGCAGATTGGCAAGAACGTGCACCTCTCCGGCGGCGTCGGCATCGGCGGCGTCCTTGAGCCGCTGCAGGCCAACCCGACCATCATCGAAGACAACTGCTTCATCGGCGCCCGTTCGGAAGTCGTCGAAGGCGTCATCATCGGCGAGAACTCGGTGCTGTCCATGGGCGTCTATATCGGCCAGAGCACCCCGATCTACGACCGCGAAACCGGCGAAGTCACCTACGGTCGCGTACCACCCGGATCGGTCGTGATCAGCGGCACCTTGCCGAAGGCCAACGGCGCGTATAGCCTGTATGCCGCGATCATCGTCAAGAAGGTCGACGCACAAACCCGCTCGAAGACCAGCATCAACGAGCTGCTGCGCCCGTAAGTCAAACCACCAAGAAGGTCTTGTCATGATTCTCGACAAACTGTTCCAGTTGATGGCTGAAAAGCAGGCCTCGGATATCTTCATATCCGCAGGCGCGCCGATCCACATCAAGATCCAGGGCAACACGCTCCCGGTCAACCAGCAGGTCATGCTGCCGGACATGATCGAGAAGATCGCCTACGAACTGATGTCGCCGGACCAGATCAAGACCTTCGAGGCGAGCTGGGAGATGAACCTCTCCTTCGGTGTGCCCAACGTCGGCAACTTCCGCGTCAATATCTTCCGCCAGCGCGGCTCGACGAGCATCGTCATCCGCTTCATCCTCGGCAACATCCCGCCGCTCGATGAACTCGGCCTGCCCATGATCCTCGGCGAGCTGATCATGGAAAAGCGCGGCCTGATCCTGATCGTCGGCGCCACCGGCTCAGGCAAGTCGACGACCATCGCCTCGATGCTCGACCACCGCAATGCCAACCGTTCAGGCCACATTCTGACGGTTGAAGACCCGATCGAATTCCTCTTCAAGCACAAGAAATCCATCGTCAACCAGCGCGAAATCGGCATGGACACGATGGACTGGCAATCGGCGCTCAAGAACGCCATGCGCCAGGCCCCGGACTGTATCCTGATCGGCGAAATCCGCGACAAGGAAACCATGCAGGCCGCCATCGCCTACGCCCAGACAGGTCACCTGTGCCTGGCCACGCTGCACGCCAACAACTCGTACCACGCACTGAACCGCATCATCAGCTTCTTCCCGCTCGAAAACCGGCCGGCGCTCTTCCTCGACCTGTCGGTCGCCCTGCGCGCCATTGCCTCCCAGCGCCTGGTCAAGAAACCGGACGGCAAGCGCATTCCGACCTGCGAAATCATGCTCAACACCCGCCACATCAGCGAACTGATCGAGCGCGGCGAAGTCCAGGGCATCAAGGACGCCATGGAGCAAACGCTGGCCCCGGGATCGCAGACTTTCGAGCAGGACCTGTTCAACTTGTACAGCGGCGGCACCATCACCATCGACGAAGCACTGGCCAACGCCGATTCGCCGACCAACCTGTCGTGGCTCATCAACAATTCCGAATTCGGCAGCACCAACGGCAAGGACGACCGCAAGACCGACGTCGCGCTCGAATTCGACAGCACCAGCGAAGCCGGCACCTCCTTCAAGGAATTCACGCTGAGCCTGGCCGACCACGACGAAGAAACCCACTGATGTCGGACCCCACGTTTGAACTGGCCCGGCAGATCATCTCCTGCCACTCGGTCACGCCGGAAGACGGCGGCTGCATGGAAATCATCACCGAACGCCTCAAACCGCTCGGTTTCAGCATCGAATTCATCAACCGCAACGGCGTCACCAACCTCTGGGCCCGGCGCGGCACAGTGGCACCGCTTTTCGTCTTCGCCGGCCACACTGATGTCGTGCCGACCGGCCCGCTCGACAAGTGGAGCTCGCCGCCCTTCGCCCCGGAAGTCCGTGACGGCATGCTCTACGGCCGTGGCACGGCCGACATGAAGTCATCGGTCGCCGCTTCGGTGACTGCCGTCGAAGCCTTCATCGCTGCCCACCCGAATCATCCCGGCTCCCTCGCCTTCCTGCTGACCTCGGACGAAGAAGGCGACGCGGTCGACGGCACCACCATCGTTGTCGAAGCGCTCAAGGCACGCGGTGAAACGCTCGATTTCTGCATCATTGGCGAACCGACCTCGGTCAACACCCTCGGCGACATGATCAAGAATGGCCGCCGCGGCTCCCTCTCCGGCGTGCTGACGGTCAAGGGCATTCAGTGCCACATCGCCTACCCGGAAAAAGGTCGCAACCCTATCCACGAAGCCGCCCCGGCCCTGGCCGAACTGGCCGCGACGCTCTGGGATGAAGGCAACGAATATTTCCCGCCGACCACCTGGCAGGTCTCCAACATCCACGGCGGCACCGGTGCGACCAACGTCATCCCCGGTCAACTGGAAATCAAATTCAATTTCCGCTTTTCCACGGCCAGCACGCCGGAAGGCCTGCAGCAGCGCCTGCGCGCCATCCTCGAAAAACACAATCTGGACTACGACATCCACTGGACGCTGGGCGCCCGCCCCTTCCTGACCGGCCGTGGTCCGCTGGCCGATGCGGCGACCGTAGCCATCCGCGAGGTTTGCGGCATTGACACCGAGCTATCGACCACCGGCGGCACCTCGGACGGACGCTTCATCGCCGAAATCTGCAAGCAGATGCTCGAAATCGGCCCGGTCAATGCGACCAGCCACAAGATCGACGAGTGCATCGCCGTCGATTCCCTGCCCAAGCTCTCGGCCATTTACCACCGCATCCTCGAACAACTCCTGACCGCATGACCACTGCCGCCAAAACCGAACTGTTCACCGTTCGCGACTACATCCGTTATGCCGTCAGCCGCTTCAACGCCGCCCAGCTCTTCTTCGGTCACGGCAGCGACAACGCCTGGGACGAAGCGGTTTATCTGACCCTGCACACGCTGAACCTGCCGCTCGACCGCCTCGAACCCTTCCTCGACGCCCGCCTGCTGCCGCATGAGCGCGAACTGCTGCTCGACATCTACGCGCGCCGCTGCCAGGACCGCCTGCCCGCCGCCTACCTGACCCACGAAGCCTGGCTCGGGGAGCACCGTTTTTATGTCGACGACCGCGTCATCGTGCCGCGCTCCTTTATCGCCGAACTGCTCGATGAACAGCTCACGCCGTGGATCGACGATCCATGGGCCATCGAGTCCGCCCTCGACCTGTGCACCGGTTCCGGCTGCCTGGCCATCCTGACCGCCCTCGCCTTCCCGAATGCCGAGGTTGCTGCGGTCGACCTGTCCGAAGATGCCCTCGCCGTCGCCGAGCGTAATGTCGCCGACTACCACCTGACCGACCGCGTCGAGCTGATCCAGTCCGACGCCTTCACCAAGCTGGCCGGCCGCAAGTTCGACCTGATCATCTCGAATCCGCCCTACGTCAATGCCGAATCGGTTGCCGCACTGCCGCCGGAATACCTGCATGAACCGGAACTGGCGCTCGGCTCCGGTCAAGACGGCCTCGATTTCACGCGCATCATCCTGCGCGAAGCCAAGAAGCACCTGACTGAAAACGGCATCCTGATCGTCGAAATCGGCCACAACCGCGACGACCTCGAAGCCGCCTACCCGACGCTGCCCTTCACCTGGCTCGACACTGCTGCCGGCGACGAATTCGTCTTCCTGCTTCACGCCGCCGATCTACCGGATTGAACCAGTTGTTTGAAATGCCCAGCCCGTTCGAAGTCGAAACGGGCACCGTGCTCATGCATGAGCCATCATGGGCGCGCGAAGGCGAACTCCGCGCCCAGTTGCTCGACGAAAGCTACCCCAAGCCCTTCGTCATCGACGACGGCAAATCGCGTTTCCTCTATTTCAACGTCCGCCTCATGCAGAGCGAAATGTCGCTCAAGGCGCCGCACGACCTGGCCATCCGCTACACGCAGAAAATGATGGCCTTCCTGCTCTTCCAGCCGCGCCCGAAACGCATCGTGCTGATCGGTCTCGGCGGCGGCTCGCTGATCAAATTCTGCTACCAGCGCATGCCCGGCACGCAACTGACGGCCGTCGAACTCGACCCCAATGTCATCGCCTTCCGCGACACCTTTCTCATGCCACCCGACGATGATCGCCTCCAGGTTCTCGAAGCTGACGGTGCCGAATTCCTTGAAAGAACTGAAAAAGGCATCGACGCCCTGCTCGTCGACGCCTTCGACAAGACCGGCTTTGCCCCCAGCCTGGCCAACCGCGAATTCTTCGACAACGCCTGGGCCAAGCTCTCCGGCAACGGCGTGCTAGTCATCAATCTGGCGGGCGAAAAGGAAACCTACGCCGGATTGATCGGCGAAGCCATGCACGTTTTTGACGATCAGGTCATCGTGATTTCGGTGCCGGACGACGGCAACCACGTCCTCTACGCGTTCAAGGAACGTCATTTCGAGCCGCGCTGGCGCTGGCTGCACAACTACGCCAAGGAGTTGCGCGCCAAGTTCGGCCTCGACTTCCCCGCCTTCGTGCAAAAGATGGAACGCTCGACCAAGCTCGGTCTGGCCCGCCGCGAGGCCATTCGGCGCCGATAGGCCACTTCCACGGTCAACCGGAAAATTCGGCCAAAATTGAAATGGTTTTGGCCCGCCTCCCGGCAAGAGGACTACCGAATTTCCGTCAAAATCGCCCGCAACAAACGCCAGCACCGCTCGACCGAAGCAATCTCGACCCGCTCGCCCGGCGCATGCGCGCCACGGATGGTCGGGCCGAAGGAGACGATATCCATCCCCGGATACTTGTCGCCGATGATGCCGCACTCCAGCCCGGCATGAATGACCTGAACCTTGGACTCAGCAGCAAAGTCGCGCCGATAAACCGACTGGCATAGCTTGAGCAACGCCGAATCCGGATTCGGCGCCCAGCCCGGATAAAAACCGGATTTCTCGGCGTGCGTTCCACTCAAAGCCCACAAACTGACAATTTCATCGGCCAGCGCCAGACTGCCGCTCCCGATCAGCGAACGCACCATAAAGTTGCACGATCCCCCATTCGGGTGCAAATCGACCATGCCCAGATTGTTCGACGTCTCGACCACGCCCGGCACCTGCCGGCTCATCCGGCGCACGCCATGCGGTGCCGCATGCAACGAACCGAGCCAGATTTCCTGCTCGGCCGCCGCCATGACCTGCGTCGCCTCGGCCACCGTAACAGTGAGGTTCAAGCCCTCGTCGATCCCGCGCAACTCGGCCCGCAAGGTCACCTCCATCCCGGCCAGCCAGCTCACCAATGCTCCGCCCCGACCGCCAGGCACAGCCACCGTGGCTACCGCCTCACGCGGCAAGGCATTGCGCGCCGAACCGCCGACCAGACCAACCAAGCGCAGCGGCGTCACGCCCTCCAGCTCGCGCAGAACACGAACCAGCAGCTTGATCGCATTGCCTCGCTCCTCGTGGATATCGACGCCGGAATGCCCGCCACGCAGGCCACGCAACGCAATCTGCACCACCTCAAAGCCAGCTGGCAGCGGCTCGGCCACACCAGCGCGCTCGACATTCACATCCAGCCCACCGGCGCAGCCGAGATAAAACTCGCCCCAAGCCTCGGTATCAAGATTGAGCATCAGCCGCCCCTGCAAAACGGCCGGCTCAAGGCCACGCGCCCCACCCATGCCGGCCTCTTCATCGACCGTCAGCAAGGCTTCGAGCGGCCCATGAACAAGACTTTCATCCTCAAGCGCCGCCAGAATCAGCGCCACGCCAATCCCGTTATCGGCCCCCAGCGTCGTCTTTTCAGCCACCAGCCAACCATCGCGCAACGCCGGAACAATCGGATCACGGAAAAAATCGTGACTGCTATCGGCGTTCTTCTGACACACCATGTCGAGATGCGCCTGCAGCACGACACCCTGCCGCCCCTCGCCACCGGCACTCGCCGGCTTGCGGATAATCAGGTTGCCCGCCGCATCGACCACCGCCGCCAAACCACGCACCAGCGCCCACTGCCGCAATGAATCGCGCAGCGTCGCCTCCTCCTTTGAAGGGCGTGGGATCGCGCACAAATTCGCAAAATGAGACCAGACAAGCGCTGGCTGCAGGGCGGCAATATCCAAGTTCATCACGTTGAGCAGACTCCAAAGTGAAAACCCCCGCAGACCTTGCGGTGTGCGGGGGTTAAATTCTGGGGCGACTGATGGGGATCAAACATCGCTCCAGAACATAGAAATAGAAACGAACACTGAAAGTTTATTTTTAATATACCAACAAAAGTACCAACACATTTAAGCGGTGTGCCGAGTTCGACTATTTTACCAGTCAGATTGGACAAGAGCTGTCACACTCATCTCGCTACGGATCAATTGGGAGATGAACTTCCGCTGTACCCATTTTCAAGAAAACTCAATGCTGTAGCAAACTCCTTGTCGACGTAGGCCTTCTTGCGAATGACCACACCTCCTGCATCACGCGGCTGTCATGAGGATCCTACTCGATAATTTCCAATGGCTGGAAAGCCGTATTAATTCTAACTTCTCGTTTTCTCATTTCAAAGTCTACCGTCACATCTACCCTCATATAGCAAGCTCTTTCCTAGTTTAGTGAAAAACTGCCACAGATGATGACAATGCTGGACGATAGCAACGGCGCCTTATCGGCACGACAGGCGACCTTGGGACCGTGGCAAGGATCGGGCGGCAAATGTTCAGGCCATCTGCCGTTCAGCCACTGATGACTGTCAATGACCGCTTCGCTGGCCGGCGAACTCACACCCCCGACCCGTTCCCGTCATCCCTTGTCACCGCAGACCAACGGCAGGTTTCTGACTCGAGCAGTCGCCCAGAATGTCAGCTCACCGGTAACAGGTCGGCCAAAGCGGTCGGTGGTGTCCTCGATGAAAAGTGGCCGGGGTCTGAGTACAGACCTGCCACAGGCAATTTGAGACCAGGAGTGACAACTTATGCATCAGGGTTCCGTCGACTTCTTGCCCAATCCTGTTGTTCCTTGCCTCTCTTTCGTAAAAGCAGCATGATCTCGCTCTACGCCTAGAAGAAGAGCTTTGAGCCGACTTGGCATCTATCTTGGGAGTTTTTGTTGATGGATAATTCGTGGAATCTCCGCCGATTAAAAATGACTTTTTAATGACTATAGAATTTATCGACTCTGCTGATCATTCGGTTGGTGATAACTCTTTCCCATCTGAGCATCATCATCGGGGTAACTACCAAGAGCCAAAGAAATCACACCGTACAGCGGTATCTGTTGAGTTCGAGTTGTCGAAATTTCCCAAGACGAGGTTTTATGGCAGCAAGAGGAAGCAACTTGCTTGGCTTTTCTCTCACCTGCAAGAACTACGTGGGACTACGGTCTTAGACGCGTTTGGGGGAACCGGAACCGTATCGCTACTTTTTAGTCACTTGGGAAAAAAGGTAACGTATAACGACGTATTTCGATTCCAAGAGATCTCGGCCCAAGCGCTACTTGGTGACTTGGGAGAAGTCAGCCTTCATCCTGATCGCATGAAGATATTCTTGGCTACCGTTAAGCCAAGAGATGGTTTTGTCACTCAAGTTTTTGATGGTCTCTATTTCAAGC
Source organism: Ferribacterium limneticum (assembly GCF_020510565.1). Taxonomy (NCBI): domain Bacteria; kingdom Pseudomonadati; phylum Pseudomonadota; class Betaproteobacteria; order Rhodocyclales; family Azonexaceae; genus Ferribacterium; species Ferribacterium limneticum. The sequence continues at coordinate 2,677,578 of NZ_CP075189.1, forward strand.
CGGAAGAAAATAGATGGCTGGATGGAGTAATGGAAAAAATTTCGGAAAAGGAAAGCAAAGTAGAGAGGGCTGTTCTACTCTATTGCTTGTTCCAGGCATGTTTAAGTAAACGCCCATACAACCTTTTTCATCGAGCCAATCTAAATATCCGATACTCCGAGCAACCCGTGAGTTTTGGCAACCGTGCCACATGGGAAAAAAGTTTTGGGGAACACATGTTATCGGCCTATGGTGAGCTAATTCGCGGTCGAACATTAATCAGGAATCCAATTACAGTTTTGCCTTGTGGATCTGTTGATAATTTGGGAAGCGATTTCGACATTGTGTACATGGACCCTCCGTACTTTAACTCCCATCGCCACACAGAGTCCTATTTAACGAGATATCACTTTCTTGAGGGCTTGGCTCGATTTGAGGAGTGGCCAAATCTTATTGATCAAGAGAGCAAGATAAAAGGATTTTCCGACCGTATCGAGCCAGAAGAGTGGCATTCAAAATTAGAGTTTGAATCATCTTTATATTCAGCTATCAGTAATTTCAGCGAATCTACCGTAGTTCTCTCCTATGTGGCAGATGCCCATCCGGATGAAAAACAAATAACGGAACATTTCAGAAGCACTTTTCGGCAAACAGAGGTGTTTCGACAAAATTATCAACGCAGTCTATCAACGCGTGCTAGGACGGAACTATTGTTTATCGGGAAGCAGTGATGTCTATATTTGAAAAACGGCTAGTAATTCCTTTGCACTGGGCAATTTTGCTCTTGCTGGTCATTCTTACGGGTGTGTTTTGGGCTCTATTTAAATCATTTGCCCCGGCAGAAAAAGGATGGACAACACCAGAAGGGCTGTTTTACGTCTTAGCCTCCGGAATGGTGCCAGGCCTTGTTGTGGCGCTAATTCAGTACACACTCCAATGGTCAGAGTTTCGTGAAATTTCTCGCCTTCGTGGCTTAAAGGTCAAATCAATTTTAATGACTAGGGATGATGCACGATACTACGGTTCATTGATCGAAAAAGCCAAAAAACAAATTGATCTGATGGGCGGAACCGCATCTCGTTTTTTAGAAGATTTTGCTGCCTCTAGTAGTCCAATAGAGGCGAATCGTGTTCTACTTTCTGCACTAGACCGCAAAGTACATGTACGAATTATTGTGGCTAACGAAACTCACCTTGGACAGGTTGGGCAACAAGAAAAATTTGCGAGCGCAGCGAGACAACTTTCCGAATTGAAAGCAAAATATCCCGATTGTTTTGAATACAAATACTTTGACCACTCGCCAACTCACAACATCTTCCGTATCGACAATGACTGTTTAGTTGGCCCACAGTTTCCGAATATTCGCAGCAAAGATACGCCTGCGGTACATACAGTTTGCGACGGAACATTTGCAAAGCCGTACATCGACTACTTCAATCACGAATGGGGCCTTGCTGTTGAGTAAGCCTAATTCAACCATTTCAATTTGTGCCTATCCTCGCCTTCATATCTGTCTATTAGACCTGTCTGGTAAGGGCTATAGGCGTAATGGAGGAGTCGGGTTTTCAGTAGATGCACCATCGCTAAAGCTTAAGTTCTCAACAAGCCAACACACTGATATTTCGGTTCTCAGGAGTTTTGGGTTCACAGAACCAGAGATCGTCAAGTTGAGTTCACGGCTACAGAAAATTACTACTGATCTTGAGTTGTGCACTGGTATCAGCCTTATTGACTGTGGAGAAATAGCTAGGCACACAGGATTTGGCTCTGGAACAGCAATAACCCTTTCATGTGTTGAGGCATTGCTGATTGCAAATAATCACCCAATAGACAAAGCGACATTGCAACAGCTGTCAGGACGCGGAGGTGTCTCTGGCATTGGAATCAATACCTATTTCGACGGCGGGTTGGTATTTGATGCAGGCAGGGTTGAGGATGGCCAGCCATTCATGCCGTCAGGAGCGATTGATACCAACTTTCGGTTGCCAATCTCTCTCGTATCAATGCCTATGCCCTCCTGGAAGGTTGGAATATTGACGTCAGCAGATGTGCAGCCTCTATCTTCACAGGCTGAGTGTCAAGTATTCGAATCGGTTTGTCCGCTTTCGCCGCAAGATGTGCACGAAGCGGTTTACCACGCTACATTTGGTGTGGTTTCCTCAGCCTTGTCGCACGACTTTTCCACATTCTGCGTAGCAATCAATACCCTCCAGCAATGCATTTGGAAGCGCTCAGAGATTGCGGCATTCGGAGATGTGATCACGAAAACAATGAGCAAGCTACGTGATCTCGGCTGCGATGCAGTCGGATTAACAAGCCTTGGCCCAAGCTTATATTTCTTGGCAAAGGACTTCGACCAGGTTTGCTCACGCATTCGAATAGCCTTCCCTGATGCGCGTTTGATTCAAACGCAACCTCGAAATCATGGGCGGGAGATCACCGTTGTCTGAACTCGTATTTTTCACCTCGAACCGAGCAAAGCTTGCTCACTTCAAGTATATCGGCACCCGACTGGGCGTCACTATTTCAGGATTCAGGGAAAAAACATTCTATGGGAGCTACCACGAGCCACGACTTGATGATCGCGAAGCTCTATTAAGAGAAAGCTACGAAAGCGCCCTAAATCAATGGAAAAAAAAATTTGGGGCTGATGATTTCGGCCACTTTTTCTTAGAAGATACATCGGTAAGAGTTGATGCGCTGAGCACAGATGATGTTGACGTGCCAGGTGTTCACGTGAAATTTTGGATGCGTGACATGAATTTTGAGACGCTTAATGCTCTCATTCTCAAGGCTGGAGGCAATCGATCAGCCACAGTTCGATCCGATATCGTTCTGCATATTCCCGAGCGCGTTCGTCATGCGATGGGAATTGGTGATTCGTTTGTTTGGTTTCACGGAGAGACCAAGGGACGGGTTGTCACAAGTGAAACTCCAATCAAGCCAAACCTACTATATCCATGGCTAGACAATCGAACGTTTAATCGATGGTTTGTGCCGGAAGGATTTGGTGTTCCAATCAGTTGCCTAGCCATTTCTGACGCTAATTCAGTTGATTTTCGCTACCGAGCATTCAAGCAGGCTATCGATTTTCTCTCCAATGCAGGCATCGTTAATCAAGCGAAAAAGCATGCCTCATTACAGCTACCTCTTTCTCTAATTCCCAAGGCCCCATCTGTTTTTCTCCTTTGTGGTTATAGCTGTGCAGGGAAGACACGGTTAGCGCAGTGGTTAAGAGATACGCAAGGCTACATCCACCTCGAAGCCAGCGATTTTATGTACCAAGCGTTCTGGCGTAGGCACGGTATCTGGACAGGTATAAAAATTGGTGACTTTGCAGCATCAGCCCTTAGCCAAGATCCAACCATAGTTCCAAAAGCGATTGCCAAAGAGGTAGAGGAAAAACACTATTCGAATGTGGTTGTTTCAGGCTTCAGATCACCTGAGGAAGTGCTGGAGTTACAAAAGTTATTAACCCCAGAGAGAGATGTGCAGGTCATCTTTCTTGATGCTAGCCAATCAATTCGGCTAGAACGTGCCATTGCCAGAGGCAGGGATGATGTAACTGCGGGCTCTTTTGTGCATCGGGATGAACAGGAAAATGACATGGGGCTAGGAGAAATTCCTCATCTACCTAGCTGTTTGAGCATTACAAACGACGAGTCACTTGATATTTTATTTGGTCGATTTTCAACTCATTGTGGGCATTTGCTAGAACTTCAGCCTAATGAGGCTAACCCAACAAGGGAACGCGAACTGGAAGACTTGATCTTGCTAAGTTTGCTCAGTGAAAACAAGGTATCTGGGTACACAACAAGGGAAATCGCTGAATTAGTAAATCTAAGATTTGGTCAGTCAAAATCAAAAAATAATGTGAGTCGGTATTTCCAACAGGATTTTCATGCCTATTACGAAGCTCACGCGGAAAATAACAAAATTCGTTACAAGCTCTCGAATACAGGTGTCAGCCGAGCACTCTATCTAACACGAGCAAAAAGCGTAGTATTCAGCCGAAAATCCCCAAGGAAGGCGTTGAAAGCAGCACCCGGCTTGTTCTAATTGATTTGTTTTGAATGCTATACCTTGATAGGCAGTTACCATTGGGCACCATCTGCCGTTGCCTGGTCAGCCAGGCATGCAATTCATCAGCAATCGGTCGGGCTTTTACCTCCCGGATTCGTCGTCGCTCATCGACATCGAATTCAATGACTTCTCGCTCAACGCCGTAGAGTTTCCCGAAATAATCCAGGGCCTCGCCAGCGACCACGCCTGATTTAGATTCGAATGTCGGGGAGGCTTGAGATGATAGGGGGAATCGGTGCCGGCACAAATGCCGGTTCTACACCGCACTTCGGTGAATCTACCGTGCCTGCAGGCTGCGGCTCGGCGGCTCAACGCCTCTTTCCCGCATCCAGCGACCGACCTGATTCGCATTGAGTTCATTGGCCAGCGCAATGGCGGCCACTGATGCACCGCGGCCTCGCAACAGGCATAGATCACCGCCTGCTTGAACTCTTCTGTATGGCTCCGCCTGCGGCGGCTTGGCTTCTCGATTTCCATAGTGTCCACCATTGTCTTTAGTGGACACTATCTTCACGGTCTAAGCCTTCAATTCACAGATGACTTTGCCGGGTGCTTACGATGACATACGCTCCGGTCGGCATAAATCGCTTGCCTTAGACCTGACCGCACTTCGCCGCCGACTTCAGATTATCCGTGGAGATCTTGAGCATGGCACCAAGCCAGTCATCAAGCGCATCAACCCGTACAAAATCTGTGCGAGTTTCATACGGCGGGTGCTTGAGCCACCAAGAAATTTCTCTACAAACGTAGACGTCCCGAAACTCTGTATCGCCTTCATTCTGGCTTTCTGGCCATTGAAGCAATTCCCTGAGCCGGTGCACATTTTTCGCCAAAAAATGACGCCGACGTTCAATTTTTGAAAACTGACCATGATCTTCGCCCCGGCCAAAGATACGCTCTCTTAAACGGCGTGCATCCTTGAGGCAGAACGGTGGTTGGTTGTACTTGCATTCGACCGCGACCCAGAGATTCCTATCTGGCCAATACGCAAGCACATCAAAGTCCCCTACATCATCAAACCGCTCTTTCGGAAACCTACGACGAAAATCAATTCCGTGCAAAACGAATTCGCCGTGCCTTCGAAATATCTCATGCGCCCGCACCTCTAAAAGCTTCTCAATTCCCTCCTTGATGTTGCGAACAACTTTTGCAACCGTTGGCCATTGGAAGTCTGCGGGCAGATAGCCATTGACAATGCTACCGACCCAGATCGAGCGAGAACGGTCAATTGTGGCAGCTCCCCAAGCTAGTACATTTTGATCAATCTGGATCAGGGGACGAATGGTATACCGATGCACACGTTTGGAATGCTCCCAAACTGGTACATCTGGCTCATCCTCCGTCTTACCAGCCAGACGGCGAACACCGATGGGGTCTAGTGTCAGGAATGCAATGACCTTCTCCGTGACGCCGTCAGGGATAGATGGCAGACGCTCACGCACTCGTTCAACAATTAAAGCTAACGGTGCAGCGTAGCCAAAACGAAGCTCATCGTCGCCGCCGGCCGAATGCCAGTGTGAGAGTACCTGGAGCACCTGGCTCAAATGGGTCAGGGAAAAGCCAAGATCCAAGCTGAACGCTTCATCGAGCTGAGCCCAGTTTTTGGCACTGTCCTGATCGGAGTTGACTTCATCGATTTCGGATAGCCCGATTCCTAGCCTTGTGCCCGCAAAGTCTTGAAGATACTGCAGTTCCTTTGTGTCTCGATCTTCCGAGAAAAAAACCGTGGGGACAAAAGAATCATTTAATTCAATTCCTCCAACATCGATCCCGTTATGAAGTGTGTCGCTTGCCTCATAAAGGACCGATAACCAGTCAATACGTGCAATTTGCTGAACAATGTCGGAGACCGTCGGCCGAATTTCACTTTGCACAGGAGAGCTGACGGAGCACTCTAGCAAGTAGCGATAGTTCCGGGCCATGCTGGTGTACTTCTCGTGCACTTCGGCGAATCGCGTGGATCGATCGAAGGAAACTTGATGGCTCAGGCTCAGCTTCAACCGCATCACCTCATACTGGTACTTCGCGGTTAACTCGTCGTGCTGAGCGATACAGATCTGCAGTAACTGCTTTCGATCGAATTTGGCGATCGTTGCATGCAGATCACTTCGCATCGTATCCCGGGCGGAGTTCATGATGAGCTTGGCCGGTTCCAGTTCATAACGAGCAGGAGCGACCCCTTGTTGCTTGAAGACGAAGGCTAACTCCTTGCGGGCGAGCTTAAATTGACCAGCATCTGGGAGGTTTGGGCTCGCATGGTCGGGCACGTCAAAGGGGCGCTGGGTGCTACGTAGTGTGAATCTTGGTGGTCGTTTCTCTGTCGCGCGTAGTGACTCCAAGACGTTTTCCTCACAACTCAAGCCAAGCAACGCTGACAAGCCAACGGCCAACTCGATCGCACATTCCACCTCAAACGAGGCATCTGCAGCGCAGTTGAGCCCAGAGTAAAGCCTGGAGAGATTTACTACCACCGCAAAAATCGCTTTCTCAGATGAACCAAAGGCGAGCTTCAGGCTTGTGAACAAGGGTAGCGACGCACAATGGGCTGTCGCCTCATCATCATCCCTCAACGGTAGTGTCCGAAGATCCATTTCACAGTGGATTGCGATCTGCTCTCGGCGAAATAGCTCTAGCTTCTCAAGCAGAGAACTACGCTGAGTGCATGCGTCAGCAACGCAATGAACAAACAACTCCAGTAGCGGCCCGTTCTCATAGTCGGGATTCGATCCGACTTCCATAAAAGCTTGCACTACACATCGCCCCACGCCGCCAGACCACGCAAGCGCGAAAGGTCCTTTGGCCTTCATCGAAGTAAGACCGTCTTCTCTCTTGTCCACAACCCAAGTGTGCCGATCATCAGGAAATCTATGCGGAGCGGATGCCCAGAAAGCCTCGAGTTCCCTGAAGCGCCAACAGGAGTTCCAGTGTGGGTCGAGGTTAATCCAATCAGGAGACTCAGCACCCTCTATTAAGACGCCATGGCTGTCGCGAAAGGCTGCAAATTGATCGATAACACCAATCATGCCTCGTGTGGATGACTCCGTATCGTCCAAGTAGGTAATGAACGCATCCAACTCGTCGCTGCCCTTCACTGAGTCAAAAAGCGATACAAAATCGGGCAATCCGATGACCCGCATACCCAAATCTGGCAACCCAAAGGATGCGGCCTGAGTACTAACCCGCGCGATGACAGCTACGAGTTGGATCCCGTTGGATCGTGGGAAATCTCCTTTTCCGTTGCGTAGCTCCACTATCTGCCTTTGATTAGGAAGCCTCAGTGCCCAACGCGCGCTTTCATCTACCAACCTGTTAAACCAACGCTCCATCTGCCCTAGCTTTGCCAGGTCATCAAGATTGATCGGCAGGATGAAATAAAGTTTTCCTTCAGAACGAACAACGGCAGCGATTTGTCGATCGAATCGATGTGATGTTCCGATGAGATCAGCGGGCCCGGCAATCACGTCATGTTCTCGGAGCCGATCCGACAAAAACTTGCCGAGCCGCCCGGCAAGCTTCCCTATGCCGTCAGCACGGAGAGAGTTAGCCTGTTCATGCCAAAGATCGATAACCACGCTCGAAGCAGCTCGTGGAGCAACCGGAAGGTATGCTTCCCCCACTTGCACCATAAGAGTGGGCAAGGCTGTCCCCAGCATAATTGCCTCATAGAAACTTCCTAGAGAGTCGGGAGCGCTCAGTGCCCCCAACTCCACTATTAGTTCTCTACTCGTTCCGTCAAAGTTCGATTGGATGGCAGCGTATGTGGATAACAACGCTTCACGGCACGAAAACCAGAACACATCTGTTGGTACCTCCATGTGCCCTGCGGCCACATGCTCTTCTGGTCCCACAAGAGAACCATCAATTGCTCCAAGAATATTCGCCTGCAGTGCAATAGCGAGATTCATGTCGCGTGTGGCAACTGGATGTTCAACACGAAGAAGCCTGAACGCCTCTATGAAGTCCGGAATCCGCTCGACACTGCCGCCGTAGAAGATGCGTTGAAAGCCATCCAATCCTGCTACGCGTATTTCACCCCAGTCTGCCTCCGGAACGAAATCCTCAAGCATGGGGAAGCTTGGTAACAGTCGCCTCAGCCCATTCAGAAAGTCTACGAACTCGTTATATGTGACGATAGCGCGACGACCCAGGAACTCACATAGAGGCATACTCAGAGCAATGAGCATAGCCAGGCTGTGCTTTACTTGGCTTGATCGATTGGGCCGCCAGAGGTCTGACACTCCGAGGGCAAGAATGATGTCGTAGGCGCCGAATTGGGTAAGGTAGCCCTTCAACTCCCCCAGTTGTTCATAGAATCGTTTGTCTTGCGAAGATTGTTTCAGCATTGGTGCCTCGACGACAACCGCCGGACGGTCTGTTTGGGCCTTACGCTTCTCCTGCTTCAGGCGCGATTTCTTCCCCATGATCGGCTCCTCTGAACGCTAATCGATGTCAACGCTTTGTGATTGAATGTTTTAACCCTGTAGAACCTGCTCAAGTTATCCGGCTAGGGAGACGCCTTTTGTGGCATGGCAATTCCGATGAACTGATAGGGGCGGTGCCATTCTTCTATCTTCCGGCCGACAATAATGCAGCGCGTTCGGTTTTGCTCTGCAAAAGCATCTCCCGCTAGTTGACTCACGATATCCTGACGCTGGTTTGAGAGGACTTCTGGGTAGACGTAGAAAATCACGCACGCCGCGCGATGTGCAGGGGGAGATACAACGAGAGAACAAAGATGCTTCGGGTCAATGTAGTTCTTGCGGACGTTCTCTCGCAGGATTTCCAGTTCGCTGAACAGGAGATCCTGCTCTTCGGCGCTACCCATGCTCAGCATGTCTAGCGACATGCTAGTCCACGATCTAGCATTTCTCCGCCGGATCTCTTGAATAATGCGCGCAAGCTGTGAGTGTATCTTCGGACTAGGCTTGCGTACCTCAACGCCGGCATCGATGCTGCAGTAGTAGTGGTCTATAGCTTGGGACATCTCAGTGATTGCTAGCGCGACCCCAGCCTCTTCAAGCGAGAAGATATTGAAGCCCGTCTGTAGGTAAAACCCTAAGTAGTCCAACTCGTCACCGAAGATGTCGATACTCTTCTGCACGCGCTCTCGCTCGGCGAGGTAGTGGAGAAAATACGCAGGCTCATCCAGGATGTCCGCGACGACCTCGAAATCCGCAAGCCCAAGCGTTGGTGCTAGGCGCAGGTCCTGAGGAACCCATCCAGCGGCCTTGAGTTCGTTCTCCGCACTGCAGATGGTAGAGAAGTCATCCAACGTGACCGAAACGCGAATGACAATATCGATATCGCCCAGAACCAGTCCAAGCGACGACACGATGCCGAATGACGATGGGTCTCCAGCCTTCGCCTGTAAGATGATTTGTTCGAGGCGGAATGACTGCTGAGCGGGGGATACCACCAAGTCGCGCACATGGCGTTTCACCCGGTCGGGTGCTCCACGTAGCCCTTGGGGAGTTAGAGCAGCAGACTTGGCTTCAACTATGAAGGCCACGCGATCGATTTGGCCCAGCAAATCGGTCTCGAAGATTTTGCCATCAACCTCCCACTTTGCATTCGTGGTGAGACTTATTCCAGGGAGGGCTCTCTCTACAACCTCCTTAACCTTGGCCTCCAAAAAAGTCGCACGGCGCCTTTCAAGTTTTGTCTTTACACCGGCCGCTTCGGCCAACGCGTTCATTATTGGGTGAATATGACTGAATATGATCTGCGGGGTTGGAAAGAAGAACTCCCCGGCGATTTTCATGCCTGGAGAAATCCATATTGGGTTAGCAAGAAAAAAACTGTCTATCTGCTCAGCACAAAGATCACCAGGACGCAGAGACAATTTTCCTAGTATCTGCCCAACCACCTCACTGGTTCGTCCAGTCAGTTCGGCAAGCTCGTCTGCATCGGCAATGCCTAGCTTGACCAACGCGATATCAGCGTGAGCCAGTAATCGATACTTGACCATTTGTGTAGTCACGTCCTTCGGAATGCCGGCCAGGAATTCCGAAGGGTCACCTTCGACATCTGGGTACTTGGCGTAGAAGTCCCGAACCAACTGCTCGGTGGTGCTGGCCCGGAAGATGTCGCGCAGGACAGTCCATCGCTGGTTAGCTCGCCGCTCAAACGATGTGAGCAGTGCCTTGGAGACTTCGATCATATCTGTGGCGCTGAACCCAAAATGACTTGATAGATCCTGGTCAAGTGCCCCGTACATTTCTTTCGAAATTCTGACAACTGCTGAGAAATAACCCCAATTCCGGACCATCTGGGTATGCGCCCGGAGACGTTCTTGGAGGGCTAGTACGACACGTTGCTGTTCATCGCGCTCCTCATCCATTGCGACGAATCTGCGGTACATGAATGCCTCGGCCAGTTCGCCTGCCTGGTCGATCACCTGCTGGATGACCTTAGGTGGCGCTGGTTCGCTTCCCCACTCGGCATGAGGTAGAGTCAGCGCAAGCGCCTGCAGCATCTCAACATGATGCTGTTGCATGTTCTCTATAAACCCTTGGGACGACACACCTTCATCACCGACTCCCACTTGCAGGCCATACGTGGCAATCGTCGAAATAATGAAAGGCGGATACCAAGTGCGGAAGTGACCGAGAAGCGATTGAAGAATCGCTGGAAACTTTTTGCTGCTCTCCTGCCCCGTGGATAGAAAAGCTTTCTTCAAAACATCTTTATCGATTTTGTTGAAAGGGTGCTCGAAGGCCGTGAATCCCAGATTCTTCGGGTTTTTGATATGTTTGTCTTTCCGCCTCTTAGATTTCAGTTTCCGCTTCACTTTATGCTCGATTATTGTGACCATGGAGGTTGTCAGCCTCTAAGACATGTGCGTCCGTCACGCTTTTCAATCAGAAGCCTATGGCCCTTTTGCTTGCTAGACCGGTGTTTATTTCAAATCCAAACCGGACGCTGAAAAAAATCTATCAAACCCGGATGATTCAGCGGCTATTTTAGAATTCGGCAGAACTCGGCCAATATCGCCTCGATCTCTGCTGCAAAATTGACCTCATCGTAACAGGTGAACCATAACGAATAACTGCACGCCGCGTGGACAACCGATTGTGCAGATTGCCTTGCACTCGGTCTCGAGCGGCTGGAATGTGCTTAGTAGACATACTGATCCTCCTTTTCTCAATAGTCGGAGATGGGGTCGTTGAACACGTCTGACGCGATCGGCATAGAAATCGCAGGGCTGGCTGACCGCACAACAGCGTCACCGTTGGTGGGCGATATCGGGTACTGACGCGGAAAAGCCCTCGCCGTAGCCAGGCTCATTTGTCCAATGGCACCTTCACGCGCCAAGAGCCGCAGCCGATTGATCCGTTTCGTCCCTTTCTTGAAACGGATCAGGTCATCGTAAAGCTGAGAGTCGTCCGCGCGGTCCAGCTCAAACAGCATGCGGATCGTCTCGTGCACCGGAATCGTCTTCTCGCTCATCACGCACCTACCTGGTCCACAGTGCTGGAGCCACTGAAGAGCTTGTCCACGTGATTCATGCCGGCGATCTGGAAACCCCGGACGTTGGCATGCAGGGGATCCTTCACTTCCAGGATGCGGTGCTTCGGAAAGGCCTCTTTCACCGCCTTCTTGAACAGATATGCGCCGCCGCCGACCAGGATAATGTTCTGGAAGCTGTAGCTCGCCTCAATCCAACGCATCATGGACGACACGGCCTGCTGGGCGATGGAATGGGCTATGGGCATGGCCCGCGAGATGTCGTAGGGCTTCTGGTAGATCACCGGGTTTTTGCCGGTGCGGAGCGCCACGTCGATGGCCTCGATATCGTTGTAGGGCGTACCGATGTCGTGCCCAACCTCTGCGGCAATGGCTTGCAGGATGTCGAAGATGCCCCGGTTCACCGAATGGCTCTTGTTCTGCACCAGACGCATCCCCCGAGCCACCAGCCAGTCGAAGGTACGAGAACCCGGGTCCAGGATCAAGCTCTGCTCTAGTTCGATGCTGCACATCTTCCCGTGCTGTACGGCAAAATCGACCAAGGCTCCCTGCGGTTGCGCGACAGCCAAGGCCTGGCGAACCACGACGCTCTTGCCATTTCCAATGCCGTGCGTCCCGATTATCGCCTTCTCAAGGGCGGCTTTCTTGGTAGTAAGCACAGCCACGGGTAACCCCACGACCAGCAGGTCGATGACAGGCTGCTTCATGAAGGCCAATGCCCCTCTCAGCAACGCCATGTACTCCGGCGTCTCGGTGTAACGATCATGCATCTGAGTAGCACGGAAGGTGTCCGCGGCCAGTTCGACCTCGGGACCGACCTCATAGAACAGGCCGTTGATCGGAATCGCCACCGTCTTACGCCGCTCGTAGCCGGACTGACCGGAATGCTCGCGCATGGTCGGATAAGCGACCGAAGGGAAACTGGCACAGCGGATATCACCGCCGGCCACGCTGCTGATGTATTTGGTGTTGCCAAACCCAACATCCACCGCTCTGACGACATAGTCCATGTGAGACTCCAATAATAGGTTTCAACGGCTAGCATCGGTATCCCGACGCGGCCAGCCCACGCGAAAACCATCTTGTTTTGCCCAGCTATCGCAATCAGCCTCGACCGCATTCGAATTCCAGTCGACCTGGGATGCGATGAACATAGAGTTCCTGCGCCGAGCATCAAAACGCCTTCCGCTTCGTCCTACGGTCTCACTGGATCAGGATGCGTCAAGGGCACATTTCCAGCTATTTCCCTACGGTCCTGAGCGAAGTGGAGTCGAAACCTTCACGGTGGTAACCAGAGGCCGAAAAAACGCCCGTCAAGCCCTGATTCCGCCTCACTCCAATCGTCACTTGAAAAATAAATTCACCCTGAGTTTCAATTTCAAGTGCCATCCGCAAGCCCCTACATTCCTGGTGTTTCGGCAGGTCTGCCCATTGACCTACTCTCGCTCAAGGTGTGAACTACAGGCTCCCGAGGCCATCCAGGCCTGCTCCATCGCGGAGCGAAAGGCGTTGCGGTCGTTACCCGCCTCTTCAGCCCCGACCTTGAGTCGGGTTGGCATGGCCCCCGAGGCCATGCTCGAAGCCGCTCTACCCGTAGTGCAACGCCAGACTTTGCCGGCAGCTTCCTGTCGGACGCCCCTCGAGGGCATGTCTCGCGTTCGGTTTAACTGGCCGGCACCCGATGCCGCACCCCTGTTCCCGTCATTGTTCGAGCATGCGCACTGCGCAGCACACGTCGTGTGGCCCCCATGGGCTCCGCGTGTGAAGCCGCTCGTACGTCTGTACTGCCCTGGGCTTTCGGTCGGGGGTGGCCCCATGCAGATGGATGACGCTACGAATCGAGGACTGATCACCCTGTAGCGCAAGGCGAGACCTTCGCGCCGATGCTGTCCCCGCCTTCGAGGCGAGGCTGCATCACCCACCCCGTCGAACGCAGAAATGCGGAAGCGGACAGATCACCGTTTCATTTTTAAGGCCGACCGAGCCGGAGAGCGCATGAGGTGCGACACCGGTAAACCCTGGGTAGGCATGGCGTGCTCGTGGTCGCACGCCGTCCCGAAAAGATCGACCACGCCTTACGGACGCGACGGAATCTGCGTCCGCATTGAACCGACAGATTCCATCCAATACATCTGCTGTGGGCTGACGGGACAGCGCATGGCGACAAGGAGATTTGCTATGTCAACTTCTACTTTCACCAACACTTCCCGCTTGCGTCGCCGGGTCCAAGGCGCCACTGGCTCGGGCCCAACCACTCACCAGCCGGCACGTCGCCAAGAGTGGGCCTCTCTCTCACCCGCCGAGATACTGGCCCACTATCGTCCGGGCAAAGCGGACCCCTTACAGGTACTCAACGTCCTGCTGGAGTTGTTCAACACGCAGCACACCGCCCTCGACAAGACGGTCTCCCACAAAACGCGGCAGGAACGTGCCGACTTCCTGCGACGATTCTTCCGCGATCTCAAGTTGAAGGCCAATTTCGCCACCATGCCTGATCCCCGCAATCTCGGTGATCGGCACATCCGGGCAATTGTTGCCGTGTGGCGCGAGGAGAAACTCGCTCCGTCGACGATCCAGACCTACCTGAGTTTTTTGCGAGGACTGGCGCTATGGATAGGCAAGCCTGGTTTTATCCATCCTCCAGCCTACTACGGCCTCACACTCAGGGAATACCAGCGCGACGAAAACGCCCAGCGTGACAAGAGCTGGACGGCTGCCGGCATCGACATCGATACCGTGATTGAACAGACCATAGCATTCGACCGCTACGTCGGCGCGTCCTTGGGTTTGATCCGGGTGTTCGGCCTGCGCCGCAAGGAAGCGGTGATGCTTCGCCCGCACTTATCCACTGTGCCGTTCGAAACCACAGGCCTGCCACCCGAGGAAAGAGAGGCCGACCACTATCTGCGGATCAAGGCAGGTGCGAAAGGAGGACGACTGCGTTTTGTGCCACTGGATACCGAGCAACGGATTGCTGCTCTGAAGTTTGCACAGGCTGTCGTTCAGGGAGTGGATTCGCACCTGGGGGATCCCCGCCACAGCCTGAAACGCAACCTGCGGCGCTTCGATTACGTGATGGACAAGTTCGGCATCACGGCAGATGGACTGGGTGCCACCGCGCACGGGCTGCGCCATGAAGCGATGATCGATCACTACACGAACAAGGCTGGCGGGGAACCTCCGGTACGAGGTGGCGGTGATGTGCCGCGCGCGGAAGATGCGACGGCAAGACTCTCGGCCGCGCGGCTGGCCGGACACAACCGGGCCAGGGCATCGGGAGCTTATTTGGGTGGGCTGCTCGCCCGGAAGGCGGTGCCAAGTGCACAACTGCAAACGGAGGCACCGGACACATCCGGCGATGAGGATTTTCTCGAAGGGCGTTGAGTTCGAACCTGTACCCGGCCCACTCAAGAAAATGGGGCCAATGCGCCCCCCGTGTTTACCCCGTCGATCACGGTCGCATTCCCATGCGGCCGCGCAGTCCCTCGCGGTAGAGCACGGCTCCGATGTGGCAGAGAAGCGCTTGATCATCCTCGGAAAGAACGAGGCCATCCATCCAGGTGGCAAGCTGCACAATGGCCTCGTCGATGGCTTCTGCGCTGCCGCTGATGTCCAGCAGTTCGGCATGAGCCTCGAACTGCTTGATAATGGGGTGATCCATAATCCGGCCTCCGCTTTCCGTGGAATGGAGACCATCATAGTACCCATCGCTCAGAAAATCATATCGCTCAGGATGAAACGAAAGGAGCCCCCCGTTTCAGACGTCTGGTCGCCAGAGAATTAGCCAGATTCCAGAACTTGATTGATTGCCTGCTATGCAATGGCCCGTCAGTCGGCCTCGATTCCAGCACGCAAGGCCGCCGCCACAATAGCCTGCCGAAGCGCGTTGTTGAGCCGCAACGGAAGACCAATCCGTGTTCCCGTGAACACCGTCCCCACGCGGTCACCGAACAGTACGACGGCGCGATCCCGATCCCGTTGGCGCGACATCCAGACCAGGCCGTCCACATCGGCACATTGGCGATGAATCGCCTCGGCCCAACGTGTCGTATCCGGATAATCTCGGGCTGGGCTCGCAATCAGCTCCGCGTTGGGTACCGTGAGACGATGCAAGCCATCGGTCGTCAGGTCGACGAGACGCAGAGACCTCCGGAAAACCAGTTGACCGTGTCCACGTTCGGCGAAATCGTCGAGATCGACAAACTTGACCGGAGCGTCGATCGGCACGTTGTGGAATACCGTCTCGAAAATCGCGCAGTCAAGAGTCGATCCACCGTAAAGGTAGGGCACTACCCTGCCGTGCAGGTCGCGAATGGGTGCGAACCGGGCCGGGTTGCGGAGCCCCCCCGCCCCGTCCACGCCCGGATTGAAGCTCTCTGGTGGATAGGCCGTGTCATGGATCACATGAATCACCTCACCGGCCGGCCAGTCCTCAAAGAGGGGATCAAGCTGCAGGTACGGGGAACGGCATGTCACGCGGCGCTTCCGGCAGCATCATGCCGGGCCGCGCCAATGACCGCCTCCGGATCGGAAAGAAGCATGACGACCGGACGCGCACTGCCGGGCAGCCAGCCGTTGTTCGAGGTGAACCACAGCGCCAGCTTCCACGGGGCCTTGCGCTCACCGAATGCAGCCAGCACGCTCTGCACCGCCTTGATCGGCTTGTGGTCCGCAAACTGGAAGGCCGGGTAGACGTCACGCTCGCGGGCACTCTTGTCAGGGTGCGGCACCGCGAACACCTGTCGGCGCTTGCGCCAGTTGTCGGCGAGCGTACTACGGCTGGCAGCGATAGAACGGTTCGCGTCGGCCAACTGCTCGGCCGAGAAGTAGTCGAACTCGTTGAGCACGGCGGCATGGCGCGCGGCCAGACGCTGGGCCATCTGGATATCCACTGCCGAAGGGGCCAGCATCTGTGCTGCCATGAAGCCAAGCATTTCTTCCAGACGACGTTCCCGCACATTCGCCGTCTTTTCCAGCAGGAGACGTCCGAGCAGGGGCATCATCCCTTCCAGCACACGGGATACGGCCTCATCCTTCACGCCAATCAAATAGGTGTGCTCCTACTTGCCGCCCGTCGACTGTGGGCAAGACTGAAAAGACAGGACATCACCGGAGAAAGCGACCTGGGTAACGGTATTAGACATGATCATCAGCCAATTGAACCAATTGACCTTATTCTGTAAAACAAAGTCCATTTGGTCAAACCTAACCCCTCCCAGGATTGCATTACTGCTGAAATGGCCAGGGGCTGCCGTTATTGGTTCTTCGTGTATCAACAACTAACAGATTTCCTGCGCGGAAGACTTTCACCAAGCAGGCTTGCGAATTATGATCAGCCTTTCGTAAATTTCACTTTCGAACTATGACCCTCACCAAAGCAGACCTCGCTGAACTACTCGTCGACGGCGTTGGCCTCAACCACCGGGAGGCCAAGGAGATGGTTGAGGGATTTTTCAAAGAGATCTCGGATTGCCTGGAGCGTCATGAAGAAGTGAAACTCGCCGGCTTCGGCGTATTCAATACTCGTAGAAAAGCCGCGCGGCCAGGGCGCAACCCCAAAACGGGGGAAGAAACACCCATCTCCGCTCGTCGCGTCGTGACCTTTCATCCCAGTGGTAGCCTCAAAGACTCAGTGGAGGCCAGTCCTCATCTATCCCTCGATGAAGCGAAAGCTGCCTGAATACAGGCAAGTAAGTATCTCCCGGCAGGGCCGGGCTTTAATTGGTGAGCCGCTCAAAGCGGCTATGTGGGGTCGCTAACGCGGCCCCTGTTTTTGGGCACCACCTGTCGGTTGCCGTTCAACGCCCCAGGTTCAGTTAATCCAGTCGCTCACACGAAGCCCATGTCTAAAATGTATTCGACTCATGCTTTCTAGCACCTGGGAATATGAACCCCAAGCACATTGCCTGACTCAGCAATATGCCGAATAGCGATCTCCGCTGACTCAAAACTCAACTATCAGAAATAGACATTAACTACCTGAATTCATGGATTTAGGTGAAGACGATAATCTACAAACAAAGCCCGCATTGATGGGTTTTTTTGTTCTGATATATCTTGCCCTCCAACGCTGGACGCGACATTAGTCTATACGCATCTAGGTTATTGACTGAACCATCAGCCGCATATCCGACCTCAAAAACTCGATCAACTGCCGGGACGGCAGGGGCCGGCTGAAGAAATAGCCCTGCATTTCGTTGCAGCCAAGTTGCCGGAGGATGGCGACCTGCTGCTCGGTTTCGACGCCTTCGACGATCACATGCAGATTGAAGTTTTTGGCAATCCCGACAATCGCCTGAATGATGGCGAACGAGTCGTGAGAGGTTCTCAGGTCGCGCACGAATGACTGGTCGATCTTGATCCGGCTGACCGAAAAGCGGCGCAGGTAATTGAGCGACGAATAGCGGGTGCCGAAATCGTCGATCGAAATATGGACGCCGGTGCTGCGCAGATGTTTGACGCGCGCCACGATGTTCTCGGCGTCCTTCATGAGCAGGCTTTCGGTAATTTCGATCTCGAGCGATTCGGGCGCGATACGGAATTCGTCGAGGGGGAGGCGAATTCGCTCGAGGAGGTCGATGCGGTCGAATTCCCGGGCCGAAAGATTGACGCCCAGTCGGAGGTCGCCGAATCCTTGCTCCTTGAGGTACGCCAACTGGGCACAGGCTTCGCGCAGCACCCAGTCGCTGATGGTGATGATCAGTCCCGTCTCTTCGGCGATGGGAATGAAGAGATCCGGGCTGATCATGCCGGCGCTCGGATGGTGCCAGCGAATCAGGGCCTCAACCCCGACAATCTTGCCCAGTGCTGCATTGATTTGCGGCTGGTAGTGCAATTCGAACTGATTGCCTTCCTTGACCGCTTTGCGCAGGTCGTTTTCCAGTGACAGGCGATCGAGGTGAGCCGTGTGCATATCCGGCTGGAAAGCCAGAGCGCCGTTTTTCCCCTGATCCTTCACTTTGTACATTGCCATGTCGGCGCAGCGAATCAGATCTTCGGCACTGGTGCTGTTGTCAGGGTAGACGGCGATGCCAATACTGGTCGTCGCCAAAAACTGGGTTTCGCCCAGCACGAACGGTTTGCGCAGTTCGGCGAGAATTTTCTCGGCAACGACGTGGACGTCTTCGTTATTGCTGATGTTGGGCAGCAAGGCCGTAAATTCGTCACCACCCTGCCGCGCCAGGGTGTCACCTGTGCGCAAACAACTGCGGACGCGCGCGGCAAATTTTCGGAGCAGTTGATCACCGATCTGGTGACCATAGCTGTCGTTGACCAGCTTGAATCGATCGATGTCCAGAAACATGACCGCGAGTTTCTCTTTGCGCCGTGATGCCTGTGCAATGGCCATCTCGAGGCGATCGACAAACAGTATTCGATTGGGCAGCTTGGTCAGCAGGTCATGAAATGCCTGGAAGGTGATCGTTTCTTCGGCTTTCTTGCGTTCCGAAATGTCGCGCGCCACGCCTGAGGTGCCGAGGAACGCATCTGACGATAGGCTCGGTGCACCTTCATAGACGCCCTGTGAGCTCAGGATGGCTGTCATGACCGGCCCGCCGCCAGCGCGCGGCATGGCGGGCTTGCGTTTGAAGCGCACTTCAAGATTGCTCGTCGCGCGTTCGCCGACTCGCCTTTCGTTGAAGGCGTATTGGACATGCTCGTGGTCGCGTGGATCGACGATCCGGGTGTAGTTTTGCCCGACCAGTTCTTCCGGTGCATAGCCCAGCAAGCTGCTGACGCGCCCGTTGATGAAGGTGAATCGGCCTTCGCGATCAAGCGTAAAGATCAGGTCGGGCGACTGCTCGACGAGGAAGCGGTGCAATTGCTCGGAATGCTGGAGCTGGGTCGAGACGACAGCGAGTTCCTGGTCGCGGTGTCGATTGGCCAGGGCGCGGTCAACGGCCAGGATCATGTCGTTCGGATCGCAATCCTTGCGCAGGAATTCGAAGGCCCGGTGGCGCAGCGCGTGAATCGCCGAGTTGATCGACTTGTCCGCACTGAAAACGATGACCGATGTGTCGATCTTGTGCGAGGTCATCCACTCCATGATCTCGAAGCCCGAGATGTCCGGCAGCCGCAAATCGAGGATGACTAGGTCTGTCTTGCCTTCCTTGAGCTTGGCAATGGCCTCCTGCCCGGTGCTGGCTTCGCTAATTGAGCGCTGCTCGCCGGCCAGCAATTCCTTGTAGGCGAGCCGAAAGCGCGGCTCATCGTCGACGATCAGAATATTCTGCTGCGACCGAATAGCGGGAACCCTGGCCAACTCATACAGTGCGGTGATGGCGTTCATGCACTATTGTCCCGAGGCAGGTGTTCGGTTCTTGGGGATCAGCAGTGCAATGCTCGTGCCGGCGCCGATCTGGCTGCGGCAGGTGATGAGTATTCCTTCCCTTTTGGCCAGACTGCCGACGACGGACAGGCCAATGCCGCGTTGCGCGGTGTCAGTTATCGGCTTCGGTCGGTAGATCGCCTGTATGGTTTCCTCGGACATCCCCGGGCCATTGTCATCGACCCGCAACTGCACATAGCTGACGCCGTCATGGATGATGTTATCGCTGACCGAAATCTTGATGAGCTTGCCCTCGCCCAGGGCCTCCGACGCGTTTTTCCAGAGGTTGAGGACGATCTGTTTGAGGTTGTCGCGATTGACCGGGACGAGTAGCTCAAGCTGGGGTAGCGCCGTTTCGACGCGTATTCCCTTGGCGTTGAACAAGGTGTCGGCATAGAGCACGAGAAAATCGTTGAGGACGCTGACGAGATCGATGCTTCGGGTATCCGCGGTGGTTTTGATCGATTGCGTCATGTGGCCGACGATGTTGGCGACGCGATCAATTTCCTCGGTCAGTACCGCCAGCTCCTGGCGAACGCCATCCTCCGGCAGCTTGCGTTCGAGAATGCTCAGATAGCTCTTGATGATGCCCAGCGGGTTGCCGGCCTCATGGACTATCTGCCGGGCCTGACGGGTAAATTGCTGGGTCAGTTCGGCTTCGACCTGCTGGCGGTGCTGCGCTGCTTCAAATACGGCATCGAGGCTGATCGCCGCGATCTTGCCGAAATTGGCCAGCCAGGGAACGCGGCGCTGCAGGCGACCGTACTGCTTTTCGGAGAGGCCGCAAAGCATCACGCCGATGACGCGATTGCGCGCCAGCATGGGGATGCAGAGCAGACCGTCGGCAGACAGGGCACGGGCGAGTTGCAGGTCAAGCAAGGCGAGAGGTTCAGTCTGATCAAATGTTGTTCGAACCTGGCGTCCAATGACGGCTGCTGCGGCCAGCGAGCGGGAAGAGATCAGTGGGATGGAAAGTTGTCGGAACAGTTCCGGCTGGGCGCCAACTTTTTCGCCGGACAGCGCGTCGCCTTTCTCATTGGCGAGCAGGATGGCGACTTTCGGGAGATCAAACAGGATGCGGGCGGATTCCCGCAAGGCGAGCAGGACTTCGGTGTCGCTGCCGAGCTGGAACAAATCCTGTTGCAAAGGCTGCAACATCGCCATGCCGCCGACCATCGCGGCAATATCCTCCTCGGCCGCGTTTGCCAGATCGGACAAACGAGGTGTCGGCGCCGATGGCACCATGCTGCGTTTGGGAAAATCGTCGGCAATGCTGATTCCCAATGCTTCGGCAATCTGACGGGCGCGCTGGACCGCACGTTCCCGAACCGCCAGCAGTGCTGACATTTCCAGTTTGGGGCTGCTGCGATTAACGACCATGCCCAATTCAGGCGTGCTCTCCGTGGTGGTGCTTAACGCCTGGGCGATCCAGACTATCTGCGGCAGGGTGGTTGCCGTGACGATCTGTGCCGCCGAGGCATGATGGAAAGCCACGCTATCGGCCAGCACGGAGTCCAGCCCCCAGCGGTCGATCAGCCAGCCGCCCACGTCGGCATGTGTCGTCCCGAACAGTTGGGATTCCTCGGTCTGGAGCCTGGGGGTTTCGGTCGAATTGACCAAAAAACGCTGATACGGCTCGCCAATCGCCGAGAGCAGGATCAGTTCGCCGATATCGTGCAACAGCCCCGACAGATAGGCTTCGTCAGGATGCGGATATTCCGCCAGCTCGGCGACGCCGCGGGCAATTTCACCGACCAGCAGCGAATGGCTCCAATAGTCGGCGACATCGAATTTGTCGAGGTTGGGATTGCGGTCAAAAAGCCGCTGGATGGAAAGGCAGGTCGCCAGAGAACGAACGAGGCGTGTTCCGAGCGCGATCAGGCAGGTTTCCAGATTCTTGAGTTCTTTGCCCCGGCGCAGCGCGGGCGAGTTGGCGACACTCAGTATGCGGCTGGCCAGGCCGGGGTCTTGTTCGACGATGGTCGCCAGTTCGCCCATCGTTGCCTGTTCGTCTTCGACGGTCCGCATCAGTCGCAACAGAATCTCGGGCGGTGACGGAACACGAGCGCTTTCGATTGATTCTTGAACAGATTTAGGGAGACGTTGCATGTGTGTGCAGAATCGAAGACTGCCTATATACAGAGCATGTAAGGAGGATGATCTAATCATCTACGGGAACAACCGCTATTGCAACGTACATAGTTAATAGGTCGGACGTATGAAAATTCAGAAGGCATAAGACCGCCATAGCGCTAGATTTGAAACTAAGAGCCACAGTCCTACGTAAGCGTCGTCCCGACACCGTCTTACCGTTAGATTTTGAGGTCTTGGTAGGCCAGGCTCAGGGCGATGTTGTCGAAATGAGTTGGGTTGAACGAATCGCCGTACCACTCGAGCATTTGTTGGCGCTCGGGATGGTTGGGGTCCGCGATGGCAAAAACGAAATCCGCGTAGCCCAGCGCGCCACCGACATCTTCGGGTGGTGCGCATTGGGACCGCCGAGACACAGGGCGCGGTCGCTTAGCTTGGGAGCGCCGAGCAATTTCTTCTCGAGCTTGATCCGGTGTTCCCAGTGGTCGCCAAAGTCGTAGATATATTTGAAAGAAGTCATGCCGCCCAAGGCGGTCTTCAGTTGAATCCGCTTCTCGGAACGAACTAGCTCCCAATCGAACTCAGGGTCAGGAATAGCAAAGCGTTCGCCATCGATATCGAATTCATGCAGGAGACAATCACCCCAGTTGAAAGCCATTTGTAGCATATGGTGCAGATTGCCCAGCGTGATCGATTCCGGAACGACGATGCGTTTGCCTGGTTTGCCCAAAAATCGGTTACTTGGACCGAATCAAGGCATTCTTGCGGCAGGAATCCCCAGATGGAAACCTTGCGCATAGTCGACGCCCATCCCCTGCAATGCCAGCAGTATTTCTTCCGACTCCACGAACTCCGCAATCGTCAAAATACCGAGCTCCTGGCAGAGGCGAGTCAAGTTGCGCACCAGCGTACTGTCGATCTTGGATTTGACAATATTCTTCACAAACGCACCATCGATCTTGACGTAATCGAAGGATAACTCGCGCAGATAGTGAAAAGAGTTGTAGCCACTACCGAAGTCATCGAGCGCGAACAGGAATCCTTTTTTCCGCAAGTCACCGAGGAATTTCCTCATGTGAGTCATGTCACTGATGGCATCACGCTCGAGAATCTCAAAGACGATAATGCTCGGCGGAATCTCCAGTTCAGCACAGAGTTGCTCCGCATACCCGAGAATGCCCCGCCCCTGGATTTCCTGGGCAGAGAGATTGATGAACAGGCGAAATGGCGGCTTCTTTTCGTCGAGCTGCACACGCGCTGCAACCAACGCCTGTTCGATGATGGCGCGATCAAGTTCCCGACCCAAGCCATACTTTTCAATCGTCTCGATAAACGCCCCGGCAGAGAGGACTTTTCCGTCAGCTTCCTTGATCCGGGCTAGAGTCTCATAAGCAAACGGCTCGCCTGTCTTGCAATCGAAAATAGTCTGGTAGTACGGAATCACACGCCCCTCCCGCAGCGACGCGCGAAGCGTTTCCGCATAGTCACGATTCAACCGACTGGCATGTAGGCGGTCTTTGACCGACTCCAGCGTCCCGATCGCATCCTTCCCTAGCTCCTTGGCGCGATAGAGGCCGAGATCAACACCCGCCATCAGGTCGGAAATGCTCTTGGCGTCGCCCGGATAGCTGACGGCACCAATCGAGGTGGTGATGTGAAAATACTTGCCGTCCTCCCCCTCAAAGGTCATCTGCCGCAATTCAGTTCTGAGCTTTTCGGCAACGATCATCGCCCCGTCGATACCCGTCTCGACCAGAATAATCGCGAACTCATCGCCGCCGATGCGAGTTGCCAAATCTCCTTTGCGCATGACCGAATGCATGGTCTCTGCGACCTGCCGCAAGACGCTGTCGCCACACGGGTGACCATAAGTGTCATTGACATCCTTGAAGTCGTCCAGATCCAGCATGAGAATGGAAAATTCGTGTTGATGCCGCTCCGAACGGCCTATTTCATAATCAAGAATGTCATTGAAGTAACGCCGATTATGCAGACCGGTAAGCGGGTCATGCGTCGAATAGTATTCAAGTTCGGAAAGTGTTCGGCTGAGCGCCTTACTCGACCCCACCACCATCACCATCACCGCCAGAATCGAATGAATGACACTGCTTTCCTGAGCGGTCAGGCCATCGGTTGACGCATAGGCGATCCCTAGGAGACCGGCCAGATTGGAGGTATCGAGGTCGGGAACAGGCACCGTGATCATTTGGATATTCTCGATATCCGCATGAGCCCTGCCCTTTTTATTGATGACCTGAAACTCTTCAATATCCAAAGGCACGTCGGCCGGCAGGCTCAGGTGTCCGATCATGTCCCGCGCCAGATTATCCCGTGCGCGCCTCTTTACCTCCTCCGGATAATCGCCCATGTAGTAGATGTAAAGCGACAGGACGTTGTCTTCGGCAAAGGCAATAAAGAAAACATCGAACGGAAAGAAGGCATGAAATCCCAGCAAAACCTCCTGGACAAAGGCTTTCCACTGGGTGACTTTTTCGTGGGAGAGGACGATGGTTTCGAGAACCCGGCTTTGGCGTTCGAGAAGGTCTTTCTCGATCAAGGTGCCGGCCAGATCCTTGGTCATCCGGTTGAACTCAAGCATGACCTGCTGAAGATCATTTGCATTACGCTGCCACTGTCGCCGCCGCTCCCCAATCAAAAGGTCCAACGTCTTGTCGAGCCGACTACAGCGGGCCACGGCCTGCTTGAGGCTGGTCGTGATCTCGTCCCGCTCTGCTTGCTCCAGTTTTGCCGAGGTAACCCGCGCAATGGACTCTTTGAGCCCGGCAAGAAGTTCGGCATGGGTGCTCTGGGTTAATTCGGTAACGCTCGCGGCAAACAGACGGGTTCTGGTCTGGTTCTCGAATAATGCGGTGAACCGCTCGAGGACCTTTTGCCGCATTTCCGCCTGGCGTTCGGGATGAAGTCGCGGGACGCTCGTCATCCTCAACCCCCCTGCTGGAATCGACCGGCCCCCACCATCAGGTCGACGCCGCACTCCAGATTTTTGAACCACTTCAGGAATGCAGGAACAGCGGCGCCACGATAAACAGGGCCATGCTGCGGGGCAATAAAGTCGATATCCAATTGGGAAACAGCCTCGACCCAGAATCGAGCCGCCCGGTTAGAGCACATGTAACGACGGTGAAACCCTTCGATATAAGGCAAATGGGCAGCAAAATCATCCACGTAGGGATGATCTTCGCCCTCCGGCACCATGGCAGCACCGATATCGCCAGTAAACAAAACCTTGGCGATCGGATCATAGACATTGATCTGGCCTTCCGAATGCAGGAAATGGGCTGGCACCAACTTCAGATCGAAACCCGCTGCCAACTGGCAGTTCATCCCTTCGTCCGGCACGCCAACAAAACGCTGCATGGACGAAACCCCGTAATGGGGAAGAAAGCGCAACCAGATACTCGACACGTAAACAGGTGCATCCGTGATTTCGAGCCAGGTCGCGATCCCGCCGACGATATCCGGATCCTGATGCGAGAGCATGATCGCTTTCAGCTTGTCGGGGCTGACATAGTTCAGCAGCTCCGAGAGGACCCGCGGCATGACACCAAAGCCACCTGGATCGAGCAAGACCCCATTGTCCTCGTGAACAATCAGATACTGGTTGGAGCGGATGCCATCCTCCTCGCCGGGCTCACTCTCGTTCAAGAGAATGAATTTGTGCTGCTCGGAGCTGTATATCGGAATATTTCGCATGCTGTTTCCCCTTGGTGTTTCTTAAGTAGGTGGTCCCCCGTGGCCGGGGTGAGCGATTGTTCGCCTCTTCACCTTTTATGAATCTGAAATCCGCCAATCAAGGCCTTTAAACCCACTGATGTCTCGAGCAATTCATTGGAATCCAGATTTGCTTGCTGTGCTGCCGCCAAGTTGCCCTCGATCAGTTGCGTAATCCGCTCCATGTTCTGGGCAACTTCTTCGCTGGCCTGGGTTTGTTCGACAGTAGCCGCCGAGATACTTTGCGCCATTTCGGCCACCTCGTCGGCAGCCTGCGTTACACCATCCAGGCTCTCGGCACTGCTTTGCAAGGAGGAAGTTGTCGCCTCCACTTCCTTGCGGGCCGAAGCCATGGCTTCAACAGCTTCGAGCGTCACGCTCTGAATCTCGGCGATGGTAGCGGCGATATCGCGCGTACTAGTCGAGGTTCGCTCGGCCAGTGTCCGTACTTCGTCGGCGACAACGGCAAAGCCACGCCCCTGCTCCCCGGCGCGGGCAGCTTCAATGGCGGCATTTAGCGCCAGAAGATTGGTTTGCCCGGCAATATCGGTAATCACCTTGGTAATGCTGCCAATCTTGTTAATGGCAGCCGACAAGGTATTGATCGTCGAACTCGACCGCTCCACGGCATCGACGACGCGCGTCGTCATCTGTACCGTTTCCCTGATTCTGGCATTTCCTGATTTGATCAGTTGCTGAGCACGTTGCGCTGCGCTTGTTGTGTCGCTTGCGCTGTTGGCGACTTCGCGAACCGAGACACTAAGTTCTTCGGTGGCGGCAGCCACACTCTTGGCACTGTCAAACTGCAGGGTGGATTGTTCATTGACCTGCCCCATCTGCCGGCTCAGGTTCTGGCAGCGGGTTTCGATTGCGGAGGATGCACTGGAGATATCATCAAGCATGGCGAGGAGGTGAACCTGCATTCCGCCCAATTGGCAGAAAAGGAATCCTGTTTCGTCCCGGTTGGAGACATCGACATCGTTGGTCAGATTGCCTTCCGCTATCTGGTCAAAAAACTCTGCGACTCTGGAGAGCGGCCGGTCGATCTTGATGGAGAGATAAACGCCGACGGAGATTGCGATCAGCGAGGAGATCAAAGCCGCCACGCCGACAAACAGCGTCCTTTCAGATGTCAGTTCGCTGGCAAATGACGCCACCGTGATACCCGCCGTCAGCGCAGCCATGCCCCCCATGATGGTCCACAACCTAGTACTAAAAGAAAAGCGCCCGAGCAACCCGGGATTGACCGTCGGCAGTTTGGCCTGTTTTTCCCGAACCTGACGGTACAAACCTTCAGCCTGACTGACCAAGTCTCGGGCGGGTTCGGTACGAACGGACATGTAACCAACCGTCTGGCCATTCTTGCGCACCGGCACAACAAAGGCCTTGACCCAATAGTAGTCGCCGTTCTTGCAGCGGTTTTTGACGACACCGTGCCACGGCAAGCCACTCTTGACTGTCCGCCACAAATCGGAAAAAGCCTCGGGTGGCATGTCCGGATGGCGCACCATATTGTGCGAGTTGCCGATCAATTCCTGACGGCTATAACCGCTAATTTCCACGAATGCGTCGTTGGCATGCGTGATGACGCCTTTAAGGTCAGTCTTGGAAACGAGGTATCGGCCTTTAGGATAGGCGACCTCGTTCTGCGTGACGGGCAGATTTATTTTCACGAGCTTCTCTGTTGATGCGGTCGCTTATCCCCAAATATGGAATTGCTTAACCTTGCGATTTACTCATGCGGCGAGGTCTTTTGAACGCCCCGTCCACCCCAAGCCAAAGAACCTCTAGCTTAGGGAACAAGATATCGATCATTCATAGTTCTGTATGTCAGGTTTTCCTGAATTTATTAAGGAAAACCCCAATTGACACGGATCCGGGCAGACAAGGCCCTTGGCAAACGCTGGTTCCGTGCAGCAACAATTATTTGCCTTGCAGAAACATCTGCCTTGAATCAACCATCAGCAAGGCCGTGACGAATAGCGTAGCGCATCAAATCAGCATTGTTGTCGATGCTGAGTTTCTCCATTAGGCGCATCTTATGGGTACTGACCGTTTTTGGACTCAGATGAAGTCCTTCAGCAATTTGCCCGAGCGACTGCCCTGCTGAAATTCCTTCCAGGACCTGACGCTCCCTCCCGGAAAGAGCTTGGCGAGGTTGAGCGAGGCCGCAAGTAACATCAAACAACATGACGTCAACCAAAGCCGGATCCATGAATTTCCCACCGTCGGCAATTTTACGAATCCCGCTGATCAAGACTTCCGGTTCACTATCTTTGGTCACGTAGCCGCGAGCACCTGCTTTGAGCGCTCGTGCAACGATTTGTCCTTCATTGTGCATCGATAGCACAAGAATCGGCAGTGAAGGCCATCGGGCACTAATACTCTGAATCAGGTCAACTCCCTGCGTATCAGGCATCGCCATATCGAGCAAAACCAGGTCGACCTGTATCTCGCTCAAACGATCCAGGACTTCCTGGCCCTTCGTCGCTTCGCCAACGACCACGATATCAGCAGTCGTCGCAATTATCTGTTTCAGCCCGCCGCGGACGATAGCATGGTCATCGGCAACGATGATCCTGATCACACCTTTGCCCCCATCGGAAAGGGAAACTCAATCGATACGGTTGTTCCCCGAGCCGGCGCACTTTCAATCTGAAGTTTCCCGCCCAAACCAAGAGCCCGCTCTCGCATGCCAAAAAGCCCAAAGCCCCGTGACTGGATCACTGCACTCGGGTCAAAACCGCAGCCATCATCTTGAATCTTCAGCAGGAGTTGCCCATTACCCCTGCTCAGCGCGATCACCACCTCGCTGGCCTTGGCATGACGTGCAACATTGGTTAATGACTCCTGCACGACACGAAAAACAACGGTAGCTTGAGTATCGTTCATCGAAATTTCTTCATTTCCCAAGTCCAGGCGACAACAGATATCCGAATGCGCCTCCAAGTCTTGGGCGAGCCACTCGATAGCCGGAACCAAGCCCAGATCCAGTGCAGACGGCCGAAGGTCACTGGCAATATTGCGGACAACGCCGATGGTGCCTTCGGCAAGCACCCGCATGTCCTCCAGCTTTTCCAGTAACTCCGGATCTTTGCCAAAACGCAGGCGAAGCAGGGAAATATCCATTTTTAGTGCTGTCAGGCGCTGGCCAAGCTCGTCATGAATTTCATGAGCAATATATTTCCGTTCTTCTTCGAGAAGGTTTTTTTGATGCAGTGATAACTCTCTTAGCAACTGCCGCGACTCAACCAAAGCCAACTCTGTTTGCTTGCGCTCAGTGATGTCTTGTGTAGTCCCGCGGATTTTTGCAGGCTTTCCAGAAGCATCAACAACAACCTCACCGCGGAGGCAGACAAAACGTAAGCCACCATCCGTCGGAAGTAATATTCGAAGATCGATGGTAAACATTTTGTGGTCTTGCAATGCCCTATTAAGCGCACCTTCAAGCAGTGGGCGGTCGTCAGAGTATGCATTTGAAATAATATCTTTGTAAGTCTTTGGGAGTTGTGAGCGATCAATCCCAAAAAGATGGCAAATTTCATCCGACCACTCGAAGGAGTCTTCCTCGATATTCCATTCCCATTCGCCAATTCTGCTAATCCGCTGGGCATGCGCCAGCCCAGCCTGGCTGGCCCGCAAGCTCTGTTCTATGCGCTTAAGCGTGTCGATGTCGAGCATTTGTCCAATGGTGTAGATCGCTAAGCCACTCTTGTCACATATCTGTGATACCACCATAACCGCCCAAACCACCTGCCCATCCTTGCGCACGTAACGCTTTTCCTGACGGAAAGTCGACATTTCGCCTGCAAGCAAACGTTGGCGCGCTTGGACATTGGCCTCGATATCCTCAGGAAAGGTTATTTCCCGATAGGACATGCGGAGTAATTCCGATTCGGAGTACCCAACGAATTCGCACATCGCTCGATTGACTTTGACATAACGCCCATCGATGTTGGCAACGGCCATCCCAACTGCAGCAGCATCGAAGGTGCTTTGAAAAAAATCCTTGCTGATCCGCATTTCTTCTTTGGCGCGCCGAAATTTGCTGATAACCAATATCGCGCAGCCAAGAATGATTGCTGCGAGAGAGAAAACTGATACGAAAAAAGTCTGAAACTCAATATTCAAGTTTGAATTCATGTAACGAATGGCCTCTACATACAACCAGTCAAGCCGTACTTGAGTACGATATTTTTTCTACTAAACACGCACGCTGCCCCAGTCGTATTTAGCGGCAGCTTGCGAAGTAACATCTCACACTGAACTTAGCACATGAACGACATTCACCAATCAACAGAAGGCCCCCTTGCTCCTCCGCAACTCTCAGGATAGCCAGTCATTTGGGACCCATTTGACATCATCTTCAGCAAGCGACAGAGCAGCGTTTCGTCGATCATGGTGTTTCGGACAGCTGGATAGAGAGGACACTCATGGCTCACCCACTTACCATCGCCGGCACCTGAAGCGGTCGCCTGAAACGGGGGAACGTCGTATCGTCACGACTACCGATAGCGCAGCCAATACTCATCGACTCAAATCGATCCATCGTGGCGGCGCGAGCAGCATGTGGCTAGGGGGCGAAGATTACGCAGTCGAGCCGGGGGAAACTCCCAATGCCGAAAAGATGAGCATCGCAAAGTTGCGAGGGTCCGGAAACGCTAATTTCGCAAGAAGATATCTCGGGCCCAAGCGCTTGCTGGTGGCAAGCGACCGAACCGCCTTGAGCCGAAGACTTAACCAGCACCATACTGCAAGGGCTTTCAGTGGACATCTTGTCTGCACAGCCTTTATCGGCGACTCCGGTTGCAAAGTCCAGCATCGCTGGCGTCGCAGTCGTTACCGACCCTCCTGAGCCCCCGGCTTCGGCCATGCCCTGTCGTTATCATGCCCGAGTGCAAAATCAGCCTTGTTGCACGAGGCAGTCTGCCTTAACAATCGGTATAACAGCCCATCCGAAAGCAGAGGGTTGCTCAGAGAATTCTTAATCCAGCGAAAAAATAATCAAGTATCATTTTGAACTCAGCATCCAAAGCGACATCATCTGACTCACCGAACGTGACCCGCCACAACACAATAATCAGTAAATTCTTTATAAGTGCTCGCGACACTAGCTCTGAATCAACCTCCCTAAACTCGCCACTTTCAATTCCTGACTGGAGCAAGGACGCAATAATATTCCAAGCAGGTTGAAAAACATTGCTTAAATAGAACTGTGCTACCGAAGGAAAATTTCTAGCTTCACCAATTATTATTTTCAGAATTTCTCCTGTTGTTGTAGCCCCCACCTGTTCCCACCAGAACGTAACAAGCATTTGAATTAAGGCAGTCTTGGGCCCTCGATACTCTTTGACTATCTGATTAGCTATTTCAATATGCGGTATCGTGTTCCGCCTTATGACTTCTAAAAACAGGATTTCTTTGTTTTTAAAATACAAATATACAGTGCCCTTCCTAACGCCAGCCAAGGCAGCAATATCGTCCATTTTTGCCGAGGAGTAACCTCTCTCCAGAAAAACCTTCAAAGCTGCGTCGAGTATTTCGTTTGGGCGCTTATCTTTCCGCCGCTTACGATCAGGGGTTTCCTGTAGCGTAGATTTCGTCATAATTTACTCTCATATTTGCTTTCCGCTTTCCGGAACAACAGCATCGACAACGATTCTGTTTCTAACACCCCTTCATCTCATGATGATAGTGGCCATCTGGCTGATGGTCTTGCGAAAACTGATCAGGGCGGCGACAAAAAACACTGCACCGATTACTGCCAAGGTAAGCACTTAAAGCCAAAGCACATCGAGACCCGCGCCGCGATAGAGGATCGCTTGGGCAGCGGCAACAAAATGCGTGGTCGGCGAGATCTCCGTCACGTTTTGCGCGAGCATCGGCATACTCTCACGTGGCGTCACACCGCCCGAGAGCAACCTCCTTGGCAAAAGCACCAGCATTGCCAACAAACCGAACTGCGGCATGTTACGCGCCAGGGTTGCCATAAAAATACCCATCGAGGTGGCAACAACAAGATCCAATGCAGCAATTGCCAGAAACAGCGCCACTGAATCTTCGATCGGTACAGTGAGCACGCCCTGCACGATGAAGGTCAGCAACGATGTCTGGCAGCCGTTCATCGCCTCCTGTTCGGCTAACCAGGTCGGCTCATCTGATCGATACGCTCATTATATTTCTCTCTGGGAATCCCGATTGGTAGTCACGCGCCTGTCAGGAAAAAACATAGCTGGCTTGCAGCTCGACATGGTTCTGCCCCCGGGTTCGTTGATGCCGGGTGCTCTCCATCGCTAGCAAGCCAAACCCACCGACAGGGACGGGACGATGCGTGCCATCCGCAGCAACCGGACCAACCGGAAATAGCGTCAATTCCTGCGGGCTATCGTCGCCCCGCAGGCGGAGTCCGGGATGCCCCGGCGATTCAATCTGCATGCTCGGGTTGACGACATCGAGCATGATCGGCGTGCCGGCACGCACGATCTCGTCAGGCGTAGTAATCAGCCAAACTGCTACCGCCGCGGTAGCTGGCAGGGCAAGCGGGCGAGCGTTTCTTGCGCATTTCGGTAGCCGATCTCGATGATTTCCTCGGCGCGGCCAAATTCTAGGAAACGGATATCACCGAGCGGCGGCCTGATCAGGATATCCGGTTGATCGAGTTCGAGACGGGTTTGCGTAATGCGGGTTTCCATGATGTTGATCGAGGCCAACAGCACTTCGAAGATGTTGGGCATTGCCTCCTCGCTCGATGCCCAACGCGCGAACTGCGCAGCCCCCGGTGCATCCAGGGCGAGCAGACGGCTCTTGACCTCCTGCATCGACTGGCGATAGCCGTCCACCCAGCGCGAGAACATCCCCAGCGTCTCGTCATTCGCGCCATTGGGCAGGCCACGCAGCGGCTTGAAATTCTTGCCGGCAATGATTTCGTGGTTGAGATCGACCGCGATCACGATGTCGGCTCCCATGGCGCGGGCGACGCTCACCGGCACCGGGTTGGTCAAGCCGCCGTCCACCAGAATTCGACCGTTGCTGCGCACCGGCGTAAAGATGCCCGGCACCGATATACTGGCACGCACCGCCTCAATTACATCGCCGTGCCGGATGACCACTTCATCGCCGTTGACAATGTCCGTCGCCAAGGCGGCAAAGGGTTTGCGCAGTGCCGAGATGCTGTCAGCATGAATGTGGGCCCGTATCAATTCGCTGACCTTGGCGCCGTCGAGCAGGCCGGACTTGGGCAGGATGACGTCAAAGAAGGCGAGCGTTTTTTTCCAGTCGAAAGTTTTGAAGGTGGTTTCCAGATCGTCCAGCTTGCCGGCTGCGTAGATCGCTCCGATCAGCGCTCCCATGCTCGTGCCGACCACGAAGTCCACTTCGATGCCCGCCGCTTCGATGGCCCGGATGACGCCAAGATGCGCGAGTCCGCGGGCCGAGCCGCTACCGAGAACGAGAGCGATTTTTGGCGGACGCTCGGGATTGCCGCCGATTGGCTTCCAGATCATTTCATCGCTCGCGGTCCATTCTTCCGGTTTTCCAGATCGACAGCAGCAGCCAGACGCCGCCGACAACCGCACCGAAAAAGCCGAGCAGACCAAATACCGGCAGTCCGAGCAGGGTCGGCCCACCGGGCACGGTCATGACTATGGAGGAGCCGATGATCAACGCAGCGACGACAATACCTATTACCAGGCGGTTGGCGGCGCTGTCGAGTTGGTTACCGACCCGTTTCAGGTGCGAAATGTCGATGTGAATTTCCAGCCGCCCGCGGCGGGCGGCGCGCAGTAAGCGGGAGATATCCTGCGGCAAGCCGGCAATCAGCGCGATCGCTTCGCTCGCCGTATGCCAACTGCGTTTGAGGATGGCGGCCGGCGTGTAACGGGCGCGCATTGCCCGTTCCAGCAAGGAAAGCGCTGCGCCGGCCATGTCGAACTCCGGGTCGAGTTCGCGCCCCATTCCCTCGAGGCTGATGAAGGCCTTGACCAGCAGGGAAAGATCAGTCGGCAAGGCCAACTGGTGCTGGCGCAGAATATCCACCAGATCGGAAAGCATGGCACCCAGCTTGAGCTGCTTTAGCGCCACGCCATGGTACTGATCGACGAAAGTCTGGATTTCCAGTATCAGGCCCGCCTCGTCGACGGTGACCTCGGCCGTCCAGTCAAGCATAACGTCGGCGACGCGCTGTGGCTGATGTTTTACCAGCCCCAGCAACAGGCTGATCAGTTGGTCGCGCCGCTCCTCGGTAAGCCTTCCGACCATGCCGAAGTCGATGAATGCGATGCGGTTGCCGGGCAGGTAGAAGATGTTGCCGGGATGCGGGTCAGCGTGGAAGAAACCATCTTCGAGGATCATCTTCAACACCGCGTTCGCCCCGCGTTGCGCCAGGACCTTGCGGTCCAGCCCGGCCTGTTCGACAGCCTGCAGGTTGCGCCCGGAAATGCCGTCGATGAATTCCTGCACACACACCCGCTCGCCGGTCCATTGCCAATATACGCGGGGAATGACGATGATCGCCGACGCTGTTGCCGGCACGGCCGCTTCGCCGTTTTGCCCGGGCTCTGGCGAGTCGGAGTCGGCATAGCCGGCGAAGCTCTCGGCGATACGCTCGGCATTGCGACACTCGCCGGCGAAATCGAGTTCGCGTCGCAAAGACAGACTAAAGTTGCGCGCTACCTCCTGCGGGTGGAAGGCACGCAACTCCGAGCTTTCCGTCTCGGCGAGTTCTGCCAGGCGCATTAGCCATCGCAGGTCGGCTTCGATGATCGGCCGGATGCCTGGTCGGCGCACCTTGACCACGACGCAACTGCCGTCGTCGAGACGGGCGCGGTGCACTTGGGCAATCGACGCCGCCGCCAGCGGCTCCGGGTCGAAAGCGGCGAAGACGGTCTCCGGCGACGCACCAAGGTCCTCGGTGAGTTGCTGACTAATGTCCGCCCAGGGCGCAGCGGGGGCGCTGTCCTGTAGCTTTCCGAATTCGGCGATCCACTCCGGCTCGAACAGGTCGATGCGGGTAGCAAGTACTTGGCCAAGCTTGACGAAGGTCGGCCCCATTTCTTCCAGGGCCCGCCGCACCCGTTCGGGCGGGGGCATGTGGGCGAACTCTTCGGCATTGCTCCAGTGCAGCATTCGCCCGGCGCGCTCCAGGGCGTTGGCCAACCCCATGCGCCGCACCATGTCGCCGAAACCGTAGCGGACCAGAATCGCGGCGATGTCGTGCAGGCGCCCGAGGTCACGCACCGCCGTCAACGCCTGCCAAAGCATCAGTTTTCCTTGCCTTGGGGATGATGTGGCTTGACCCGATCGGCCAGGCCACTGAGCCCACCGGCCGCAATTTGCCGCAACAGGTCGGTGGTGGCATGCGTCAAATGCAGGCTGGCTTCAAGCTGCGAGCGTCCCGCTACGCCAATCTGTTGTGTGAGATCGCCAAGGGTTTCCTGCAACTGTCGGCCGACCGCAGAACCATGAATGCGACTGTGTTCGGCCAGATCGGCGAAAATTTTCCCTATCGCGTCCTTGGCACCCGCGGCGGAGCTTTGCAGCGTTTCCACGAACATCGCCTCCAGGCTTTCCAGGTCGGCGCGAGCTCGTGTCAGATCCTCGTTGGAAAAGGACTGTGCCCGCCCCACCGCTTCCTGCAATGCCAGCTTGGACGCTTCGGCTACTTGTGCCAGCCCCGCATCCAACCCGGCGACGGCCTGTCCGAGGCGCGTCCGTGTCGCGTCGAGTTGGGCCGCCGACTGGCTAAACGCCTTTTCGGTACCATCCCTCGCCCCACGTAGTGCGGCACTCGCAATTTGTCCCACCGACTCCATATCAAGCGTGTGTTTGCTGATCATTTGTATGGTGAGACCACGCACCATTTCCTGCACATCATGGCCCTGCTCGACGGCACGGCGTACATCAGCCTCAAACTTGGCGGCATCGATGTTGCCGCCAGTGGCATTACCGGATTCTATTTGCATAATGCACTTCCTCTCGAGTTGGTGAACGGGTCTGTTTGTTGGAATACATGCGATCAATAATGGCGGCGTGGCAGCGATCCTCTATTTCTGGAACACGTATCGGCCCGGTGCATCGCCTAGCACCAGGTATTGGCCGGCTGTAGCCCGCATTTTGCGTGGCACAGTGGATTCCGCCGAGCGGGCCTTGAGCCAGTGTGCGCCATTCCAGCCACCAGGAACCTTCCTTGACTGGCGTGGCAGTCATCCAGCCGTCCGGCGCCATGTAGGCATCTCCACCCAGGCTAGTGCAGATGCGATAGTGGTGGAGGGGATGGCCGGGTTCGCTGACAATACCGGGATTGTGACCACCGCTTGTTAGAACGAAAATCATTTGCTGGTCAAGCGATTTCGAAAACGCTGCGCGAGCACGCTACGGCCCGGTCAGCTGCTGCGTTCGATAGCGCGCCGGACAGGGAAGCGGTTTCCTGCGGATTTTGGGTGGTTAGCAGAGCGCGAGCATTTTGGGCGCCATCATCGAGCACCACGCGAATTGTTTCGAAACTTAAAGCCACCAGACGCTGAGTAGTAGCAAATCCCGTGTGCGCTGCTGACATCGGGGCGCCAACGGTTGAGTTGCTGGCAGTAACCAGTAGTTCCCTACTATTGTTAGTGGACACTTCCAGCTCCTAGCAGTTGGTTAAGAAAACTCCCGCTCCTTGGAACAAAGTACACAGCGCTACAACAGGATTATCGTCATACTAATCCATCAGTTGTTTGATTAGTGTCAACAAGCTAGAGTGCACTGGTGAATCATTTCTATCCCTATTCTTTTCACGAACCATTCATTACCAAATACGATGCCGCGTGCTACCGCAATAAATACACTGGCCGTATCTCGCCGCCCTGGGCGCCCGAAGGGATTTGATTCGACCTGCCGCGACAAATTGTTGGCTGTGGCACTTTCGTCTTTTGCCCGCCACGGCTTTGACGGTGTCAGCTTGCGGACCATCGCCAGCACAGCAGGTTTTGATGTATCAATGCTTGCTCATCATTTCGGGTCCAAGGCAGACTTATGGCGTACGGTTGTTGATGAAGTTGCTCAGAAGCATCAAACCTTACAGCTTGAACTCAATGAACTGAAGTCTGCAGACCAACCTTTAGTAAGACGCGTCACATCGCTTCTGGATAGGATGGTTGATCATTTGGCAGACCAACCGGAAACTATCCTGTTCATTACGCGCGAAATCTCAGCCCCCAGCGAGCGACTCGATTACCTTGTTGAACATTTGATCCGTCCCGGCTCTGAGATTTGTGTTCCCTTGTGGCGCGAAGCGATGGATGCCGGCTTGCTGCGACCGTCAAACCCTGTGGTGCTACACGTGGGATTGTTCAGCGGGGTCGCTATGATTCTTTCCTCTCGGCACATCATTGCGCGACTTGGAGGAGGAGATGTTGGTATCGAGCAACTTAAGACTGAAATACATGCATCTTTGCTCGGTAATGTAACGGCCGATTGTCCTTGTAGTTCAAGCCTCCCGCCTTCGGGCAAGCTATAACCCTTGAGCCATTCGTAGAGACGGTACTGCAAGCCGCCAATACGATTGGCTACAGCTGCCACGCTCGGTTACCTGCTTGACTGCCGCAATCTTGAATTCTTCCGGGTAAAGCTTGTTGCTCATAAGTTCTCCATTCTAAGCCTTCGGAGCGATTACAAGTTCCGTGGCGATTCAGGTACCCTCTCCGTCATCACGTAGGAAGACAATCCGGACAGTGCTATTTTGACCTTCCCGGACAACAGACTTGAACTGCCTGCCACTTCCCGACAACACCCATTGCCAAGACGATGACCATCACAACTAAACCCCGTACGATCGCACCAC
The DNA here is from genome assembly GCF_020510565.1 of Ferribacterium limneticum. Classification (NCBI taxonomy): domain Bacteria; kingdom Pseudomonadati; phylum Pseudomonadota; class Betaproteobacteria; order Rhodocyclales; family Azonexaceae; genus Ferribacterium; species Ferribacterium limneticum. The sequence goes on from NZ_CP075189.1 coordinate 2,715,074, forward strand.
TTCTGAGTCGCCATTCGATGCAGCGCCTGCCCATTCAGGTATTGCTTGCCTGCCTGCTCGCAGTCGGCCATGCGCAGGCGGACAACAGCCAGCTAGTCGTCAACCTGCTTGGCGTCCGCAACGAAACCGGCAATCTGCGCGCCTCCCTCTATCGGGAACCGGAAACCTTCCGCAAGGAAGACAAGGCACTGAAGGTCATTTCCCTGCCGGCGGCAAAGGGAGACTCGAAATTCGTATTCGACAGCCTGCCGCTGGGCCGCTACGCCGTGATGGTCTATCACGACGAGAACGCCGACCAGAAACTGAACCTGCGATTCGGCATGTTCCCGACCGAAGGCTATGGCTTGTCCAACAATCCGAAAGTAATGGGACCGCCCAAATTCGCCGACAGCGCCTTCGAGGTCGCCGGACCTGAGACATCGATCGACATCAAGCTTGCTTATTAGCGTGCTGTCGATGGACTCTCCCAACATTGTAAAGCGATGGGTTGTTCGTTTTTCGGAAGCAGCGTGCAGGAATTTATCCGGTCTACTGCGGTGCGCATCGGCACTGGCCCTGATGACATTCGCTCCGCGGAAGCCTTGGCCTTGTCTTGGCCAAACACATTACCAGGCTGCTTCCACGTCGATCCGAACCTTTCTCCCATGAACTCATGTCGCTTGCAGCTCTCAGGTGTGGATCTTTCTGATGAATCGCTTGAACAAGGCGAGCGTCAGCTTGCCACTTGATATTCGGTCCCTCGAGACAGCCCCCCATAAATGACAATTGCATTATCGGAGACTAGGGCAATGGCCGCCATATTGGCGCAGCTCAGTGCCTTGAGCGCCTCTACCCAGATGCTATTGCGACCGCCACCCTGCCCTCTCGTTAGCCGCAATTCCTAGCGGGTGCCGTGAATCAGCAAGGTGCACAGAGTGACATCGCCGCGCTTGCTGATCGCACCGAGCTTCGTCTTGCCGGTGCTGGAATTCTGCCGTAGCGTCAGACCCAGCCAGGCGACGAGCCGGCTGACAGGCTTTAGGTCAAGGCCGATATCTTGCGGTCGTAAGCAACCTGCCCTTCGCCGTCGTTGCCGACGACAGGCAGGAGCGCCTGGGTGGTGAGATTGCCGTTGGCTTCCTGGGTGCCGACCAGCCGGCCGGATAGGTCGTAGATGTAGCGGGGCAACCAAAACGGAAATGCTACGGTCAACTGGAAAAAATAGGCGAAAAGGGGTGGCGGTTGGCATCCGTGGTGCGCGCACTAATATCAGCCCAGCTACATCACCTAAGGGTTGTAGATGACCATGAATGCATCCTGCTCCCCTGCGGCTGGACAGTTCGGAAACGCTAATTTCGCGTGAAGCCATCACGATGCTGAGCGCTTGCAGGTGGCAAACGACCGAACAGCCTTGAGCCGAAGACGCAACCAGCGCCATACTGCAAGGGCTTTCTGTGGACATCGTGTCTGCACAGCCTTCAGTGGCGACTCCTGTTGCCCTGGAGTCCAGCCTCGCTGGCGTCGCAGTCGTTACCTGCCCTCCTCAGTCCCCCGGCTTCGACCGGGTCCGGTCATTACCATGACCCAGTGTCTATTTCAGCCGACTTGCTGACCGTTGCGCTGCCGCACGACCTTTGGGTCATTCGGCAGTGAGCTAAGGCCCCGTTTCGCAAGAAATGCTAGCCTTCCGTACCGCATCTGCCGCCAGGCAGGTGTTGAGCCGCGCCGCCGCCATGGCAGCGTATCCCGAATGGGGAACTCCAAGTTCCCCGCCAGGGATCGGTGTTCCCTTTCATTTCCGAAGGAGAACACCATGTTCGCACTCCCCGTATCCAGAGTATCGTGCCCGATCGCCGTACTGCTGGGTGGTTCCGGGCGTCCCCGGCCCACCTCGCGCACGTCGACCGTACCGGCGCTTCTGAAGCCGCAGCCGCCCGCCACACAGCGTTCGGCCCGCAGCCTTGAGCATCGCGAAATTGGAGGCTGATGATGTCAATCGGCCTCTACCGCCGGCGCATCGCCGCCACCGTGGTTCAGTTGGCCAAGGACGACCCTGTCCTGGTCAAGGAAGTCATCGCCCGCTTGCGAGAGTCGGGCGAGATCGAAGTCGGCGACCTAGTCTATCTGGACCGGATCGCCGACCGTTGGATTCGGATTGCCGAGGGCAACGACAAGGCCGGGGCATCAGCGCACCCGTAGCAAGCGTGCGGGTAGTGGGATGCCCTTGGCGTTCGCCATTTCCACAGCAATCTTTTCCAGGAGATCGGGACGTTCATCGTTCAGTGTATCGGTCCATTGGGCCAATGCCTGTTCGATGTCGTCCTGCGTTCGCGCCCCGTCGAAGTCGAGACCGAGTTTTCGGTAAGCCTCAATTTCGTCGGGCGTGAACCGAAGTGCTTTGCCTGCACGCAGCATGCTGTGGGCTCCTTCCAATCTGTGGGCGTTCAGCATAGCCCAGCCGCAGACCCGCGCAACCCAGGGGAGTCCACCGCCTCTCCGACCAGGGACAGGTGTTCCCTCTATTTCACCTTGGAGAAAACACCATGTCTCTTGAAAAACCCCGTCCTCGCACGAGACGCACCAGCATCGAGTCCGAGGAAGAGCGTGCCTGGATTGGCTTCTATCGGCGTGTCGGCCACGATCCTGCGATCGCCACCGAAGTCATGACCCAACTCGAGTCCGATCCCGAAATGAAGCGCACCCATCTTGCTCTGTACCTGTGCTGCAAGGAATCCTTGCGCCGGCACAAGGCGCGCCAAGCGCGCGACCAACGGATCGGACAGTTCGCCCGTTGGCTCTGCCATGGCATGTTCGTCCAGCCCTGGCAAAGTCTGCTGGCTGGACTACATCGTGGCAGCGACCTCGCTGTCGAATGCCTACCCGAAGCGGCCGAGGAACCGGCCGTAGCCCAAGTTCGCCGCCTGGCTCGCGAAGCTGAGTTCGCCACTGCACGCACGGCCTTCAAGCAGCAGGCATCCTGAACGCCGTCGAAGCGCAAGCCAACCGGGCCATCGTTCAGGAACTTCGCATCATCAAGAAAGAAGTCCTGCAACTACACCCGTCCTTGAACCCGGATGACCAGGAACATGCAGTGGCTCTGCTGCTGAAGCTGGACCACCTGCTGCCCGACCAACTCGTCATCGCCGACGAGACGGCGCCCGACCAAGGCCGCCGGCCAGTAGCCCAAGTAGCCTGAAGCACGCTCCGACGCCCGCCATTCCCGGGTTTACAGAACGATCCAACTCCGCTGCGGGGCCCCGGCCCCCAGGGTCGGGTTCCGCACCGTTTCGAGAGGAACCTGACATGAACAAAATCCGCATCAATCCCGAGCAACAACTTTACGTGATCGATTGCGGCGAAGGCTATACTTGCTTTGGCTTTGCCAACGCCCGCGACCACGTCAATCAGATCGCCCAAAAGTTGGGCAGGCCTGACTTGGCATTCACCGACGAGGACTATGCGACCCTTGCCGGCTACGAAAAGTACTGTAATGCCGTCCACGCCTGGGGCCAGTCGCCCCTGACGCGCACGACCTACTTCGATCCCGGCACCGATCAAAAAGCCGCCAAGACCCTGGAATCCTGCCGCGCCCAGGAGCGCAAGATACGCCTGATTACGGGCGAAACTCGCACCGGCGAACCCTGGCTCGAGGAGCATGATGTCGTTGGTCGGATCGGCCGCTCTATCGGAACACTGAAAGTTCCGCTCTTGATCGAATCTGGCGAGCACGGCGGCAGCGCCATCCTGTGTACCAGCATTCTCGGCATCGTGGATTGGGCATCCGGCAACTTTCTGTACCGCCATCCCGGCTACCGCGAAGCGGATCTGAGCATCAAACCTTCCGACGCTGCCGAACGGCCCTGGGACGTCCTGCGAAAAGGGGAGATCGTCGCGAGTTTCCGGGACATCGGGAAAGCCGGCGCCTACGTCGCTTTCATGCGAGGTGCGACGATCGAACCCCGCATCTTTCAATGAGGTAGCGCTGACCACCGACACCCTGCATAAGCTGGTCGGATTCGGGCCGCTTGTGCATGGCATTTGCTATCGTCCGTTGAAGCGATATATCCAATGCTGGAAACTGAGCGGGCTGATAGACATTCCATCGTGGAATGTTGCCTGGCCCCAGGCCGGCGTCGCAGTCGATACCTGCCTCAACCATCGTGTCGGCCGATGTTGCTACATTCGTCCGCACATTCATCCCAAGCGGGGACTCTGTCCCCGTCGGGATCGGCGTTCCCGCTTCGCCTACTTGTAGAGGAGAACGTCATGAATATGTCTGCCCTGTCCCGTGCCGACCTGGTCAGCGAACTGCTGTCACCTCCGGTTTGCACGTCGAGTGAGCACCGCTGGCATGTCAGTGATGCCGTGGGCACCACTGGCACGGAAGGTAAGCCCGATACCGTGCTCACCCGCCGTCTAAAGGTTGCCCGCGAGTTGCTGCTACGCGACCTGCACGAGCAAATGCGCAGCGCTCCGATCATGTCATCGCCGCAAGTCCTGCGCGATTGGCTGCGCCTCCACTGCGCCGGGCTGGAATACGAGGTGTTCATGGTTCTTTACCTCGATGCGCATCACCGCCTGATCGAGGCCGAAGAGTTGTTTCGGGGGACCCTGACCCAGACCTCCGTCTACCCCCGCGAAGTGGTCAAGGGCGCACTCATCCGCAACGCAGCTGCATTGGCCGTGGCTCACAACCACCCGTCGGGAGAGGCCGAGCAGTCACGTGCCGATGAAGTGCTGACGCAGACCCTGAAATCGGCGTTGAGCCTGGTGGACGTGCGGATCATCGACCATTTTGTCGTGGCCGGCGACCAAGTACTCTCTTTTGCCGAACGAGGGCTGATGTAGCACCATCCACCGCCCAACTTTTAGCCAGCCCCATTGGCTCGAAAACTCAACACCAGCTTGCAGCAGTTCATCCATTTGGCGTTCATGACACTCCTACTCAAAAGTTCATGAACAGATCCCAAGGTAGTACAGCCGCCTGCTCTCCGGAAATACCGACTATTTTTCCTTCTGATGCGAGATATCAATGAGGCGCCATAAAATGCATTCCAGCACATTTGAGGCAGAGCGCGGGCGCGTAATCCGAAGCCGTGCGATGTCTATTCAACATAATTCTTAGGAAAGGAAAGAATCCCCATGATTTTTTCGACTGCAGTAGTGCCGGTGAATCCGGCTGGCGAAGTAAGGCTCTCCCGTGATCAACTCTGGGCCGGCCTGGTATTGAAGGCGCGTGACGCGAGCCAGTTTCTTCCGCCCGGATTTTGCCCGAAATGCGATGTCGTGGGCGAGGGCAAGAACTTCATCGTACGCGAGGCGGTGATTTTCGATGATGATATTACCGAGATTGTGTCGTTCAAGCCGATGGAAAAAGTATCGTTCCATCAGGTCAAGAGTCCGCGTGAAGGCGTTATCGTCAATGAAATCCTGGAAGACGCAAACGGTGAGCTCCAACTGAAGTTCTATGCCTACCTTGGGTTGCTCGGGGCAGATGCGGGCAGCGAACGGGAACGCCAGGAGCAAGAAATGTTTGACAGCGAGGATCGAGGCTACAAGGCTGCCTTGCTCTCGACCTTGGCGCGCATCCGTTCACTTGTAAAAGAAGGAAAGCTGTGAAGGGATGATTCGAGGAATCTGACCTGCGACCATCGTGTTACGTCGACGCTAGGTCAGTCCCCGGTCTTAACCGAGCAGCGGGCGGCGTAATTCGTCGGCGGTCAGTTGGCCGAGATTGGCGGGCAAGGGAACAGGAAATCCATCGTCCTGCCCTAGCCCACCTCCCTGATTATTGCTGTAGTGGCAGTAGTTCTTGCCCTCTCGCCCCCAATCCAACACCGGACAGGCTGCGCGAGAAAATCAAGGAAGCCATCGCGATGCGCAGCCAGCTAAGCCGTACATGCGCGATTGGCAATAAGATGAATTAGTCATTCTTGGGTAGTCATCGATAGAATCATCGTCTCCATGTCAATCACTGCATCCGCCATGGCCGTCAGTTCCGGCGTCTGCGACACGAAAAACTCCTGCCGGTAGCCGCCCAGCCGCAGGACTTCCCTTTTCATCGTCATGAACATGCGCTTACGCTCGGGATCAAGCTGCCCATCGGTCTCGTCAGAAAACAACGTGTCGTACCGTCGCCTGGCGTGCTGGGCGAGATAAAGCGCCACCGCCCGGATCAGGCATTCGTTGATCCATACCCGTTCGCCGCCACTCATCAGCCCGACACTCTTGCTCTCGCCGGATTCACCATCGTGTACCAGGATATCGAAGCCCTCCTTCTGGTCGCCCTTGGCGGTCTCCACCTGGGTCAGGATGGAGACGGTGAAACGGGAACCGTAGGAAGCAAGCAGCAAATCGTTGGCCAGCCCTGCCAAGGATGGTCCGGCATCGTCTATGGCCAGGGCGATCAAGCCATCATTGCTCATGCATTTGGCGAATAATGTCCAGTTGCCCAACTCGGACTGGACCTTGGCGATACGGCTCGCCACCTGCGCCTGACGAGTAGCCAAGGCTGTTGCCTGCTGCGTCAGGACAGTGAAGTTTTCGGCCTCCCGCACGGCGCCCAGGTAAGTCTGTTCGGCGGCAGCGACTGACTGCGCCGCTTCTTCCATCTTCCTGCGCGACTCGCCCAAACGCTGCTCGTCATAGCATGGAGGCAAGGCCGCCAACACCTGTTTGAGCCGGCCCAGCGTGTCGCGGTAATGCTTGGCCTGTTGTTCGAATTGAGCCCCAATCGACTGCCGGGCGGTACCAATCTGTTGGCGCTCGGCTAACTCATCGAGTGTTTCCGCCCCTTGCTGGCAGGACGACATTTCGTCACCTAACGCCGCCAGTTCCGCCTCAATCTCGGCGAGCGCGTTCTTGGCTCGTGCCTGTTCTCCCGCCTTGGCTGCCAGTAGCGCATACCGCGAGCTTCTCGCGCCTGCCACCTCGGCACGATGTTCGGCCCACGCCAGTTTCTGGAGCGCCGCAGCAATCCCTTCGTACTGCCTGCCAAGAACCGCCAACTCCTCTTGTGCCACTGCCTTTTGGTCTGCCAGGCGCTTGATGGCAGCCTGGGCACCGGGAATCAGTGACTGGGCTTCCCGCGCATCCCACAAAAGCTGGCATTGCCCCTGCAGGTCAGTACCGGCACAGGGCACCACGCCAGCAAGGCCAAAGCGCCGCACCAATTCGTCGGCTTTGAGCGCTGCCTGCCCGGCCTCATGCTCGATCCCCGACAATCTTTGCTGGACCAAATCCTCGGAAGCTTTGCACTGGGTCAGGCGCTGAGCCTGCTGGCGCCAGTGGCCGACCCGAGCCAGACGCAGTGACAGAACCTGTTCAGCCATTGGTAGACGTGCCTCGGCTTGCCGTACGGTTGGTGCACTGGCTAACACCTTGAGGCATTGTTGACGCTGATTGTGCAAAGCCTGCCGACGGTTGCGCTCGTGAGTCAGGCGTTGGGCGATACGCTGCTCCAGTCGTGCCAGGCGCTGCGACTCGCTATGCTCCTGTGCCTTCAAGGCTTCGATGGCCTCGGTGCCAGCCTGGATCACCGCGCTGCATTCGCCCTGAAGCTGCGTCCGACGCAGCTCAACACTCTGCGACTGCTCCCGTTCGGCCGCCAATTGCGCATGCTGGCTTCGGGCAGCCTCCAGGTTGGCCTGAGCCGCTTGGCGTGCCGCCAGACTCCGGGCGATGCGGCCCGCAGCGCCCTCAAGCCGTTGCAGTTCCCCGCAGATGCGTTGCGCATCATCATCCAGTCCGGACAACTCCTGCCAAATCCCCGCCAGACCAAGTTTGAGTAGCCGCGCCGTTTCGGCTGCCTTCTGGCCCTGCGCCCGGATTTCCTCCTGCCCCAACAGATCAGCCAGCAGCGTCTTGATCTCGGCATTGCGATAGGCGCTCAACTGCCGTTTGCCCTGGGCGGAAAACACCGAGGTGAAGAAGGTGTCAGCATTGCCGCAGATCGCCTCGACGCAGCAGGTATAGGTCTCCACCTTGCCATCCGCGACAGTGCCATCTTCCAATGCCATGGGTTTCCACGCACCGTCGGCAGAAAGGGCAAACAGGAATGCTTCAGTCTTGCGCCGACCGTTGAGGCGGATCACCACCTGCGAACGGTAGGTTCGGCCATCGTGGGACCACACCAGGTCCTTCTCATTTTCCGGGAGGCAGACGTGGTCGTAATAGGAAAAGCCGCCCGGACCTGCCGTCGTCGCTCGCGAGGGCATAGTGAGATAAGGGTGCATATTGTCCATTACCGTGGTCTTGCCGCGCCCGTTGGCACCGGCAATGGCGATCAACTCGGCACCGTCGGCCAGTAGGTCGAAATCCAGGGTGAGGACATCGCGTCCCAGACCGGCGCGGATACCGCGAAAGCCTTTGAGCGTTAGTGAAAGCGGTTGCATGAATGGACTCCAACTAGGTCACCAGAACAGTCTGCGACACAGGCAAAGATCGGCAAGCCTGCTCAGGTCAGAACAGCGACACGGGCTCAATATCGGTCATTGGCTCGATCTTGGTTCTACTCTCACCATAGTGAATTTCCTGCCCCCTTAAGACGCACTCGACGATTGCTTCGGGCTCCTGACCGGAAATAGTCTGGAGGCAGGCGAGCAACGGTTCCACCCTGGCCTCGGTTACCTGCGCCCAGACCCGCACCTTGTCTGCCAGATGCGCCAACTGCGAAATTCCTGCCGCCCTGGTTCGCACCACCGGCACGATGCGTCCCTCCAACTTGGTTTCCGCGGCGCCCTCCAGCAAGCGCTCAATTGCCCTACGGTCGACTTGATGACGATCCTCATCGGCAACCGTCCAGCGCACGCGCACGAAGGCACCGGCGATGTCCTGTTGGGCGACGGCAGCGCGGAGCGCGTCGATGTCTGGTTTGCCGTCGAACACAACGTCGACTGTTCGACGTGCCGGCGTCGCCTCCAGTGCAAAGCGCGCCTGATCGGCATCGACTTCCCACACCAGAAACCCCTTCTCGCCGTCCTCGCCGTAGTGAAAACGGCCGATGGAACCGGGATAGGCAATGCACTGCCGCCCGGCCCTGCCCTCCTGTTCCCAGAATTGATGTCGATGGATATGCCCGAGCATGAAGGCCTGCGTCTCGGCGGCGAACAGCGCCCCGGTAGTGAATTCATGATCGAAACCCGCCATTGGCACGCCGTGCTCGCTCAGGCAGCCGAATACGGTACCGTGCGAGATGCCGATGGTGGGCAGGCCTTGCAACCGCGCCGCCCGATTAATCGGCACAAAACCACGCAACAGGATGGCCAGATGCTCGCCAACCGCCTGTGCCGCATCCGCCGCACCGACCGTTGCGGCAACCGCCGCCTTGTTCACCGTGGGCACGCAGGAGAACAAGGCACGGGCACCGACCGGCAGTTGATCGAAGCACCAGCCCGTCGAAACAAGCCATTGCCCCTGGGCGGTGAGTGCCACTTGTTCAATACGCTCGGCCACATGCACCGGATAGCGACCGCCCAGCAGTTTGAAAATAGCCAGGGTGCCGGGCGGCTCATGCGAAAACGTCCCCTGCAGCATCAGCACCGGGCAATGGTCGGCCAGTCGCCGCACCTGGGCGAACAGTCGTTCGGCTGCCGGCGCGTGTAAGTCCAGCGCATGGTCGGTGGCATCACCCGACAGCACCGCTGCTTCTACCCCCAGGGCAATGGCCCGATCGATGGCGGCGCCGAAGCAGCGATCCGCCTCCATCCGATTTTTGGTGCCGTAGTGCAAATCGGAGAAATGCGCGATGCAGATCATGCGGTTCTCCCCCGAGACACCAACAGCATTTCGCTCTCGATCTTGTCACGGTAGCCCTGCGGATCGTTGCCGTAGCGCCCCAGTTCATTCCAGGCCTGGGCACGGCCATGTGGATTGATCTTCCAGCCCGGTCCCCAGCGCCGGTCGGCGTAGGCTCGGTACTGCTCAGGCAGGATGTCATAAGCCAGCACCCGCGCCATCAGTTGCTCGAAACTGGGATGCCCGCTCTGGAGCAACGGCTCGTCGACAGACGAGACATCGACCATTGGGGATGACCGGACCTCGCTCTCAGCAGATTGCAAGGGCTCGGCAAAGGACTCGCCCGTACTGCCTTGCAGCACCTGCGTCGCCAGTTGTGCCTGCAACACGGCCGTCTCGGTGTCCTCGTTCTCACGCAGTAAGGCGGTGACATCCACCGGCGCCTCCAGATCGATGATCCACTGAGGTACGCGTACAGCCCTGCCCTGTTCGTCGATATGAGCCACCTCCATGAGTCTCTTGGTCAGGTAGAAAGGCGTGCGTTGCCGATCCAGGAAGCCGGAGATACGCCCGCCGCGCAAAAAGCCCACCGTCTCGAACTTCTGGATCGCCGCATTCATCGCGTAGAAACTGTTGGTGTGCAGTTCAAAGGCGCTGATCGAGCGGATGCCGGGTATGAAAAACAGAAAACGCCCGGTCAGGTTGCACTGACGCGCTTGGTATTCGCGGCAGGCCTCCGGTTCGCACAGGCCATTGTTCTCCTCGCGGACCATTGTCTTGCGCCCACCGAAGAGACGGATCGTGCGCCGCCCCGTATCGTCCACCGGCACCGGCGCATGGCACATGCAGTGGCGCACCCGGCCATCGGCCGAGTATTGCGACCAGTAGTGTTTGTCGTGCATTCCCCAGGCCGCCAGTTCGTGCGGCATCACGGTTTGCCAGTAGTCGGAAGGAAATACCACGGGAAAGCGATACAGGTGCCGCCCCTCGCCCCTGTCTTCGCCGTAAGCCACCAAAATTTCCGCGGCGATTTCAGGATTGGGGAAATCCTGGCCCCGCACAGTGAACCATGGCACATTGCGCGGCACCAATGGCGTCTTGAGGGCGGGCAGCACCTCGGTGATAGCGCGTTCGATCTGCTCGAAGGACTGGCCAGCGGCTACGCCCTGGTCGTAGATCGCCTTGGCCTTGGGCTGCTCGGCAGCTTTCTTCGTCAGCACCTTGATACCGGCGCGGATTTTACCGCCAGTCGGAATACGGGCGGGGCTTTGCCCGAGCAGGGTCGGGGTGGTGCCGCCACCCTGTACGGAAATCACTGGATGTGGGTTGAGATTGGCCATGACGGTGTTACTCCATGAAGGTCGGAAAATTTCGACCATTCATGCTCTCGCGACTTCCCTCCGGTTCAACCCCTACGGAAACACTCACGGCAAAAGCTTACCCTTGGCCGAAGTTCACCCCGGTCTTAAAATATCGCCATGACCCGCTCCGAACTCATCGCCCAACTCGCCGAACGCTTTCCTCAACTGTTGCAGAAGGATGCTGAAATGGCAGCAACAGAAATTCTTGGGGCCATCCACGCGGCGCTGGTTCACGGTGATCGGGTCGAGATTCGCGGATTTGGCAGCTTTGGTTTGCTCTACCGTCCTCCGCGCCAAGCCCGCAACCCAAAAACTGGGGCACCAGTTGACGTAAACGGGAAATGGGTACCCGCTTTCAAGGCCGGAAAGGAACTACGTGAGCGGGTGATGGCCACAACTACGTCCATTCACACCTGTCGCCAAAGAGCAATTCAACCGAGCTTTCGCTGAAGGTCATCACATTAGAAAACCGATTTTTTGCCCAACTGCGAGGGGCCGTCTCTGGCCATCGTGTCGCTCTTTGTGGCACGGCAGTTTTCTGCCAAGTGTTTACATAAAAACCCTACACGCTCGGATCAGACTATGCGTACCGAAAAGCCCGCGTTTCTGCAACAAAAGACTGACTCAGACGTTCGCATTCCAAGAAACTCCTACAAAACTCTTCCTGATCTCGATTTATTGCTGATGAGTTCGCGGATTCGATTACTTGTAAAAACTGCCAAAAAACATTTTCGAGATTGGCGGCATGATTCTCAAAACCATGGCCTCTCTGACTACTGAGCACTTCATTCACAGCGTCGATCACTTGAAAGACGGCAGAAACAGATCCCGAACCTGAGTCCCGTTCTGCCAAGTGAACCTTGAGCAGTTGATTGCTAAATTTCAGCGCAAAATTCAGAAAAACAACCTGGCAAAGATAAACCAAGAACCAAAGTGAGATTTCATCCAACTTTTCTTTTGCATTGATTAACAACTCCTTGAACCCCTCAGACGTGTGATCAACTTCCTTTGCCTGAGCCTCACTACTTAGCTTGATCAAAGCTGCGCAATATGCGACTACGCATCGATCAAGATCAATGCTATCAGCATGCAATTGCTCAAATGCTTCGGAAAGGTCAAGACGATACTCCAACGTTTTTTCTAGGACATGTTGATCGATTCCTAAATCTTCGGCCGAAAATGTTGTCCCACTATATATGGCCGTAATAGTCGTACTAAGGCTATTTTGAATTTCCGCGAGAGTGTCGTGAATGCCACCTAATACAAGAGAAACAGAAACCAACCCCGAGCAGTTCTTTTGTAGTTCTGTTACAGAATTATCTAGGCAATAGCTTAGTGGTGGTAAATTAAAATTCATTTCGTCCCATCTATCCCCTTCTGCCAGAAAGGAAGTTCAGGCCCATAGTTCTAAATATCTCGCGAAAAACAATTTAGTACGTTCGCGAATCGCCCATTAAATCAGCCATTAAATAAAACCAGACCTGCCAGAATTCCATGAACCACTTCGATTATCAATCGATTTGCCATACTTACCCAATTCGCTATCTCTTTTCATCAGGCATTAAATCTGCAATTCGCCTGAAATAGTTTCTAAATTCATCAGCGTCCATCTGACCGAAAGATGGGTCCTCGTTGTTATCAAATGCTTCAGCAATTTTCGCCCAGTCTGAAGGAAGCAACTTCGTCTGCGCTAGAGGAAGAACTTCCCGTTCCTCTTTTCCCATGTGGCCCCATACGGCATCAGCAAATACTTCTATCGCTGAACTTAAATTGAAATGATGAGCATTCTCGCCAGAGAGTGCTACAGATAAACTTTTTTCTACTTGATCAATAAATAAATGTTCTTTCTTGTGCTGTGACTCCAGCTCATCAAGTAGCGCCAAGCATTCAGGGGCACGCAGGCGAAGCGCAGCATGAATGAACTTTTCTTCTTTAGGATGATGCATTTTGGTAGGGAATTTATGCAGATATGTAAGCATCGCACTAAGCGGTTTCAAATCAATTTTGTTCCCGTGTTCCCTATAATCCCGGGAAACATTTAACATTCCACGAACGACAGCGGCAATAGATCTGTGTTCTTCTTGAATAACGGCTATAGCACGCTCCATATCCGTCATCGGATTATTTGCTTCAATACGAGTAATCAAGACCGGAATCGGAGACTGACGGATGACTTTTTCTGTTTGTGAGTTATTAATCCATCCGGTCAGGCCACGGCGACCGCGAGTAGCCATAACAATCAAGTCACAACCATTGAGAGTGGCTTCCTGAACTATCGTTTGGGCAGGATTTACGGATATACGCGAAAGGAGAACCCCATTCACACCTGCCGCATGGGCACTAGAGGCAGCCCTTTTTAAGATCGCATTTGTTTCACCCAACGCTTCCGATTCAAAAAGATTCGGATCGGATGATCGGATAATCAGCCCATCAGCCGTTGATGCCAAATCCGGCGTGGCGTATAGAAAAGTAATTTCTGACTCGAGCTTTCGCGCCAATTTAATAGCACTCTCAACATTTAGAGCGGAAAGTGTCGAACCATCGACTGGGACCATAAGATGACGATACATAAGCTTCTCCAATTATTGACAGACACTTCTTCGATATTTTGATGCCCAAAAACGTTATTGAATGCCATGATAAAATAAAATTTTTCATCCAATGTACATATTTTGATAACTTTATTTCTAGTTTGATCAATCCCATTTACACGTATCGCCTCAACTGAGTGTAGGTTCAACGCATGGACACGGCTTCCTCATCCGAAGAAGTAAGAAACTCCCAAATACGCCGACCAACATGTCCTGAAGTTTCTAGTCGAGCCTTTATTTCGTCTGACGTCAGAAGAGCGTCTTCGCCATCACGACTAATTTGCATGAGGCCAAGTTCGACTCGTGCTGCTTCCTCTAAAAGCCAGGACATGGCCACCGCCTCGGCCAAATCAACACCTACCACCACAGCCCCATTGGCCCGCATTACGATGGCCCTGGCAGAGCCCAATTGCTCTGCTAGGCGGGCTGCCGCCAGGTCTTCGCGTAGAAGGCGTGGATCATTCCAGAATGGTGGGCAGGGGTCGAAGAAAACGCTGAGACCGTTGCGCACCTGCGGCGTACGGCGGATCAAAGAAAGAAGTTCGACTTGCCGTGGAGTGATGCGGCAGATGGCTTTGACGTCCTCCCGTTTGCGATAGATCGCCTGATGAAGCCGTACCTCTCCGAGCACACCTTCTGGAAGTCCGCCATCGATCGGCACAATAACGCCAGCCTCACCTGCGCGAATATTGCCTAAAGGCTTCGCCGGAGAGACGATGAAACTGCTTTCATCTATTCGTATGCTGCAGTGGCCAAAAGCATGCACCAGCCCTGCCCGCGACAACGCACGTGCGGCAACACGCAGTTGCCTCGACTTGTCTTGGATATCAGCTTGCATCTCATCCTCATCTACCAAAATTTCGTCTACCTTTGCCAAGGCGCTAGACTATCGAGTGAGCATCAATCTACCCACACAGACAGAACCCAACCTTGACCAGCTTCGCTTAACACCATGCGCACGAAAAGCCAGGAGGCCTGCCGAGGCCAACTCAGAGGGCTTCAGCAAGGCGTCCTGGCCCTTAGCACACACGGAATCGCTCTCCTCCACAAGACTCGTGCAGAGAAAGCACACTGATCAAGCGCCAGGAACGAAAGCCTCAAGATTTGGTTTCGATCCCCACATGCACATACTGGTCGGCTCAGTAGTAAACCGGCGGGGAACGTGATTCGCCTCATCCTCGATCTTCCCAACACCGCATGAATACTCGAAAGTCACTCCATCCGGACCCGTAAAGTACAGGAATCGAGCACCGGAAGTTGGATGCCGGCCAGGGCCAAAAATGATCGGCACATTGGCATCGCGCAGCATGTAGTACGACTTCATAATGTCGTCAACGGTCTCTACCTGATGATTGATATGCTGAATACCACTGCGACTAGATTTCACAAGAGCCAGCGTATGGTGAATCGCGTTGATGCGCATTAGTGGAATGTCACCGACCCAGTCGCTTACGCGTGCATTACACACAGTGGTCCAAAACTGCTCATCCGCAACTGGATCATGACTAAAAAAGGCTAAGTGGTTAAAGCCAGTGATCCCCGCGTCCCTCGCACCGTAGTAACGCTTTCCACTAAAAGCAGGATAAGTCACCAACTCAATTTGGGTGCCAGAGGGACCTCCAAACGCAATGAAGGACTTGACCTTCCTCAGTTCAGCTTCAGCACTCGATCCACGATGCACCCTGTACCCCAGTTTGTCGAGTACGTCGGCAGCTGCGTTCAATTCGTCATCGTTGTCGACCACAAATGCGGCCGTTTGGTTGGAAGGATCACCTTCGAAATAGCTAAGCGTATATGCACGCTGGTCAGATCGCAGATAGACCGAATTTTCGACGCGCTCGCCGACTTGCAATCCCAAAATTTTGGTCGCAAAGTCCTCTGCATTCTGAAGTGATCGAGTTCCAAGTCGGACATACGCAACATCTCGTAAATTAATCATTTTTGTCTCCGTAATTCATCGGACAATCAACTCTAGGCAATTGGCCCCCTATTTCTATAGGGCAACCAATTGCCTAATCGATTTCCACTCAACTCAAATCAGGAAAGTGAGATTTCCAAGCACAAGATCATTATTTACGAGGAAAATTCGCTTCTCTTTAATCTTAAAATTGCTATTTTTTGCTTCAAGAAAATGGGTTTGCCTACCGGCCCAAAACGTAACACTGTCACCGCGAGCTTCCGTCAAGCAGAACGTTGAACTAACTTCCAAAGTACTTGTATCGGCGCATTGTTTGATACGGATGTTCGAGACAACTCGCGACAGGCGTGAGGCCGGCGATTGGGAATGATTGAACTTCGACTTCAGCCGGAAAATCCGTTCCTCCAGCCTCTTGCGGTCATCGAATATCAATGAGACATGACGCTTCGGGTCACTGCCATCCTCATTGCATGGAACCCAGTAGTTGAGTTCTTCCGACCACAACGAGAACCACTCATCATATCGATGGAGATCCATGCAATCCGCTTCTAGGAATAGAAAATCTTCAACCGCGCTTCTTACTTCAAACGATACATTGCTCATGGGATTGACTCCAATTCAGTTCGAGGACATGAGTTTTTTCCACTGGCGGAATTGACCTCGTTGGGTCACTTCATCGCCAATGTGGCCGGTAATAACTCCCTTGTCGTCTCTAGTCTGGCGGTGCAGCCCACGTGTCAGATCGATCCATGGATTTACTTCTGCCGAGAGACCGCGCTGGACACGTTCCCAAATTTCTGTATCGTCTGGAGAGCCCGCCCCAGCAGGCCCGTAGAACGATTCATGTTGGCGCAAGCGCATCCCATTGATCTCATCACTTACGCCGTCAAGGAGCACGGGGGTCATGTAGATTTCTGTCAAGCCCGGGCCTATTGGATTGATGATACGCACGTGCTGGTTAATCAACTGCACGTTCGGAAAGAGGCCAACATGGGGATCTCCGCCCAGCGCCACGAGCAGATCAGCACGCTCGGCGCTATGCTTGCCATACATATCAGCAAGGTATTGCTCACCACCGTTAAACGAGCGAAGCAACTTTTTCATTGCATCCAAGTGCCCGAGTCGGTACTGCGAAAAATCCAACATGCTGTGACCATTACCTAGATCGCGAGTACGCGAAGGCCCGCCATCCTCAAAAGGATTACCGCGATGCGTTGCCGCGAGGCCGCGGTCTTGATCCTGGCTCCACAACTCGACGACTGATGCATGAACAAACGGCGCATGATAACCATCCATGCCAATCAGTTTCCAATTGCCCTTGTACGTCGTCCTATTTGCTCCGGCCTGCAGTCGAATCGCCCCCGTCGGAGAGGCATCAACCATTAGATCAATCATCTCCTTGGCATTACCTAGATGATCCGCAAGCTCGACTGACGTAGGATTCAAACTGGCAAACACGAAATCCCTATACACACCAACCTTCGGCGCCGAGTTCAAACCCATCTTGGCCTGATTGAACTTGTCGTCATAGGCTTCTCGACCAGGAACTTCGATAAGGTTGCCAGCAGTGTCGTAAATCCAACCGTGAAACCAGCATCGCAAGGCCTTGGTATTACCCGCGTCGCCTTCACAAACTTGAGCACCACGATGACGACAGCGATTCATTAGCACATTGATGGAGCCGTCTTTATCACGAATCATGACAACCGACTGCCGCCCAATCTTGCGCACCCTGTAGTCACCGTGGCGCGGGATCTCAGATCCATGCCCGATGTACACCCAGTTCTGCTCAAAGATTTTGTCCATCTCCATGTCGAAGATGGACTGATCTGTAAAAGCCCGAGAATGAACTCGCCCTTCTTGGACCAAGCTCTCTATGTCTAGCCCTTTGCTAGCCTTAGGTTCAACTTGAATTACCGACATTTTATCTCCTCGTCATTTCTCGAAAGCCGGCGCTAGTCGCCGCCAACCATTTACCCTCTGGTGGGGTTCCGGCCACACAAGAATCTGCGCAGACATGCCCGCACCCTTCCAATGAAGCAAACTCGCCATCATGCACTCCTGAACAGACCTACCATTCGGCACCAACATAAGCGGAATCCTGACTCGGAGATTCCGTGCCCAAGGAAGCTAATGTGCTTGAATTAAATTATTTCAGTAATTGAATTATTTTGCAAGTGAACAAAATAACAAGGTACAGGTGTTCCGACCAAGACGAAGAGGTAAGCTGCGCCAGCACGAGTGGGCTAAATCGTTTATGGACTGGCGGTGGGTTTCGCTACCGAAAAAATGGGCTTCGAACAAAGATCACAAGAGTCCAGGGAGCATGCCGTCACGCAGGTGCCAGGGATGCGCGAGGATGCAGTTTGGACGGGGGTAATCCCCCCATTTTTAGCAGCGACCAGAAGTAGAGTCGCTTAAAAGCGCTGACTTCTGTTTCGGGGCAATGCTGCTGAATCACTCACCGGAGTTCGAGCGGAAGGTGGCGACAGCTGTCTTTAGGGGTGACAAAACTCCGGCCGAGTTAGTACTACCATCGCTGCCCATCCAAACCAGACAACCGACTGAAAGGCGCAAGTGCTAAAATCATCAGCCGCCATCTTAGGCGACGAACTGGCGAAGAAAAGTGTGCAGGACATCCAGCCGACACATCCAGAGATTGCTTAACTGCGCTTGGAGATCGATTGCCAGATGGCCCCCTGTATCGACCGGCGCAACCGCCAGCTTCGCGGCATCCTGATGACACTTCGGAACGGGAAAGCAACGCGCGGCCTAGTGTGCCGATCATGGATCAAGCCCGTATCAGTGGCTTGGATACCGAAATTTATCTTTCCATCGCATGGCCTAGCTCTTCGAGCGGAATCGTGAACATTTATCAGACTCCAGCAAGTTTACGCTTAAATAACAAATGCTTATTAAAATCCACCAATTGGCCATGAATCATCCATGACCGCTATTCAGCAGTAGAAAGCCGCGAAGAGCCGACTATGATTGAGCTATTTTGGGAAGAGTTTGGGTTACTACGCAAGATGACAGGCTCGGTCACCGCGAACGAATGGAATATGTCCGACGAGGCAACCCAAGCGCATGAGCGGATTGACACCTTACGCTACGTCATCCACGACTGCTCTGGCGTTAGCGATTTCATCGTTCCCCAAGATGAGATTGATTTCATAGCGATACGCGCCAGTGTTGCGTTACGACAGAACCCTCGGATTAAGATTGCCTTCGTTTCAAGCCATTCTATTGTCCGGAAGTTGATCGACACTTTCAATCAAATGGACCGTTCCCTACATCGATGCTGCCGCTTTGATACTCTTGAAGAGGCCCGTCAGTTTGTAGGAAACCCGGTGCGACTCACTTGATATAGACACCATTTGGTGTCTTCAATCCAACCTCGAGCCAGGATGACGCAGGAACATTCGGATTATCGAAACTAACGAAATAGCCACCTAAATTAAAGCTTTCAATACCTCTCAAAATTGATCCAATATTTCTAGGATTAACATTTGATCCTGCTCTACGAATAGCCTCCACACAAATACGAGTATTAATATAGCTCTCCATTCCCTCAAAACTAATAGCACGAAGTTCGTTGTAGCGTTCAGCATTCCGCTGAAACTCAAATGTCAAGGGAAGAGAATGAGCTTCTGGATTTGGCACAACCATTGTGAAGCCTAATAGCCTTTTTTTGAAGATATCACTCAGTGCAACAAGGCTATCATTTGCGAAAGAAAAATTAGTTGCAGGCCAACTTCCTCGATCAAAAAAGCCTCGGTCCCGCAATACGTCGATTGATGATAGACCGAGATCCAATATCACGGCTTGATAGGTACCCCCCCCTAACTTTTGGCTGATAGCACCAAGAGAGTTGCTATCAGCCAAGGTTATATGGAAGACGTCTGACGAGACTCGAAACTTGGGCAAGCTTGAAATAAGACCTTCCACCCTCTCCGAGTCTTTCACATCAGTAAGTACCGCTACCTTGCTTATTCCCATGCTAGATAGCTGCATGGCAATCGATATGGCTTCCTTGGCATAGGTCTGGCGAACAGGAAATACTTGCCTGTTCTTATCCAAAGAATAAAGTTTTTGGGAACCTGATATTGTTCCAATCAGTGGCACCCCCGTCTCACCAGCCAATTTTGCCGAGGCAAGACATACAGCGTCACCAGAGCAATTAATAATAGCAACAGCCTTATGATCCGAAATCAGAGTTTGCACATTCTTGTAATGGAGATTTGGACTTCCTTCATCATTTAGCGTTACAAGCCGAAGGAGGCGTCCATTAATTCCTCCGGATGCGTTAATGGCGTTTATGTATATTTCTGCACCAGCAACCCAACGCTTTCCAATATGAGAATTACTGGGACTCAAGTTAAGTGATTGGCCGATGACAATCGGCTGCCGACCCGCAGCATAGGACAGCGCGCTGAATAGGAACACACACACAAAGACAATGCCATGAAAACAAGTTGATAACACTGGCTTGCAATAGCCCTTGGAACAATTCATGTATTTTATTAAATTAATCATTAATTTTCTCTATTGCACATCAATACAGTATTTCTGCCTTTTTTCGACCCTGTCGACCTCCATCGTCAATCTGTCGTAGAAGCCGCGCCTGGATGTAGCACCCAAGGTAATCAAGCCCTCTTCAACTCCATATGCGATTCGATCATATGCGCCAGATCTGATGCTATATCAATATTTCGCCTAGGAACTAACACAAGATTCAATAACCCAACCGTAAAAACCCATGTATCTCTTGCAGCGTCATGGGGTGAAATCCGAGGGTGTAAGGTTTTTTTCTCCAAAGCGAGTTGGTAGATTTGCTCTATTTTTGCTAGAAAATTCAAGGCCGGACGGTCGAGCTCTTCTTGGACGCATGCAAACTCATCAACATATTCGCAACGAGACATCATGATTTCAAAAACCGCACGAACCGTAGCGCTTTCTTGAATAACACCGAAAAACTCCGTGAGGGAGGATCCGATAGCGTCAAGAGGATTGTCGTATGAGGATGCATAGAGGGCAGCATCGGTGCGTTCTATAAGAGGAGTAAATGCATCCTCCCGCATCGCGAAAAACAATTCTGCCTTGTTACTAAAGTGCCAATAGATTGCTCCACGCGTCACTCCCGCTGCCTTTGCAATATTTTCGAACGTAGCGCGGATAACACCACGTTCAAGAAATACTCCACGCGCCGCTTCAATGATTTTTTTTCGAGTGTTCTCTGCCTCCGACTTGGTTTTTTTAGCCATTTTTCTTCTTAATGGGCGGATCGAATTGGGATTTCATAATCATTGAAACGGCTGGGTTGATGGACTTTGTGACCAATTACAGACGAAGGAGCCATAGGATAGATAATTCACGGATGAAGGCCCTGTATAGACCATTTTGCTGACCTATCGCCAGGCGATAAATATGGGAAAGGGCCAGACCAAAATGAGTTCGTCTACAGGACCAGGACAAAAACCGCACTCATCCAAAGATCAATCTTATCTAGCACGATACGGAGCTAAATACATTACTTTTTAGCAATGATTGTTTTACATATTAACATCAATATCAATATGTGCAATTTCCAACTATCGGGTATGCAAGGGGACACAATCTGTCCCCGAACTAATGCGCCAAACCGAGCCCCGTTCCGCCATAGCGCCGGGTTGTCAAACTATCGGCCTGCTCAAATGCTTGAAATAGGCGTGGCACCATCGTTCCCGATAAACATTTGGCGCAGCAATCTCGGGAACACGCATTTCCAAAAATTCGAACTGGCTGTAACCAAGCTTCTGCGAAGACTCGGCGTTCGCGTAGACCAATCGTCCTTGTGGACTGACCACATGGATTGGGTCTGCAGCCCCCTCCTGTATAACCCGGTAGCGTTCTGCTGCAATTCAGTTTCCACGTTCTTTCGCTCGGCGATATCGCGTGAAATTTCGCCCCCCCCTATACGACGACTGAAATAGTCGACTAGACCAGTCAATTGCTGCCAACCAACCATCCTTACTCCAACACCAAAAGCAAATCCTTCGGATCGACCCGATCCCCTGGCGAAACCAGCACTTTCACCACAGTGGCATCACGATCTACCGTGATAGCCGTTTCCATTTTCATGGCTTCAATTGAGAGCAAGGGGCTGCCCTTGCAGACTTTCTGCCCGGGCTTTACCGCAATGGTGGACACAGCTCCAGGCATCGGCGCCGCGATGTGGTTGGCATTACCCTCCTCCGCCTTGGGCCGTGCTTTCCTTGTCGACTCCAGGCCAGCCTTGGCAATCCGCACTGGCCGTGGCTGACCGTTCAATTCGAAGAAGAGTTTCACCTCACCTTCGTCATCCACCACCGTCTTGCCAGTTAGACGCACCACAAGGGTTTTCCCCATGTCTATATCTACTGCAATTTCATCTTTCTCGCTCAGACCGTAAAAGAATACCGGCGTCGGCAGTACCGAGACATCACCATACTTTCTTACGTGATCCGCATATTCCGCAAAGACCTTGGGATACATCAGGAAGCTGGCGAGGTCCGTATCGTTCACGTGGTGACCAACAGTCTTCTCGGCCTTCTCCCGTTCCGCTTCCAGATTCACAGCAGGCAAGTGCCCCCCTACTCTTCCTTCAATTGGCTGCTGACCCTTTAGAATTTTGGCCTGCAACTCCATGGGAAAGCCGTCGGCGGGGTAGCCCAGTTCGCCCCGCATCATAGAGATAACGGACTCCGGGAAAGAGATGTCCTTTTCCGGATTCTTCACGTCCTCAGAGCTCAAGTCATTGGCCACCATAAACAAGGCCAAATCACCCACCACCTTGGAAGAGGGCGTGACTTTTACGATGTCGCCGAACAACTGATTGACGTCGGCATAGCCCTGAGCCACTTCGTTCCAACGATGTTCCAGACCCATGCTTCTGGCCTGCTCCCGCAGGTTAGTGTACTGGCCACCTGGCATTTCATGGCGATATACATCCGAGGTGCCAGAGCGGATCTCGGCTTCGAAGGGGCTGTAGAAGTGACGCACACCCTCCCAGTAGCGGGAGAACGGAGCGATGCGGCCATAAGTCAAGCCGGAGTCTCTCTCTGTGTGCTCCAGAGCAGCGACGATGGTACCCAGACTTGGCTGGGAGGTGAGACCACTCATGGCATCCATGGCTCCGTCCACCGCATCGACGCCAGCTTCGACTGCGGCCAGGATGCTGGCTACGGCTCCGCCGCTGGTGTCGTGGGTGTGGAAGTGAATGGGCAGGCCCACCTCTTCCCGCAGGGCCTTGACCAGAGCCTTGGCAGCGGCCGGACGACAGACGCCAGCCATATCTTTGAGGCCGATGATGTGGGCCCCCGCCTTTTCAAGCTGCTTTGCCATGTCCACGTAGTACTTGAGGTTGTACTTGGGACGGGCTGGGTCGAAGATATCGCCGGTGTAGCAGATGGTGCCCTCACAGACAGCACCGGCCTCGATTACCGCATCCATGGCCACACGCATGTTCTCTACCCAGTTCAGTGAGTCGAAGACGCGGAATACATCCATACCGTTCTCGGCCGCCTGCTTGACGAAGTAGCGCACCACGTTGTCTGAATAGTTGGTGTAGCCGACGGCGTTCGATGCTCTAAGCAACATCTGAAACAAAATGTTGGGCACTGCCTGACGAAGTTGGACAAGACGTGCCCAAGGGTCTTCCTTGAGGAAGCGCATGGCCACGTCGAAAGTGGCCCCACCCCAGCATTCCATGGAGAACAGTTCCGGCAACAGGTGCGCATATTGGGGCGCGATGGGGAGCATGTCGGCAGTGCGCATGCGTGTAGCAAAGAGAGACTGATGGGCATCCCGCATGGTGGTGTCGGTCAGCAGAATGCGTTGCTCATTGCGCATCCATTGGGCGAACTTATCCGGTCCTAGTTCCTTCAGTTTGTCGCGGCTGCCGGCAGAAAGAGGGGCGCCAAGGTCTACGGCGGGCAACAGGGGCTTAGCCAGGAGGTGGGCTGGTTTGACACGGCCCTTCATTTCCGGATTGCCATTTACCACCACATTACCGACGAAGCGAAGCATGCGCGAGGCGCGGTCGCGTTTGGCCTTGAACGTGAAGAGTTCAGGCGTGGTATCGATGAAGCGTGTGGTGCACTGACCATTCTTGAACAAGGGGTGTTCAATGACGTTTTCAAGGAAAGCGAGATTGGTAGACACACCACGGATGCGAAACTCCCTCAAGGCACGATCCATGCGGCGGATGGCCTCTTCCGGATCGTGACCGCGTGCAGTCACCTTGACTAGCAGGGAGTCGTAGAAGGGTGTGATCACGGCGCCGGTGTAGGCGGTACCCGCATCGAGACGGATACCTGCGCCGGCCGCACTGCGGTAGGCCGAAAGCTTGCCGTAGTCGGGAGTAAAGCCCTTTTCAGGATCTTCGGTGGTAACCCGGCATTGCAAGGCATGGCCAGAGAGATGGATGTTGACTTGGGCCGGCAGGTAGTCATCCTCGCCGATCTTCGCCCCTTCGGTAACCTTGATCTGAGCCTTGACGATGTCGATGCCGGTAACCTCCTCGGTCACCGTGTGTTCCACCTGGATGCGAGGATTCACCTCAATGAAGTAGAAGTTGCCCGTGTCGGCATCCATGAGAAACTCGACAGTGCCAGCATGAGTGTAATTCACCCCTGCGGCGAGCTTTAAGGCAGACAGGCAAAGGCCTTCGCGCTGTGCAGCGGTCAAGTAGGGAGCCGGGGCGCGCTCGACCACCTTTTGGTTGCGGCGCTGGACGGAACAGTCCCGTTCGAAGAGGTGCACCAGATTGCCGTGGGTGTCACCCATGACTTGCACTTCGACGTGGCGTGCACGGACAACCATCTTTTCCAGATAGACCTCGTCGTTACCAAAGGCGGCGTCGGCTTCACGGCGCGCGACCTCGATGGAAGGAGCGAGTTCTTCCTCGCTATGGATCGCGCGCATGCCGCGACCACCGCCGCCCCAACTGGCTTTCAGCATAATGGGATATCCCACCTTGGCTGCCTGCTTGCGGCACTCTTCCATGTCATAAGGCAGGGCGCCTGTGGCGGGCACCACAGGTACGCCAACCCGCTCAGCCAAGGCGCGGGCAGCAACCTTGTTACCCAACTCCCGCATGACATCGGGTCTAGGGCCAATGAATGCGATGCCTGCTGCCGCACAGGCGTCGGCAAAATCGGGATTCTCAGAGAGGAAGCCGTAGCCCGGGTGAATAGCATCCACTTTCGCTAACTTGGCGACACGAATAATGTCGGCAATATCCAGATAGGCGCCAATTGGCTTCTTGCCGTCACCAACCAGATAGCTTTCGTCTGCCTTGAAACGATGCAGGGCAAAGCGGTCTTCGTTTGAATAGATACCCACGGTACGGATGCCCAGTTCCGATGCTGCTCGCATGACGCGGATCGCAATTTCGCTTCGGTTCGCTACAAGGATGCTACGAATCTTTTTCATCGACTGCTCTCTTTCATATTTGTCGCTTGGGAAAGAATGAACTGGACTACCTGTGCAGGGGAAATCAGGATAGATATCTGGCTGTAACGCTCGATGGGCAACCGCCATGCGATGCCTAATGGGTTATTGCCGAAGTCGTCCCCCATCTCTAGTCGTGAGCTGCCTCACTCAGTTCACGATACCGACGCATACAATCGGCTCTTTGCGCTACGTACTCTTCAGAATTTATCTGGCCAAAAGACTTCTGGAGAAGCAACTGCTTAAGTCGAACAACAATTGCCATTAATTCTTTGCGATGCATCTCCATATTTACGCCTTCATTTATCTTGGTAATTTTCATAGTTAGGAACGAGAAAATAACGGTATTTCAATCGTTTATTCCAAAATCGTTCATTTCAAAAAAAAGCCCGCCGTAGCGGGCAAAAACCCGATTCAATTCTTCAGACCAAGGAGAAATACAACACGATGGCCAAGAAGCGCAGAGGAGATATTTGAATCGGGGATGGAACGAAATCTATTGAATACCCTCCATCATTTTCAATGACGGAGAAACCGTAAATGGCGCGCTTGTCTTGGCTGTAACCTCTTCCAGGGACAATCCAGGTGCAAGTTCAACTAGAGTGAACACACCATTCAAACGTTCAAACACGGCGAGATCAGTTACCACCATGGAAACCTTGCCGCGCGCTGTTAGAGGAAGAGTGCAGTGCTCCAACAAACGAGACTCGCCCTCTTTCGTACAGTGCTCCATTGCGACAATCACTCGCTTTGCCCCCGTGACTAAATCCATCGCCCCCCCCATGCCCGGCACCATCTTCCCGGGCACCATCCAATTGGCGAGATTTCCATGGCAATCGACCTGCAAGCCTCCAAGTACCGTCAAATCTATATGCCCCCCGCGAATCAGCGCAAAAGACATTGCACTGTCGAACATTGCCGCCCCTGGAATAAGTCCACATGGCTTACCGCCAGCGTTTACAACACCAAATTCAGGATCGCCTTGCAATGGACCAAGGCCTAGAAATCCGTTTTCAGACTGCAAGGTGATATGAATATCAGGTGACAGATAGCTTGGAATCATTGTCGGAAGGCCAATGCCAAGATTGACGATGAATCCCTCTTGCAACTCTTGAGCAACGCGACGTGCGATTAATTCCTTGGCCTCCATCTCAGCTACCCTTCTTCACGATGATCCTGTCCACAAGTGCGCCAGGCGTCATAACAAGATCGGGATCTATTTCTCCTACCTCGACTAGTTCATCGACCTCGGCAATAACAAGGTCTGCAGCTAAGGCCATGACCGGATTGAAATTCCTGGATGCACGTTGATAAACAAGATTGCCCAAACGGTCGCCTTTCTTTGCTTTCAAGATGGCTACATCAGCCCTTAGGGGCAATTCGAGCAGAAACTCCTTGCCGCTCAAGACGAGTTTTGATTTGCCTTCCTCAACAATAGTCCCAACGCCTGTTGGCGTTAATACCCCGCCTAGGCCAGCTCCACCACAACGAATTCTTTCGGCCAAGGTGCCTTGAGGTACCAATTCCACCTCAATCTCTCCAGAAATCATCTTTTTCCCAGTCACCGGGTTGGTCCCAATATGCGAAACGATGACCCTCGTTGCCAGCCCTTGCGCAATTAACGGGCCGACTCCGGTATCAGGAAACGCGGTATCGTTCCCAATGAGCGTAAGATCCTTGACACCCTTTTTCAGGATTTCAGAAACAATCCCCTCGGGAGTACCAACGCCCATAAACCCACCAAACATGACGGACATCCCATCATGAAATAGAGGGGCAACCTCTGACCACTCGATTAACTTACCAACTGCCATGCTGTTTTCCTTCTATTTGGTCTTTTATTGGCACTTCGGGAGCTTCGAAACGGCCAGAGCTTGATGAAATAGGCTGACTGCTCTTTACGCCAGAGATTTGACTGTCAGCCAATAGCATCGGTAAGTTGCGGGACGACCTCGAACAAGTCCCCCACCAGCCCGTAATCGGCCACTTGGAAGATTGGCGCATCGGTGTCCTTGTTGATTGCGACAATCACCTTGGAATCCTTCATGCCGGCCAGGTGCTGGATGGCGCCGGAAATACCCACAGCGATGTAAAGCTGCGGCGCGACAATCTTTCCTGTCTGTCCGACCTGGAAGTCGTTCGGCACATAACCCGCGTCAACCGCAGCGCGCGATGCGCCTAAGGCGGCTTTTAGCTTGTCGGCCAGAGGCTCGAGAAGCTTGTGATAATTCTCGCCACTACCGACCCCACGCCCACCCGATACGATGATCTTGGCGGCACCGAGTTCAGGACGTTCGGACTTGGTTAGCTCTCGACTGACCAGACAAGTCCTGCCCTCGTCAGAGGCAGGACCAAGAGCCTCAACAGGTGCGCTGCCACCTACAACCGCAGCATCAAATGCGGTGGTGCGGATGGTGATAACCTTGGTCAGATCACTACTTTTCACCGTTGCCAAGACATTGCCGGCATAGATGGGACGGACGAAGGTGTCGCTCCCTTCGATGGCAACAACATCGGAGATTTGTGCGACGTCCAGCAATGCTGCGACCCGTGGCATGATGTTCTTGCCGAAAGATGTGGCTGGTGCCAAAAGATGGGTGTAGCCAGTGGCAGTAGCAACAACAAGCGCGGCAACGTTCTCGGCGGTCTGCTCGGCGTAATGTGCGGCATCGGCGACGAGCACCTTGACGACCCCCTGCAGCCTGCTGGCCTGCTGTGCGGCAGGATCACAATTAACACCGGCAATCAAAACATGGACATTGCTCCCCAACCGGGTGGCGGCAGAGATGGTATTGAGGGTGGCAGCCTTGATATTTTGATTGTCGTGCTCTGCAATGACGAGAATGGACATGTCAGATTACCTTTGCTTCGTTTTTCAACTTATTGACCAGTTCGGCGACATCGGCGACCTTGATTCCTGCACTGCGCTTTGACGGCTCGGCGAGCTTTAGCGTGGTCAGCCGCGACACAATATCGACCCCCTGATCGCTGGCTTTGACAATGTCAAGTGGCTTCTTCTTTGCCTTCATGATGTTGGGCAGTGTCGCGTAGCGCGGTTCATTAAGGCGCAGGTCCGTAGTGACTACGGCCGGCAATGTGATCTCCAGGGTCTCCAAGCCGCCGTCAATTTCTCGCGTGACCTTGGCCTTTCCGTCCGCAATGACGACCTTTGAAGCGAAGGTCGCCTGTGGCCAGCCGGAAAGCGCAGCTAACATCTGTCCGACCTGGTTTGCATCATCATCGATTGCCTGCTTTCCGCAGATAACCAGCTGAGGTTGCTCCTTGTCACACAGCACCTTCAATAGCTTTGCCACAGCGAGGGGCTGCAACTCGGTATCGCTTTCGACCAGGATGCCCCGGTCAGCTCCCATCGCCAGCGCAGTGCGAATGGTCTCCTGACAGGCTGTAGCACCACAGGAAACGGCAATCACTTCCGTCGCGATGCCAGCCTCTTTCAGTCGAACGGCCTCTTCTATCGCTATTTCATCGAAGGGATTCATCGACATCTTGACGTTCGCGAGATCAACGCCAGACCCATCGGTCTTGACACGTACCTTGACGTTGTAATCGACCACCCGCTTCACGGGGACAAGAATCTTCATTACATTTCTCCTGTGCTTCTGTTGAATCTCATGCTGTTGTTGATCACATGTTTGGGGCAACGCGCCAAGTTCGCCAAAACATGGCTCCATCGATGGCTTGGAACCAAGCGCGCGGGTGTTCTTCTTTGGATCCGTGATATCGCACTGATACGCATTGGACTGCTTGAGCAGGCGGGTGTTGCCCGACGAGACGTTCGCTGAACTGCCGGGCAACAAACAGCATTCATTGGGATTGCTATTCCACCGTGACGTGGAGACTAGTGAATTCGCACAACCCCTCGTCTCCATTCTCCACCCCAACGCCGGACTGCTTTCGTCCGCCAAACGGAACTGACGGCATTAACACCTGCGCGGCGTTTATCCACACGGTGCCGCAATCGAGGCGAGTTGCAATGGACCTGGCAACCTCAACGTTTTTGCTCCAGACTGACCCGGAAAGCCCGAACTCACTGTCGTTGGCACGCCTTATGACGTCGTCGATATCACTGAACCGAAGCAGCGGAACAACGGGCCCAAACGGCTCTTCAAGCACGATGCGAGAATCGTCTGGCGGGTTGTCGATGATGGTTGGCGCTATAAAGTAGCCGGGTCCCTTCATATCGCCCGGTTCCGACAGAAATTTATAGCCAGCCCTTCTGGAGTCCTCGATCAATTCCTGAACACGCTGATATTGAACGCGGTTCTGTACAGGACCGATCCGTGCTCCAGGCGCTTCGCCGTTTGACGGCTGGAACGTCCGCGCCAAATTCGCCATTGCAGCAGCGAACTGGTCATAAATCGCATCATGCACATAGATTCGCTTAGCAGCGACACAAACCTGTCCACAATTTCGGAATGCCGCCCAAAACATTTTCTCGGCTGTTTCTTCAACATCAACATCCGGAAGCACGATTGCTGGATCATTACCACCTAACTCCAATGTCACACGCTTCAAATTAACGGATGCACTACGCATCACCGCTCGCCCGGTTGCGGTTGAGCCAGTAAACGCAATCTTGTCCAAGCCGAGATGCTCCGACATCCTCGGACCAAGATGGTCACCACCCGATACGACGTTGAGCACCCCCGGGGGAAGTACATCGAGTAGCAATTCACCAATTTTCAACGTCGTCAGCGGTGTAAATGGGGATGGTTTGAGAACAACAGTATTGCCGGCCAATAGAGCTGGGGCCAATTTCCATGTAGCAAGGTTGATGGGGAAATTCCACGGCGTAATCGCTCCGACAACACCGACAGGTACGCGCCTAATCTCGACCTTCCGACCCTCGGGACTTATACGGTGCTCAATGGACAGTTGGCACTTGGCAAAATGCCTGAACCAAAGCGCAGAGCGAGCAATCTCCATTCGTGCATCCGCCAACGGCTTGCCTTGCTCCCTAGTCAGCAATACACCGAGCGGCTCCACATTCTCTTCCAGCTTCTCAGCAATCAGTTCCAACGCATTCGCCCGAGTTTCGTGCGTAGCGCTTCTCCATTCAGGAAAGGCCTTGCGGGCAGCGTTGACCGCCTCATCGAGCATTTCCGCAGAACAGTCGGGAGCAACCCCTACGAGTTGCTCCGTAGCAGGATTAATCACGTCGATTCCCTTGTCACAGATGACCTTCAGGCCATCAATCGACATACAGAACCCGTTTTCAAAATCGATACTGGGGGGTTTCTGATCCATCATTCCTCCGTCAATTCATGTCGCTTGGGCAATTTATTCTCTTGTCGAGAACAACTATTTTTGCCACTGCAATTCCTGTCACATCCGCTCAATTACCATGGCGATCCCCTGGCCGACGCCAATACACAAGCTAACGACGGCGTAACGTCCATGACAACGTTGCAATTCCCGCGTTGCGCTGAAGGCAATCCTTGCCCCTGAGGCGCCGAGCGGGTGACCCAACGCAATCGCACCACCGTTCGGATTCACTCTGGCATCGTCAAAGGAAACGTTTAATAGCCGCAAACAACCAAGCACTTGGGATGCAAAAGCCTCGTTGATTTCAATGACATCCATGTCGCCAAGCGAAAGGCCTGCACGTTCAAGCGCTTTGGGTATTGCATATGCGGGCCCGATGCCCATGATCCTCGGGGCAACACCGGCCACTGCACTTGAGAGGATGCGCGCCATCGGCGCTACGCCGGCACGTTCTCCGGCGCGCGCGCTGCCCACCAATACAGCCGCTGCGCCATCGTTGATCCCAGACGCATTCCCAGCCGTCACCACACCGCCGGCGAAGAGAGGCTTTAACTTGGAGAGGGCATCGAACGTTGATTCTGGTCGAGGATGCTCGTCTTCGCTAACAATAAGAGGAGGCGTTTTGCGCCCCGTGGGCACCTCGATAGGAAGGATCTCGTCCGAATAAAAACCACTTGCTTTGGCGTTTGCATACTGAGCTTGAGATTTCGCTGCATAGAAATCACATGCTTCGCGATCAATGTCCAATTCTGCCGCGACGTTATCAGCCGTCTCCGGCATTGAATGGTTGCCATACTGATCCGTAAGGCGCACATTCGGAAAGCGCACACCGATGGTTGCGTCGAAAACCTTGAAATCACGGCTGTATGGAGTCTCTGCCTTAGCAACTACAAACGGTGCCCGACTCATGCTCTCCACACCACCGGCAACATAGAGTTCCCCTTCACCGCAAGTAACAGCGCGAGCACTTTCTATCACAGCCGCCAAGCCGCTTCCGCATAGCCGATTTACCGTTTGTCCAGGTGTGGTTGCAGGAAAGCCCGCCAACAATGTGGCGTGCCGCGCAACGTTCCGGCTATCCTCTCCGGATTGAGAGGCGCAGCCGAGAATGACGTCCTCGATCTTGTTGGGCGAGAACCCTGAGCGCGCCACCAATTCCCTCATCACCGTTGCTGCCAAGTCATCTGGGCGAACGCTAGCAAGCGCCCCCCCATGCCGACCAATTGGAGACCTCAAACCTGCATAAATATAGGCATCAAGCATTTCGTTTTCCTGAACTTCAGTTGTTAGACGGTTAGGATTAGTTTTCCGGAGTCAGCAGCGACACCCCGAGGCGAGCCCGACGGATAAGCCAGGGACTCGGCCGATAACGAGGATCTCGATAGAAATCGTTGAGTTCCTCCAATATCTGAAGTACCACTTTGGCGCCCATTGAATCGCCCATTGTGAGCGGCCCCATTGGATAGCCGAGGCCGAGCGTAACGGCGCGATCGATATCAGATGGCGTAGCAATTCGCTGCTGTGCCATATCGCAGCCGATATTGACAATCATTGCCTTCACTCGCTGCGCTACGAATCCAGGGCTATCGTGGATACATATAGGTGAAGTGCCATTACTCGCAAAAATTGACCGTACTGCCAGGGACACATCGGCTGCAGTTACGGGCGTTTTCATCAATGTTACTTGGCCGTCAAGATGTAGCGGGTCAATTCCGATCGTTTTGGCAGGATCAAGCTTTTCAGACAGTGCAGCAGTTGTCACATCGAGCCCGATCGGGAGAACTATGCAAATTGACTCTGCAGTTGGCCGTTCGCCTTTGTCCACCAATGCGCCTTTGGCCTCGATTAGACGAATCACCTCCTCCCGGAAAGGTGAATTGCTGGACCCCACCCAAATGGGTTTCATAACCACAGCTGCGTCAGGCACTTCTTCCGGAGACTCAATCAGCTTTTTTCCATCTGCATATTTGTAAAAGCCTTGGCCCGTCTTTCGTCCCAGCAACCCCGCAACAAGACGCTGGCGGGCGATCAACGAAGGCCGGTAGCGTGGCTCCTGGTAGTACTGGTTGTAAATTGCCTCCATCACCGGATACGACACATCAAGACCCGTCAGATCGAGAAGTTCGAAAGGTCCAAGTTTGAAGCCAGCTCCACGAAGAATGCCGTCAACCTGGCTGAAATCAGCAATGCCCTCGCCGACAATCCGTAGCGCCTCAGTCAGAAAACCTCGCCCAGCGTGGTTGACAATGAAGCCAGGAGAATCCTTCGCCCGTACCGGTGTGTGACCGAAACGCACGGCCAATTCCCCCAGCGCGCTGCCAACCCACGATTCGCTGCGAACGCCATCAATCACCTCGACGACTTTCATGACAGGAACGGGATTAAAGAAGTGGAAGCCACCTAAACGTCCGGGGAGTTTGCAAGTGGCGGCGATTTCGGTGACGGAGAGCGACGAGGTATTTGTTGCCAAAAGACAAGTATCTGAAACCACCTCCTCAAGCCGACGAAAGAGTTCCCGCTTGGCATCCAGATTCTCGATGATGGCCTCAATGACCACGTGGCAACGCTCGAATTTTGTCAGGCTGTCAGCAACCGTAATGCGTGCTGCTGCAGCGGATGCCTCGAGGTAATCGATTTTCCCCTTGGCACTTAACTTTCCCAATACCTCGGCGATTGTCAGTCGAGCCGTTTCCGCAGTCTCTGGACTGTTATCAAACAGCACGACCTGAATTCCGGCTTGTGCAGCAATTTGAGCCATCCCACGGCCCATCAAACCTGCGCCAACGATCCCGAGACAAAGATCATTACGAGAAGCATCGAACATCTTCATACTCCATGAAAATCCGGTTTGCGCTTTTCAAGAAAAGCCTGCATTCCCTCACTCTTGTCGCGACTGGCGAACAAAAGTTGAAAAGCTTTCCGCTCGAGCATCAACGCAGTTTCCAGTGATGCATCCATCCCCGCGATTGCCACTTCCTTGATTTGTGCAATGGCCAGGGGCGGAAGCGCTGCAATTAGGGTGGCAATTTCGATGGCCCGTTCTTGAACGATGCCGTCGGCTACCACTTCGCTTACCAAACCCATATCCGAAGCTTCTTGTGCAGATACGGGCAGCCCGGTCAAGAGCATCTTCAGCGCCTTGAACTTTCCCACGGCACGAAGCAAACGTTGTGTTCCACCTGCTCCAGGCATAATCCCGACCTTTACTTCAGGCTGGGCAAAAGAAGCAGTTTCGCCGGCAATGATGATGTCCGCATGCATGGCCAGTTCACAGCCACCGCCCCAAGCGAAACCGTTAACAGCAGCAATAATCGGCTTGGGACAAGCGGTGATCATTTGCCACATCCGCTGCGTATTTCTCAGCATCATTTCAATGGAACCACAATCAACCATGGCCCGAATATCGGCGCCGGCCGCGAAGACATCATCGCCACCCGTCAATACAATCGCTCGAACATCGCTGGCTTGGCCCAGCTCATGAAAATGACTGGCCAGTTGGCTACGAACCTCTTGGTTCAAAGCATTTCTGGCATCCGGACGATTAATCCGTAGTAATGCGACTTCTTTTGTCGGTCGCTCGACCAAGACTTCTTTCATGCTGCCCCCTGACTGCTGCCCTTACATTTTCCGGATGCGTTATTGGCGTATGTCGATCTCATTTGGTGGCGCATACGCGCCACCAAATGACTATCAGCCGTTCGCCTTGAAGGAATTGACCAATCCCCGCGTCTCCGCAGCCAGAAGGTGTGCGTCGAGACCTACAGCGAGCATCAGCACACCCCGCTCCAAATATGCGCGAGCAAGACCCAGGTCGCGAGTCAGTATCCCGGGGGCCTTGCCGGCTGCGCTGATACGATCAACTGCCTCCCTAATCTGGCGCTGGACCTCCGGATGCCCAGGTTGCCCGAGGTAGCCAAGCGATGCCGACAGGTCGGCTGGTCCGATGAAGACGCCGTCTATACCTTCGGTTTGAACGATTTCGTCAAGATTGTCTAAACCTTGTTGGCTTTCCACCTGCACGATTACCGCTATCTGGTCATCTGCTTCGTGGAGATATTTAGGAAAATGCCCCCAGCGCGCTGCACGCGCTCCACCAATTCCCCGACTCCCGGAGGGAGGGTAGCGACAAGCTTTTACGATCGATGCAGCTTCGTCCGCGCTCTCAACCATTGGCACCAGCAAGGTTTGAACCCCGAGGTCGAGATACTGCTTGATCAATATGGGATCGGACGACGGAACTCGGGCGATCGCATGAGTTTCCGGGTAGCCGGCAATCGAACGCAATTGATCAAGTACGCTTTGTAGCGAATGAGGAACGTGTTCCCCATCAATCAGCAACCAGTCGAATCCTGCGCTTGCACAAATCTCTGCACTGGTCGAGTCACCAAGGGTCAGCCAAAAGCCGATTTGTGCGCGCTTTTCCCTTAAGGCTTGTTTAAAACTATTCACAGGTGTGGTGGTGTTCATAATTTATTCAAAACGAATGTTTATTGAGCCAAGCGGTCCGTAATCAGCGGCGAACTGATCGCCATGACTTGCTGGAACGATCCGCGTGAACGAGCCGGCGAGCACGATGTCTCCTGCTGCCAGGGATTCATCCCATTTGCTAAGCTGACGCGCAAGCCAGGCGATCCCATTGGCAGGATGATTAAGAACCCCCGCCGCCAGGCCGGTTTCCTCAATCACACCATTCTTGTAGAGCAGTCCACCGATCCAACGCAGATCCATTGCATCTGGACGAATTGGTCTCGCGCCCATGACAATTCCACCGTTTGCAGCATTGTCAGCGATCGTATCGAGGATGCGCCTCTGTGCCCCGGTACCCGGATCGATACGCTGTATCCGCGCATCAATGATCTCAAGAGCTGGAACCACCCAATCGGTCGCGTCCAACACATCAAAAATTGTCACATTCGGCCCGCGCAGTTCGCGCTTTAGAATAAATGCCAACTCGACCTCTACCCATGGCTGAATGAAGCGATCAGCTGCAATTGCACTGCCCTCGGGTATCAGCATGTGGTCAAGTAATAAGCCGTAATCAGGCTCAGTCATGTTCGCCACTTGTTGCATGGCACGCGACGTCATCCCGATCTTCCTGCCGATGGGCCTAGCCCCTTCTGCCAGTTTGATACGCATCCACTCGCGCTGAATCCGATAGCTATCCTCGAATTGGATTTCAGGATATCGCAGCGACAACTGCGATATCTGAACCCGAGTGCGTTCTGCTTCATGCAATTCGGCAGCAAGCTGTCGGATAGTGACGTCGTCTAGCATGGTGGAGTCCTCAATCTTTTAAAAAGTGCATCCGAATCAGGGGCAACATCGCATCCCAACGTTGAATCTGGGCCCAGTGACCGCATCGATCCAGAACGTGGAGTTCTGCACGCTTGAGGTGCTGTAACAGATACAGGCTGGCCTCCAGCGGCACGATGCGATCATGGCGACCATGTACCAGCGCCACTTCATGGGGAATTCGGGACAATGATGTTGGGGACATCACAAGCGCATCCATGCCCGTCTTCATAGACTCAAACATGACTTCCTGGACGCGACGCACCTCAGGATCGACGGCGATACGGAATCGTTCTTCGATAATCTGCTCGAGGTTGGGCAAAGCCTGTGGATCGTAGACAAAGCTGGTAATGATTTCGCGATAACGGGCCAGCCGCGGATCGGCGTAAAAGGAAAGCAGCCGTGCCATTTCCGGGGTACGGCTCATCTGGGCACCAGCAGGGCCCATCATCATCGCTTTCTCGAATCTCTCGGGGGCCTCAACCAGGAGCTGCAACGTGACAGCGCCGCCCATCGAGTTGCCGAGGATGTTTGCCTTTTGAATCCCCAGATGGTCCATCAGACCAAATACTTGCTCTACGCGCATTCCCATCCAGGTCACGCTATGCGGCGGAAGGGGATCCGGAACGTCGCTCTTGCCGAAGCCAATCATGTCTGGCGCAATGACGTAAAAGTCCTTTGCGAGTTCAGGAAAACAGTGCCGCCAATTGGACGAAGCACTGGCGCCTGGGCCGGCACCATGCATCAGGATCAACGGGGGATTCTTTGGATCGCCTGCCATCATCACGTGACTAGTGAACTGCCCAGATGGAATGCGTTCTTCGATTAGTTTGTAGGTCATTGACTTGCTCCTATTTGAGGACTAAGTTGGTTCGAATTCTGAAATGGAACCCGACATGTTCGGTTAAAAATTATGTTTTCTTGACTTGCATCAGCCGGCTGATTAAGGCTTGAAAAATCAGCGCATAACGCTAGAGCGCGAGTTGTATTGGCTTATTCAAATTGCCCCCACAGACTTTAGTCTCGCAATCTCTGCATCACTTAACTCCAAGATGTCATGAAGTACATCTTGGGTCGCCTCACCGAGCGGTGGCGGCGGATACCTCACAGGCATCCTGACTCCATCCAGGCGGTAAGGTGGAGCCATGACGGAAACTGTGCCGGCCTCCTGATGGGGAAAGTCGACAACCAACCCCCCCTGTTCCGTTCGTTCCGAAGTCAGTGCGTCGTACAATCCGACGACTTCGCCACAAGGAATGCCAACAGCTGCGAGGTTCTGAAGGAGTGCCCTGCAGGTGCGCAAGGAAAGCTCTCTCTGAATTTCCGACAGGAGAATCGAACGGTTTTCTGTACGTTTCAAGTTAGTCTTGAAGCGATCATCCTCTGCTAGGTCAGGACGATTGATCACATCGCGGCAAAAACGCTCGAATTGGCTGTTATTGCCTACCGTAATAACAAGCCGCCCGTCTTTTGCATCAAAAACGCCATAAGGGACAATCGAGGGGTGTGCATTGCCATATTTCGGCGGATCTTTTTGCATCAATAATGCTTCAAGACCATAATATGAACTGATCATCAGCCCACAGTCATAGAGCGCCATCGAGATATGGCGCCCGCGACCGGTTATTTGACGCTGAAAGAGCGCAGCAAGAACTGCTTGTGCCGAATACATCCCAGTCATCAAATCGACTGCTGCAATCCCGAATTTAAGGGGGGGCTGATGAGGCTCGCCATTAATGTGCATGAGCCCTGTCTCGCCCTGAACCACAAGGTCATAGCCCGGCCTCGAGGCTTCTGGCCCTGTGCTGTCATAGCCCGTTATGGAGCAATAGACTATCTCGGGATTAACCTCCTTCACTTGGTCGTATCCGAGACCAAATTTCTCAATTCCACCATGCTTGAAGTTGTGAATGATCACATCTGATTTTCGTACCAAATCAAGCGCAATTTTCTGAGCATCCGCGTTTTGCAAGTCCAACGTAACGGAACGCTTGTTCCTGTTCATGCTGTTGAAATATGCAGTTTGGGTTGAGCCAACCTTTATTCCCCAGTCCCGAGTATCATCTCCCCGCCCGGGGTGTTCGAGTTTGATTACCTCAGCCCCAAGGTCACCTAGGACCATGGCGCAACATGGTCCGGCCAGAACTCTGGACATATCGAGTACCCGTATGCCCTTTAACGGCGGACCGTCGTTGCATATGCCCATCGAATTACCCGAAGCTGTGCTTGTTTCTGACATTCCAACAACCCATGGTTAGTAAATTAGATTGATACATGGCTGCGCAGTCCCCAAACTGGTTTCTGCGTTACCTGCTTCCTTGTTCCTCAAGTCGGTAAAAAACCCTAGTCGTGTGCTGCCTCGTCGGGCTTTCAACCTTTCACTACTCTTGAGCCATCAGCGCGCGCCCAATAATGAGCTGCTGAATCTGCGTGGTACCTTCGTATAAACGGAGCAAGCGGACGTCCCGGTAAAATCGTTCGACCTTGTATTCGTTGATGTAACCGGCACCTCCGTGGACTTGTACGCCACGGTCCGCAACACGACCGACCATCTCGGTACAGAACAGCTTTGTACTAGATGCCCGCATGCTGACGTCCTGATCACTCACTCCAGCAGGTTTTGCGTCGTAACGGCGTGCGCAGTCTTGGACCATCGACCAACCGGCATACATCTCTGCGAAAGAATCCGCAAACATGGCCTGAACTAGTTGGAAGTCTCCGATTCGGGATCCAAACTGTTTTCGCTCCCGGGCGTAAGCCAAAGACTCATCAAGGATGCGCTTCGCCATTCCGCAGGCTACGGCCGAAATATGCAGACGACCACGGTCTAAAACCTTCATTGCGGTCTTGAACCCCTGTCCGGGTACGCCACCAATGATGTTGGCGACTGGCACCCGGGCATTGTTAAGGATTACGTCACAGGTTTTGGTGCCGCGCTGCCCCATCTTCTTGTCCGGCTTACCTAGCTCAAGGCCGGGCGTATTCGCGGGAACAATAAAGGCAGATATTCCCTTCGCTCCCGGCCCATCAGTCCGAGCCATCAGCGTGAATGCCCCTGCCCGCGGTGCATTCGTGATGAAACGCTTGGTTCCGTTCAGTACATAATGATCACCATCCAGTTCGCCCCTGGTCTTGAGGGCTGCTGAATCGGATCCGGCCTCGGGCTCCGTTAGTGCGAACGACATAACCAGTTCGCCGCTGGCTACCTTGGGGAGATAGACGCGTTTTTGTTCTTCCGTTCCATCCATCAGGATACCCTGCGAACCAATCCCGACGTTGGTACCAAAAGCCGACCTAAAAGCAAGCGAGGTTTGCCCTAGTTCGAAAGCAACCAGGCACTCCTGAATCATCGACAGCCCGATGCCGCCGTATTGCTCCGGGATGGATAGACCATACAAACCCATCTCTTTTAAGTCTTCAATAATGTCTGCAGGAACTTCGTCATTTTCCTCGACATCGTTTTCTGCTGGAACCAAGCGCTCACGGACGAAACGCTGAATGGTTTCGAGGAGCAGGTCAAAAGATTCAGAATCGACACTCATGATAATTTCGCTCTATATAGTTGGAGATAACGTTAGGGCAGAATTCCTATGACCACTAACTCAACTGAAAGCCTGAAGCCCGGTGATAGCGCGACCAAGGATCAAAGCGTGGATATCGTGGGTACCTTCATAGGTGTTAACAACTTCAAGATTCACCAAATGACGCGCAACACAAAATTCATCGGAAATGCCGTTTCCACCCAACATATCTCGCGCCACACGAGCGATCTCAAGCGCCTTGCCGCAGGAGTTTCGCTTCACGATCGAAGTTAGCTCTACGGGGGCATTTCCCTCTTCTTTCATACGACCGATACGCAAGCAGGTCTGTAACCCTAGGGAAATTTCGGTCAACATGTCAGCCAATTTCTTTTGCACCAACTGGTTGGCGGCCAGGGGACGTCCAAACTGCTTTCGATCCAGCGTGTATTGCCGTGCCGTTTCATAGCAGGCTTCCGCCGCACCAAGCGCCCCCCATGCAATGCCATAACGTGCGGAGTTAAGACAAGTGAAGGGTCCCCGAAGGCCACGAACGTTGGGAAAGGCGTTCTCTTCTGGCACGAAAACTTCGTCCATCACAATTTCGCCTGTAATGGAGGCGCGCAATCCGACTTTCCCGTGAATCGCGGGTGCTGACAGCCCCTTCCATCCCTTTTCCAGAATGAAGCCACGGATATCGCCAGCATCGTCCTTGGCCCACACGACGAATACGTCGGCAATCGGACTATTGGTGATCCACATTTTCGAACCGGACAATTTGTAGCCGCCATCAACCTTTTTTGCCCTAGTGATCATTCCCCCCGGATCGGAACCGTGATTGGGCTCGGTGAGGCCGAAGCAACCCACCCACTCTCCCGTGGCCAGCCTTGGCAGATACTTCTGCTTCTGGCCTTCTGTTCCAAATTCGTTGATCGGCACCATAACGAGCGAGCTCTGCACGCTCATCATCGAGCGATATCCGGAGTCCACGCGCTCGACTTCGCGTGCAATGAGCCCGTAAGAAACGTAATTCATGCCCGCGCCACCATATTCTTCGGGAATGGTTACACCTAGAAGCCCTAGATCCCCCATTTCTGTAAAGATGGCGCGATCCGTCTTTTCATGGCGAAAGGCCTCTTGCACGCGTGGCTGCAGCCGGTCCTGGCTATATCCACGGGCTGTATCCCGCACCATTCTTTCGGTCTCGGTCAACTGACCATCGAGTTGCAGCGGATCATCCCAAGAAAATGCAGTCTGTTGTTTTACCGTAGTCATATTAAATTTATCTCCATTACGCTTTGAGCCAGTGAGTCCCGCCTAAAATCTCATGCGACCACTGCGCCCGCTTGAATTAAAAAATCGAATTGCCATATTTACCAAGGTCATCGTTCAATACGTTGCACCATGGACGCATACGAATACTCCTTGCCCAACATTGAGCGAGATTCCTGCCGTTTCGGGAGATGCCGCGCAGCAGTCAGCGAACTCAGCAAGTTTCCCCGCAAGAGATTTCCGAAAACTCAGCCCAAACCTTCTGATCGCGAATGCAAACGGGATAGATTCGCAGCGGCTTTGAACAGGGAGCTGACATAACAGCTCCTGTGCGGACATCAAAACACCCCAAGTGCAGCCCGCACTCGACTACACATCCATCAAGAGCCCCGGTATCGGCAAGTGATGCATCGCCATGCGTGCACTTGTCATCTGTTGCGTAAACCTCTCCATCCACTAGGTAAACAGCGAGGGAACTGCCATCCTCAAGATTGACTTTCTTGATCTCGCCCTCTTCCAGATCGTCCAATGCACATAATAGTTTCTGAGTCATGTTAGCTATCTTCACTTTTTAATGATGTTTGATTCATTGCAGCAGGGCCTTTAGCCGCATCTTCAAATTGCACCCAGGATCAGAAATCTCATCCGGATCGAGACTGGCTTGCATGCCAATAACCTTCCGCAGGAGCTGGAACTCTCGGGGTGAATTGACACTCGCCACCCCCACCAGACGCCCTGACTCCCACTGCAGGACTGAGTACGACTCAACTGCCAGGTCCCCTCGAATGGTCTGTAGCTCGGCTCGGACAGAACCCGCACCCTGAACGTACATGCCCCCCTGGTCGGACCAGAACCATGGGGTTCCAACAAATGGGGCGGCACCTTCTGGATCCATCAATATCTTCGCCAGCGCAACAGCCTGATCACGGGCACTCGACCATGTCTCGTTACGCTCATATAGCCCCGTTGCAGCACTGCGCTGCCTGGCAACATCGCCAACAGCGAATACGGATGGAACATTTGTGCGAAACCATTCATCAACGAGAATTCCATCTTCGGTAGCGATTCCGGCACGGTGCGCCAATTCGTCATTGGCC
Source organism: Ferribacterium limneticum (assembly GCF_020510565.1). NCBI lineage: Bacteria > Pseudomonadati > Pseudomonadota > Betaproteobacteria > Rhodocyclales > Azonexaceae > Ferribacterium > Ferribacterium limneticum. The sequence continues at coordinate 2,756,594 of NZ_CP075189.1, forward strand.
CTTACGCCAATGCCCACCACCGTCATGTCTGCTGTTATCTCTGTTCCATCCACGAGGTACACAGTTCCGCTCTCACCAATGCGGGCAATTGGACTTTTCAAGCGGACTTCAACGCCCCTCTGAGTATGAAAACGATATAGGTGCTCGCCGACAACGGTTGGAATACTTCGCGCCATCAGTACATCTGCAGCGTCGATGACTGTTGTCTTAAGATCTTGGTTTCTCGCATAAGCGGCTAGCTCCAGGCCAATCGGCCCACCACCAACCAACAAAATACTGGAGGCACGACAAACAGATTCACGAATCCACCTAGCATCTGCCAGCGTTCGTAACATGTGAATTCGCCCGGCCGCCGACGAGGGCTCAACTGAACGGGGAACAGTACCGGTCGCAAAGATGATCCTCTCCCACATCAGCGAGCGCCCATTAGCAGTGCGAACGACGCGTTGTCCGGTATCCACCTCCACCGCTGGATCCCCGAGCCAAAACTCGACTTGGCTCTGTGGCAGTTCTGAGAAATGCAGCGCAGACTCATCCCCGTTCAGTAGGAATTCTTTAGACAGCGGGGGCCTGTCGTACGGCGCATCTGGCTCTTCGCCGATTACCACGATTCGCTGCTGGCTTCCCGCGCGAATAAGTTCGGCAGCTACCGTATACCCAGCTATCCCTGCACCCAGAACAACGATGTCACTGAAATCACTAGACATATTGCCTCTCCACAAACCACAGCTGCGAATAACCAACCATGGCGGTCATAGCATTCCTTCGCCGAAAAGAAGTGGCCTACAGCAAATAGAACAACCAAGTTCGTTCCACATAAGCAACCCCTAGGGCTATCAGTTAAATCCGGCGCCCGAAACAAGCCGGGCAGCCATCCTCATACCTGCCGCCATACTTGAACTATCAGCAGTTCCTTTCCCGGCTATGTCATATGCAGTTCCATGGGGAATTGCAATTTCCACATGACTCAAGCCAACGTAGATGGTGCAAGCACCTGAGAATGCGGCAGTCTTCAACGCAATCTGACCTTGGTCGTGATACATCGCCACGACGGCATCGAAGTCTCCGGCAAAAGCCTTTCTAAAGACCGAGTCAGGGGAAATTGGCCCAATTACTCCAACTCCTTGTCCTGATAACGCTTGAACTGCCGGGGCGATCTGTGTTGCATCCTCTTCGAACATTGCATGCGGATTCAATCCTGCAACTGCAATCCTGGGCCTTTCGACCCCCCACTTTCTCAACGCTTCGTCTAGCACACTTACCGCTGCCATCACCGACGCACTCGACACCGTCGCTGCGACATCGCGAATGGGAATATGCTCCGTAAGAGGCATCACTCGCAGGTTGCCACTTACACGAAGCATGTACGTACCCTCCGGCTGGAGTTGATCAATATGCTGAATCAAGCCAGATAGTTTCAATGCCTCACTGTTGACTGGCCCAAGGACCAGCCCATCAATGAGTCCTCGGCTACCAAGATCGTGACCACAACTGAGCCATTCAAGGGCAGCCCTAGCCGCACTCGCAGACGCCTCACCAATGAGATATTCAATAGCCGCCCCACCTCGAGGATCGAGGACGCCAATGAAATTCTGGCGAACACCATCCCGCGGCGCCGAAACCCGACGAAACGGAACATGACAACCGCAAATCTCTGCTGCTGTCTGAATAACCTGAATATCGCCAATAAGAAGGACATCAAACACCCCCTCCCCATGGATTCCTTGCGCAGCCTTAACGCACACTTCCGGGCCAATTCCAGCCGGATCTCCAATGGTGGCAGCAATAAGGGGACGATTTTTTAACATAGACCTACCCTTAGCAACGGATTGCTACCGACAGGAACATCGGCCGACCTAACCTTGAAAGGGTTGGCAATTCGCGAATCGAAAATGGTATTCATATGGCCAATTATTTCACCGACAGAAATATTTATCAATACGATAGTTCGTTTATTGAACTATTTTTGTGCAGACCAACGGATTCAAGGCAATCTGGCAAGGGGTAACTGTCGTTGTCCTAGGCTGATTTCATGGCATCTATCAAGCCAATCTCAAATCTTTAATTGACCCAAATTTACGCTTTGTTCAACAACTCCAGAATTACGGTTCGTCAGTTCATCTGGTGCGCCAAGGCCTAACTCGAATTTTTGCCCTGCCCTCAACCGGTCGAACTTAAAGTCTCCAAAAACGTCTGTACGAACAGTACGACGATCAACCCCATCCAAAAACAGGAACACTTCGATACCAGCCAAGTTGGCTTCGCGGCCTGAATCGTCATATCCAACTACATTGCCCGCAATAAAATGCTCCTGCGCCCGCCAGAGGTTTCGATAGTAGATTCTTGGCTTCGTATCCAAGCCAGGTTTCAAGACTGTCAGTTCCTGCTCTTTTGCGATCAAGGCCATTTCAGCATCGGTAATCTTGACTGCACTTAGACACTCCGTTGGGCACACCTGAACGCCTCTCGGATTCGACCAACCTGCATCTAGCAAATGAGCATCGAAAGGCCAAATCTGCGGCAACTGCTTCTCGCTGTTCCATGAGACAGCACCGTAGGGACAGACCTCCACTAGATCCCGCCGTCCTACCGCTTTTATCGGATCGAAGATTACGATCCCGTCGTCACGCTTTGTCACGGCATCAGGGGCCGCCTTCTGGCATGGGGCATCGTCGCAGTGATTACACGCCATGGGAACATGTGCGACATCCACTGCTGTTCCACTTCCTCGGACAACCCGCTCGACCCACAGCCACTTGTGACCACTTTGCGGTTGTGCCGCCGAATAGCCAGGAAAATCGTTTCCTACATATTCGTCTTTTACCGCAAGTACACAATTGCCGCAGTTTGAGCAGGAAGCAACATCAACAATGAGATTCCACTTAGCGCTCATTCCGGACCTCCTCGTGCGTGTACTCGAAGCGCTCGACCTGCACCAAGCACGAATTGGGGGCAATGCCATCTGACGTCTTTGAAATTCGCCGTCCCGAGGTGAGTAGATTCAGGCATCCCCCTCTATCGATAAGACCAAAACCGGTTTGTACCGGGTCGTAGCTTGCACTTGACTCAAAGGCCTTGGCGACACCAAACATCACTGTTTCATTTACATCCACTGCGCAGATAACAGAGGCACGACCATTGAACACTCGAACGAGGTCATGATGACGGATTCCACGCGACAACGCATCTGACGGATTCAGCCGCACAACCCAATAGGCATAACCGTTAACGGTAATGCGGTGGTCTTCCAAGTCATCAACGCCCCCCCCCTTGGCATCCCCAAAGGTATGAAAACTATATGGCGGATGCGAGGTAATCAACTGAAGCGGGTAAGCCGATGCATCGCCAGTCGCAAGGCCTTCCCATGAAGGTATGTATTTATTTATAGCGGGACGATCTTGGTCAAACTCTCCGGTCCGCTGCAAACTATTCGGAACGAATTCGAATTTCCCACTTTGGGTAGTCAAGCCACTTCCGAAATCCCCTGAATATTGAGATGGCAGTGCGCTTGGATCGGGCGTGTCTTTTGTGCGTCCTTCTGCAAACCACCGCATTTCAACACGGCTGACGCCGCTGCTTTCCGGCTCCGGGGGTATTACGTAATACCCCTTCTTGAGGAATTGCTTCCAACTGATTGATCCTGGCAAATCCGAGGAATTGAAAATTCGCTTGCACCAAGTCAGGTCATCGCAACCTCCTTCTGTATAGAAGGCCCCGAGACCCAGCCGAGTAAGGATGTCGGAAAAAATCTGATAGTCAGACTTCGACTCACCTAAAGGCTCAATGCACTTGTGCTGCATGACCACCATACGGTGGTTAAGTACACTTTGGTTATGCGGTATGTAGCCCGCACAGTTGGCTACTTCGCTAATGTCAAAGCGCTCCAGTGCGGTGCACGCCGGTAAAATGATATCGGCAAATTTGACCTCATTCTCCAACCAAATTGACTGACTTACGACAAACTCCAAGGATGGATGGCGGTAGGCATCAATCAATTGCCCAGACTCCATGATGGTTCCAAGGGAAGATCCACCATACCGGTACAGCATGTGAACCGGGGAGTACCCTGTCATTGGATACTCATAAGGAATGAACTGGTTTTCCGCAGAGGTTCCATCCCACAAATATCCACTGCAGCTGCCCTTGAGGATTGCCTCAGGGAAATGCTGACGCGATATGACCTGTTTAACCGTGTTCATGGTCAAGATGTGTGGCATGCGGGTATAGTTGTGCACAGCGCTTGCTGAATTGACGAGATCTCCGCTAATCCCCCCATCCGCGTAGCCCGGGAAGTAAAAGTTCATATCGACCGGGGTGGAATATTGGAGGTTGCCGAAATTGACCCCCGGCTTTCCCCAGCCCTGCATAGCCATCATCTGAACCATGCACCGAGTCCACTGCGCCCCATTTGCGGCTCGACACGCCCCGCCAAGTCCGGCTCCTTGGCCTCCAGCCCCTAAGTAAGTTCGTTTCTTGGCCCAAAGTGCAGCCAACGAGCGTACATCTTTCGCCAGAACCCCCGTCTCCGACTCTTGCCATTCCGGCGTCTTTGCCACTCCATCGCTAACGCCAAGTAGATGGTCTTTCCACTCAGCGAAGCCGACCGTTCGCTCTTCTACGTACTGGGTGTCATATGTGCCGTTGACAATCCACTCGTGCATGATGGCCTGCGCAAGAGCAGCATCAGTCCCCGGTCGAATCGGGATCCACTTCCCACCAAATAGCTGTGCAGTTTTATTGTAGTGGGGATCGATATGGACAAACTCGATGCCCAACTCCCGGGCCCACTGCCTGCGTTGCGTCCCCTCGGAGCCACCGTATACGCCAGACGTACTCTCTGGATCGCTGGACCAAAAGACAACGAGTTCGGCGTTCTGAAGACAATCCTCGAGGGTTCCGTAGTATCCCGGGCAACCAGTTCGAAGGCTATTGCCGTAGTGATGCATCGCCCCCCAGTACCACCCCTCCCAACTAACAGGACTAAAACCCATTCGGGTCACCCCGACTAGGTTGTTGAAGCGCAGCATCGCGCTCACCCAATAATTGAGGTTTCCCCACTGGTGGTGCGCAGAATGGGCCGAGGCAATCGCGCCTGGGCCATATGTCTGCTTCATGCGCTTAATTTCACTGGCGACAATGTCCAAGGCCTCGTCCCAAGAAATTGGGACATACTCGGAGATACCCCGATTTTGAGTATTGCGGTCGCTTGATGCCGGGTTGAAGTCGACGCGACGAAGCGGTGTAAGTATCCGCTTTTCTGAATAAACCAGCGACTTGATCGACAGAGCATGCGGGCTGACAGTCGACTGCCTTCTGGGCGTAAACGACTTGCCTCTGGCCATAAGCTGCCAACTCGCAGCATCTTGCTCGCTCAAGTCGATCGGCGTTACGCGAACGATCTTGTCATCCTTAACATAGACGAAGAGCGGTCCACCGTTCGTCACCGTGGTAAAACGCACAGTCCCATCGGCACAAGCCACACCGTACTGCGTACCGACATGAGAAACGGCATTCATCAACCGACCAAACCAAACCGTCCATTTGTCCGATCCCGATGCCACCACTTTAAAATTCTTCAGTAAGTCTATAACGACGCTATAGTCCGGCGTAGGGCTCAACATCTGAAGCGCTGTTGCTGCATTCCGAAAGACCATCTCTACATCTGGTTGGGGCGTTTGACCTGAGTACCCCTTGACGCCGCCACCTCCAAACACAAGGTGTCTGGACACGCGAGAATCACGTGTGCGAAACTGAATAGTGCAGTCTCCACGCGCCAATATCTTCCTGACGCTCGCGTCACGCTTTGCTGCCAGTCGGATCACAAGCGGCAAAGCCGTCAGGATTGCCCTGACTGCCAGCGAGTTCGCGAAACGTAACTGCTGATTAATAATTTTGACCATTGATATCGCTCAACTGGATCACCACAAATTCCAACTCGTTGGCATGCTTCATTAGCTGCTTAAGCAGCCTGTGCAAAGAGGCTGGAGTTGTCGACATAGACGTTGTACTCACTGATGAGTCCGTCCGTAAGCCGCCAAATCCCAGCCGCCGGACAGGTGAGTTCGTAACCATCGCGACGACGATAGGTCACGGTTACCTGAGAGACTAGATGGCCGTCGTCTGTCGCCCAACTCTGGTGCACCTGGTGCGTTACTGACGACAACATTGCGTAAAACTGTTGCGCTGATGCCTCAAAGGCATCTCGTCCGCGCACCTCAGGCATGTTCGAGAACCTGAAGACACAGTCATCCGTCATGTACGGTCGCATCCGCGACGGGTCCATAGAGTCAACAGAAGCGTAAACACTGGCAACAAAAGACGGGGCATCACTCATGTTTAACCTCAGCTTTCAAACCAGCCGATAGACGTCGCGTAATTTCCGCCACATGACGGCCTTGCCCAAATGCGATCGCGAGTTCGCACTCGCTTATTTCTCGCCGGCCATCGGGCCCCGACAGATAGCCGGCGCCTAATACGCTTCCACCACGTGCTTCGGATACATCTGACAGAGCAGCAACGGTATAAGGTACTCCCACGACAACCATCCCATGATGCAAAAGAGTCGTATGAAAGGATGTGATGGTTGTTTCGTTCCCGGCGCCGGTCGATGTGCTGACAAACACGCTTCCCACTTTGCCAACAAGAGCATTCGTGTACCAAAGGCCGCCTGTCTGATCCAGAAAACTTCGCATCTGGGATGCCATATTTCCAAACCGCGTGGGCGTCCCGAAGATAATTGCATCGTACTGAGGCAGCTCCTCAACTGTCGCCACCGGCACTTCGTCGTCCAGAACGGCCTGTATCTTCTCCAGAGCTGATCGCTCCATTATCTCGGGAACTCTTTTTATGGTCACATCTATGCCATCCACTGAACTAGCACCTCGTTCTAGTTCTCTAGCTAAGGTTGATACATGGCCATACATCGAGTAATAAAGAATTAGGACTTTAGACATGGGAGTTTTGTATGTTGAGTTGAAACCGGCTCAGGGTGAGCTTCGAGAACCATTGAAGAATAGGAACTTCCATCAGCTGTTGCTTGCGGCTGAAGCAGAAAGTGCCCGAGGGCGGGAATAAGAATCAAAGACGCCACCATGTTCCAGCCAAACATGAATGCCAACAGCGCTCCCATATCTGCTTGAAATTTGATAGGGGAAGCCACCCACATGAGAACAGCGACAGCCAGCGTGAGCCCGGTAAGTACCACGACACGCCCCGTAAATGCCAGTGCGGCGTAGTACGCTCTTTTCAGTGATGCCCCAGACCTTAACTCGGCCATAACAACGGAGAGTACGTATAAGGAATAGTCCACTCCAATACCGACTCCCAAAGCAATCACTGGTAGCGTAGCAACCTTGATCCCTATGTCCAGACTAACCATCAGGGCTTGCGACATTAGCGTCGTCACCACTAGAGGCAACACCGCACAAATAACAGCCCTGATTGACCGGAAGGTCACGTAGGCAAGTAAGGAGACAGCCAAATAGACCAACCACAAGATCATATGGTCAGCGTGACGGACCACGCTGTTGGTCGCAGCCTCGATGCCAGCATTCCCTGCCGCCATCAGGATCTGAATATCCTCCGAACTATAACGATCTGCGAAACTCTGGGTTGTCGCCACCACTTGGTCCAGCGTCTCCGATTTGTGATCTTTAAGGTAGACGATCACGCTGGCCATATCGCAACGTTGATTAATCAACTCTCGAGGAACGCCCCGGTTGGCCGCCGAATTGAGCATCCCTTGATTCCTTGGTAGGTCATACCAAAGGAAGCTCCCTTCATTCATGCCGACAGCTGCCATCTTTGCAAAGCCGGCGAAAGACTTTATTGATTCAACTTGGGGAATCTGCTGGAGCTCCAGCTCAAGTTTGTCGACTACCGATAGCACACGATAAGTATTGCACTCGGAAGCCTGCGTCTTAACCATCACCATGAATACGTCGCTACTAGCAGCATAGTGTGAAGTAATGTACGCATTGTCTCTGTTGTACTGCGACTCAGCTCTCAGCTCTGGCGCTCCGGGTTCCAGATCGCCCACCTTGACCCCCCTGCCGTAGTAATAGGAAAGAGCGCCAATCACAACAAATACGCAAATAGCTGCGGTGGCCCATCGACGAGTTGTGAACTGAGTTAATAGAGTCCAAAGCTTTTGGCTAGACGCACCGTCATTGCCCAGAGCAGAACGCTCCTCTTTCAGGCTTCGCTGGGCAGCTTCAGGACTCACTCCCACGTATGACAGCAAAATGGGCAGGAGGATAAGGTTCGTAAAGATCAGAACACCGACACCTAAGCTAGCCGCAATTGCGAGCTCCTGAATGACTTTGATGTCTATGATCATCAAAACTGCAAACCCGACAACGTCCGCAAGCAATGCCGTTACGCCAGCCAGGAATAGGCGACGGAAAGTCAACCGCGCCGCGACCAACTTGTCCTCACCCCGACCAATATCCTGCATGATACCGTTCATCTTCTGCGCGCCATGCGACATTCCAATCGCGAAGATGAGAAATGGGACAAGCACGGAGTACGGATCTAACTCAAAGCCCAACAAAGGCAATAACCCAAGGAGCCATACAACGGCGAGGAGCGAACAACTGACGACAAGCAGGGTGCTACGGATACACCTTGTATGCCAGTACAATACCGCCATACACACAACAATTGCCAAAGCGAAGAACAACGCCACGGTATGCAGTGCATCGATCAAATCGCCAACAAGCTTGCCAAATCCGACGATATGAATCTTTACGTCGTTGCTCTCGTACTTAACTCGGACAGCCTCCAGCGCAGTCGAGAGGCGCTGGTAGTCCAGGCGCTCTCCATGCTCATTCCGATCAATTAAGGGAGCTAAAATCGTAGTTGACTTCAGATCAAGCCCTACCAGCTGCCCAACCTCGCCGGACCTCATGACATTGGTGCGAAGCTCATCGATACTTTCTGTTGAGCCGTTGTAACTCTCAGGCATCACAGGCCCCGACTCGATTCCCTCCTCGGTCACGCCGACCCATCGCACAGAGGGCATCCACAGAGACTTGAAGTAAGAACGCTCGACACCTGGCAACAGGAACACTTCGTCATTGATTCGACGCAATGTCTCAACGTACTTCGGTTCGAAGATTGACTCTGCAGTTGTCTCAACAACGATCCGCAGGTTGTTGCTTGAAGAGGTTATTTCAGCTTTGTTTGCCATGTAGTTCTTAATAAACTCATGGCCCTGTGGAATCATTTTGTCAAAACCAGCGTTGACTCGAAGGCTCGCCGCCTCAAATATGAGACCGATAGTTACAAGCAAGCAAAGAATGATGATGATTGGGCGTCGTCCGAAGATCGCACGCTCAACCAAGGACTGCAGCATGTCGCTTTTTTTAATAATCATGGCTTATCGTTGGTCAGCAAAAAATTTGAGGTAGTCGTATTTTTTCCACGGCACGATCCTCAATGCCCGTGCTATCTAAAGTCACTCGGCGTTACTCGAACCATTCCTTTAGCCGTCGCCGCCACAAGGCTCCCGTCCGTAGCTGTAGTCAGTGCATTGATCGGAGGCAGCGACCTGGACATTCGTACAGTTAACCGTGCGTCCTGGTTATCCAGGCTGAGAATTCGCCCACCTTGGTCTGCAAAGATGAGAGAGCCCAACTTGTCGGGAGCCAAAACTGACGTTGTGATCGTCAAAGGTTGTTCGTTGGCGACGCTAGCCCATGAATGGGTGTCAGATTTCAACTGCAATATGTTGCCTCGCAGACCATATACATAACATGCCTTTTCGGAGGAGCAAGCCACACCGTACAGAGAGCCTTTATAGGGCAACTCCTCTGATGAAAACTTATCGACGAATGAGCGCCCTCTCATGACCAGACCTCGCTCGCCGACGATCCATAGCCCTGTCGCGTCAGAATAAATCTTGAAAAGATGCAATCCACTAGGATTCGGAAGCCTCCCGCCAATGGGTCGCCAACTGTTACCCCCATCCTCAGTGACAAAAGCCAGGCCGTACGCCCCTACAACAAGGCCGGAACTCTCGTTGCTGAAGTAAACATCGAAGAAAGGCTTATCCGCTCCCTCCTGGACCAAACGTTCTGCTTCCCGAAGCGCAGCCGCTTTCGCCTCTCCTTCTTGCGCCGTTGCGGCCGCTTTCATGAGCGCCGCAGCCATCACGCCATCAAGTTGCTTGCGCCAAGTTTTTCCGCCATCACGGGTTGCCAGCACTACCCCGCCATGACCAACTGACCACCCCCGCAAGGCATTGACAAATCGTACCGATGTCAGTGTGACAGACACAGGAGAACTAGCCTGCGTCCAAGTCGCACCATTGTCATCAGAGAACTGGATGAAACCTCGCTCGCCTACTGCCACCAGTCTCTGGCCCGCCGGCGCTACGGACAACATGAGCGCTGTAGACATGCGCACACTCGCAACGCTCGGACGCTCAATTGCGTCAACGGGAACTGTCGCCACGACCTCCTGCACTGGTTGTAGTAACAGCATGCTGATACCCAGCACGGCAAACCATTTAGATTTGCGTATTTGCATTTCATTACCTCCCGTTGACGACATATTTATTACCTTACGCCACTACCTGCCATGGCATCAGGCGTAAACTCGGCGAGAGGGGTAGCTTCTTTGGCGTACGTCTTGAAGTGCCATTTATAGGAAGAGTTAGACCAGTCCGTGAGTAACCCAGCCAGGTAATTCCCCGCCACTAGATCGTAGACGGACCACTGACCATTGCCATATACGAAGGGGCCTTCGGGTGCGACGAAAGGAACAGAAATACCGACCCGCCAAAGCGTACCTTGTGCGTCATATCCATCGCTGAGGATTACGGACCAAGTGTCTTCATCGACGTAGAACGTACGCTTTGGAATCGCATGACGTTTGCCCTCTTTTACCGTTGCCTCTACTACCCAGACTCGGTGTTTCTCCCAGCGAACTAAATCAGGGTTAACGTGATTCCCCTTCTGGGCGCCCACTTTTTCTGCTTCTTTTGAGACGAGCTTGTTGCCGTTGTAGGGGATGTACATTTCCCGCTTGCCCACCAGCTTCCAGTCATAACGGTCTAAGTCGCCGTAGAAACCGTAAGCTTCGTCAACATAGTTGATACCGGAATTGACCTCTTCAGGCGTATCGCAACAAAAGGTAGGTGCTTTGCGTACCCGACGTTGTCCAACCAGGTACTGCCAGACCTGCATCGGGCGATCCGTGAACTGATGAAGGAGGAACTGCTCCCCAGCTTTGTGTGCTGGCCCAGTTACCCAGACCCGCCACATCGAGGAGACTCCCTTATAAGTCTCTAGGCTACCGTCTTTAAAATAGTAAGGGTTGATCACATTGCTGTAGGCGTTAGATGCCTTTGTAATCTTGCCATCGGCGCCCCCACTATAGGCAGCCACATTCAACGCATAGCCTTCACCGAGATACTGCAATTTGTGGTTCCACATCACCTCAATGCCCGTTGACGGGATCGGAAACGGAATCCCTCCATATGCGCCTTCCAGCTTCTGTCCGTCAGCGCTCAGCTTTGCTCGGGTCGCGTTCTTTGCGATGTTGTCATAGACCCACTGCGGCGCGGCTGCAGTTCGATGGGTCGGGTACACCTGAAGGCTGAAGGTATTCGGATATTTTTTGATCAGTCCTTTGACCCCTTCGCTTAGCTTGTCGGCGTACTGACTGACATTCTGTGCGTTTATAACGAGGGTAGGCTTCTCATTTGGATAAAGGTCCTCTCGGGACTCTCCATTCTTGTATTGCCCGGGATTGTGCTTATAACCCCCTTCCCATGTAGGAATGCTTCCGTCCTTGTTGCCGGCGCGCTCAGCGCCGTATGGCGTCAAAGTATTCTTTAGCTTGGCAGCCTGCTCTGCAGTAACTCCGGCAAGCGCTTGCCCTGCGCAGTTAACTGCAGCAAAGGCTGCCATGAACCAAAATTTGCGGTTCAATTTCATTACATCTCTCCTTTAAAATGCGCGCTGTACAGAGAACGACAGGAAGTCGCGATCAGCCAATTCTTGGCCGTATGAAAATGCTTGAACAGGCGAGTTCGCTGGCCCGGTCGATGTTTTGGCAGTGCCAAAAAACTTGGTATAGGTCAGGCTCAATTGCCAAGCCTTCTCATACTCTCCCTTGATACCGATGCTGAAATCCCCGGTATTCTTGGGCGAGAAGCCGGGATGCACGACGAGCGACCGGCCACTGATGCCATATCCCAAGTTGATGGGAATACTTATATCCAACCCGCTTATAACTTGGTAATAAGCCGGAGCAAACATGATGCGCATGGCCGAGGCTGATCGCGTGCCGTTCGGATCTAGCATGGCTTCATTCCGGTCCACGGAAGTCACCTTGTGATACGCGATCTCGCCGAGGAACTGCCCTCCTTGCCAGAGCGCTGTATTACTCAGCAGCTTCACCCAAGATACCTGGGCATGAAATGTCTTGCCCACAGGGTACAAAGTGGGTCCGTTTATTACCCCCCCCTGCGCAACAAGTGGCATGTCATGGCGAACTGAAGCCTCGGCTCCGACATTAGTATCGAATACCGTGGTACTTAAACTGGCCCCGAACGCTTTGATATCCTCTGGATAAACAAGGGAATAATCAGTTGGAAAAAAGGGACCTAGGAAGGGTTGGAGGGGAACGGGAACCGCAGCGACACCACCTGGCATCAGCATCGGTGACTTTGCGTGATACTGAACGGCATAGAGGCCATAATCCGTATCTCCGCCGTCAGTCCGGAACTTTACCTGGAGACCGCCTTGACCTGAATCCTTGGGTTTAACATCATCGGTCCGCGTGAAGTAGTAGGCGCCAGGAATAACACTAATCCGCTCCCCCCCCGCATCGAGCATATCTACCGATGAGAAATAGCTTCCCGCAGCAGGGATTCTGTCTTTCTCCCACTTGAACTGGTAGTAAGCCCCAATCGACACGTTCTCGTTGACCTGAATCTGGCCAGAGATTTGCGGAACAGGTCGCATCAGTTCCTTGAACTGCGTCCCCGGGACTGACAAAAGCTTGACGATGTCGATTGGTGCCTGGGCTGCGGCAATACCGTTAGAACCAAAAAACAAGCTTTCGCCAAATACGACCGTATGTTGGCCAAGACGACCAGTCAAAAGCATGTCAGCAACATAGGTCTTACCGAATACAAAGGCATCCAAAACTTCTGCACGTCGCCCATGCAATTTTTTCGTATCGCTCGTGAAATCATTGTAGGGGGCCGAGGCACTGTTGTTTGTGAACGGCGAGTCATTGTCGTTACCATTCATATAGGCTTGGTCATACCAAGCAGCGCCACTGACCCGCAACCCGACATTCTTATAGGTAAGATCGAACTCCGACAGGAGGTCAATGCGGTTAGAGATCAACCCATTCTTACTGAAATTTCTATCACCATCATCCTGATTCACATCCGCGATCAACGCAGAATCTTGACCCTTGAGACGCTGCGCAACGCTGTACTTGAAGGTGTTGTCGAACCGCATGGATAAACCATCAACGTCTGAGGCAATCTGAAACGCAGATGCATTTGTACCAGTCGTCAACGCGCATGCTGCCGTTAGCAGCTTCAATTTCCAATTGCACGCTTCCATTTGTCTCCTCCTTATAGATTTTGATGCAATACGAAATCCCAATATGGATTTCGTCGGATAAAACCAAATCACAACGGCCTATCGCTCGGGCTTGCCGATCATTTTCCGGTACTCATTCGCGGAAGCAGGCTCACGGCCATGAAGTGCCGCGATTTCGCGTGCCATGAGGAACATCTCGAGATTGCTGCCAACGGGATCGTCTCGACCTGGAAATTTATACGCCGAGTCCTCTGTTCCTACTCGGATATGCAAACCCATCATCGTTGCCAACGTCGTCACAAAGAGTGAGGCGCGTCCCGCAGCGCAGACGGTGATATGGCAATCCGGATCGATACCTTTGACCTGATCAACCATCAGGAACAGATGGCGCGCCATATCCTGAGTGTTGCGCACCCAGGTGCCGGAATTGATCGTCCGCCCGCAATCAAATGGCAGACCAAAAAGAATGATCCAGTTATAGGGTTTCTTCAGGATGCCGGTGTCAATCAACTTTCGCTTGGCGAGCTCGATTTCACCAGAACTATGCACCACCACTTCCGGCTTTACGCCAAACTCCTCCATCGCCTGAATCGCTGGAATCATGAAATCGTCTGGGTGACCGGCTGCGCACGGTGCCACCTCCGCAAGACCCTCACGCGCAGGACTGACACAAATATCGAAGGTTGCACCATTCAGGACATTCAGATTGACAACAAAGTCGTTGCCAAAACGTTTTCGCAGCGGCTCAAGGACCATCGTATATGCATCCACCGGCGGTATATCGCGATCCAGGCGCCGCCCCTGTGCGTCGACGACACCACTGAAATCGATGTGTACGCCACATGCCCCGGCCTCGATCACACTTGTAGCCGCATCAACGTAATGTTGTATTGACGATGGTTCGCCATTTTCCATGCGAGCAGCTACGGCAGTATTGATTGCAATCTTTCGAGGAATGTCCCAGCAAGGCTGAACGGAAGCGTCGCAGATGAACCGGTACGTTTCCATTTCTTTTGTAGCCGCTTCGAAGAGCGAAAGAGGTTTAATCATTTAGAATCCTCTAGTTTTCAATATTAATGAACCCTGCCGCACTTAATGCAATTCGTCGGCGGGTTCGCGAGATGAAATTAGGGCTTCGCGCCGCCGAGTGGACCATAGGTGCTGGTATCCATCAATTCCGACGCATGCAGCCCTTCTTCGGTCCACCTCAAAGTTGGACGACACTCCACCAACCACGCCAGATACCCCTCGGGAACGTTCTCGTCCATACCTTGATGAGGAACACCCTTTGGCACCAATGTAATGGTCCCTGGCTCGGAGCACGCACCCCAGTGGCCTGGCCCAGCGGCGTAGACAATGAATTCGTCGTAATCGGCATTTAGGTGCGGCGGCGGACGCAGACCCACGCGCGAACTTAGATTGAATACACAGAACTCGCTGTTTGCGGTAGTAATGATCTGTACGGGCGGACCGCCAACCGGCGCATACGAGCCAGTTTGAATCTTGGCCAAGTTAACCTTCCAGACCGGGTTTTCGCCAATAACCAAGGCAAGCAAGACCGTCGGGTCGTACGGCAAAACGAACGTGGTCAAGTCATCACGAGTTTTCACCACAAGCTTGGTTTCGCAATCGCGAGTCGGATTCGGCTTGACAGTAGGACGACCAATATCGCTTGGCATAATCACGCCGAACGGGGCATTCACTTTTAGGGCCCACGGAGATTCGATGATCAAACTGCGCATACCACCGGACACTGGGTGAAACTTGTAGGCAACCGCGCGCGGAATAAAGACAAAGTCTCCCGCCTCTGCATCAAGCTCCCCAAACTCCGTTTCGAACCGGACACTTCCACTCTGCACAAAATGCACTTCGTCACACTCGACATTGCGAATCACGAAGGGCATAGCCTCTTTGCGACCCGACATCGACATCCGAAGACCTTCACGACTGGTAGCAATCACTGTCGGCAGAGCATCAGCCGAGGACTCATCCTTTGGCACCATTCGCGCCAGGATGTTGCGACGCGGGCCGTGTGGCCCCTCTACCCTCAAATACGAAGGGGTGTGCGCCGCCCTAACTGCCGCAGCGACCGGCCCACCGAACCCCTCCCGAGTCCAAAGAGTCGGGGCCATCTTCGGGTCCAGCATGTTTGGATTGTTCATGACATTGATCTCCTCTGAAAAAATCTTTGACAGACAACAAATTGGAAATTTGACTACAACTTCAACACACCATGGAATCATTCGAGATCGTATGATATGATTTCGAATCATACAACACATTTCTTATCATGCAACCAGTTTCTGATTGAGCAATTTGAATTTTTTCAAACTATGTCGATCACGATGAGGTGGCTATACCATCGCCCACAGCACGTTAGTAAGATATCCGGCTTAGGCAAGGTCGCAACCTGCAACTGCCACAGCACCGCTAACCCGTCGAGCCTATAGGCGTGACCTAATAATTTATGAAATGAGGTTTTGCACCATGGAATTCAACACGCCGGAAAATGCAAATAACATTCGCCAAAAATTTGCTCAAGACAACGTGGAAGCTAGCTCAGAGATAGACTCTGATTTACTCGTCGACAAACTCGGTCGCACGCTAGCATGGTTGATGCGGGACATTTCCCGGCTCTATACAGGAATAGGCCAAAAGACGCTGCACCCCTGGGGGATCACCATGGCTCATTGGTATTACCTCAGAGTGCTGGAGAGTGGTCCTTTGAATCAACTCGAACTCAGTAAGCGAGTTGGCATGGCGTCCGCAACCACGGTTCCTGTGCTGGACTTTCTGGAAAAGAGCGAGCTCGTTCTCAGGGTAAGGGATCCAAACGACAGACGAAAATACAACGTCACCCTTACAGACAATGGACGCCGCCTAATTGGGGAGGTCATGTCAAGCTTCACACAACTGGTTAAAGAGTCATTTGAAGGCGCATCTCCAAACGACATCAAAATTGTTTGGAAGACATTACTTCAAGTTGAAGCCAATCTCCTTGCAGTAAACGCAGACGATAACGCCGATTATTGAAATGCACGCCTCTCTCTCCTGCAAGATTTCGCTCAGCTTGCAACCCAAGGAGCGCACGGCACTAGGCCCCAGTGAATAGCGACTACATATGGAACTTCAATCTTGAGCAAGACTGTGCCAACTCCACCAAATTCCCAATTACATAGCTCGCTAAACATCCGGGTCATTGGCCTTGCAACTTTTGCCAGCATGGCCACGACACGGATTTGTGACTCAATGCTGGTTGCACTTGCTCAGGATTTTGGCGTGACGACAGGTGCCGCAGCCGGCGTCGTGTCTTGGTATTCGATTGCCTACGGCGTAATCGGGCTGCTTTATGGTCCCTTTGGAGATCGGATAGGGAAGTTACGTGTTGTAGCAGCAGCCTGTCTGGCTTGCGGCTTCTTCGCCCTTTCGGCCGCCGTGTCACCAAACCTCACATCTTTGTTATGGGCCCGCGTGGCGATGGGCACCTTCTCAGCTGCCATCATCCCCTTATCAATGGCCTGGATTGGCGACAGCGTCTCTTTTGAACATCGGCAAGAAACACTTGCAAAGCTGACATCGTGGACCGTATCAGGAATGATGTTTGGTGTATGGTTTGGCGGAATCGCTGCAGATTATCTGAGTTGGCGAGCAGCTTTTCTCACACTTGCTGTAGCACTACTTTGGGCCGGATGGTCTATTCATCGATGGACACCACCCAACCAAGCTGCCACCCATCACTATTCAGGAGCTCCATACTTTCAATCACTATTGAAACTTTGGGAGCGGCGCACGCTCTGGATACTCTTTTTGTCTTTGTTTGAAGGAATTACTGTGATGGGGGCTGTCGCCTTTATTCCTAGCCGTCTAATTCAGCATTTCGGGCTGAGTGCAACAATGGCGGGAGGAGTAATGCTGCTGTTCGGAATGGGGGGGATTGCATATAGCAGAATGGCAAGGTACTGGCTGCGTCTCATTGGCGCGCACGGCCTGGCACTTCTTGGTGGCGTGTTGATCGCTTTAGGTCTATTTGGGCTCGCGGTAGCAGATCACCCAGCAATTGGCATAGCTTCAAGCACTATCGCAGGAATTGGTTTTTACATGATTCATGGAAACCTACAGACACAAGCCAGTCAAATGGCACCAACGGCACGCGGCACTGCCCTGAGTTTTTTTTCTTGCATGGTTTTTTTGGGTCAGTCGCTTGGGGTGATGATCATGGCGATTTGCTTAGACAACGGGTTAGTAGGCAATGCCTTCGTCATTACCGCTGGATTAGTCCTATTATTGGGTTGGCTGGTCTCCAGTGTCTCCAAAGCAAATTAGCAGTCAAGATCACCGATAGCAATCCTTGCGACCTGCTCTTTCGATAATCGGGTAGCCCATGTTTTTCGTTTTCCACACTGCCGTCTTCTAAGCCCCTAGGCATAGTTTCGAAACCTTGATGCTTAAGATGCATCAACTCGATCTTGCTTAACACGTCCAATCAACACAAAAATCAGCGCATCAACTACTTTTTATCAAAAACGCTCCAACGATTAAGGAGTTAAAAATCAGTTCTTCATCAATCTCAGTGACTTTGATTCCGGGTGATGGCGTCGGGCCTGAAATCACCGAAGCCTTAATATTGGTGTTCCAGGCATTAGGCCAACCGTTTCACTGGAAGCATGCCGAAATGGGGTTGGGTGCCTTTGAGAAGTATGGCGACCCCCTACCTGCTCGAACGATACAAAGTATCGAATCAACGAGACTTGCCATCAAAGGACCAGTTGAAACTCCGCTGATCTCGGGCTTTCAATCGCCGCTGTTGCGACTCAGAAAACATTTTGAACTGTTTGCCAACGTTCGCCCAAGCCAGATCCTGTTAAAGGACCATCTCAATGACGACAAGGTAGATATGTTAATGGTTCGCGAGAATATGGAGGGATTGTATTCGGCGGAGGAGACATATCTCCCTGTCGGTGACGATCCTCATGGAATAGCTCAGGCCACTGCATACAACAGCAGGATTGGATGTGAGCGCATTTTGCGTTTTGCCTTTGATCTTGCGCAAACCCAAAGACGTAGAAAAGTCACAGTCGTACACAAAGCAAATGTCCTAAAAAAGTTATCTGGAATTTTCCTTCAAACAGCCAGAGAACTCTACGGAAGTAGTGAGTATGCCCAGACGTTTGAATATGAAGAGATGATCGTAGACGCCTGCGCAATGCAAATGGCCATGAATAGATCATTTTTCGACGTAATTGTTACGACCAATATGTTTGGTGACATTCTCTCCGATCTTGCTGCTGGTTTAACTGGTGGAATTGGCATGGCTCCGTGTATGAATATCGGAAAAAACTGCGCTCTATTTGAACCGGTCCACGGTTCTGCCCCCGGCATCGCGGGAAAAGGAATTGCAAACCCAATCGCACTGCTGCTCTCCGGGGCGTTGATGCTTTTACATGTTGGAAAACACGACGAGGCTTCACGCCTTCGTTCAGCGATCGATAAAGCACTGAATGAAGATCTGGTAAGAACTCCTGATTTAGGAGGAAATGCCTCCACTTATGAAATGGCCACCGCAGTGGCTCGACACCTAGGCTGAGTATGCTGCGGACCACTCCCCAATCGGCAAGGCCCTGCGTTGTAATCGCCGCGCCTTCAATATTCCACGTAGCTGCATCACCAAAGCCGAGACGATCGTATATCGGGCAAGCCAGCGTGACTGCGCAAGCTGTCCAGAAAAAGCCCCGAGCTGCCCGAATACGCCGATGCGTAAAATCGCCCGCAGCATCCATGAAGATGCCCGGAATGTGGGTCGGAACCAACTCGCCTGCCTCATATACGGGCAAAAAACCACCAAAAATATCCCTTTAGGCGAGCGTGAGGAGCTTGGCCAACGAGTTTTTCAACACCATCGGCCATCTGCGGACGGTCGCGCTCCTCGCTTGATACGACTGCTATTAGCCGCACTACCGCCAGTCAGGTTTGCTGTGAGTTGATTGTCAACAAGGCATTTGAGAAATGGCCTACTAGAAAAACATGTTGACAACCGGTTTCCATTACTGGAAACTGGTTGTCAGTTAGTTTCCTTGTGAGGTATTTCAGATGCATTCAGAAATTTCCGGACTCATCTCCGAGACTGTTGTCGCGCTCTTTCAAGCAAATGGAAAGATGCTGGAATGGGGCGATGCTTTCACGGCACCTTTCGGCTTGACCAGCGCCCGATGGCAAATCCTTGGAGCAATCGCCTGGGCAGGCCAGAAACAGACGGCCCCCCAAATTGCCGAGCAAATGGGTGTCTCTCGGCAAGGCGCACAAAAGCAACTGAACCTGCTCGTTGACGATGGCTTGATTGAGAAGCTCGCGAACCCGTCACATCAACGCTCGCCACACTACCGCCTGACCGGGAAAGGCAGCTCGCTATTCGATAGGGTCAACCTGGCCTGGCAAGCGCATGCAACCAAGACTGGCGAAGCGTTCTCCGCACAGGACCTAGAAACCACGCTTCGTACCCTCAACCTGATTTCTCGGCTTCATGGCGTGGCTGCACAAGGAGAGCATGATGAAACGTAATATTCACGCCGCTGCAGGAGTATTAGCCTTCCTGTTCATTGCGACGTTCTGGACAGCGACGGTAGTTTCCGAACTCTTTCTTGACCACAGTGCGGTTACCAGTGTGAAGGTTGCGATTACCTATGCATTTATCGCATTCGTACCCTGCATGGCCATTACCGGCGCAACCGGATTTGCCATGGGCGGGAAGAGCACCTTCCCCATCCTGGTAGCCAAACGTCGTCGCATGCCCATCATCGGAGCCAATGGTCTGCTGGTCCTGATTCCCGCAGCCATCTTTCTCAGCATCAAGGCTCAAGCCGGCGAATTCGATACTGTGTTCTACACCGTACAGGTTCTGGAATTGCTGGCCGGTGCAACCAATCTTTTCCTGATGGGGCTGAACATCCGTGACGGCCGGCAAATGAGCCGGCGACATCAAAAGATGTAGCTCTCTTTTCGAGAGGCTGGGAGCTCTGCACCCAGCCATCCGAATCTTTATCCAGAGACTTCATTACGCGAAGCGCCTTGGGCGGCTTCGGTAGGCAACTTGCGCCCGGAATTTCCAGCGGCAAACTATATCCATAGCGAGGCAATCGTGACCACAAAGCACTTAATCGCCCTGATACTCGGCGGGCTCATCATCTCAGCGGCTGTCGCCAGTGATGTTATTTCGGAACGGGAGAGTGGCTTCAAAGCCAGTAAGCGTGCTGTCGCCACCATTAAGGATGCGCTGGCCGATGGCAACATGACCACCGTTGCGGCCTCTGCCAAGACGATGGCCGAGTTCGCAGAGCGAATTCCAAGCCTTTTCCCGGCTGGAAGCAAAGGAGGGTTCTTTTCCGCAGCCAAGGAAGACATCTGGCGCAACTTCCCGGACTTTGTTCAGAAGTCGAAGAACTTTCAAAGCAACGCGCAGGAACTTGCAACCCTGGCTTCATCACCCTCTCCCGACAAAGCCGCGGTTAGCGCAGCATTTGCCAAGGTGACGGAGAACTGCAAGACCTGCCATCAGCCGTACAAGAAAGGCTGGTAAGAATGATGAATCAGGCCAAGCACCGTATCCAGATTTGGGATTTACCGATTCGACTGTTTCACTGGTGCCTCGTCATTCTCGTCGGCGCCTTGTTCGTGACCGCCTCGCTGGGTGCATTGGACGCTCATGCATTGGCGGGAAAAGGTGTCCTGGCGCTAGTTATATTTCGTTTGATTTGGGGCGTGGTTGGAAGTCAGACGGCCCGATTCAGTGATTTCCTTGGAGGTTTTACTGCCATACGGCAATACCTCGTTTATCGGCAATCGAAATCGTTGGGCCACAATCCATTGGGCGGCTGGATGGTAGTGGCCATGCTGGCAGTGCTCCTAATTCAGGCCGGCACTGGGCTGCTGGCTAATGATGGCATTCTGTTCCAGGGGCCTCTGGCCCATAGCGTCAGCCAGTCGTTGTCAGATGTAGCCAGTAGCGCTCATCGTGGGCTGGCGAACTGGCTTGGGGGGCTGATTGCCATCCACATGACGGCCATTTTGCTCTATTGGTTTGTCGGCAGAGAGAATCTGGTTGGTCCGATGTTCACCGGTAAGAAATGGGTAACAGCACCAGTTAAACCCGCTCAATTTGTTAGCTTGATTCTGGCGGCGGCCATACAGTGCGTTGTTCTTCTGGCTACCGCAGCTTCATTAACGGTGCACTGATGCCGGACTGGTGGCTGTAGGCAGCTTTTAGCTGAGTAGCAACCCTGATTTATAGGGGCCGCATTGAGGCCATCTCTGTAGTATTATCATTACCATTTATTGCGTGGGCTAGGCTGGAAGCAGTCACTTTCAAAATGCTGTCACCAGCATAGAAGGAACAAGGGCTAAAAGGGTGCTTTTTATTGGCCAAAAATGAGTATAAACAAAAGCGGGTTTGGCTGTATTCGCCCATTACCTGTGGATATTAATGCTCATCTGATGTAACAGAGCATCTGATCCCTGCCCTGACTTCGAAGCAAAAGTAGAATCGTCATTCGGTAAATTAGGGGCTTGGAATGCCAACTAGCCGGGCTCAGATTGCTTAATTTATCGAACATACCAAATGAATAAAAAACCCAGGGAAGTCGCTTTACCCGAACGCGTTGTCCGAGGTAAACCTCGTGCTGAACAGACTACTCTTGACGACAAGTTCTTGCCGCTCCCCCTGCTATCCTGTCATAGCGCAGTAGCTGCTACTACAGACAAAGCTTTCGACGGCACCGCACTCTTTGTTGTTCTTGCCATGTACCAAGCATTTTCGGTATTAGACCGTGACCAGGTTGAAGAACTCGCCAAGGTAGGCCTCTCACCAATCCATTTCAACATCTTGGCTACACTTCAACGCGCCAACAGCCCTACTACTGTTGGCGCCCTCAGCTCGATGTTATTTGTGCGATCTAACAACATGTCAGGCAACATCAATGCGCTTATCCGCATGGGACTCATTGAAAGACAGGTCAACCCACGAGATTCCCGGTCATTCCTCATTGAACTGACAACGCAAGGGCATGAATTTCTCAATCAGACCCTTCCAGGACATTGGAGTTGGCTAGAGCAACTCATGAACAGGCTCAGCACTAAGGAACGCATGCAACTGGTCGAACTACTAAAAAAGATGGTGAACTCAATCCAGGCCGCTCATCTGGCGAGGGATGCGGAGTAGTCTTACCGAACTGCTCCTCTATAGTCGCAGGGGCGATTTGGGCGACATCGCCAGCGAAACTCCGTAGGTGTAATTTCAGCGTATCACTGGGCAGAATTTTTTAAAGGCCATCAAGCCAGTAAAAAACGCCAGCTCCAAGATATCAGCTAAGTGAGCATCAACGATTTTTAGTCTGCCTCAGCTAAGAACCTGTAGGGACCTAGTTGCAGAGTGGTGATGGCTGCTATTGCTACGGCAACCGCAAATCCACCCATCGTGGTGGCATACGATTGAGTGTGGTCAAAACTCATAGCCAGTAGCGGAATACCAAATGCTGGGGCAAGTGCAAAAATACCGACCGTAATACCGAAGAGCGCCCCAAAACTTCGCAGCCCACAATAGCGGCCCAACATATATGCGATTACGTCGGTCTCTGCACCAAGCGAAAATCCAATTGCAGCCAATCCTACAATTGATGCTGTAGATCCCTCAACAGATGAGAGAAGCGCAATACCGGCAATCGTTATTGTGCAAATGGATGCAGCAATATAAGGAGCGAACACACGATCAAGTATGAATCCTGTTCCCAATCGGCCAACAAAACTCGCTCCTGCCAAAATAGCCAACATCTTCGCAGCCTCCCCTGTGCTTGCCCCTTTCCAATTCAAGATCGCGGCCGCACTGGCAGCAATACCGTTCACGGTCATGCTCATACAAAAGACAAAGAGCAAAATGATCCAAAAAGCGGGATCTCGGATAGCCTTTGCTACCGTCGTGCCGGATAACGATGTCGAAACATCCAACGGTACATCCAAGGCCCGTACTGGTGTAGGCTTCTCGTGAACTAGAAACAGCACTGCGCTGAAGCCAAGTATCAGGATTATCGCTCCCAGGGCAATGAACCCATCTCGCCAGCCGGCGCGCTCCATCACGAACCGAACAGTTTGGGTAAGCAAAATACCACCGACGGCAACACCGCTCATCGTTACACCGATGGCAATTCCGCGCCTTCTGTCAAACCACCCTGAGACAACTTTGATGTAAGGAATCGATGAATGAAATGCCCCAAGCACTCCCGCCACACCAAAAAAACCCAAATATGCAGGTAGCGATGGCGGCAACAGGGAAAGACTAGCTATGGCAGCAGCGAAGAGCGGAACAAGAAAAAGCAGTGTTCGACGTACCCCATAATAGTCAAACACACGCCCTGCAAACGGTGCGCTGAACGCCAGACCTAAAGTCATAATGCTGTAACCCAGCGAAATATCAGTTCGTGTCCAGTGAAACTCGTCTCCCATGGGAGCAATAAACATACTCAACGCAAAGGCCACCACTGCGCCAGAGGAGGTAGCCAAAGCGAGGAGGCAGCCGATGACAGCAAGAACGGCTGTTCTTCTCGAAGCGAGCGGAGAACTTTGGGTTTCAGTACTGCGCTGATCTAGCTCGTGAATGTTCATATTTATCCCTTCATATTCTAACTAGGGTGCTTGCGTGGAAAAGGTTAATCAGAGACTGTTCGTTATTGGGGACTACCAACACGAGCAAAACAATCTGCTCATTGTGTTCGGCAAAGTATCGAAATTGCCTTTTGGGAAAGGCTTTGCTGCAACAACGTCCGAATATCAAACTCTCAAACCTTCGTCCGGTAAGTTGCTACGCAAGGCTGGAATTGAAGCGTTCTGACGTCGGAATTTCCGCTCGGAACGACGATGCAGATCACCCTCTCCTTTTCTATTGCTATCGGATCTCGCTTGTATGCCCGATTTAGTTTTTTGGGGCGCGACTCAGACTCGAAAAAGGTTCGCTGTTGCGTGCAGTTTTTCCGATAGACATTTAAGATCCTTGGAAATACGAGCAGTTTCAGCTGCCACCTCGCAGTTTTCCTCGCTCATCTGCGCGACCACTTCCACCTTGCGGGAAATTTCCTGGGCTGAAGCACTCTGTTCGCTCAGAGCATCGGATATTTGATTGATCGACAGCGCCATTTCATCCGAATTGGCTTGGATGGTATTCATTCGGTGTGATGCTTGGGATGAAAGATCCTTGCCGTCTTTAACTTTACCGACAATAAGCTGCATGCCGGATACCGCCCCACTGGCCGAGGATTGCATGGCAACAATCATGGCGCTAATCTCAGCAGTTGCCTTACTAGTTCGCTCCGCCAACTTACGAACCTCGTCGGCCACTACGGCGAACCCCCGGCCCTGCTCGCCAGCCCGAGCAGCTTCGATGGCTGCATTGAGGGCTAACAGATTTGTCTGTTCCGCCACATCCTTGATTACGCTAATAATTGCCGAAATATTACTTGACTGCTCATCCACCTGATGGATCGTCTCGCTCGCTACAGAAACCGTCTGATTTATGGTGTCCATTTCCTGGGCAGCACCATTGATGGTCCTGGCCCCCATGTCGGCCGCTTCACTCGCTTCACGGGAGCGCCCCATGACAACCTTGGCGTTATCAGAAATAAGGTTGATGCCAACAGTCATTTGTTCTATGGATGCGGCCATGGATAAAGCGGCTTCGCTTTGTTGGGTAGAGGCTTCCAGCACTCGACTGGCAGCCGTCGCCGAATCGTTGGCTACCTTAGATATCCCCAAAGCACTTTCCAGAACGGCCTTGAGAGAGCTTTGCAGAGTATCGAGCAATCCATTGAAGGCCTCAGCGGTTTGAGCCAACTCGTCATTCCCGCTACACAGAATGCGGGAGGTAAAATCCTTCGTATCGGCTACCCGGACAATCTCACGGCGCATCGATTCCAACGAACCAACCACAGTACGAACAATCAGGAAGGTCAGCCCAGCCAAACCTGCACCAGCGAGAATTAAAATCACAAGTATCACGGTAAGGGCGCTTGTACGTGAGCTTTCAGCAGACACCTTGATCGCATCCGCTTTTTTCTTGATGATTTCTAATAGGATTTGGGTTTCTTTATTCGCTTCAGTCAGTAGCGATTCGATGGAATTGTTGCGGGCGTAATAGCGACTGGACAGAGAGCGGGCCACCACAAAGTCATTGGCGTTGGCGATCTCATTCAGCACATTGCGTAGTTCGTTACAAACGTCGTCGAAAACTGCTTTTTTCTCCTTCACAACCTTCCATTGTGTTTCTTCCTCCAGGGTCTTTGGCAGCGCCACGTAGGCGGCGAAGCTTGCATCCATTCTATTTGACGGTTCCCCCTGGCGCAGCAGGATCGACTGTGCCAGTCCCTTGGCCTCTCGCAAGCCGTCGTCCGGGTTGCTTTCATACGTTTCAGGCTTCCATTCGGCAAACTCGCGCAATATCAATACGGTTTCCATCTGGTCGCTACGCGCCTGGAGCATTGACGTGAGCGCAGGGAAACTTTGCCCCTGGATTTCATCAAGAGCACTACCCAAACGCGAAACACCCAACCAACCGGAAAAGCCTACGACCGCCAAACTGACCAAGGAAACAATCGCCATCAGCATTAGCTTCTGCCGGATGGACAACATTGCCAATCTATGCATTTCTTGCTCCAAATACCGATCCAGCTTTGTTTTTCAAAACCATTGGAGATATCGGTTCTCGCCAGAAGCAACGCCGCCCCTGGCCTGTTCTGGTGACTATTGACCGCCGTTGATGCTGAAACCGCCATCAACATTGATGCACGCACCTTGAACAAAAGTCGCGCCATCGGATAGAAGCCATTTGGCAACTTCACCCACTTCGGCAGATTCACCGAATCGCTTCAAGATATGACGTTCGCGAGTGAGTCCCAGAAAATCACGGAACCGCGGATCTTCGGAAAGACGTTGCACCATCGGGGTACGAATGACGCCGGGGAGAATCGCATTTATCCGAATTCCCCTAGCACCAAAATCGACTGCAGCAGCACGCGTTAATCCCAAAACACCAGCTTTGGCGGAGATGTATTCGGCTCCATAGGGAAAGGCAATCTCGGCTGCAGCCGACGACGTATTCACAATAGAACCGCCTCCACTAGCGAGCATGGCCGGGATTTGATACTTCAAACAAAGGAAGACACCGGTCAGGTCGACCCGCATGGCTCTCTCCCACTCAGCAAGTGACAGATCTGTGAGCGGTTTGGATGCTTGTTCAACAGCGGCATTATTGAATGCCCCGTCTAACCGCTGATACCGTGACATGGTGTGGGCGACCAGCCCCCGGACCGATTCTTCGTCGCCGACATCGGTTACGACAGATTCGGCGTCAAAGCCATCGGCGCGAATCGCATCAAGCGTTTCCCGTAAGCCTTGCTCACCTATATCAGCCAGAACCAATTTGGCTCCTGCTGAGGCAAAAACACGAGAGCTCTCGCGTCCGATTCCACCGCCAGCACCAGTAACAATGATCACTTTTCCTTCAAGAATTTTTCCCATCTCTATTCCTTTATCAGGCTGTTTAACGTTAACGCTTGATGAACGACCCCCTGCATGCAATCAGGCACGCAAGGGGGGCGGCATCAGTCCTATTTATTCACATTCCACTCAACCGGCATCCGCGCAATAATCACGTTCATCAGCGTCGGTTCATATTGGATGGTGTAGCCCGGCTCAACGCGCAACCCAGGAAGCCTGCTGGTCAAAATCTCGTACGCGATGCCCTCCAGTTCCACCTAGGAAGTGCTCGACTGAAACACGCCAAGCATACCGTTCGAACTAGAATAATACGATCTCGAATTAAATTGTCTACGCGTATCGAAAAATTTTCAAATCACCGTAATGAAGGGGTTTTCCGCGACGGGGCTGAAACTTAACTTTCTCGAACCTTCTTCGGTACGTCGCCGGACGAGGGGGGTTCGACAATCAAGCAAGCCAACTGAAGGCCGCGTATCCGCGCGACAATGGAAGCGAAGCGCTCAGCCAGATTGTTGTAGCGCCTGGCAATGCGCCTGAATTGTTAAATGCGGAAGGAAAAGTGCTCGACCAAACTCCCGATTTTTCACGTGAGTCACTCAAATCCAATTGAACGATCCATTCGCGGCGTAGCGGGGTGATGGTATTAATGCCATCGTTCGCGATGTGTTCGAGGATGGTGCCAGTATCGAGACCTTAATGCGTCGGACCAGAATCTCTCTACGTGCCACTACACAACACATCGGTCGAAATTGGATATATTGATTCGTGATTGAAGTGGAGCCATGAACATATCTCCACACAAATTAAGGAGCAGCCGCTTGGATGTAACCAAGATCCCGTTAACACAAGAATTCAGTCACGTTGGAGCGACATGCTCCACTAATGTCAAAGCATGTCTGTCTTCATCCCCAAGTCAGCCATCACCCTGATAGCGACTGGGCGGCCCCCTCCCATGACACCACCACCGGGATGCATAAATGGGCCGACCAGATACAAGCCACTAACCCCTGGAACTCGATAGCTTGCCAGATCCGGTGTGGGCCGACGCCCCATGAACTGGAACAGATGCATTCCAAGTGACATGATGTCGCCGCCAACGAAACTAGCCGAGTGCTTCGCCATATCTTTCGGACTATCAACGTGACGGGCAATGATGTTGTCGTCGGTCAGATTCTCAGCAATCTGCCTATACGTCTCAAGCATTCTGTCGGCCACCTGCATCTTGATCTCGTCCCAATCGCCATTAACCAACTTAGAAGGCGCGAACATATATAGGTACAGTACAGCGTTACCCTCTGGGCAGCGTTTCTTGTCGAAATTTGACGGGACGCATCCGATCACGGAGAGATGCTCAGGAAGCTTGTTGTACCGGAATTCGTCGAACATCTGACGCAGTTCCATCATATTGGCAGGCTGAATCTCAATACCAAACGTATTCGCCAGTGCCTCTGGATGCACCTTGTAGCGAAGCGGCTCTTTCAGAGCATAGTGCGTGTTGAACGCTACATAGTCTGACGGCTTGAGGTTCTTGATATCAGCTTGAATCTCCGGGGTCAGCCTGCCACCCACGAAATCATTGAGATTTTTCGGGTGGACACTAGCCAGCACAGCCTTTTTGGCATGGAAGACGCGACCATCGTCGAGCTCCACCCCTGTGGCCTTGTCTCCGGACATGATGAGCCGCTTGACGGAGGAATTCAACATAATCTTGCCGCCGTAGTGCTCGATGCATCTTTGAATGGCCAAACTCAAATGGCCGCTTCCACCCTCTGGGTAGCGCGCGTTCTTCGCGTGCAAGGCGGCTGCCGTGATGAACAACAGCAAGCCAGTACCCTTGCTTTCCGGCCCCATCATGGCCTCCGCCGCATAACGCAACAGATGCATCTGCACCTTTTCGTTCTCGAAATACTTCAGGGCAAGATCATAGGCGCTACCCAGCATATCGCCCATCAACTCGCGGCCCAAGGGGCTTTGCTCCAGCAATGCCATAAATCCGCCGAATGGCATCGGGGGATTAAAGAGAGCATGCTGCACCATAGGCAGGATTTCATAAGTCTTATGGATGAAGTCCCGGTAAGCTTTGGCATCGCGCTCAGAATGCACCGCAATGCTGGCACACGACATCTCCAGATCCTGTCCCATCTGGATAATCGATCCATCTTCGAAGACGCTGGAGAACATGTAGGGCGCCTCAAGGTACTTCAGTCCGAACTTGGACAGTAATCCAAGCTCATCCTTATCGATCATCGGGTTCATCTGGATGTATTGATGAATGATCGAGTGGGTATCGTGATGGAAGCCAGGTACCGTGAGCTCTTCGGTTACAACGCCGCCGCCGATGTGATCGTTGCGCTCCAGCACTAGAACGCTGAGACCATGCTTGGCAAGATACGCCGCTGCAGTTAAGGAGTTGTGGCCTGCACCGACCACAATAATGTCCGTCATTTCACTCATGTCAAATTCCTTTCGATCGTTTTGCTAAGCACAGATGTCATGCCGAAAATTGCTTGCTGCACAGAAAATTGTTCGTACCTTGAGCAACAGCACACCTGCTAGATTTGCACTGTGGGTTTTCATGGCACCACACATCATTGAATTGTTTTAAGTAAAAGGCGCCCTTTTCAGGCTGAGGCTGGCTTACTTGCGAAACAGGAAGGTCAGCAGAAACAGTACGAGTCGCCAGTTGAGCATTCGAAGCGCCTTGCGCGCCTCGCTTGGGGACAGGAGAACAGTCATGGGCATGGCACCCATGATGTTGGCCTTCAAGGCGAGGTCGTTTCCTCTACGCTCAATGGCATCAAGCTTCATTATCTCCATGCCGTCGGGAGTGGTCATCTTCATATTGCAGCTCCAAGTAAATTAGTATTTTTCGTCTGTTGGCAGGCATCCCCGTCAACGCGTTAGTTGTCAGGTGCACCATCCTGTATCCACTGACGGATCAGTGTTATTGACCCCTTGCCCAGCGGTTCAAGCACAGGCATTTGATCACCTTGCCCCCCCGCGCTGATATGGGATCCCTCTAATTTGCGCACCAGATAGCTTTCGTCGGGCTTGCCCGGCGTAACAAGCTGAAGTTTGCTTTGTTGACTCCCCTTCCGAACTGAAGCCAGGTAGGCCATCCCATCCTCCAGATTAAGGTTGGCCGAAGCCGCTCCACTCTGGTGACAGGCGACGCATTGAGCATCAAGGATCGGCTGAATGTCACCCTTAAAGCTCACCACAGACTGGATCGCAGGCTTAGCCCCCCTCACCAGGCCCCCCGTCTGCTGTCCATGCCCGTAAGCGCTGAGCCCGGCAAAGATAAACACGCCGAGAAAACCTTTAAGTTTCACGTTTCGTCCTTGAAAATCGTCAGGCCTGCTTGCCACCTGCCTTGACTGAGCTCGATGCCTGCTTTACAGCAGACCGTGCTGCATGGCTTCCCGCCAAGAAACCATAGATCATCGCCGGACCGATCGTGGCCCCCCCTCCCCAATACCCTTGGGCAGCTGGCGATGCTATGCAGTTACCTGCACCATAGAGACCGGAAATTGGTTTTTCATCAGCATCCAACACCTGTGCCGATGAGTTGATCACAGGACCGCCATTTGTATCCAGGCATGTGGCGCCAACGATGATGGCGTAGTAGGGGCCGTCCGACTGGAACGGATGCATGGTTGGATTGGGGGCCTCTCCCATCTTCCACCCCGTATCGGGGCGAGGATGGGACGTGTAGATGGCGTCCCATTCAATGTCGTACGCCTTTGAGCCACGCTGGAATTGTTCGTCAACGCCATTTGCGGCATATCGGTTGAAATTTGTCACCGTTGCTGCAAGATTCTTGGCGAAGTTGTCCGACAGGCGGATATTGCCCAACCGTGGAGACAACTTCTTCAGCCGGGCCTGTATGGCCTGCTCAAGCTCCGCCAACGATGCCGCGCTGATGACGTACGAAGCTGCAGTCCCCGCTGCAGGAAGAGGATAGCTCCCTGCGAAAAGCTCAGCCGTTCGCCGGTCGTAGACCATGAACATGAGCTGGTTGGGATATTCGGAGCGAAGTGCGTCCCACGCAAAATGTGCTTGAGTTCTATCGTGGTAATTGCGCTTCTCACCGACGACACGCTCGCCGTACTTGTTGACAAGAATCATACTGTCGCCCGGCGGCTGCACAATGCCTATGGGCATGCTTCGCACCTCCAGCGCCGGCTCCAAGAGTATCTGCATGTGCCACGAATTGGCCATGTTGCCCAGCTTTGCCCCGACAGATTGGCCAATACGCACGAAGTCGCCTTCGGCGCCGGGCACGGCCAAGCCACCGTAAATCGGAAGTGGCTGGTAATTGAGCATCATTTCTGGATTCTGACCAAAACCACCACTGCCGAAGATCACCCCTTTTTTTGCACGAAGAGAAATTGTTCGCCCGTCTTTGGTCGTTGCCAGTAGTCCGACAACTTCGCCCCGTTCATTACGTACTACTTCTTTAGCTCTGTGCCGAAGTAGGACGGGAACCTTTTTGTCATCTAGCCATGCCTTGAGCTGCCGGACGATTTCCACGCCCCTCCCATAGCTGCCATCCGGTTTGCGCGGAGTAAAAGCCCGTCCTTTGGGAGACTTGTTCTCCGGAATTTCGACGTAATCTGGCCAGGGGTAGGCTTGAAACGATTTGAGCGCAGAAATTTCTTCCAGAAATTCCACCGTCTTGGAAGCATTGTCATAGTAGGTCTCGAGCAGACGGTATTCTCTTTCCGGCAACCCCAGCAGCGCATCCGTCGGGTTAAACAACTGCGGCCGAGCACATCGCGCCATGAAGGTGATCGCGTCAATTCGGTTGTCCACCAGGCCTGCGGCACGCATGTCGCGATTGTTCGGAATCCAGTAGCCACCATCCGACTTGGCCGTAGTCCCACCGACAACGGGCGCTTTTTCCACGATGATCACCGACGCGCCCGCATAAACAGCAGAAACCGCAGCGACCAAGCCGGCTGCTCCACTGCCGACAACGACCACATCGGCTTCCTTGTCCCAGCGCTCTACTGCATTGGCAACGCTGGTGAATGGCAATGTGCCCATCAACCCAGCTGCGCTTCCGGCTACAGTATTTGTTAGGAATCGGCGCCGAGGATTACCTGGCTCCGGATGCTTAATTTCTCTGTCACTCATAATTGTCTCGCTCCTTTGTGGTGGTTTGGGTCACGAATTTCAACTGGGATTTTTGGTTGGAATCCTCTGATCTATTGATTTGTTTTTAGTCTCTATATATCCAGACCGTCGTACCAATTTGATGGGAAATTGTTAGAAATCGCAGCAGGAAGTAGGCTTCATCCGAGCGCTATTGACCGCCGTTGATGCTGAAACCGCCATCAACGTTGATGCAAGCCCCTTGAACAAAAGTCGCGGCATCGGATAGAAGCCATTTGGCAACTTCACCCACTTCGGCAGATTCACCGAATCGCTTCAAGATATGACGTTCGCGAGTGAGTCCCAGAAAATCACGGAACCGCGGATCTTCGGAAAGACGTTGCACCATCGGGGTACGAATGACGCCGGGGAGAATCGCATTTATCCGGATTCCCCTGGCACCAAAATCGACTGCAGCAGCGCGTGTTAATCCCAAAACACCAGCTTTGGCGGAGATATATTCGGCTCCACAGGGAAAGGCAATCTCGGCTGCAGCCGACGACGTATTCACAATAGAACCGCCTCCACTAGCGAGCATGGCCGGGATTTGATACTTCAAACAAAGGAAGACACCGGTCAGGTCGACCCGCATGGCTCTCTCCCACTCAGCAAGTGACAGATCTGTGAGCGGTTTGGATGCTTGTTCAACGGCGGCATTATTGAATGCCCCGTCTAATCGCTGATGCCGTGACATGGTGTGGGCGACCAGTCCCCGGACTGATTCTTCGTCGCCGACATCGGTCACGACAGATTCGGCATCAAAGCCATCGGCGCGAATCACATCAAGCGTTTCCCGTAAGCCTTGCTCACCTATATCTGCCAGAACCAATTTGGCACCTGCTGAGGCAAAAACACGAGAGCTCTCGCGTCCGATACCACCGCCGGCACCAGTAACAACGATCACTTTCCCTTCAAGAACTTTTCCCATCTCTATTCCTTTATCAGCCGGTATGGCTTTACAGCTCCATGAATGGCCTCTAGGCATGCGGTACCCGACGCATCGACGGTCAGTTCGGATGCTGCCCCATTGCGGCTTGTGACATGGATTTTCGGCATTTCAATCTCCCCATATTTCAACTATGAAGGGACGATTGTTTTATATATTGATATCGATGTCAACAAGCGTAATTTGTTATTGCGATGATTGTCAGGTGGCGCTGACCGCTGAGTCGCAGTCAGTATTCCGCTACGCGGTGCAAGAGCAGTAGGTTTCGGGAGAGTGTTCTGACCCAAGAGTCAATGCCGCAGGAGCGACCGAAAGGTCATCGGAAAATTCAGGGAAGGTTGTAGTCCCAGTCTCAACTGTTAGCGAGGAATCAACTGTTGCTCCATTGCAGGATGCAACTTTCCGCGTTGCTCGAAAACTCTGGCGTCGTCGATCGCACGCAGAATGATCGACCTTGTTACATAATGCCTATCGAACTTGTTATCAAAAAGACATGGTGGCGCTGCGTATCTTGAATAGGCGCAAGCGCAGGCCTTCGGGAAGCCCGGCGACCATTCGAAAGGAGATCTGGCCACCTAGCAACGTTACGTGTGTATCTTCTGAGAAATGAGGTGGAGCAGGAGACAGAAGAATCCCTGAGAATTCTGGCCCTATGCATCGCCAGAATTGGCGACGTTAGAAGAACTTTGGGCAGAACGCACGTTGTTCACTAGGGAACATGTATATACCCCTGGAAATCTCGGCCGAGGTCAGCGACAATTTTTATATTAGCCTGCCCGTTGTGCCAATCCAACTGGCAAGCACCTAGCCGGAGCCTATAACCCCTTGAGTGCCTCTTGCCTCACGTCATGGGATACGATCTTGAGGCTTGATGCTAGAACTCATATCAGCAATTCAAAAGTGAAAACAAAACCCGTACAAAATTCAAGAAAAGCGAGGAGCACATCAGAACGATCAGTTCGCCTGTCTCCCGATCAGCGCCGCACACAACTGCTTGGCTGGGCCATAAATATATTCGCATCGCGAGGCTTTGTTGCAGCGAATCATGCTGCAATCGCAACCGCGGCACAGGTTTCTGTTCCCACGGTTTTTTTCTACTTCAAAACCCGCGAAATGCTTGTAAGCGCAGTCTTGGAGGAGGTGGAATCGTTTTACCAGTTGACGATTGCCAAGGCCGTGGATTCGGACAAGCCTGCTGACGTGGCTCTCCTCGAACTAACTGAAGCCTTGACCAATACACTTGGCAGCCATGCAGACTACGCCCGAATACTTCGCGAATGGAGTGTCAGCGTGCATGAACCGACTTGGCCTCGCTATTTACAACACTACCGTCATATGATTCAGGGCTTTGCAGACGTTATAGCGCGCGGCCAGAAGGAAGGAAATATTCGTGCGGACCTGAACGCTTACGATGAAGCCATTATCGTGTACGCAGGCTCCACTGCACTAATTCAAATGATGGAGATTGGTGAGAGTTCGGACAGGGTTGATCGCGTCCGACGTGCATTCGTACAAACAGTTTTGCTATCGCGCCCTTCCGAACCGATTGCCGGCAGCAGCTAAGGGCATGGTTTCCCTGAGCCCTATGTTTCATCGCCCTGTAAAGAGACGCACCTCATCAAGCAACCAATCACGAAGTGCCAGCAGAGTCGGATCATCTGCTTTTGCTTCCGGGACAATAAAAAAATAGGCCGAGTCACTTACAGTGCGTTGATCCATTGCAATCACAAGTGAACCAGACTTCAGTTCCGACTCGATATACATAGGCGGAATAAGCGCAACCCCCATCCCCTCTTCGGCAGCTCTTGCCAGCATCGTAAAGAGCTCGAGTCGCATCCCGCTCATGTCGCCGATAACGTTCACACCCAAAGATCCAAACCAGTTTCTCCAAGCATAGGGTCTGGTCGTTTGTTGCAGCAAGGGCATGGTGCCGATTTCCTCGGGTCCAATGCTGCCCCGCCCAGCCAAAAGCTGAGGACTACAAACCGGGACGGCCTCCTCTCGCATGAGGAAAAACGCTTCAGTACCAGGCCATCCGGCAATACCATGGTAGAGCGAAGCGTCGAAAGTGGTTTCGTCGAACAAGAATGGTCGCGTTTGAGTGGTTAGATTGATTCTGATATCAGGGTTGGCTTTAAAAAAGGAATTTAGCCTTGGAATAAGCCAACATGTCGCAAAGGTGGGCATTACCGCCAATTCGATCGTATGGCCTCTGCCCATGTGGGCCATCAGAGATAGGGTATCTCTTTCGATGGCGTCAAGTTGACCGGTGATCTGGCGGCAGTATGTACCTCCCGCCTCTGTGAGCTCGACACCGCGACGCGTACGCCTGAATAATTTCACGCCAAGAAACTCTTCCAAGCCACCAATCTGACGACAAACTGCGCCTTGGGTTAGGGATAGCTCACTCGCCGCCTTGGTAAAGCTTTCGTGCCTTGCTGCTGCTTCAAAAGCCAAGAGTGTCGTGGTGTTCGGAATTTTTCTGCGCATTGGTTTGCCTGCCGCACAAGTGACTGCCAGGTGCTGTCAAAATCAAGGAGTGACATTTTTGCACAAATATGTGCAAAAC
This sequence comes from Ferribacterium limneticum, assembly GCF_020510565.1. NCBI lineage: Bacteria > Pseudomonadati > Pseudomonadota > Betaproteobacteria > Rhodocyclales > Azonexaceae > Ferribacterium > Ferribacterium limneticum. The sequence goes on from NZ_CP075189.1 coordinate 2,792,361, forward strand.
CCTCGATTGCAACATAAATCAAAACGCCATAACATCTTCTATAAATTCATAACGTTAAATGGTGATACGGGTACATTTTTGATGTGACCAAAAAATAACAGGTGTTCAATTTATTTACTATTGATCATTTTGAGAACGGCGAGCGCGACCACCAGACTTACCGTTTGGATATAAAACTGGCGCAAGGTAAGCATACGCAATGATGAATATTAGAAAACACAAAAGGCCCATTTTCTGAAATTCGGCAGGAAGCCATTTTGAGCCCGTACTAGATTGCTTTGTTCCGAATTCCTACTCCGCGAGCCGGCACGTTATCCCTCGTGTCGGCATTTCAGGTCCGGTAGAAATACCGGACTCTTTTTCCACCTTCGTCTCCTCTGCCGACCTTCTGTCTCTCAAGTCGGTAGTTTCCGGTCCGGCATTTATGCCGGACCATTTTTTTGAATTGCGACAACAAGGCATCATGCAACGCGAATCCATGGAATTTGACGTCGTTATCGTCGGCGGCGGCCCGGCCGGTCTGGCCGCGGCAATCCGCCTGAAGCAACTGGCGGCAGAAAAAGGAACGGATCTCGGCGTCTGCCTGATCGAAAAAGGTGCCGAAATCGGCGCCCATATTCTTTCCGGCGCCGTCATGGACCCGCGTGCCCTGAACGAATTGCTGCCCAACTGGCAGACAGACGGTGCACCGCTCAATGCCCCCGTCTCCGAAGACCGCTTTTTCATCTTCTCTGAAACCGGCGCCACCAAGGTGCCGAACAGCCTGTTGCCCAACTGCTTCCACAATGAAGGCAACTACGTCATTTCGCTGGGCAACGTCTGCCGCTGGCTCGGCGAGCAGGCCGAGGCGCTGGGCGTCGAGATTTACCCCGGCTTCGCAGGTTCAGAAGTCCTGTTCGACGAGAATGGCGCAGTCAAAGGTGTTGCCACCGGCGACATGGGCCGCCTGCATGATGGTTCCGAAGGCCCGAATTTCCAGCTGGGCATGGAACTGCACGGCAAATACACCTTCTTTGCCGAAGGCTGTCGCGGCCACCTCGGCAAACAGCTTGAAGCCAAATTCAATTTGCGCGATGGCGTCGATCCACAAACCTACGGCATCGGTCTCAAGGAACTCTGGGAAATCGAGCCGGACAAGCACCAGCTTGGCCTGGTCATTCACAGCGGTGGCTGGCCGATGCAGTCGGACACCTATGGCGGTGGCTTTCTCTACCACCTGGAAAACAACCAGATCGCCGTCGGCTTCGTCGTCGGCCTTGGTTACAGCAACCCGCACCTGTCGCCCTACGAGGAATTCCAGCGTTTCAAGACGCATCCGGAAATCCGCAAGTTTCTCGAAGGCGGTAAACGCATCGCCTACGGTGCCCGCGCCCTGACCGCCGGTGGCCTGCAGTCGCTGCCCAAGCTGACTTTCCCCGGTGGCGTGCTGATCGGCGATGATGCCGGCTTCCTCAACGCGGCGCGCATCAAGGGCTCGCACTGCGCCATCAAGACTGGCTCGCTGGCGGCTGAAGCCTGCTTTGCGGCACTGGCCGGCGAACGCCAGCGCGATGAGCTGACCGCCTACCCGGAGTCATTTAAAAACAGTTGGTTGTACGATGAACTTCACAAATCACGTAACTTCAAACCGTGGATGAACAAGGGTCTGGCGCTCGGCTCTATCATGTTTGGTATCGATCAGGTCGTGCTGCGCGGCAAGGCGCCGTGGACGTTGCACAACCGCACGCCAGACCACGCCAAGCTCAAACTGGCGGCCGACTGCGAGCCGATCGCCTATCCGAAACCGGATGGTGTCATCACCTTCGACCGCCTGTCCTCCGTCTTCCTCTCCAGTACCAACCATGAAGAAGACCAGCCCTGCCATCTGCAACTAAAGGATGCCTGCATCCCGATTACCGTCAATCTGGCGCAATACGATGCGCCGGAGCAGCGTTTCTGCCCGGCCGGCGTCTATGAAATCCTGCGCGACGAGAGCGGTGCCAACCCGCGCCTGCAGATCAATGCGCAGAACTGCGTGCATTGCAAAACCTGCGATATCAAGGACCCGACCCAGAATATCAACTGGGTGGTGCCGCAAGGCGGCGAAGGCCCGACTTACCCCAACATGTAAATCATTGAGGCAGCCCCCCCCCCCCCGGCTCCGCCGGGGCACCCACCCAAGTTTGACCTATACTTCAGTCTCTGGGTCGCCATCTATTCTTGGGCCAGGGTCGTCTCGGTATCGTCGTTTTCGCGGAGCAAGGCGGTCACCTCCATGAAGATCGGGGCATTCCAATGCTTCATCCTCCCGCCGCTTAGCTTCGCATCAACCCCATGAAAACCTCTGCCTAGCAACGCAAAGAACGCTTCAGCGCAAACTTACTATGCCGGTCAGGGGCGGCATCGGCTGATCAGTCCGCCAAACCCAAACGTTCCCCTTGCACGCCGCGATCATTTTCTCCTTAGCCGCTCGCTCCCCGGTATCTATGAAAGCACTAACAACATGTAGAGGAACAGGAGCCGGGCCGGCATCGAGCAACAAGCCATTAGGAAAAGGTACACCACTGCGGGCGTCATAACGCAAAGGCTTGATGAAACGGCGTTGTTGTGCGACCAGCGCGTCGACCAGGGGCAGTTCATGCACACCATCAATGGGAATCCAATGCTCGGTCGTCAACATCAGGCTTGCCGCTTCAATCTCGTAGGTGTATTCGCGGCGTGCACGGATCAACGCAGCCATGACTAGGCGTACAGGGCGGACGGTATCGGCGTCCCGCGCCTCGAACAATGGGGCGAACACCCGCTCGATGCGCTCCCAACTGCCCGCTGCAATCAGCAACGGCGCGTCCGGCATGTGACGAATCCAGACTCGACGCCCTTGTACCGTTACCTCATTCCCCTTGTATTCGCCAATAACCAGGGCCAACGGCATCTGCCCATCCTTTGGCCGCAACACGGCCAGTTTCTCACGCCGACGCCCTGCAATCTCCGCCTTGGTGCTTTCGCTGAAAGGCTCTGGCACATACAAGCGCTGGACGAGCGGCACCCCCTTGACAGTGATTTCCTCGGCAGCTTCCAACAAGTATTTGCACATCACGCCCTGATTGCGCTTACCCGCCATCGCCGGACTCCAGCGGTTGAAGCCGGCCCGATCGAACAGAAAATGCAGCATAGCCCGCAAAGTCATGCGCCGGCGCGGCACCTCCACCTCAGCCACTTCTCGCAGCTCGCCACGCTGCACGCTTCTTCCTGCCATCCTCGTCCAAGGAAAATCTACGCGCAGTTCGACTTGGCCCGACGCTGACTCCAACACGGCATCGCCTATCAGCTCCCCCAGCCCCGATTGGCGGGCTTCGGGTTCGTAGGAAGGACAGCCCGGATGGTGGGTACTGCCGCTCTCCGGCATGCGCTTGATGACGAAACATCGATGCCTGGCGACATACATTTCCACACCTCCCTCCACACACAGGCAGCGTGGGCGCTCGAGCGTGTCGTAAACCTGGGCGAGCGCCTCCTGCAGTTCCGGGGCGTCGGCCGCGATCACTCTTCCACGGATGACAAACTGCTGGGAATCCATCGCAAATCAGACCAGTTCATTCAGAATTTCCACCAGAGCCGGCCTGGGCCTAGGTAATAGTTCGCGTACGGCACTGCGCTCGCCAATGCCAAGAATTATTCCAATCTGATCTTCGTCGGCGCCGCGCTCGTACATGCGTGATATCAACGTCAGGCGTGCCGATTGTGCACTCAAGCCCTTCAGTTCGGCGTAACGAAACAGTTTTCGGTAAATTTCCAGCAAGGCGCGACAAACATGGCGATCCTGGCCGGCCTCGCCGTTGTTGGACAGTATCTTGTAGGGTTCGCCGTTTGCTAAGAGAAACACCCGGCTTTCGGGGTCGAGGCCTCGATAGACCCCCGGCATGCCCCGACCGTGACCAGATTCGCGCCTCTCCTCGAAGTAAGCCGCCAGTGCTTCGTCAAGCCGGCTGCTGCTGAAGTAGAGCGGCCGCGACTTGCCGTTGATGGCGGCCTCGGCCCGCAATTCCGATGCTCGACGCACGGTACCATCTGCCCACAGGTAGTCACGCACCTGGAGACGAGCGATTTCAAGGGGACGCAGACCGGTGGTAAACAGAAGGTAATACAGCGCCAAATCGTGCGACGTGCGGCTAGTACGCCCTCTGATGCGTAAAGCACCTTGAGCTACTTCTTGCGCCGACAACACCCGCGCAGGACGAGGGCACGCCGGATTGGGGAGGGAAAAATTTTCCAACGCAGCCAGAATCGCTTGCCGGTGCAAACGCAGTCGCCGCACGAAAGCAGCTCCTTCCTCTTTGAGACCCTCTACACCGACTAGCTGAGTCAGTTGGACTGCGAGCGCCTTGATACGTCGTTCAACTGCGGTACGCGAAACACCGAATTGCAGCGCCACTGCTTCATAAGTATTACCATCGATGACAGCACGAAGCATGGCAATCGATGGCCCTTCGTTCTCGGCATTTTTCCCAAGCTCCGGATTGTCTTGCATGAGTAGCACCTCCTGACATCGCGAACGAGATCAGCCCGAATATTCGAATACCGACACATCCTTGAACAGACGAAATCCCCTGAAATGGCGCGTGATTTCGCTATCAGGCCTTGGCCTTCGAGGCTGCTCCGCCTTCGCAGCGTCCCCCATAGGCATGGAAGGTTCGAGCATGGCGTACCCTTTAGGAGATCCGATAACAGGAACAACCATATGCACGCATGAAGGTATCGATCACGACCTTAACCCAGCGATCAATTTGTTGTGATGAAGGAGCGGCATCAGGATGGGTCAAATACAGCAATTGCGGCTCACTACGCACCAAGTTAACGAACACATTGGCCGCCTCATCCAACTCAACATCGCCTAAATCGACTTCTCCCGACGTTACAGCACTCGCAAGATGTTCCGCGACCATGGCTGCAATGACGTGCGGCCCGGCCATGTAAAACGTGGAAGCCAACGCCGGAAAGCGGATCCCTTCAGCAACAATGATCCGGTAAAGGTACGAACCTGGCTCGGAAAGTACGATATCCAGGTAGGTATGGGCCAAGGCACTCAGAGTCTCTCTAAGCTTCCCCGGTGAAAACTTGATGGCACGTATTGTTTCCTGGAAGGCCCAACATTCGGCCTGCACAACTGCCACGAACAAAGCTTCCTTGTTTGCATAGTACGCATAGACAGTCGACTTGGAGACCCCCGCTTCGCGTTGAATCATGTCGGTCGTAGCAGCGCTAAACCCATGCATGAAGAAAATCTTTCGAGCAGCACGCAATACCGTGTAAGCCTTGGTACCAGGCAACTCTTCCGGCGGCAGAATGGACAGGTGACGCTTCTTAGCTAACCCCATAAAACACTTCCCATATAAGTTTTGACATGTTGATCGTTGATCATTATAGTATCGAACCGAGCGGTACGGTATATTAAATACCCTTTAAATCGCTACATTTTTAGTCGTCAAGCCAACCATCTCTCTTTTAGTTTTTTTTGATAAAGAAGCATACCGAGCGGTACGGTACGTTTATTAAAGCACCACCTACAGGAAACTCAAATGACATCAAGACCGGTAACACAAATACTGCTACCAGTTCGAAACATATTTGGTGTGCTTGCATGCATCTCCGCTCTAACAGCTTGCACAGTAGGTCCCGACTACCTTCGGCCAGACAGCGGATTGCAAGAAGCTGTATTGCTTCCCAGACCCGAGTACTCGGGAAGTTCACCGATATCTCATACCGAAGTTCCTGCCCTGTGGTGGTCATTGTTTAACGACCCCCTTCTGATGGAGTTCGAATCACGAGCATTGCTATCCAATCTTGACCTCCAGATAGCGACCAATCGAATTGAACAATCACGTGCGCAGCTGGGGATAACAGGCGCCGACTTACTCCCCAGCATTTCTGCTAGCGCGAGCTATGCTCGGGAAGCGATAAGCCAACATGGATATTTTGCCGCGTTAGGCGCCCCTACCACGCCAAACAATTTCTGGCAGATCGGCTTCGACGCCACCTGGGAACTTGATTTATGGGGCCGAGCCCGCAGGGCAAATGAAGGTGCCGCCGCAACACTGGAAGCGACAACCTATGAGCGCGAGGCTTTTCGAGTGACGCTGGCAGCCGAAATTGCGAGATGCTATTTGCAAATACGCGGCACGCAGGCTCAGCTTGATATCGCAAACCAAAACCGGACGATAGCCGAGAGAACACTCGACTTGGTGGAAAGCCGCCAGCGCAACGGCATTGCCACCCGTTTTGAAACATCATCCGCTCGTGCACAGTTGGCAACAATTAATGCCGCGATCTCGGAACAAACGCAGCGCCGCAACGCATTAATGAATGCCCTGGCATTACTGTTGGGCGAAAAGCCGCGAGCATTGGACGCCCAGTTACGGCAGGCCATGCCTATTCCATCGCTGCCCAGCGAGGTTCCGGTAGGCATCCCATCCGAGCTCGCGCGCAGACGACCAGACATCCTACGTGCAGAGGCCCAGCTCCACGCCGCAACTGCCAGCATTGGCGTTGCCAAGGCTGACTTTTACCCACGCATCGGACTCAGAGGACGTATCGGCGCGGAAGCTTTTGAAAGCGGAGATCTCAGCAGTTGGGATTCCCGGCTCTTCTCAGTCGGTCCGACCGTCTATCTTCCAATCTTCCAGGGAGGTAGGCTGACCCAACGTCTCGCGCTGACCGAGGCACGGCAAAAAGCCGCAGCCCTGGCTTTTCGGCAAACAGTTCTGCTGGCTTGGCATGAAGTGGACAACGCCTTGGATGCCTGGGCTGCTCAGCAACGCGAACACGAGGAACTTCTCCTCGCCTACGAGCAGAACAAACAAGCCTTACAGGTTGCCGAAAGGGCCTACCAGGAAGGGGCAGGGGATTACCTCGGCGTACTGACAACCCAGCGCAACCTGCTTTCCAGCCAAACGAACCTAAATACTAGTGCCACCAATGCCACGCTTACTCTGGTTAATTTGTACAAAGCACTAGGCGGAGGGTGGAATGTGACAGGGGAAACAAAATGACCGCTGCGGCACTGCAAGAACATGCTCATGCGCCTCGTCACCAGGCACATCCAGCCAATCTATCAGTGAGGGCCATGGCCGGCCTGCTTGGAATTTTCATTTCCGCAATGATGGCTGGGCTCAACAATCGCGTTGGCGCGTTAGGCTTGGCCGATGTACGCGGAGCACTAGGCTTTGGTTTAGACGACGCATCCTGGCTTACCACTTTCTACGCGGCTGGTGAGTTAATTGCCACGCCATTTGCAACCTGGTTTGCAATCACCTTGTCCGTGCGGCGCTTCCATCTTCTGATGGTAAGCATTTGTGCAGGGATTGCCGCGCTATTGCCCTTCGTTCACGACCTGAATCTATTGATTGGCCTCCGCTTCCTGCAGGGGATGAGTAGCGGTGCCTTGATTCCGGTTCTCATGATGGCAGCGCTCAAGTTTCTTCCACCTCAAATTCGCTTGCATGGTCTGGCACTGTATGCAATGACCGCTACTTTCGCCCCCAACCTCGCCATGTGGCTTGCCGGGCAATGGACCGATGAATTGTTCGATTGGCGATGGCTTTATTGGCAAAGCATACCCCTCTGCGTCCTTGCCGGGGTGCTCGTTGGCTGGGGTTTGCCCCATGACAAAATACAGACCAGACGGTTCAAGGAAGCCAACTGGCTTGGCCTGGCATTCGGCAGCGCCGGCCTAGCCTTGCTAAGCATAGCCCTCGATCAGGGCGTGAGGCTGGACTGGTTCAATTCCCCCTTGGTCACACTCTCGCTTGTCGTCGGCTTGACACTTTTCGTCATCTACCTACTGACAGAATGGTTTCACGAGGCCCCATTTCTCAAACTACAACTCCTTGGGCGCCGAAATCTTTGGCTGGGTTCCAGCATCTTCGTCCTGTTACTGGTGACGCTGGTATCGGGTTCTCAGCTGCCGGCAAATTATCTGGGAGGCATCCAAGGTTATCGCAGCTTTCAAACGGCCCCTGTTGGATTGCTGATCGCCCTTCCTCAACTTGTTCTAGGATCAATGGTTGCATTTCTCCTCTACAAGAAGTGGGTGGACGCACGCATTGTCTTCGTACTAGGACTCTCATTGATTGCCTTGGCGTGCTTTTCGGGCGCACAGCTCACCGCGGAATGGAACCGAGACCAATTTCTCGTTACTCAGCTCCTTCAGGCCTTTGGTCAGCCCATGGCCATCGTTTCTCAGCTCTTCCTCATGACCAGCGTCGTGCATCCCAATGAGGGCCCTTATTTCTCGGGGACGATCAACACGCTGCGGGCATTCAGCTCGCTAATCGGCGGAGCGACGATTGGGCAATTGCTGGCAGTACGCAGCCGATTTCATTCGGAAATGCTGCTTGACCGAGCTGCCCAAGCCAGCAACTGGGTAGCGCAATCGCCAGACTCCACCCAACTGATGAACATTGTCAGCCAACAGTCAGTGGTGCTGTCGGTGGCAGATGCCTACCGGGTTTTAGGCGTTCTCGCCCTACTCCTGATTCCGCTCGTACTTCGGCTGACCTATATCCCAGCCCCTGACCTCAGCGCCACACATCCTACCCCTTCACCCTCTTCACACGGATAACATGCCATGGCTCTCCCCAAAAAAACGAAGGTCTTCATTGCCGTAACACTAGCCACATTGGCCATCGGCAGCACCCTTTACTTCAACCGCCTGGAATCCAGCGCATCGACCCAATCGACAGATGACGCTTACGTCCAGGCTGACTTTACGAGCGTGGCACCGCAAATATCGGGAACCGTCGACCATGTCCTTGTTGAAGACAATCAGGCTGTAAAGGCGGGTGATCTACTTGCCACGATTGACGACAAAGATTTTCAAATTGCGGTCGACTCGGCAAAAGCCCAATCGGCGGGCGCTCAAGCAAGCATAGCCAGCCTTCAGGCACAACTTGTGCGACAAGAATCCACAATTCAGCAATCACAGGCAGCGGTTGCGGCAGATGAAGCCGGCTTGAAACTGGCCAAGGCCAATCAGGTCCGATATCAAAACCTGGCAACGGATGGCTCAGGTTCCGTACAAGCCCTGCAACAGGCAGAAGCACAGCTAAGCATCCAGCAAGCCAGCATGGTAAAGAATCAAGCCGGTCTTCTAGCCAGTCGGCAACAGATAGACATCCTCCGCGCCGATCTAGACAAGGCAACGGCGGCCTTGAAGCAGGCGCAAGCAGCCCAGGCTGCTGCTGAACTGAAACTTTCCTACACTCGGATCACTGCGCCAGTAGATGGCGTAGTCGGACAGAAGGCGGTTCGAGTCGGCGCATATGTGAACGCGGGAAAACCATTGCTCGCAGTCGTACCCCTCGATGCCATCTACATTACCGCCAACTTCAGGGAAACACAGTTAGCAAACGTACGCCCAGGGCAAGCAGTTGAAATCAAAGTCGACGCATTCCCGGGCGATGCGCTGAGAGGAAAGGTCGACAGCCTGGGGCCAGCCAGCGGAGTCAGCTATTCCGCTGTACCTCCCCACAATGCAACAGGCAATTTCACGAAAATTGTTCAACGCTTACCCGTGCGTATCAGCATAGAACCAAACCAGAAACCCGCTACGAGCTTGAGGGTGGGCATGTCCGTCACACCTACTATTCATATCGCCGAATGACCCTGTTCAACCCAACCTTGAAAAAGACCAATCGGTCTATTAACAGGTTGCACAAAAACACTCCGATACCTTCGGCTAGCGGATGGAAAACAACACATGAATCAGGCTTGCTCTGAACAGGAGTCCCGGCGGAATCCCCAGACCAGCGGTACGCGAGTACAACTGGCAAACGTGCGATTCATCTAGCCGATGAATACCATCGGTAAAGCACACGCAATCTACGCAACGGATGTCCTGCTGGAATCCGCCCTTCCAGACTCCGCTTACCCTGACAGAACCACCATTATCTCATTGGCATCGACCACCCAAGGGTTTTGGACAACCTGCTAAATTCTTTTTGGAGAACAACACATGAGCTTTCTTGCCGACAAAAAAATTCTGCTCACGGGTCTGCTGTCCAAGCACTCCATAGCCTATGGCATCGCCAAGGCTTGCCATCGTGAAGGTGCGCAACTCGCCTTCACCTACCAGAACGAGCGTTTCGAAAACCGCATCAAGAAATTTGCTGCCGAATTCGGCAGCGACATTACGATTCCGGTTGACGTCAGCAGCGACGAACAAATCGACAAACTCTTCGTCGAACTGGCCAACCATTGGGATGGCCTGGATGGTCTGGTTCATTCCATCGGCTACGCCCCGACCGAAGCCATCCAAGGCGATTTCCTGAACGGCATCTCGCGCGAAGCCTTTCGCATCGCCCACGAAATTTCCTCATACAGCTACCCGGCACTCGTCAAGGCCGCGCGTCCGATGATGCAGGGCCGCAAGAGCTCCACGCTGGCTCTCTCCTACCTCGGCGCCGAGCGCACCATGCCCAACTACAACACCATGGGCCTGGCCAAGGCTAGCCTGGAAGCGGCCACGCGCTACCTGGCTTTCTGCCTCGGCCCTGAAGGCATTCGCGCCAACGCCATTTCGGCCGGCCCGATCAAGACCCTGGCCGCCTCCGGCATCGGCAACTTCGGCAAACTGCTCGCCTACAACTCGCACAATGCCCCGTTGCGTCGCAACGTGACCATCGAGGAAGTCGGCAACGCCGCCGCCTTCATGCTGTCCGACTTGGCCAGCGGCATCACCGGCGAGATTCTTTACGTAGATGGTGGCATGAACACCACCGCGCTGGGCAACGCCGAGCCGATGCCGTCCTGAGAATCTTAACGCGACCTTGCCCTCCCACGGTTCACCGGAAAAAGCACCCAAAATCAAAAAGGAAGCGTTTACAACCGTGGGCCACGGTAATGAAATAGCAGTGGGAGAAATACTTTAACCAGCGACGATGAACAACAGGTCATGCTCAGTGGCATGCCCGACTACGCTGTTAACGCGCTGCCTTCCCAAAACAATTCTGACGGCAAGTTTCTTAACCCGGTTAGCGTCTTGCCGATGTGGTCGGCCAAAATTGCCGTAGCTCGCTCCGCGTCATGAGCCAAAACGGCATCGAACAGAGCCGTGTGCTCACCATGTATATCCCGGAGGATCGGACTACGGTACAGAGAAAGCCGGCGGTAACGCTCCGCCTGGTGGTAGAGGATGGAAAGAAAGTGCTTGAGCCAGCGCGATGGGCACGCAGCGATCAGGACTTCGTGAAAAACACGATTGCGTTTTTCCCACTCGTCGCGCGCATCACCGTCGGAGAGCTTCGCTTCCGCCCTGGATAGGCGGTGAAAAGCGGCCGCCACCTCACCCTCCCATGCATCGTCCCCAAGAGCGATCGACTGCCTCAAGGCTTCGCACTCCAGCATGACGCGGTTGCGCGTAATGTCCTCAAAATCTGCCAACGATATCGGCGCTACGCGAAAGCCCCGCTGAGACTGGCTAACAACCAAGGCGTCCGCGACAAGAAGAGAGAGTGCCTCGCGCAGCGTACCGGCACCGACGCCGTAATCATCCTTGAGATGCTCGACCCGCAGTTTTTCTCCCGGAGCGAGGCGCCCATCTATGATGTCGCGGCGCAAATTACGGTAAGCCGATTCAATCATCGACTTATGTTCACCGCTCGCCGTTTCATTGCGGAATGGCGTTGCCAATTTGTTTTCCGACATAGTGGATGTTATGTGCATGTTTACATGACTCTTATCTGGTCACGAATTCTACAGACTGGCCCCTGCCTTCCCCCCTTATTTTCGTGATTCCCTGTATTTCTCGAGAAAATAGGATAACGCGAAGACCAAATAGTAGTATCGCCGTCGGAAACTGATTCCCAAATCCACCCCATAACGCAGTGCAAGCACGACAGAAAGAGCTCACTGGCATCGGGGTGGAACTGGCGGTCATCGGCTTGGAAAAACGAACAAGGTAATAGGGAAAGCATAGAACCATGAAGCAGATCCTGAATTTCATCAACGGCGAATTCGTCTCGACAGGCAAGCAGTTCGAGAAACGCACGCCGCTCGATAACTCGATCATCGGCATGGTGCACGAAGCCGGCAAGACAGAAGTCGATGCCGCCGTGCAGGCTGCGCACGATGCGCTGAAAGGCCCGTGGGGCAAGATGACCGTGGTCGAGCGTACCGACATCCTGAACAAGGTCGCCGACGAGATCACCCGTCGTTTCGATGAATTCCTCGAAGCCGAATGCGCCGATACCGGTAAGCCGAAGAGCCTCGCTTCGCACATCGACATCCCGCGCGGTGCCGCCAACTTCAAGATCTTCGCCGACGTCATCAAGAATGCGCCGACCGAGTTCTTCGAAATGGCGACGCCGGATGGCAAGGGTGCGCTCAACTACGCGATTCGTCGCCCGGTTGGCGTCGTCGGCGTCGTCTGTCCGTGGAACCTGCCGCTGCTGCTCATGACCTGGAAGGTCGGCCCGGCGCTGGCCTGTGGCAACGCCGTCGTTGTCAAACCTTCGGAAGAAACGCCGTCCACCGCCACGCTGCTCGGCGAAGTCATGAATGCCTGTGGCGTGCCCAAGGGCGTCTATAACGTCGTGCATGGCTTCGGGCCGAATTCGGCTGGTGAATTCCTGACCACCAACCAGGGCGTCAATGCCATCACCTTCACCGGCGAAACGCGGACCGGCGAGATCATCAACAAGGCTGCAGCCCACGGTTCGCGCCCGGTGTCACTCGAAATGGGCGGCAAGAATCCGGGCATCGTCTTTGCCGACTGCGACATGGATGTCGCGATCGAAGCGACGATTCGTTCCTGCTTCGCCAACTGCGGTCAGGTTTGCCTGGGCACCGAGCGTCTTTATGTCGAACGTCCGATCTTCGACGAGTTCGTCGCCCGCCTGAAGGCCGGTGCCGAGAAGCTCAAGCTTGGCGTGCCGAGCGATCCGGCCACCAACATGGGGCCGCTGGTCAGCCAGGAACATCGCGACAAGGTGCTCTCCTATTACAAAAAGGCCGTCGATGAGGGCGCAACGGTCGTTACCGGCGGCGGCATTCCGAAAATGCCGGGCGAACTGGCCAACGGCGCCTGGGTCCAGCCGACGATCTGGATCGGTCTGGATGACAGCGCAACGGTTGTTCGCGAGGAAATTTTCGGACCCTGTACGACGGTCATGCCCTTCGACAGCGAAGACGAAGTCATCAAGCGCGCCAACAACACGACCTACGGTCTGGCCGCCTCGGTGTTCACGCAGAACATCAACCGCGCCCACCGTGTCGCGGCGCAGATGGAAGTCGGTCTGGTCTGGGTCAACAGCTGGTTCCTGCGTGACTTGCGCACGCCCTTTGGCGGTGCCAAGCAGTCCGGCATCGGCCGCGAAGGTGGCGTCCATTCGCTCGAGTTCTACACCGAACTCAAGAACATCTGCATCAAGTTGTAAGCCGCCAGCACCCAAACCACGACAGGAAAAATAATGGATCAACCCACAATAGAGAAACTGGGCGACGAACTCTACGACGCCCTGGTCGCCGGCAAGACGGTCAGCCCACTGACCTCGCGCGGCTTCGACATCACCATCGAGGATGCCTACTACATCCAGCAACGCATGCTGTCGCGCCGGCTGGAAAATGGCGAGAAGGTCATCGGTAAGAAGATCGGCGTGACCAGCAAGCCGGTCATGAACCTGCTTGGCGTCCATCAGCCCGACTTCGGCTACCTGCTTGACGGCATGGTCTACAACGAAGGCGAATCGATCGAGATGAGCTCGCTGATCCAGCCCAAGGCCGAAGGTGAAATCGCCTTCCTGCTCAAGAAAGACCTGCAAGGTCCAGGAGTCACCGCTGCCGAAGTACTGGCTGCCACCGAAGGCGTCATGGCATGCTTCGAGATCGTCGATTCGCGCATCACCGACTGGAAGATCAAGATCCAGGACACTGTCGCCGACAACGCCTCCTGCGGTGTCTTCGTGCTCGGTGACCAACTCGTCGACATCAGCAACATCGACCTCGGCCTGTGCGGCATGGTCCTCGAAAAGAACGGCGAAATCGTCGTCACCGGCGCCGGCGCCGCGACCATGGGTCATCCGGTCAATGCCATGGTCTGGTTGGCCAATACGCTCGGCAAGCTGGGCATCACCCTCAAGGCCGGCGACATCGTGCTGTCCGGCGCGATGGGTGCCATGGTCCCGGTGGTCAAGGGCGACAACCTGCGCATGACCATCGGCGGCCTCGGTGGCTGTTCGGTGCGTTTCGTCTGAGTCGCGCAATGAATTTCCAGCTTTCCGGCAAGCGCGCCCTGGTGACCGGATCCACTACCGGCGTCGGCTTTGCCATTGCGTTGGAACTGGCCCGGGAAGGCGCCATCGTGACTATCAACGGAAGTGAGCCAGAACGGGTAGCGGCGGCGGTTGAATTCATTCGAAGTGAAGTGAATCATGCCCAAGTGCACGGCGTAACAGCAGATTTGGCCAATGCTTACGGAATTCAGTCCCTGCTACGCCAATGCCCCAAGGCTGATATTCTGGTGAACAGTCTCGAAATCATCGAGCGAGCGCCTTTCGAAAAAATCACGGATTCCGAATGGCACCGCATTTTTGACGTCAATGTCTTGAGCGGCGTGCGCTTGGTGCGACACTATCTACCACGCATGAAGGCCACTAACTGGGGCCGCATCGTATTCATCTCTGACGATCCCGGCATCACCCCGTCAGGCGAGATGATCCACCACGGCATGACCAAAGCAGCCCAGACTGCGGTATCGCATGGTTTGGCACAGTTTATGGTTGGCACCGGTATTACCGTGAATAGCATTCGAGCAGGCCAAACCCTTTCAGAGAGCGTGGCGATGGTCCTCGCCAAGCTGGCCCCGGACCAGGAGATCAGCATTGCCGACGCTGAGCCTCAGCGTGCCCCCCAAATGCCCCAGACCTCTCGCTCTGATGAAATCATCGACCCAACCGAAGTCCCTGCCGAGATGACTTGCATATGCAGCCCAGATGTCGCCGCTACCAATGATGAAGCCCAACGTATGGTCGGCGACGCCGTCAGTTCCCTGTATTGAACCCTTCTAGGAAACCACAACATGAATAAGATCAAGTGTGCCTTGATCGGCCCGGGCAACATCGGGACCGACCTGCTTTACAAACTGAAGCGCAGCCCCTTCCTCGACCCCGTCTGGATGATTGGCATCGACCCGGAATCCGAAGGCCTGAAGCGTGCCGCCGAAATGGGCCTCAAGACCTGCGCCACCGGCGTAGACGGCTTCCTGCCCCACGTCCTCGCCGACAACGTCCAGATCGCCTTCGACGCGACCTCGGCCTATGTCCACGCCGAGAACTCGCGCAAGCTCAACGCCCTCGGCGTCCTGATGATCGACCTGACGCCGGCCGCCATCGGCCCGTTCTGCGTCCCGCCGGTCAACCTCAAGGAACACGTCGGTCGCCGTGAAATGAACGTCAACATGGTCACCTGCGGTGGCCAGGCCACCATCCCGATGGTGGCAGCCGTTTCCCGCGTTCAACCGGTCGCCTACGGTGAAATCGTCGCCACCGTCTCGTCCAAGAGCGCCGGCCCCGGTACCCGCAAGAACATCGATGAATTCACCCGCACCACCGCCGGTGCCGTCGAAAAGGTCGGCGGCGCCAAGAAGGGCAAAGCCATCATCATCATCAACCCGGCCGAACCCCCGCTCGTCATGCGCGACACCGTGCACTGCCTGACCGAAACCGCCCCGGACCAGGCCGCGATCACCGAATCCATCCACGCCATGATCAAGGAAGTCCAGAAGTACGTCCCGGGCTACCGCCTGGTCAACGGCCCGGTCTTCGATGGCAACCGCGTCTCCGTCTACATGGAAGTCACCGGCCTCGGCGACTTCCTGCCGACCTACGCCGGCAACCTCGACATCATGACCGCCGCCGGTGCGCGCACCGCCGAAATGTTCGCCGAAGAAATGATCAAAGGCACGCTCAAGCTTGAGCCCGTAGTTGCCTGAGTAACTGGAGAAAACAATGACCCTACGCGGCAAAAAAGTAACCGTCCACGACATGACCCTGCGGGATGGCATGCATCCCAAGCGTCACCTGATGACCCTCGACCAGATGGTCAGCATCGCCACCGGCCTCGACGAAGCCGGCGTGCCGCTGATCGAAGTCACCCACGGCGACGGCCTCGGTGGTTCCTCGGTCAACTACGGCTTCCCGGCCCACACCGACGAGGAATACCTCGGCGCCGTCATCCCCAGGATGAAGAAGGCCAAGGTCTCGGCCTTGCTGCTCCCCGGCATCGGCACCGTCGACCACCTCAAGATGGCGCGTGACCTCGGCGTCAACACCATCCGCGTCGCCACCCACTGCACCGAAGCTGACGTCTCCGAGCAACACATCACCATGGCCCGCAAGCTGGACATGGACACCGTCGGTTTCCTCATGATGGCCCACATGAACAGTGCCGAAGGCCTGGTCAAGCAAGCCAAGCTCATGGAAGGGTACGGCGCCAACTGCATCTACGTCACCGACTCGGCCGGTCATCTGCTGCCGGAAGGCGTCAAGGAGCGCCTGTCGGCCGTGCGTGCGGCATTGAAGCCGGAAACCGAACTCGGCTTCCACGGCCACCACAACCTGGCCATGGGCGTTGCCAACTCGATCGCCGCCATCGAAGTCGGCGCCAATCGCGTCGATGCCGCCGCCGCGGGCCTCGGTGCCGGGGCCGGCAATACGCCGATGGAAGTGCTCATCGCCGTGTGCAGCCTGATGGGTATCGAGACCGGTGTCGATGTCGCCAAGATCACCGACGTCGCCGAAGACCTCGTCGTGCCGATGATGGACTTCCCGATCCGCATCGACCGCGATGCGCTGACGCTCGGTTATGCCGGCGTTTATGGCTCATTCCTGCTTTTTGCCAAGCGTGCCTCCGTCAAATACGGCGTACCGGCCCGCGACATTCTGGTCGAACTCGGCCGTCGCGGCATGGTCGGCGGGCAGGAAGACATGATTGAAGACACCGCCATGAGCATGGCACGCGCACGAGGACTGATGGCATGAAACTGAACCAGCAAACCATAGGCCAATTGGCCGAACTGCTTGAAAACGCCGAATTGCAGGCGCACGACGTCGTCAAGATCACCGATGCCAATCCTGAAATGGATTGGGACGACGCCTACGCCATCCAGAACGAAATCCTCCGCCGCAAGCTGGCCCGCGGCAATCGCGTCGTCGGCCTGAAAGCTGGTCTGACCTCGCACGCCAAGATGAAGCAGATGGGCGTTGAAACCCCGTGTTTCGGCTTTCTGGTCGATTACTTCAGCGTTGCCGATGGCGGCGAGATCAAGATCGATCAACTGATCCATCCGAAGGTCGAGCCGGAAATCGTCTTCGTCCTGAAGAAGGCCCTGAAAGGCCCGGGTTGCCACATCGGTGCCGTGCTGGCCGCAACCGATTTCATCATGCCGGGCATCGAGATCATCGATTCGCGCTATCGCGATTTCAAGTTCGACCTGAAGAGCGTTATCGCTGACAACTGTTCGTCGTCGCGTTTCGTCCTCGGCGGGCAGATGACGCCGGTGGCCGGTCTCGATCTGCGCACCCTGGGCGTCGTCATGGAGAAGAACGGCGAACCCGTCGCCATCGGTGCCGGCGCGGCCGTTCTTGGCCACCCGGCAGCGGCGATTGCCATGCTGGCCAACCATCTCGGCGCCCGTGGCGAGGAAATTCCGGCCGGCACGATGATCCTTTCCGGTGGCGTCACCGAGGCAGTCGCGGTCAAGGCCGGTGACAACGTCAGCTTACGCATCCAGGATCTAGGTAGCGTCAATGTGAAATTCATCCACTAAATAGTAAGGAGAAAATTATGCCGTTCGCACAGATCTACCTCATTGAAGGCCGCACGGAAGAACAAAAGAAAGCCGTCATCGAAAAAGTCTGCATCGCTATGTCTGAAGCGCTTGGCGCACCAATCGAAAATACCCGTGTCTGGATTCACGACGTGCCTAAGGCGCAATGGGGAATTGCGGGGAAGACTGCGAAAGAGCTAGGACGCTAAAAACCCGCATTCGACCCGAATTAGGTCGGCGCCTAGCGCCAGACCTATTGCCGCCGATAATCAGCATAAATAAGCCACAACTTGAAGCCCAGCATGCAAGGAAATGATTTTTTTGACTTTGACCTGTTGGCAAAACTATCCGCCGATGCTCCCAGCGAATTTGCCAAGATACGCGACGGCCTGATTCAACAGGCAATCCACTCGTTTCGTATTCAGGAGGATGGATATCGGCTACAAGGTGAAATAGACTTGGAAAGAATGTCTCATGCCGTCGGCACACAAACTTGCGCTGCTCTAGCTTACAAGATCAAAGATATGGTAGAGCAAATGCATTTGTTAGCGGAGGCTCTTCGTGTGGAATAACCCACCCTGATTCGGCGCGAGCCAGCCTAGCTTTCGGCTTATTTTCTCAATAGACAAAGCCTGGAACTATGCTGGCGCCATAACAGCCTCAATTTTGCCCACTGAAGGCTGCTTCACGCTCGATAACGAAATATTTCGCTGCCCCGCATCGGCACCATGGATTTCTCGAATCAAGTGCGAAATTCAATGCCCTGCAAAAAACCATGAAGCCTTACGCCTTGAATAGGCTTACTGCTGATTGCAGCGATACGGCCAATGCGTGAAGGACCTCCGATACAGTTGCCGACTTTGAAGCAGCACTGGCATTCTCCTCACTGAGCCTGGCAACGGCATCCACGCGTCTTGATATCTCACTTGATGTTGTGGAGTGCTCTTTCAGGGAGTACGAAATGCCATTTACTGAAACGGTTACTTCCTGAGAGTTTTCGCGTATGGCCAGAATCCGCTCTGCAGCCTGCGCAGAGAGATCCTTTCCATGATGAACTTTGGAAATTATGATGCCCATTTCATCCACGACGTTGCTTGAAAGATGTTGCATGGCCGAGACCATTGCGCCGATCTCCACGGTCGATGCACTGGTCCTTTCTGCAAGCTTCCTTACCTCATCAGCCACCACAGCGAAACCTCGCCCCATTTCTCCAGCTCGAGCAGCTTCGATCGCAGCGTTCAACGCCAGCAGATTGGTTTGATCTGCAACGTCCTTGATTACCTGAACAATTCTGGATATTTGCCCGGACTGCGTACCAAGCTCTGAAATAGTCATTTCGGCCTTGGCAACCGTCTCAGTTATGGAGTCCATTTCCATAGCGGTTTCAGAAACCATCACCTCACCTTGGTTGGCTGCTAATCCGGCGTTGTTTGCGCGCCCGACCGCGGCTTGGACGGAACTGGTTATGTTGCCGACGGTGGCGGACATCTGTTCGACAGCGGATGCCATAGCTACCGCTAGGTCATTTTGGTGCGCCGATGATTCCGAGAGCTGCCTTGATGCGCTCAACGTATTGTCGGCTGCGCCAGAAATCTCTCTGGCATTATCAGAAACATGCCGAATAAAGTCGCCAACGCGATCCAGCAGTCGGTTGAATGCCGCTGACGTTTCACCGATCTCGTCAGATCGGATAAAGTCAATGCGTTGTGTAAAATCGTTAGTTTCCGCAACTGAAACGATGACAGCTTTCATCCTGTACAGGCTGCCGGTTACGTTCCGGACGATCATAAGTGCCAACACACCGAGGCCGAGCGCCGAAGAAACAAATACAATGGCGATCATCGAAAGCGCACTGACCTGTGCTTCTCGAGCGGACGCGTCAACCTGTTCCGCGTATTTCTTGGTAACACCATTAAGCTTTTCGATCCCTGAATCGGCCTGCTCCCAAACCCCGTTGATTCTGTCATCAATTACCTTGAATTGACCGTGTAGGCTTACCAGCGTTTCCCAATTGTCTGTCTTTGCCATTTCCTGAATTATCGGAAGAAGCCTGTCGTAAGACTCTCGGAATGCATTGAGGCGCTGTTGAACCTCCTCCCATTCGCTGGTCTCTTCATTGGATTTTTCAAGCTTTTGGTAAGCATCGAATGCGGCCCTCACCTTTGCTTCAGCCTCTCCTCGACGCTCTAGCACAGACTCAAATGTGCTTTTTGTTTCACTAAGCGCATCACTTCGGTTTCCCAAACCTTCATATCTTTCCGGCTGCCACGTCGCCACCTCCCTAGTTACCAATAAGGATTTGAGTTGCCACATACGTAGTTCAGCCATTACCACTACGGCGGGAGTGCTGTGTTCATTTGTTTCGCGTAGTGCCGAATCCAGGCGACTCACGCCGATCCACCCGGCAGAGCCAACCAGAACCAAGCTTGAAAGGGACAAAATTGCGAGTAAAACTAACTTCTGTTTAATTGTAAGAGCACGCATGCCCATCCTTTTTGGGTTATTCATTCAATCATCTTGGACCGGCGCAATCCCTTGAATCGCCACTCGGAAATCCGTTGATGAAAGCTACTTCCCACAAGCCCATTGTTCCAACAAGCAGCCTGAATTCTCAAAATTCACAGCAGTGATAAATCGCCACTCTGGCAGCTTCCTGCCTCAGGGATAGGCAACGTCGGGAACTTGCCCTCCCCGATGCCAAACCTCACCGCTTCGTGGAAACTAACAATCGGGGACGTTGGCAATGCCGCTGCCTTTATGCTTTCCGATTTTGTCATCGTCATCACCGGCAAAATTTTCTATTTCGATGACAACCGGCACGCCACCGATATGGGCAACCAAACCTCCATCGCGACTTGACGGCAAAATCGTTACCGATCAAGCAAGGAGAATTACATATTGGACAGTTATGGACTTGTCGTTCCAAAACATCTATATTGCACGCAAACGGATTGAGATTGATGAAATGGCACGTCCTCGCGAGTTTGATAAACAAAAGGCCTTGCTTCAAGCAATGCGACTCTTCTGGAGCAAAGGCTATGAGGCAACATCGATCTCCGAGTTGCTCAAAGCGACTGGGCTCAGCAAGAGCAGCCTGTATGACACGTTCGGTAGCAAGCGCGAACTGTTTCTGGAAGCGTTCGATGAATATCGAAAGGAGCGGATGCGAAAACTCCATGGCTATCTTACCCAGTGCCCCACTGCCCTCGCCTCAATCCACGCTTTTTTCGAAATGGTTGTTGAACACGCAAGAAATGAAGAGCAACCGTTTGGCTGTATGAGTTGTAATGAAGCAGCCGAGTTAGGGCCGCATGACGTGGAAGTCCAGCAATTGGTGGAGCAAGACTTCGTCGGAATGGAGGATTCGTTCGCTCTGGCGATTGAGCGCGGAATACAGGACGGTTCGATTTCTCCCACAAAAGATGCTCGCAAACTCGCCCGATTCTTGTGCGCAAGCCATCAAGGCTTGCAAATCATGGCACGCGCCAAAACCGCCCCCCAACGCCTGGATGATACGTTGTCTGTAATGATGTCAGTTCTGGAGTAATTTTTTTATCGATTACGGACCGATCGGTCCATTACATGAAGGAGTGAAAGCATGGCAACTACTCGTCTTGATAAACTACTTTCCCCCGTCCAGCTAGGTGTGCTCACGCTGAGAAATCGGATGGTCATGGCACCACTAACGCGCAGTCGAGCGGGGGAAGGCGACGTAGCAAACCCAACTGTTGCCGAATATTATCGCCAGCGTGCCACCGCAGGTCTCATCGTTACAGAAGCATCGCAGATATCTCTTCAGGGCAAAGGTTACCCACGGACCCCCGGTATTTTCACTGACGCACAGATTGCTGGCTGGAAGCTGGTGACTGATGCCGTTCATGCCGAGGGGGGGCACATTTTCCTGCAAATCTGGCATGTTGGCCGTATGTCGCATCCTGTTGTTCAGCCGAATGAAGAGTTGCCTGTTGCTCCTTCGGCAATCAAGCCTGTTGGTGAAATCGTCACCTTTGCCGGCCTGAAATCCCTCGAAATACCACGTGCCCTCGATATTGAAGAAATTCCGGAAGTGGTTGACGATTTTCGCCAGGCAGCGGAGAACGCCAAGCAGGCTGGCTTTGACGGTGTGGAAATCCATGCAGCCAATGGCTACCTGATCGACCAGTTTCTACGCGATGGTAGCAATGTACGTACTGATGCTTATGGGGGTTCTGTTGAAAACCGCGCCCGATTCCTTAAGGAAGTAGTTGAGGCAGTCATCCCTGTCTTCGGCGCCGATCGCGTGGGTGTTCGTTTGTCGCCCATCTTCAATAACTTCTCAATGAGCGACAGCAATCCGGCTGCTACTTTTGGCCACGCTGCTGAACTACTGGGCCAATACGGGCTGGCCTATCTGCATGTAATGCAATTAGGTGAAGGGCAGTTCGATTTTGCCGAATTAAAACGCCGTTTCGGCGGAACCTATATCGCAAATGGCGGATATGACGCAGCGCGAGCCGAAACAGCAATCCGTACGGGTGACGCTGACCTTGTGGCCTTCGGCACTGCATTTCTAGCCAATCCTGATCTGGTCGAGCGATTTAAGCAAGGAGCTCCACTAAATCAACCAGATAGTTCAACTTTCTATCAAGGAGAAGAACGCGGCTATACCGATTATCCAACATTAGCCTGACCAACGGACTTTCTGCGCTTGTTGAATCCTGATGCCAGAATATTCCGTGAACAACTGGAATTCTGCCCCCTGTACCCAGCCCGGGTCTGGGGGGCAGGCGCTCACGTAATCAACGGCTCTTTATCGACGAGCAGAATATCGACAACTGCTGCAAAAGATGCCTTGACCAACGTGATATCGGATGAAGGCGATACAAAACACCGTTGCCAAATGACGTAGGAAAATAGAATTTCGGAGATCGTTTGGCCAATGTATGGATCAACGTGCAGAAAGTCACCCTGAGCGATACCCTGATCTATTATCGGGACGAGGATAGCGCTGGCTTGCCCAGTATTTTCTCACGCATTAATCTCGTCATCTCCGGGAAGATGTGGGATTCGGACACCATCAATTTCGGCAAGCATGTGAGGTCTGTTGCTCCAAATGCCTGCCACCAGAAATAGATTTGCTCGTACAACTGTATTGCGGCTACCCTGTTGGCTTTGGCTGGAATGGCCGTTATACGGCGATAGCCCGGTTAAACAGTTGTTCCAAGGCAGTTTTGAATAGTGCTTCCTTGCTATCAAAATACAAATATATGGTGCCCTTGCTAACACTGGCTCGTGTAGCAATATGCTCAATACTGCTCGGCAATCCGGAATATCATGTCCATCCTCCACCATAACCTTGTATAGCGTGACGAGATTCGACAGCAGCTGGACCTGAAGTTGAATCAGCTCCTGTTGCGCGCTATAGAGCGATCGCTCCGCATCCAGCACTACCAGATAGCTGTCTATGCCCTGCCGGTAATGGGAATCGGAAAGCCTGAGGCTCGAATCGGCTGCCTCGACCAATGCGCTCTGCGCCTCGACTTGACTAAGCAGCGTTCCCCGGGCGATCAGCCCGTCCGAGACCTCACGAAGTGCTCCCTGAATGGCCTTCTCATAGCGTGCAACGGCAATTTCCCGGTTCGCTTTGGACGCATCCAGATTGGCCTGGTTACGGCCTGCATCGAAGATCGGGACGGTAATGCTGGGCACAAATGGCCACGTGCGTGAATCCGAGTCAAACAGGCCACTCAAGGCGGGGCTCGCGAACCCAGCCAATGCCGTCAACGAAATCATCGGGAAGAAGGCGGCGCGAGCGGTGCCGATGTTGGCATTCGCAGCTTTCAGTGCATGCTCGGCCAGCATAATGTCTGGGCGATACAACAGAACTTACGAAGGAAGCCTGACAGGCAGATCTTGAACAAGCGTTATGTTGTCCAATTCTCATCTCAGGCCAGCCTTGGTGATCGACATGCCGGCCAGCATCTGCAGGGCATTGATGTCCTGCTCGACAAGCCGGAGGTATCGGGCCTGACTGGCCCGCGCGGCTTCGATAGCGGATCGGGCGTGGGCGCGATCCAATTCGTTACCCATGCCCAATTCGAACCGGCGTTCGATCAGTTTCAGGGTTTTCTGACGGGTCGCGAGCGTATTTTCGGCCAGGGAAAACTGCTTGCGGTCCCCCAAGAGGCATAGCTACGCATTGGCAATCTCCGCAATCAATGCAATCTGGGTCGCGTTGCGCGCTTCCGCGGTAGCCAGATAGTTTTCCAGTGCCTGCTGATTCGGACTGCGCAGACGCCAGAACAGGTCAAGTTCGAAAGCCGTGATGACTACAAATACTGGAAGCCGCCGGCGAGGTTTTCGCCGAGAAAGGTGTCGGCCACGCCACCGGCAAAGAAATCGCCGAGCGCGCCAGCACCAACTCGGCTGCCGTGAACTACTATTTCGGTGGAATCGACTGTCTCTACTCCGAAGTCCTCGAGGAGGCCCATCATCGCTTGATGGATTTGGAATTCCTGAAGACAGTCAACGAAGCACCGGGCACCCCATCGGAAAAGCTCAACATCTTCCTGGAAGGGATGATCCGGGCCATTCTGGGCCCGACCTCCTCGAGTTGGGCGCTTCGTGTCCTGGGCTGGGAAATGCTTCACCCCTCGGATGCGCTTCAAACGCTTCTGGAGCGTGAGGTTCTCCCCAAGAAGCAGATCGCCCTTGGCTTCGTCAGTCAGATTCTGGGATTGCCTCCCGATCATCCGTCCGTTGCCCGCTGCGGACTGAGCATCATCGGCCCCATTGCCCTCCTTTTACTCGGTAGCCCCGAGATGCTGCAACACGCCGCTCCCTGCGCCGCCGCAGGCAACCAGGTAGATGCTGTAGTGAATCATTTCCAGCGATTCATCAAGGGCGGACTGTCCGCTGTAGCAGAGGATATAAAGCCTACCAAGGCGGCCGCCAGATAAACTCCGCACCCTCCTCGCATTGCTGAGGAAAATCGGCGGCTCCTCTATTCCTTGCTGGAAGGCAATGGGTGAATCATGCGCACACCAGTGCTCACATAATTTCGGGCATCTTCAAGCGTATCGAAGCGTTGAATCCGAATCGCCGCCAAACCACTGTCGTTAAAGGCGTTGATAAGCTTGCTCAAAACAGGGTGGTCTCCGACAAACGCGACTTTTAGCCTTGTATTCCTTTGAACAGCGACGCCAGCTCGGGCACCCATAAACTCTAACCCGTTATCCGATACCGAAAAATCAGTCACGTTCGAGAAGTCATGGATGCTGTAATACATATCGTCAAGGCGAGCATCCCCTTGAATCGCCATGGCAGAGGACTCGAGTTCTTCCTCCGTCAGGCAGCCCCAACACTCACGCACTACGCCAAACCTTTCCCAGGTTAGTTTAACCACCTTTAACTGCTCCAAAACACCATGTCACGCTGCTCATGCTATGGCCAAAGCAATGGCACATATTTAACAAAGATCAACAGTTTGTAGTCGTGTGGCTGCACCGGTCTTCGTATCAGCTTTAGCTGGATATTTCCGGCCACTCATCCAAGAAATTGTTCACTCCCATACAAGGAAGTGTTTTTCCTGCTGGCTATGATCAAGGTACACAAAAAAATCACCTTGGAGACAAGTATGGGACAGATTGGACAGGTACTAAAGGACAAAGTTGTCATTGCAACAGGTGCGGCAACGGGCATTGGTCGTACGGCAGCGCTTATGTTTGCCCAAGCGGGCGCCAAGGTGGTTGTTGCAGATATGAATAGTGATGCAGGGGAAACAACCGCCCAATCAATCCGGAAGGCAGGTGGCGAATCCATTTTCATTGCGACGGACGTTTCTGATGAAACATCAGTTGCGGAGCTTGTGCGACGTACCGTAGAGACATTCGGGAAACTCGACTGTGCATTCAACAACGCCGGAATTGAAATGGGACAAAAGCCCCTTCACGAAATTCCCTTGTCGCAATGGCAGCGGGTAATGAACGTTGACTTGACGGGCGTTTTCCTCTGCATGAAGTATCAGATACCAGCCATGCTCGCCACGGGGGGCGGTTCAATTGTCAATACCGCATCCAACCTCGGCATGGTGGCCATTCCCAATGGCTCCGAATACATCGCGGCCAAACACGGTGTAATCGGTCTTACCAAGGCTGCCGCCATTGAGTATGCCGAACAAGGCGTCCGGATCAACGCCCTGCTGCCCGGCGTCACCAAGACCCCAATGATTGCCCGGCTCATGGAAGACCCTGCAGCTTCCCAGATGTTCGAAGCCATCCGGAAGGCACACCCCATCGGACGATTTGCCACCCCAGAGGAAATTGCTCAAGGAGCTATCTGGCTGCTCTCCGATGCGTCCTCTTTCGTTGTCGCCACCTCCTTGCTGGTGGATGGCGGTTATGTGGCGATGTAATTCACCCCATTTCATATTGGATATTTCGGGGTTTCATTAAGCAAATTAAACCGCAACACCCGAAATTTCGTGGACTCCTAGTTCAGAACGGATATCTGCGGAATTTCGATACATATCAAATATAACTGGAGACAAAAAAGCATGGCAAAGAACTACGATGTCATCGCCATCGGTGCGGGACATAACGGCTTGGTGGCTGCTGCCTACATGGCCAAAGCAGGCAAGAAGGTGCTGGTATTAGAACGCAACGCCCATGCCGGCGGTGGCGTTGTCACCCGCGAGGCAACCCTGCCCGGTTTTCACCATGACATGCACTCCATGGCCCACATCATGGTGCTGGCAAATCCGATGATCCAGCAGGACGAACTAGGTCTGCAATCCAAATTCGGGCTCAAGTACGATGTGGCAGAAGTGCCCCATGCCAGCGTCTTCGGCGACGGGACTGTGCTTTATACCTACAAAGACATCGACCGTACCGCCCAGTCCATCGCCACGGTTTCGGAAAAGGATGCCGAAAGCTATCGCCGTTTCGCCCAGGCCAGTAAGGCGATGCTGCCTTTGTTCCTTTCCTCTCTCTATTCCCCGCCGCTCCCCATGGTGGCCTTCGTGGGGATGATGGACCAGAGCAGCGAAGGGCGCGACATCATGCAGATGCTGCAACGCACGCCGTTGGACATCTGCAATGAGTGGTTCGAAAATGACAAGGTCAAGATGCATCTGCTGCGCCTCATGTCCGAAAACCTGATTTTCTGGGACGAACTCGGGGCTGGCGCGACCTTCTTCTTGTGGCCCGGACTGGTGCATACCTATGGCATCCAGCAACCCATTGGCGGCAGCGGCAAGTTGACTGAAGCTTTGATCAAGTGCATCGAGTACTTCGACGGCGAAGTTCAACTCAATCGCTCCGTGCGTAAAGTGGTTACGAAAAATGGCCGCGCCACGGGTGTCGAGATGGAAGATGGCCAGGTTTATGAAGCCAGGGATGGCCTGATTGGGGCGATCCACCCACATAACCTGTCCAAGATGGTCGATGGCCTCGACCCTGCCATCACGACGCGTGGCAAGCGTGTTCTGCTCTCCAAACTGGCGACAATCAACACCAGCTACGCCCTCAACGAGCCGCTGCGTCACAAAGCCGGCCCGGAATTCGACAAGGCCGTCATCTCCGAATGCATGATGTGGGAAAGCGTTGACGAAGCGATGATCGACATCGACAACATCAAGCGCGGTCGTCTGCCCAAATACCCCCTGACCATGGGTGTTGACCCCAGCGTGCGGGACAAGACCCGGGTCCCGTCAGGCAAGGGCATCATGTACAACACCGCGCTGGTGCCCTTCCGTCTCGTCGGCCACGAACCCGCCTACTGGGACGAATACAAGGAAACTGTTGCGGACATGAACCTGGAATACCTCCGCCAGTTCACCTACAACCTGAACGCGGAAAACATTCTGGCCCGCCACATTGAAAGCCCGCTCGATATGGAACGCTGGAGCCCCAGCTTCATGGAGGGCGACATCCACGGTGCGGCCCCCAACTTCTTCCAGAGTGTGGGTCATCGCCCCACCGCCGACTTGGGCCAATACACCGTACCCGGCGTTTCTGGGCTCTATCTGGTTGGTCCGTTCATGCACCCGGGCGGTGGCGTCAATGGCGCCGGCCGCGCTACGGCAATCCGCATGCTGGGCGACCTGAATATTGATTTCGATAAAGTGGCAGGAGCAGCGTTATGAAGTTGTATGGTCCAGACAATCAGGAAATGATGCAGGTCAGCAAGATCGAGCTCGACGGACAACAGCTGATGATTCGCGGAAAAATCTACGGAACGATGCCCCTAGTGGCTGTATTGCGCCCCGAAGAAGTGCGTGCCGCCTTGTCGCTTCTGAACTGGAAAACGGTGGTGTTTGTCATCAAAGCACTTCTTTCAAGAAGCAAAAAAACCAAGTAAAGCTTCTTTCGAAGCTCTCATACCCACTCAGTGGAGACCTGAATATGTCCAAAAACCAAAAATCGATGGGCGCAGAACCATCCCGCCGGAAGTTTCTTCGCTCGACCGTAGCTGGCAGCGCTGCCGGACTTGCCGGCATTTCCTCATTCGCAGTAAGTGATGCCCATGCTGCCGGCAAATGGGACCAAGAAGCCGACATTCTGGTCGTCGGTACCGGCGCTGCCGCATCGTCCGCCGCCATTACCGCAGCCCAGTCGGGCAGTTCGGTAATCATGGTTGAAAAAGCACCGGTATATGGTGGAACGTCAGCCAAGGCGGATGGCGGCATGTGGGTTCCGAACAACCGATTTATGCGAGCTCAAGGCAAAGCCGATTCTCGTAATGATGCTTTGCGCTATATGGCACGCTGTGCTCGTCCGCATTTGTACCGAGCGGATGACCCTCAGTTCGGCATGCCGGAATCCGAATTCAAGTTGTTGGAAGCCTTTTATGACAATTCGTCCAAGGCCTTTGAGTTTCTCGAAGGAATTGGGGCCTTGAAAACGACTGCCGTTTTGAGCCTCCCCGACTACTACGACAGTGCTCCCGAAAACAAGGCCCCCCAAGGCCGCATGATTATGTCTGAGCGTCCGGATGGGCAATTTGGGCCAGGCTTGGAACTAATCAGGCAACTAAAAGCCTGGGTAGACTCAAAGAAGATTCCAGTTCTGCTCAAACATCGCGTCCGGAACCTGGTGCGCAACGACAAAGGAGAAGTTGTTGGACTTGAAGCAACGAATGCCAACGGAGATGTGGTGCTGCTGCGCGCGCGCAAGGCGGTCATCTTCGCTACCGGCGGCTTCTCGCACAATCAAGAGTTGATCCGAAACTTCCAACCGGGTCCTGTTTATGGCGCCTGTGCCGTTCCCTCCGCCGAAGGCGACTTCGTCGCGATCGCCCAAACCGCCGGTGCCAAGCTGGGCAATATGGTCAATGCTTGGCGCATGCAGTTGGTACTGGATCATTCCCTCGAAATGCGCAGTGTCCCCAAAGGCATATGGCAGCCCCCCGGCGACAGCATGATCATGGTGAACAAATATGGCGAGCGTGTCGTCAATGAAAAGCACAACTACCATGATCGCTCAAGGGTTCACTTTAACTGGGATGCCAATCGGGAAGAGTATCCGAATCAGTTCTTGTTCATGGTCTACGACCGAAGGGTTGAAGAACTGTTCGGGGGCAACTTTCCGTTGCCTGCCCCCGGGGCCGGCGCGCCGTATGTCATCAGCGGCAACACCCTAGAGGAGCTGGGACAGGCGATACAAGCGCGCCTAGACCAGAATGTTAAAAAGGTGGGTGAAGTTCGGCTGAAAGGCTTCGCACAAAATCTCGCTAAGACTATTACTACCTTCAACCGCTACGCACAAACCGGGAACGATGAGCAATTTCAACGGGGAGAATTTCGCTGGGACAAGGAATGGCAGGTTTATACGTCAATCCCGCGCAGTGGCACGTCCTGGAAGACGGATGAGATGCCGAGCAAAACCATGCATCCGTTCCAGGCCGAAGGCCCCTATTTCGCAATCATTCTCGCCCCGGGCGTCCTTGACACCAATGGCGGCCCCGTTATTAATCCAGTGGCTCAGGTGATGGATGCTTCCAACAGGCCAATCCCTGGTCTCTATGGTGCAGGTAATTGCATCTCCTCTCCTGCTGCGCAAAGTTACTGGGGAGCTGGCCCAACTTTGAGTCTCGCCATTACCTTCGGACACCTAGCCGGCGTGAATGCAGCCAAAGAGTCAGCGAAAGACGCTAGCCATATCCAGGCTGCCGGAAACAGAAGGAAGTAATGCGCTAGGAGACCATCATGCTTTTGAAATTGACCTCTCCACCTTGGCTTATTGCTTATGGCTTTCTGCTCACCTTTCCCGCTTGTGGCATGGCACAAACCGCTTCGCATCACCTCAAGCCTCAGCCAGGAAATAGCAAACTGAATTTCCATAAGGATATCCAGCCCATTTTCGATGCCAACTGCGTGGTATGTCACCAAACTGGTGGAACCCAAGGCGGACTGAACCTGGAAGACGGAGAATCCTATGGCGCGACGGTGATGCGCAATAGTGAGGAGAGCAAGTTGCTGCGAATCGCTCCCGGCCGCCCTAAAGAAAGCTACCTGATTCACAAACTCGAGGGGTCGCATATTGAGGCTGGTGGGACAGGAGAACAGATGCCCACCACAGGCCCACTAGACAAGGGGTCAATCCAAATCCTACGGCGATGGATACAGGAAGGTGCCAGGAAGGATTAACGCAGTACAAAACCATTGTCGCCCCCCAAAAAAATGGTGCAGGCTTAATCTGCACCATTTTTCTTTTCCATGTTTCTTTACACGGTCACGACCTTGCCGACACTCAGTGGAAGCCAATGCTCATGATCCAGCAACCCACCCAACGAGCCTCAGTATGGCTCTGGTCCAGCTGAGATTTTAAGCCAGAGCACGGAGTCCATAGCCCGCGGCTCGGCGGCTCTATGCCTCGTTCCCGTATCCGGCGACGGACCTGATTCGCGTTAACCTGTTTAGCTAGAGCAATGCCGGCGACTGATGCGCCGATCTCACAACACAGGCCGCAATCATGGCCTGCTTGAACTCTTCTGTATGGTTCCGCCTGCGGCGGATCGGTTTCTCGATTTCCATAGTGTACACCACCGAATTTAGTGGACACTATCTTCACGGTCTAAGCCTTCAATTCACTGATGACTCCGGGCGTTAACATTCCAGTTCAGAAAAACTTGCTTGCTTTGTCATCTCACTTACTCACTGTTGGGCTCTGCGCATTTTCTCATCCTGCCGGCATCGTCGCTCCGGCGGACGGAATAAGTCAGCGTTTCCTTACAGAATTTGGCAAACGGGTGTTAAAGATTTTACACTCACCGCAAAAGCTTGCTGCGCAGCATATGGCGATCGCCGCCGCACACGATCCGGCAGTGGGACGCCTGTTCTAAGAAAATTGGCCCAGCCAAAGAATGCAATATGCTGAAGGCTATTTTGATGAAGTTATGAATGCTGGCAAGCTACGCCACGTCGCCCCAAGCTAGCAACCGCTCATTTTACGAGGCCTAGTGAAATCAGAGGTGCATGAGCCATGCCTCTTCAACGCCAGACTGCAATTAATAGCCAATGCAGTAGAACGGGCGGGGAACGTGTTCATGCGCGCCTATAGTCCGCAATCCACACCTCCGCGATGCCCACGTATATCTGAGATAACCGAAACAGCATTTCTGTACGCGCTCGGTGGTTGTCCAAAGCGGGCCTTAAACAGGTTGCTAAAGTGCGCAGCATCGCAGAAGCCAAAACGGTGCGCGATGTTGGTAATTGATTCGCCGGCAAAACTTGGATTCGTCAGGGCGCTTTCCGCCCGAGCAAGCCGTTCCTTTCTAACCCACTCCGAGAATGTTGTCCCTGCTTCCGCAAAAATTCGGTGTAGGTACCTTGGAGTAAAACCAAAAGCTGCAGCGATAGTGGTTGGACTGAAAACCGGATCAAGCAAAGTATCGCGCATGAAGTCCTCGATGCGTCTGAAAAGTGCTTTACGGTAAGCTGTCCCGGTCAGTGTTGCCTCTGTAGGACGAAAACATGCCTCGAGCAGATTGAAGGTTGCGCGAAGTACGTTCGCCTGGTCGCGCGGCGCTATAAGTCCGACTGACTGATGCAGAGCTTTGATATGTGATTTGAGCAACAAGCCCATTCCAGAACTCTGTCCGATTTTCTGCCCGGTAAGGTCGTCGACGTTTCCAATGTGCTGGCAAACTAGGTCTCGAGGGAAGAGGATGGTCTTGCACTCTACGGTGTCCCAAGAGCGAACACCGCCAGGGCGCATACCATCCCACAGGAGCAGCTCATCGGCCTGAAGCAACAGCTCGCGCCCCCCCTGGTTGAAGGCCACGGTTCCCTTGACGAAGAAGGTCAGGCCGATCACACAATCATCACGCCGATTGATATCGCTCATACCCCGAGCCCCCGAGATCGGTTCGTACTCGATTTCTGAGAAAACGAGCGGCCCCACTTCGCGCCGTCTGAAGCGTGCCTGAAATCCATGCCGGCTGATCGGCTTGATGTTCCAGTGCAAGTGGCACCGATTCAACTCTCTGGAAAATTCTCGATAGTCGACGAAAGAACCCTGCTCCGCTGGGCAGCAAACCGTAGAAACAGCAGCCATGACCAAAGCCCCCTGATTACTCACCAATCGAACACGCAGCAGAGGTAAATTCGCTACCTGAATATGACTGCGCACAAAGCCAAAAATTCAATCCCTTACTCAGTTTTGGCACGTAGATACCTACGTCTAGCCTAACTGTGCTGCCTTACAACGAACTTGCGGGGGGACGCGATATCGAGATGGAGGCTCATTCATTCTCTGAAGCATATTGGACTAATGAAGCCTGAGCATGCCAGCCAGCCTCGCATCCGACGGGGAGTCCGAGGAGGACTCCCATCACAGGGCGCAATTAACAAACTGAGCGAGCTGACCACCTCAGTTTGCCTCGCCCCTAAGCATCAGCCGACTCGCAACTCGACGGTGCCAATATTTACACTAGAGTGCAATTCTCCCGAGTACATAGCCTCACCGAATTCGCTGTGCGAGACGCGAACAAAGTAGGACTTGCCGCTTGCATTAAACCCATCGGCGCGAAAATCACCGAAGTGATCGGTAACGACTCGAACAACTGTTCCATTGTCAGGAAGGGAAACCTCGACTTGAGCTCCTGCTACATTGTCCAGTCTGCCATCTTGGCTACGTATTGCTACGTTTCCACCAACGAAGGCAGCCTTTGTCCGTTCAAGACCGCGATAGTAGATACGTGGACGCGTCTTCAAGAGTGGCTTTATCGTGGTCAATTGTTCTCTCTCAACGATTGCAGCCATTTCGTCATCGGAAACCTTCAGTGATCGCAATGCGCCTGTCGGACAAACTTGAACACACCGCGGCTCTTTCCAGCCACCATCGAGAAGATGTGCGTCAAAAGGCCAATGTTGTGGCAGTTGTTCTGCCTCGTTCCAAGAGATAGCACCATAGGGGCAAGAATTGACCAGTGCCTTGTTACCTTTGGCCTTAACCGGGTCGATGATCACGATACCGTCAGGACGCTTGGTCACAGCGCCCTCACCTGCCTTTATGCACGGCGCGTCATCACAATGGTTACAGGTCCGCGGAATGTAACTAACATCAACAAGCGAACCACTTCCCCGGACGACTTGGTCGATCGCGAACCACTCGTGGCCTGACGGTGGCTGAGGTGCCGAATACCCCGGAAATGCATTGCCAACGTATTCATCTTTGATCGCCAAAGCGCAATTGTTGCAATTGCAGCACTTATCGACATCGACGATCATGTTCCACTTAATCATGCTGCCTCCTTCACTACAACTCGATCCCATTTCTTTACTTCAACCAGGCAAGAGTTCGGGGATATTCCAGCTGCGGTCTGGGTCATCATGCGTCCCGGTGTCAAGAGGTTGAGACACCCCCCCCGATCCACAAGACCCTCTGGAGTTTGAATTTGATCGAACTCGGCCGCAGATCCAAAGCCCTTCACAACCCCGCTCGCCATGAGTGGCGAAATATCTACCGCACAAATCACAGTCGCGCGATCATTCTTCACAGCGACAAGATCGTGCTGCCGGAGACCACGGCTCGCCGCATCCTCAAAACTCATGCGTAGCAACCAGTAAGAGTAGCCATCGACAAGAACGCGATGATCTTTGATCTGGTTGATATGGCTGCTCTTGCCGTCGCCATAAGTATGGAAACTGTAGGCCGGATGGGCCGTTAACAGTTGCAAAGGATATTTACGGAACAGGTCACCCGAATGAGAACCTTCCCAAGACGGAATGTAGCGATTTAACGCCGGACGATCTGGGTCCTCCTTTTCAATGCGCCGTAGCGAATTCGGAACAAACTCGAATTTTCCGGACTGTGTGGGCAGGCCTTTACCAAAATACTCGGCATACTGTGACGGCAAGGGGGCCGGCTCGGGAACATCTTTCGACCTACCCTCGGCATACCAACGCATATCAACCGGTACCGGCGTCTCCTCCGGATCGGGAGGAACAACGTAATAGCCCTTCTTCACAAACTTTTTCCAACTAATCTTTTTCGGAAGATCAGAGGAATCAAAAATCCGTTTGCACCAGGTTAATTCGTCGCAACCACCTTCGGAGAATATCGCCCCAAGGCCAAGGCGACTCAGGATATCGAGGAAAATCTGATAATCGGATTTCGACTCGCCCAGCGGCTCAATACACTTGTGCTGCATCATCACCATTCGATGATTCAGCTGATTCTGATTGTGCGCAAGGAAGCCGGCACAGTTTGCCGATTCCGCAATGTCCCAGCGCTCAAACGAGGTGCAAGCCGGCAAGATGAGGTCGGCAAACTGGACCTCGTTTTCCATCCAGATGGACTGATTGACAACGAACTCCAATGACGGATGGCGAGTTGCCTCAATGTAGCGTTCCGAGTTAGCCACGGTACCGAAAGAGGAGCCCCCGAAACGATAAAGCATGTGGACCGGAGAATACCCAGGAAGCGGATAGTCATACCGCTGGAACTGTGCCTCCATGGACATGCCATCCCAAACATACCCAGAACACTTCCCTTCAATAATTCCCTCGGGAAACTGTTGGCGCGGCAAAACCTGCTTGCACGGATTCACCGACACAACATGTGGCATGCGCGTGTAGTTGTTGAACACCGATGCACTGTTGATGACGTCGCCAGAAATCCCACCCTCAGCATAACCAGGGAAGTAGAAATTGAAATCCATCGGGGTACCGTACTGCAGATTGCCAAAATTGACGCCCGGCTTGCCCCACCCCTGCATCGCCATCATCTGAACCATGCAACGAGCCCACTGAGCGCCGGTTGCGGAACGACAAATCCCGCCGTAGCCTGCGCCTAGACCACCGGCAGCCAGATAGGTTTTCTTCCCACCCCAAATCTGGGCAAGGCTTCGAACATCCTTCGCAGGCACGCCGGTTTCGGCTTCCTGCCACTCTGGTGTTTTCGGAATGCCATCGGACACGCCAAGCAGATAATCTCGCCACTCCTCGAAACCTGTGGTGTTCTTCTCTACGTACTCCCGATCGTAGACTCCATCGACAATCCACTGGTACATAATGGCAATAGCCATGGCTGGGTCTGTACCTGCCTTGATAGGAATCCACTTGCCGCCAAGAAGCTGAGCCGTCTTGTTGCAATGAGGATCGATGTGAACGAACTCAATTCCAAGGTCCTTTGCCCATAGACGGCGCTGGGTACCTTCAAAGCCTCCATAGAGACCGTTGGTAGTTTCGGGATCGCTCGACCAGAAGACGATCATCTCAGCCTCTTTGAGACAATCTTCTACCGTGCCGTAGAAACCCGGCAACCCAAGGCGAAGATTATTTCCGAAATGATGCATAGCCCCCCAATACCAGCCTTCCCAACTAGTGGGGCTGAATCCCATTCTTGTGGTGCCGATCAGGTTGCTGAAGCGCAGCAGCGAGGAAAGCCAATAGTTAATGTTGCCCCATTGCTGATGTGCCGAATGGAAAACGCCAACGGCCCCTGGCCCATACTGCGTCTTCATGCGCTGAATTTCACTAGCGACGATATCAAGTGCCTCATCCCAGCTGATGCGCTCATAACTGGACTTACCCCGGTTTTGTGGGTTCCGCTCCCCATTCGGATCAAAATCCACCCGCTTCATTGGGTACAGAATGCGCTTATCCGAATAGACCGTTGCCTTGAGCGCGAGAGCATGAGGACTTACCGTGGCCCGACGCATTGGAGTGAACGACTTGCCACGAGCGAAAATTGTCCAACTGGCGGCGTCATCGCTGCCTAAATCGATCGGCGTCATGCGGATGATCCGCCCATCCTTGACGAAAACGTAGACCGGACCGCCATTGGTCAGGTTGGTGTAGCGCACGCTTCCATCGGGCATCCGAGCCCCGCAATCCAGCCCGGCATTGTTGATCATGTTCATCAGCTGCCCGAACCAAACCAGACAATCGTCCCGCCCCATGGCCATGACCTTGAAATTCTTCAAGGCATCAATAACAAACCCATAGTTCGGGCTGGGTTTCAGCATTCCCAGAGCGATATCAACATTTTTGAAGACCATTTCTCCATCAGGCTTCGGATGAAGACCGGCGTGTCCAGTCACCTGCCCGCCCTTAATGACGAAATGCCTGGAAATACTGTTGTCACGCAATCGAAGTTGAACAACCCAGTTTCCGGTTTTCAGTTTTTGCCGAACGGATCTATGCCTCCTTGCAGCACTCCGGATGACCAAAGGCAAGGCTGTTAGAATCGTGCGGAGTACTAGTGTTTTCAAAATTATATCTCCTCATTTAAGAGCAATTATTATTTGAAGCTCAGCTGCAGGGAAAACCTAAAGCAGAATAAATAAAACCAGAAAAAAAGAGGGGCAAAAACCCCTCTAAAAGACGCGCAAGGAAATCATCAAAAAATGGGGGGAAGCTATTGCCTCCCCCCCAAAATAGCCAGGGCTAAGACTACGAACGAGAGGCGCCCTGACGCAGAGGACGGTTTGCAATACGGCCTTGCTCAATATTGAATATAGATTTACATCCACTGCCATAACTAATTAAAAATAAATCGAGTGCAGGGACCCAAGAATAAGCGCGGCCTCAACAATTTTAATAACACTCGAATCGAAAAAACCCATTCCTTGATGTCATGCAAAGACCGGAGAAATATCGATATATACCCGATAATCAATGATCAATGAACCGTTATATTTAAAAATACTGACACAAGGCAACGCTACGACTTTCTCATCCATCCGGGCGTACTCAGCAACAGATTGGCATATAACAACATTATCTTGCGACCAAATACCAGAAAAGGAGTGGCGCATACCTTTAATTGACGAGAAAAACTTTGTCAGCCCTTGCCGAACGGCATCTTTACCACAAATCGACTCATTGTTTCCCAATTGAAATTCAATATCGTCGGCAAAATAACGTAGAATCTCTTCTACACGCATGCCATCAATACTGGCGAACATTCGTTCGGTATTTTTGGAATCCATTTTTGTCTCTAAACGGCCCTTGTCTCAAGGGCTATATTCTAAAAAAGTGCGCGAAGGAGAAATTCACAACGATAAACCGATCCAAACGCGCACTCTGCTAACTCGCTGAACGAGCCCTCACTTAAACTGAGACATGTTCGGCTTTGCTCCCCAATAACAAAGGGAGGCATTTTCAAACGGGAACTGACGTGGCCGGTAAGTAGCCTCTTGCTCCGGCGTAATCTCGCGCACACCGTGCGAATACTCAAAGATAACGCCGTCAGGCCCCTCAAAATATAGGAACATTGCGCCGGATGTCGCGTGCCGCCCCGGGCCAAACTTGATCGGGATGTTGCGCTCAAGCAAGAAATAATAGGACTTCATGATGTCATCCACGCTAGCAACCTGATGGTTGATATGCTGAATCCCCTTTTTCGTATCAGGAAAAAGAGCCAGCGAGTGGTGCGTGGAAGAAACTCTCATCAGAGGAACGTGAGCAATCCAATCCGAAACTCGAGCATTGAGAATTTGGGTCCAAAATTTCTCATCCCGCTCCGGGTCAGTGGAGCAAAGGGCTGCATGATTAAACCCTGTAATGCCCGCGTCACGGCTACCATGATACCGGAGGCTACTATCATACGGACGGGCAACAATATCCAGCGAATTACCGGTGGGATCCTTCAAATTGATAAAGCCGCGAACTGCCCGCTGCTCACACTCTTCTTTCGTTCCCCGATGCACGGCATAACCTTTTTGTTCCAACTCAGCAGCAGCAGATTCAAGGTCGTTTGGATCCCACAACTCCCAGCCCACTGTCTGGTCACTCGGATCTCCATCAAAATAGCAGAGCGTATGGTCTCGATGATCGCTCTTGAGATAGGTTGCCGTGGACTCCACGCGCGCAATATCAAGGCCAACAATTTCGGTGGCAAACTTGGTCGCAAGCTCCCGATTGGCGGTTCCCAGGCGAACATAACGAACGTCGAACAATTTAATCATTTTGTCTCCCTTTTAATAAAAGTAACATCGAGGCGCCATTAAATCGCAGCCAAGCGAAGCGCCAACCGATAAAGGTCAGCCTACGCGCCGCAAATCCGTTAAGCCAACAAGTAGTTGTAATCCCACGTATTTACGGTGATGATCCCCCTTGGTTTGATCCACTAAATGAATCAACTCCCGGTTTATTGGTATGCATTACGCACCCGGCGAAGTTGGACGGGCATTCCAGAGCAAGCAAGACAGTCAGAGCGTAACGACGCCGGGTTTTGGGGCGTTTACGGCCAGTGTCTGATCACCGTTGGCCTCATGCCAATGCGCGTGACCGTTTCTCCAACACCGTATTATTCAGGGTCGCCGGCAGTGAGGTAGTCCCACATTCTCTCTGCGATCCGCCCTTGCCAAGTGGCACGATTCCTCGCCTGATCTTCACTCATTAAGGGCGATTTATCCGCCATCCCGGCAGCAAGGACAGCAAGCTCAACGCGTGCCGCATCCTCTAGAAACCAAGCCAAGGTAAGCGCCTGCTCCGGAGTTTCACCAGCAGTCACCGCACCGTTGCACCCGACAACCACCGCACATGCCCCCCCCATCGTCTGCGCCACACCGTTCGCCGCTTGATCGTTTCGAATCAGCGCAGGATCAGGCCAAAACGGAACCTGTGGATAAAAATACGAGCCAAATCCATGGCGCGCCTTCGGCGTGTAACCCATTGCCGACAGCGCAAGGACATTTGGCGAAATGAAACGACAGATTGCCCGCACTTCCGGTCGGCGTTGATAAATCTGCTGGTGCATACGCACTTCGCCCAGCACACCTTCAGGCAAATCCCCAACGACCGGCACCACGGAGCCCGCTTCGCCAGACTTGATCAACCCAGGCGACTGCGCTGCGCAAACAAGAAACGAATGTTCATCCATACGTACGCTGCAGTGCCCATACGCGTTTGCAAGGCCTCCGCGCGCAAGCGCCCTAGCCATTTTGCGAACAACAACCTGATTATTCTCGAAGTTCATCTTTAACCAATGAAAGCCCGCTTGCGCGGACTCTGAATAACATTACACGCACAAATCATGAATACATGAACAAGCACGGGATGCCTGGTCTTGACAAGTGCGTCCAGGATCAGCGCAGCTCGGCGTAGGTACCGCAATCACGACTTTCCGTGCTTACGCCCCCATGCCGAGCTGTCAGCATCAAATCACGGAATGACTCAATTCACCGATCTTCTCAACGAAAATGCGGACCTTGTCACCAGCCTTAAGAAACTCATTTCTCGCAGTTCCGACGCCGGCGGGAGTGCCCGTAACAATCATATCGCCCGGATACAAAGTAACCCGGCTCGAGAGAAATGCGATCTGTTCAGCCACGCCATAGATGATGTCACTCGTCATGGAGTCCTGCTTGATCACGTCGTTTACCCACAGCTTAATTGCGAGCTGCTCGGGATCCGGAATTTCATCGGCGGGAGTAATCCAGGGGCCAACTGGCAAGCCGCCATCAAAGCACTTTTGACCGACCCAATCGAAACGAAAGGGGGAAAATTCGGGAACCCCCTCGCGTTTCCCAAGATCTCGTGCGGAGAGATCGTTGGAAATGGTGTAACCAGCAATATAGTCAAGCGCGTTTTCCAAGGAGACATTCTTGGCCGTACGTCCAATCACAGCGACAAGTTCCGCCTCCCAATCAAACTTGGCAGTATTGGCCGGGACAGCTACTTTGGCGCCATGACCAACGACGGAACTACGGGCTGTCTTTATGAAGTGCCAAGGCTGCGGACCGACAAGATCACGCGGATCAAGGTCGCTGGGCATCTTCATCAGGTTCATCATCTCCCGAACGTGACCGTAATAATTTGCGCCAGCGCAGTAAATCGCTCCTGGATAAAGAACCGGAGCCAATAGCTCAACCCGTTCCAACGGAATTCCGGAAAGCTTATCAGCCTCGATTTTCTTGGCCACCCCCTTCAGCACTTCGGCAGCAGAATCCCAATCGCTGAGGATATCCAGTACCACAGCATACGCGGGAACGCCGGTTACTGCGGCAACGTCAAAAACCTGGTTACCAACAAGAATACCAGCCTGCGGAGTGCCACCTTCCGCTTGATAAGTTAACAGTTTATAGCTCATTGCTTTTTCGCTCCGTAATTTCAGATGACAATCGACTTGCATCGATCAGCTTCCAAAGGCTATCCGGCGCATCACCATTAATCCAACAAACAACAATGATTTCCCGAATTACCGATAGTGATCCACCTGAATTTAGTGGGCAGCCAAAAGCCTGCAACGCATTGGCTGCATACGCTTAACTCAGAGCCCGATGTACTTAGCTGAATTAATTCTTGGATTTATCGACGAGCTTTCCCGTACTCAGCCAAGGCATCATTTCACGCAATTTTTCGCCGACGACCTCTATCGGATGCTCGGCATTCAGACGACGGCGAGCCGTCATGGCCGGGTAGTTTGTGCGGCCTTCAAGAATGAACATCTTGGCGTAGTCACCATTCTGGATGCGCTTGAGGGCATTGCGCATGGCGGCACGGGACTGCTCGTTGATGACTTCTGTACCAGTCACGTACTCACCGAACTCCGCATTGTTGGAGATCGAATAGTTCATGTTGGCAATGCCACCTTCGTACATCAGGTCGACGATCAGCTTCAGTTCGTGCAAGCACTCGAAGTAAGCCATTTCCGGGGCGTAACCAGCTTCGGTCAGGGTTTCGAAGCCCATCTTGACCAGCTCGACGGCACCGCCGCAGAGAACAGCCTGCTCGCCGAACAGGTCGGTTTCGGTTTCTTCGCGGAAGTTGGTTTCAATGACGCCACCCTTGGTGCCGCCGTTGGCAGCCGCGTAGGACAGGGCGATGTCCTTGGCCTTCTTGGTGACGTCCTGGTACACAGCGATCAGGGACGGCACGCCGCCACCCTTCAGGTACTCGGAACGCACGGTGTGGCCAGGGCCCTTCGGGGCGATCATGATGACGTCCACATCGGCGCGCGGCACGACCTGGTTGTAATGCACATTGAAGCCGTGGGCAAAAGCCAAGGCAGCGCCCTTCTTCATGTTCGGGGCAACTTCTTCGTTGTACACCTGCGGAATGTTTTCATCCGGCAACAGGATCATGACCACGTCGGCGCCCTTGACGGCCTTGGCGATCTCTTCGACCTTGAGGCCAGCCGCTTCGGCCTTCTTCCAGGAAGCGCCTTCCTTGCGCAGGCCAACCGTGACCTTGACGCCGGAATCCTTGAGGTTCTGGGCGTGGGCATGGCCCTGCGAGCCGTAACCAACGATGGTGACCTTCTTGCCCTTGATGAGGGAGAGATCGGCGTCCTTGTCGTAATAAACTATCATGGGTAAGTAGAATAAATTTAAGAGGTTATAAGATCGCAATGCTGTACGACGACCGCTGAGTAAAGGCCAAATCGTTTCCCAAGCACACGAATAAGTTCGCCTTGGAGAAAATGGCCGCTTAGCTAAACAGCTACTGACAGCCACTTAGTCAGCACAAAAACCAAAGAAGTGCTGAAATAGGCGGCTTGAAATCCGCTAGAGCAGTGCAGCCCTGAGCTACGGGATCCTTGGCAAAATCAGCTCTGGATCGATGCGGTCAGCCCGCTATCGACCCCAGAGCAATCGGGGGTGAACGAAAAGATTTGATTTATACGGTGGCATATCCCCCATCCACCGTAAGGATAGAGCCGGTCATATAGGGAGACTCATCAGACGCCAAGAACAAAACCGCATAGGAGATTTCCTCCGGTTTTCCGAGACGCCGGATAAGTGTCGGACCGAGCATGGCGTCTACGACGGCAGCATCATTAAGAAACTGGGCGATCATGGGAGTCTCGACCAGCCCAGGATGGACCGCATTGACGCGTATGTTGTATTGCGCCAACTCGGCAGCGGCCGCTTTGGTCAGCGTCGTTACCGCGCCCTTTGAGGCTTGATAGGCCACCATACCTGCCGCACCAACAACACCCAATACCGACGAGATATTCACAATCACGCCACCGCCAGCATCTTTCATCACGCGGGAAACTTCCCGGATACCTAGAAATGGTCCTGTTGCATTAATCCCGAAAACCCGGTTCCAATCAGCAAGGGGTGTCTCCATGAGCGGCCCGTAGGATATGACTCCCGCATTATTCACCAGGACACTAATAGATCCGAAATGGCTTAAAACCTCTGAGATGGCGGATCTCCATTGATCCTCCTTGCTCACATCAAGCGAGACGAAAATTGCGCTGCCTCCCGCTTTGCGGATTTCCTCAACGGTCTCGTGAGCAGAGGTTTTATCGATGTCAGCAACGACCACCTTCGCTCCTTCTCTCGCGAGCAGAAGGGCGTGCGAACGACCCATTCCAATTGCTCCGCCCGTTACGATAACAACCTTACCTTCTACGCGTCCCATTGTCCTGATCCCCTTTAGTAATCAGCTTTTGCCCAACAGGGCTCTAGGAGTGGGAGGTATTCTCCCCATAACAACTTCAGCAACCACCGTCCTAAAACGTGACCATTGGAACGTGCTAGTCTTTCGACACCGGCGTAAGATTGACAATCCGTGAGAACAAATCTCGAAACTGTTCATCCGGCTCCGAACCGAAACGTGGATCGCCGTTCTTGCCAAAGGCCTCGGATATTTCATCCCAGTCATCGTCATTGAGGTACTTGCGGGCAGCAGGAATGATCGTCGTTTCTTCAAGATTCATGTGTTCCCATTGCGCATGACCAAACTGTTCAATCGCATTTGAAAACGTTTCAAGTCCCCCAACGTAACCGCCCTCGAACTGAGCCAGACATGCTTTCAGATCCGTCAGAAACTGCCCTCCGTTAGCATGCTGACGCTCCAGTTCACCAATCGCCTCGTTCACCAACTCCGTGCGCGCACGCAGCTTGCGAAAAAGGTAAGCGTCTTCCTTCGGATGGTGCAGCGCATTCGAGAAAGCCTCGACGTAATGAAGCATCCCTTTGAGCAGTCTGAAATCTTC
Organism: Ferribacterium limneticum; assembly: GCF_020510565.1. Lineage (NCBI taxonomy): Bacteria > Pseudomonadati > Pseudomonadota > Betaproteobacteria > Rhodocyclales > Azonexaceae > Ferribacterium > Ferribacterium limneticum. Next base: position 2,835,537 of record NZ_CP075189.1, read on the forward strand.
TTCCTTTGCCTCTCGCTTACCAAGTTCTTTGACAAGGTATTGCAGTCCCTCAGACACCACTGCCAAAGAGCGATGTTCATCTTGAATAATAGCGATGGCCTTGCTTTGTGACTGCGAGGCAATATTCCGCGCCACCGACCAAACGAGCACCGGGATAACCGAATTCGTGAGTACCTTGAGTGTTTCGGAACCTAGCATCAGACCAGCTATGCTTCTTGCTCCCCGCGAGGCCATGAAGATCAAGTCACACCCCTCAACCTCAGCTGCGTGAAGAATTGCCTCATACGGTTTGTCGCTAACTTTGCTCAGCGAACGACATTCAACACCGCACGCTCGTGCAGCGGCTTCCGCTTTCGCCAGTAAAGCACGCGTCTGACCGGCCGCCTCCATCGCGAAATGGCTGGGTGAAATAGTACGGAAGAGCGCACCATCTCCCGTAACACCATAGTCCTTCGGCGCATTGAAAAATGTGATGCGTGCACCTGCATCACGGGCAAACTCAACTGCACGCCCGACCGTTTCGACAGACAATTCAGAGCCGTCGAGGGGTACCAACAAATGACGGTACATAGATGTCTCCTGTCACATTTCATCAAAAATTTTTTGCAACGCCAACCCCTGCGCCAGCCTGGCATCCAAGCAAAATTGAGCGCGCCGCTTTATTCTGCTAAAGGCGAAGGGGGGGCGTTGGTGTGTTTGAGCTCAGGTCCGCGCAACCGTCGTCGTGAATGCCACGTCCTTGATGACCGTGCTGCGTTTTGGTTTGAGGAAGAATTGAGCCAGGGCCGGCAGCAAAATCAATGCCCCGAGCATGTTTAGGATAAACATGAACCCCAACAGGATCCCCATGTCGGCCTGGAACTTAATCGGTGAAAAAGCCCATGTTGCCACAGCGATACCCAGTGTGATGCCGGTAAGAACCACCACTCTGCCAGTGAAAAGCAGAGCCTTGTAGTAGGCCTGTGACAAGGTAAGCCCTTGGCGCAGATGGGCCAAGGTCACCGAAAGCACGTAAAGCGCGTAGTCCACACCAATACCAACACCTAGCGCGACTACGGGCAAGGTAGCCACCTTGACACCGATCCCTAAAGCAACCATCAATGCCTCGGCCAGCACCGTTGTCAGCATTAGCGGCAGAATCGCACAGACTACGGCACGCCAGGAGCGAAAGGTAATAAATGCCAGCATGCTCACTGCCACATAAACCAATATCAACATTTGCGTATTGGCTTTCTTAACCACGATATTGGTCGCAGCCTCAATCCCTGCATTGCCGGCAGCGGAAAGGAACTTGATATTGTCGGTATCGTTCTTGGCAGCAAACGTATCGACCGCTTTTACGACACTATCAAGGGTATCGGCTTTGTGGTCCTTCAGATAGACATACACTGTGAGCAGATCGCAATTCTGATTAAAAAGCTCGCGTGGTGCGCGGTACACGATGGAGTTAAGCATGTCCTGCGTGCGAGGAAGCTCAAACCACAGAAGGCTTCCTTCATTCATAGGAGCAGCCACCGCCTTTGCCGTGCTGGCGAAAGAGTTGGTCGATTCCACCCCTGGTAGTTGCTGCAGCTCCCATTCCAAGGCTTCGACGAGCGCCAGCGTTGAGTACAGGGTGCATTCGAACTGCGGCGTCCTTACCATCACCACATATGTGTCGCTGCTCGCCGCATAGTTGGTGACCAAGAAAGAATTGTCACGGTTATAGCGCGAATCACGGCGTAGTTCCGGAGCCCCCGGCTCGAGGTCGCCAATCTTGAGGCCGAGGCTGACAACGAAGCCAGCGCCACCAAGAATCAGCGCCACAAGCAAAGCAACACTGGCCCACTTACGCTCTGTGAAGAGGTCGAGGAAGGCCCAAAACGGATGTTTCTTTTGGGGTACGAGGTCCTCATCCAATTCCGATTTGAGGCTACGCTGCGCTGCAGAGATGCTCACCCCAGAGAATGAAAGAAGGATTGGCAACAGCACCAGGTTGGTGAAAATCAGCACAGCCATCCCGATCGATGCTGCGATCGCCAACTCCTGAATCACCTGGATTTCAATGACCATAAGTACCGCGAATCCAACCGCATCAGCCAGCAAGGCAGTCATTCCGGCCAGGAACAAGCGGCGGAAAGTGTAACGTGCTGCAACCAGTTTATGCGTCCCACGGCCAATATCCTGCATGATGCCGTTCATCTTCTGCGCGCCGTGGCTCATCCCAATAGCGAAAACCAAGAACGGCACAAGGATCGAATAGGGATCAAGTTCGTAGCCCAGCGTCGGCAGCAGGCCGAGGAGCCACAACACAGCAATCAACGAGCAAGTCACCACGAGCAGTGTGCTACGCATGCAACGCGTATACCAGTAGAGAACTGCGGTGCAAATCCCAATAGCAGTTGCAAAAAACAAAAGCACCTGCTGCAGTCCGTCAATCAGATCCCCTACAACCTTGGCAAAACCAGTGACATGGATTTTGATGGAGTCTGATTCGTATTTCTGCCGCACTTTCTCCAACTGCTGGCTGAACTCGTGATAGCTGATTCTATTGCCAGCAGAATCTCGCTCAAGCAAAGGTACCAGAATCACACTTGATTGATAGTTACCGGCAACTAGTTGACCGACCTGACCAGAGCGCTCGATATTGGCACGCAGTTGCTCCAGGCTGTCCGCCGAGCCATCATAGCCATCCGGAATAACCGGGCCACCTTCTAGGCCCTCTTCAGTCACGCCAAGCCATCGGGTCGATGCCGTCCAAAGAGATCTCATGAAAGGCCGATCCACTCCGGGAAGCAGAAATATCTCGTCATTTAGCTTTTGCAGAGTCTCGAGATAGGTCGCGTCGTAAATCGTTCCCTTAGTATTCTCGACGGCTATCCGCAGGGTATTACCTAATCCTGAAAGTTCGCTTTTGTTGGCGAGATAATTAACCACGAACGGGTGCTTGACGGGGATCATCTTTTCGAAGCCAGCATTCAGGGAAAGCTTTGTGGCCTGAAAACCAAGGATGATCGTAATCAGTAAGCAGATAACAACTACCATCCAGCGGTTGTTGAACAGCAAGCGTTCAGCAAGTACGCCGGAATTTCGATCGAAGTCCTTGAATTCACGCATGACTTCTAGTTGCGGTTTTAATATTTCGGGATTCATTTGTTTTCTTCTACAAGCTTTATTGAAGGCGACAGCCGCTTAATGCCCCGCACGCCGGCAAGAAGTACGCTACCGTCTTTAGCCTGAACAGCCCCCGCGATAAGCGAAGGCTGATCCTCCTTCTTTAGGCGATCGAAATGACGACCTCCGTCGTTGCTCTTCAGGACAAGTCCGGTCTCATCAATCAAGAGCAGAGAGTCGTCGGCCAAACGCAGACCCGCCACCAACGTACCAAGCCCACTGGTTTCAATCTTTTGCCAAGCATGACCAGCGTCGCCCGACCAAAAGGCATTTCCACGGAGCCCATGCACCACCAGTTCCCCGTTTGCGCCATCAAGTAGACCAAAATAAGTTCCAGCATAAGGTGTCGTCACCTCGGTAAATGATTTGCCACCATTGGTTGATTTGACGAGAACACCTTGCTCTCCGGCAATGAAAAGATCATTTCCGGTAGAGTGGATCCGGTAGAGATGCCTCCCTAGCGGATTAGGAATTTGATGTAATATTGGCTGCCAATGCTTACCACCGTCTTCAGTGGCAAATGCGAGCCCGTAGGCACCAACAATCAGGCCGTGATTCGCGTCCGGAAAATAGACATCGAGGAAAGGCTTGTCCGGGCCATCAGCCACTAAACGCTCAGCCTCTGCTGCCAGCTTCTGCACATTCACGCGCCCTTCGGTGCCCTGCGACCGCACAGCTTCGAGCACGAGAGCAGCAGCTTTCTTACCGTCCAGCTGGCTGATCCAGGTTTCACCACCATCTTCGCTATGCAATACGACGCCGCCATGCCCGACAGCCCACCCTAACTTGCTGTTGACGAACCACACCCGGGTAAGCGTGACGCTGACAGGAACTTTTGCCTGGCGCCAAGAAACTCCACTGTCGTCAGACAACAGGACAATGCCGCGCTCCCCTACGGCAACGATGCGCCCATCGGCACGAGCAAGAGATAGCATCGCCCGGCTACTAGCCCGCGCACTAAGGATGGCGGGACGCTGCAGCACGTCAGACTCGGCATACGCAGGCGCCTGGAGCGTTGCACTCGTGATGAAGATAAAAGGGAGCGCGAAGACAGCTCTCGCCATCCGCACCATCCTGAATGTCATTTTCATTGCTTATTTCTCAGTGGAGCGGGACGGAGCCGCTCTGCTGGGCGCCCCCGTCCTTAACATCAATCGATACAGTTCGAAACGTCAGCGAATGCCCTGACCTGCCAATGCGTCTGGCGTGAAATAGCTGTCCGGTACGCGAGGAACGGATTTATAGATATTCCCCTTCGAAAGATTGAATCCAGAAGAAACAAAAGTACCGGTCAACAAGTTGTACACCACCAAGGGATATGCCATCTCATTTCTCTGCGCTTCAAAAAGGATGTGCGGCGTTGAATGATTCGTCCGCCACAGCTGGCCCTGAGCATCCCAACCTTCACCGATCACGGCACCCCAAGTATCCTCATCCAGATAGAAGCGGCGCTTCGGCACCACATGGCGCTTGCCTGGTGCAAGCGTAGCTTCCACTACCCAAACACGGTGCAGTTCCCAACGCAATACATCTGGATTCAGGTGATAGGGCGCCAGCCGTTCCTCAGGTGACTTTTGGACGTATTTATTGTCGTTGTAAGGAATATAGAGCTCTTTCTTCCCGATCAACTTCCACTCATAACGATCGAGATCACCCAGGAAAACGAAGGCTTCGTCAAAGTACTGTTGACCAGAATTGACATCATCTGGTGTGTCGTAGCCGATAGTGGGCGCTTTTCGAACCCGGCGCTGCCCAGTCAGATACTGCCAAGCCTGGCGCGGCTGATCAACATAGTCATGAATGATGAATGCTTCACCAGACTTGAAGGGGGGATCGGTCTGCTGCACAAACCACTGCTCGTAAAGGCCTTTAAAGGTTTCTAGCGAGCCGTTTTTGTCGTAATAGGGGAACTGATACGTACTTTGACCCTTGGTGACTAAAACGTGCTTACCATCTGAGTTTCCGGTGTAATTTTCGAAACTATGGGTATTAGTTACACCATTCCACTTCAAACGGTGGTTATGCATTGCTTCGTAACCATCTTTGGGAATGGGGAAAGGAATACCGCCGTACGCCCCTTCCACCCCATAGCCACCTCGCGTAGTCTTGGCGCGTGTCGAATTTTTGAACGTGTTATCAAACACCCACTGCGGCGCTGCTGCTGTACGATGGGTCGGATAAACATCAACGCGATACGTCGGATATTTCTTCAATAGCGCCTTGGTGCCTTCAGCCAGCTTATCCGCATACTGATCCATGTTTTTTGCCGTAATCGAGAACAATGGCTTCTCGTTCGCGAACGGATCGGGGCGAGGATCGCCGGACTGGTAGCCAGCCGGAACCTTCGTATAACCACCATCCCACGCGGGAATTGTCCCTTCTTTATTTCCGGCCTTTTCAGCGCCGAATGGGGTGAGATCGCGTTTCAGACGTGCCGCTTCTTCTGGAGTCACGGCAGCCCATGCGAATTGCGCAGAGAGCAGCGCCCCCAAAGCAAGCGCGATAACTTTTTGATTCATTTTCATATAGTCCCCTGCTTCAAATTACCAAGTCGTTTGTACGGAAAACGATAGGAAGTCACGATCCTTCAAGCTCTGCTGAAACGACAGGTGCGCGTTCGTATCGAATGCGCCACCGATATCCCCAAGGAAGTGCGTGTAATTCAGGCGCAGTGTCCATTGCTTCTGATAATCTCCGACGAGGCCAATACTGAAATCGCCACCTTTATCAACACCACCATTAAACTGAGGAACAACAGATGAACGCCCCTTAGGGTTATATCCAAGACCGATTGGCACCTTTAGGTCAAGACCTGCAAAAACTTGATAATAGCTTGGTTGAAAAAGCATGCGAAAACCCCAAGCATCACGAGTGGAATTCGGATCCAGAGTGCCATGTGGATCACTATCGACACTTAGACGCCTATTCCACGCAACCTCTGCAAGTAGATCACCACCTTGCCAAAGACTGCTTGGCGGCAATAAATAGATTGCAGAAAGATTCAAATGAGCGGACTTACCCACAGGATAGCCAGGATTAGAACTATTATCGTGAGTTAAAAATGGATTTGGGGAACCAGGATTTACTAGGGGTGTGTTGTGCCGGATAGATGCCTCACCTCCAATATTTGCGTCACCCAGCGTCGTGCTAAAACTAGCACCAAAAGCACGAATGCCTTCCGCATAAGCAAGACTATATCCAACAGGAGCAACTGCACCACCCAATACAGGATTTGAACCAATATTTATATATACATTCGGGTTTTTGTCATGATATCGAATAGCATAAAGACCGTACTCAGCATCATACCCTTCCGGCCGGAAGCGAATCTGAAATCCAAATTGACCGTCGTCGCTCGGCATGTGATCCTGTAAATGGGCCTCTTTTCCCCATGGGAAAATAAAATTCTCACCGCCAGTTACAAATAGGTCTTCATTCGAAAGATAGCTACCGACTGCCGGAATTCGATTCCCTGCCCATTTGTACTGATAATACGCACCAAATGATACATTTGAATTTAGTTGAAACTGACCTGACACTTGACCTACAGGACGAATCAACTCTTTAAACTGGCTACTAGGCACAGAAAGAAGCTTGATGTAATCCATTGGCGCTTGGCCACCAGCAATCCCGTTGGCACCAAAGAAAAGTGTTTCGCCCCAAAGAACGCTATGCCTGCCGGCTCGAATCGAAGCGTTTTTATCACCACCCAATTCGAATTTACCGAACACAAAAGCATCAAGCAATTCAGCCTTGCGACCTTGAAGATCTTGCGTGTTAGATGTGAAATTATTATATGAAACCGATGATGAATTATTAGTTAAAGCATCATTGCTATCATTAGACTTGTTATAAACCGTATCGTACCAAGCAGCAGCACTTACACGCGCACCAAAGTTTTGGTAAGTAACATCAAGCTCTGTAAAAATATCGGCGCGATTTGAGACAATACCTTTTTTGAAGTTGTTATCACCATCATTCTGATTCGCATTGTTTGGATTTACAGCTGGGCTCGTAAGGCGACTATCGGGATCTTTCAGGCGCAACATGGTTGAATACTTTGCAGTCGTATCCCATCGTGCCTTGAAATCTGATTCACCAGTATTAATCTCAAAAGCATAAACCGTCGGAACTACAGAAATCGAAGCTAAGGCAGAAGCGACAATTACCGTAATTAAACGCGGCCGACACGCCGCTTCCCTTGCCCCAGAAAAAAACCGAGTTTTTCTGACCATATCTCCTCCTTATATTAATAAAATCATGCCACTTTAAAACCCACAACTAAAATTCGGAAAACAGAAAATCTAAAGCGCTTTACCATCCATCGTAAATCGGTCCCCAAAATCGAACATATCCTCGTTCTGAACCCCGCCCCAGTAATGCTGAATTTCCCACCAGTTATGATCGAGGTCGACGAAAAAGAATGAATAAACGCCGTGTTCGCGTTTGGGCTCGAAGATTTTCCGTATGCCATATTTTTCCTGGCAACGAAGCGCCTCTTGATAGGCGCGATCAACCTCCTCATCCGAGCGAACATCAAGCCCCCAGTGATTGAGCATATGGACCGGCTTCAGAGCCTCACCAACCTCCACACAGACAATATGAGACTTGAGTCCGCAACGAATCGCCATCGTCGAGGCACCGTGCCGTACGCATTGCATCCCTAAGAATTCCTCATAAAACCGGCGTGATGCCTTGAGGTCGTAAACTTCCATTGTCCCGTGGGACATTACGTAAGGTTTGACGATTGAGGCCTCGTTTTTAGGATCGGCCACCCCATCCGGGATCATTTCTCTGGTTGCACTCACAGACTTCTCCTTTAGCAATTAATCTGCAATTGATGGTTAAAGCGCGCGATCGGCTTCTGTAAGGAACGAATCTGCGAAAAACTCGTCAGGAAGCAAGCGGCATTCTTTAGTGAAGTCGTTTTTCGCGGCATCGACCATCACCGGCGCCCCGCACGCATAAACTTGATAACCGGAGAGGTCCGGATGGTCTTGCATCACAGCGTGGTGGACAAACCCGGTCCGCCCGGCCCAATCACATGCAGCAGAGGCGTCAGAGAGGACGGGAACGAACTTGAAATGCGGATTCTCTTCAGCCCATTTCTGTGCCAACTCAAACTGGTAAAGGTCTGCTTTTTTCCGCCCGCCCCAGTAGAGTGTCATCGGACGCGAAATCTTCTTGTTTAGCGCAGACAGGACGATCGATTTGATCGGCGCGAACCCGGTGCCGCCAGCCAGAAGAATGATGGGTTTAGGGCTTTCCTCGCGCAGAAAAAAGGTTCCCAGCGGCCCCTCAAAGCGCAGCAGATCGCGCTCTTTCAGGGCCGAAAATACGTGGTCGGTAAAGAGCCCGCCTGGCACATGGCGCACGTGCAGCTCAAGCCCGATCACGCCTTCCGGTGACGGCGCCGTAGCAATGGAATAAGCGCGGCGCTGCCCATCCTTCAGAATAAACTCAAGATGCTGCCCACCGGCGAAACGCAGGTTCTCGTTCATTGGCAACCGAAGCTGCATGACCACCACGTCCGGAGCCGCTCTTTCGAGCTTGATGACTCGACAAGGCACTTCCCTGGTTCTAACCCCTTCCAGCCCACCAAGTTCGTTCAACTCGATTACCAGATCGCTTAACGGCTTTGCCTGACAAAGCAGAGCATGACCTGTCGCTTTTTCGGAGTCCGGCAGATATTTCGGAAGGACATTACCAAAGTCGACGGCGCCTTCCAGGACCCTTCCCTTGCAGGTAGAACACAAACCGCCCTTACAGTTATGGGGCATAAAAACACCCGCCTTCAGGCCAGCCTCCAGAACCCGTTTTCCATCCGGCACCACAAACGTGTGACCGCTTGGCTTGAGTGTGACTTGGAATGCCATGGATCGTCTCCCTATCTAGTTAGAATGCATTCACTCTCGGCCTGCATACAGCGAGTCTGCTCTCCTTTATTAGCGACTCTCGCAGCCCAAGATTTATCAATAGGCTATCCACTCAATAGTTATGAATCCAACAAACAGTTATGATTACTGGAATTCACGTGAGTGATTGCGCCAACTTCATTGACATGATCCGAAGTACAACAGACCTTGACGCGCCGCTCCTCTGCACAAACACGCCATGTAGGCTAGACAAATTTCCCACCCCTTCGATTCCAAGACATGTAGGCATTCCAAATGCGCGCAAACATTCAGTTCGCCAACCTAGTGGCACCAAATAGATTGGACGCAAGCCCCTTTGACTCGGTGCTTTGAGTATTCAAAGGGTGGGAAAATGCGAACGATTACTCGCGAAATAGCAAGGCAAAAGTTGTACGTAGCCAGGCATGTCCAGGGTCCTTTTGGCATCGCCCATGCCACTGCTGCGTAATGTTGTAGACGGGAGATTCAAACGGTAGGGGAAATACACGGAGATTAGGGTAGGCACTGAAGGTATCCCCGAGGCGGCTAGGTACCGCTATAACAAAATCAGAGTGGGTTATGACAAGTCCGATTCCTGTCGAATGAGCGAGTCGCAAGGCGACCCGCCGTTCCACACCATGCGCCGCGAAGAGTTTCTTAGCGGCATCTTCGAAGATGGAGTGGCTGCCTCCAGAGGGCCGATACTCAGCATGCGCGGCGGACAAATATTGACCGAGAGCCAGATGATCGCGAATCGTTGGGTGATCAGCACGGACAAGGCAGACAAAGGTCTCCCGTTTTAGCCTCTGATTGTAAATTCCGTCTCCAAGGTCTTTGAGAAACCCGATCGCCAGATCTACCTCTCCTCGCGCCAACAGACCAGGCGCCTCTTGCGGTGTTGCCTCGATCGTTTCAAGGTTGATATGCGGAGCTTCGGTCCGAAGATAATTGAGCAAAGGTGGCAGCATGATCATCTGCCCTATATCGCTCATGCAGAGACGAAAAGTTCTCTCACTGTGACGTGCGTCAAACTCACCACGATCCTCGACCACATTCCGAATTTGAAGTAGCGCGGACTGAATCGTTTCCGCCATTTTCTCAGCACGCAGTGTAGGCATCATGCCTTCCTGAGTCTTCACGAAGAGCGGATCGTCAAACGCCAATCTCAGGCGCTTAAGCGCATTACTTACCGCCGATTGGGTAAGCCCCATTTGCTCCCCTGCCAACGTAGTACTATGCGTGCGTAGTATTGCGTCGAACACGAGCAACAAGTTGAGATCGAGTGTATTTATATTCATGATGCCTCCTCCATAGGCTGGCTTTAACCGAAGCGTTGCCGGAGGAGAGTCCACCAGCCACTACGAGTTATCGCCACCATCAGGAAAAACAGGGGAAGTGCCTCTCGCCTCTCCCCTCCGTATTGGGCCAGCCACAGGTTCAAAATTCACCTGAAAGCCGCTCGATGCTGGTTACCTCACCAACTCCTGTTTTCAACTATGACTGGGGTCATTTCTCGCCGCCCGCCCAATCACGCTGACTATATTTTTGCGTTTATCGCTTTTCGGATTTGAAAAGAGCCTTCATCAACAGCCAAACAATATTGAAAGCTTTCTTGAACCAAACCATTCGTACTAACACCCATATTTCTTTTGGCGGCACGAAGGCTTTCATAGGTATGCCCCCCATGATCTTTCCTTCGAACACAATCTTGTCGCCGACAATCCGGATGTCCGAAACCTCCATCAATGGCGCGCCATCCGCCGTTGTAATTTTCATCACAATTCAACCCTCCTTCGTCTCATAGGTTTCTGTTCTCAGCCGCCGTTCCCCCATGTGGTCACTTCTCGGCGGCGGTGCTTTCGCGATCAAAAATAGCTACGCCGAGGTCCCGACAGCAGACCCCGGCGAAGTTAAGCCGCTCCTCAGGATTACTCCGACAGCAGCTCCTGAAGCGCACCAATGACAGCCCCCATCAGTTCACCACCTTCCGGGGTGGTCCAGTTGCGCGCAAGTTCGGCAACGGCCTGAATTGTGCTGGTCACAACAGCACCGGCTTGTTCCATTCGGCGCAAGGAAACATCATCGGCAAACTTGGTCGGCGAACCACCCGCATCGGCCACCACTTGCACCTCGTAGCCTTGCTGAATGGCGGTCAGTACCGGGAACACGGTGCACACGTCGTTCGTCACACCAGCGATCAGCAGATTCTTGCGACCCGTCGCCTTGACCGCTGCAGCAAAGTTCTGGTCGCCCATCGCATCGACAATGCCGAAGCGCTTGATTCGTGCGGCATGGGCTTCCGGCAGAATCTCAGCAAGTTCGCTGATGAGCGGGCCCTGGGCATACTCTTCCATGCTTGACGTAAGAATGACGGGTATATTGAGAATCTTGGCGGCCTTCGCCAGCAATACCGCATTACGCTTCAATTGCGAGGCGGGAATGGAGCGAACCCAACCCATCGTTCCTACTTGGTGATCGATCAGCAACATTGCCGTGTTGCTGGCACTAAAAAGTTCCTTTGTCATACTAAGTCTCCTGTAATAAAAAAATGGACTATCGATAGCCCAGTACCGCTGGATCGCTGTGCATTACAGCGACCCAAACTCCCCGCGGCGATATGCATCCACAGACGCCGCTAATGTTTTTTCTGAACACGTGGCCATGGGGCCCATCCAATAAATCGGCTGTTCGAGGGGTTTCCCGGAAAACAACACAACCTTTGCTCCGCCTTTTGGAGATTTGACTGTGATCACTCGCGGCTCTGGCTGCCCAGGAAAAGCCGGCACCCCCGTCTCATCGCTCGAAAATGCCTGGCCTTCAATCGTCACCGTTCCGAAAATAGGCATAAGAAAGGCACTGTGCCCTGCTGCAATGGGCAGCAGTAATTCAGACCCTTCTTCGAGTTCGATATCGAACAAGTTAACTTCAGTCGGAGGCTTAAGCGGCGAGCAGGCCTCTTGGAACGCCCCCAGCGGGACGCGTACTTTCACCCCAGGCATTTGCACCACAGGAACCTCCTGGGGGAGGAGCTTCAAAGCAAATGGCGCATCGGATTGCCGCTCCGCCGGTAGGTTCACAAAGATCTGCAGCATATGCACGGTCTTGCCGTTTTCCGCTGGCACCTCCTCATGCACCACGCCCCTGCCAGCGGCAGTCCAATGCAACCCGCCCGGCAAAATTAACGACTTGTCCCCATATGAATCACGATTGGCTATGTTGGTATCCGAATCGCTGAATAGATAGGACACGGCAGAGAAACCGGCATGTGGATGCGGCGGGAAAGTTGGTCCGCTGATCCATGCATGGTCCACTCCGAGGAATGGATCAATCGGCCAAGAAGCCTCATCACCACGGAGTGTGAAAGCGCGAAACACGGCGCCCTTGTCCATTCGATGCAAGCGGAGAATTACGGGGGAAACGTTCATAGCAAAGGGACTCGGTTATATTGTTGGCGCTTGGGTTGGGTATTTACTCTTCACGGATGACCAAGCCAGCGCGATCCTGATCTTGGTGGATCAGACCGCCCACTTCGATCACGAGTAAGCGAATCACCTGCTCTCGATGTAGAGTTCCTGAATGCAACAACCAACTCGGGCAGGGATGACAGGCTGACTCACGAAGTGCTCCGCGTTAATGATGGAAAACATCTTCGCTTAACTGCTCAATGGAATAAACCCGGCAGAATGGAAAAGACTAATCCAAAAATGACGCAATACATGGAGTAGTAGCACTCAGCATCCGAGGATTAATGTGTTGGATTGCCGTGCGGCTCGTGGCGCCACCGATCTATCTGGCCGCGCAGGAGTACCGCGCTATCCGTCAGCATTGGTTGACCGCTTGACCATCCTGACGCGCCCCGATCTCAATCAATGGCAAACGGGCGGCGAAACCATGCGGCTGCGCTGGAACATGAGGCCCGGCAGCATGTTGGTCAGGCAATGCATTGCTTCAAGGCATGGGCATTGGTGTTTGCCAGCCCTACTGGCTGCACCGGCCATCAAGTACGTGAAAACTGATTCCGCTACTTTCGGAATACCCGCTGCACGATGGGAGCATTAGCAGGTTGTGACCACGCGGCCAGACGTCTTCGCTGGCTGTCGATACGCTGGTGAATAATCTTGTGGAGTCCGGGTTTTGCTGCAAGAAGGCCGACTTTTGGAAAACCCGCCCTTAGGTCGCCGGATAGCGAGCGTGATCCCTGCGTAGAGAAAGTGTCAAAATTGCGACGCTTTACTGGCAAGGCATTAGCTGCCCTGCTCAAATCGCTCGCGCAAGAATTCAATGAAACGTTGCGTCTTCGCGGGTAGCAATCGAGTTTCAGTAAGGGCATAAACAGAAATCGGTGTACCTTGCCAATCTGGCAGCACGCGACAAAGACGTCCACATGCCAAGTCCTCGGCGACCACTTCTTCCGGTAACAAAATAATTCCCATATCAAGGGTAGCTAAACGTCGGATCATTCCCACGCTATTTAGTACAAATCGGCCACCGACCGAAACCTCAATCGTTTCAAGTGCACGGTTCAAAATCCACAAACCTGCATTTGGAAAACCTAGGCACTCATGCTGCGCCAGTTCCTCTGGGCGACTTGGTTCGCCGGAGATTTCGAGGTAGCGCGGCGAGGCATAAAGATATACAGGCAGCTTGGCCAATTGCCGAGCGATCAAGTTCGAGTTCTGCGGCTCGCCCATGCGGATTGCCACATCGAAGGGCTCGGAGACCAAGTCGACCCTACGCGGAGTCAAGTCGAAGTCAAAAGTAATACCAGGGTAACGGCTGGCGAATTCCGCTATCAGCGGCGCCAAGAAAATATTGGCGAAATCTACCGGCAGTGAGGCGCGCAGCACGCCGCTAGGCTGTGCCAGCATTTCACCGAGTTGCTCGTGCGCTAGCCGCGCCTCTTCGACAATACGTCTGCAACGTTCGTAATAGAGTTGCCCCGCCTCGGTTAGCTCGATCTTGCGGGTTGTTCGATGCAACAGACGCAGTCCGATCGCTTTCTCCAAGACGCTGATGCGTCGAGACAAGGTTGAGTTTGGCACACCAATCGCCTCTGCTGCACGACGAAAGCTCATCGCCTTTACGACTTCGACGAATAAGGCCATCTCATTCAACAGTTCCATAGTTACCGCTCCATTAATGGATCAATCATTTCCAATTTACCATCTTTATTCCGAAATCAAATTGATGGATGATTCATCTATCGCAACAGCACTGTAATAATTTAGCGAGATCAGGAGGCCTGTTGCGTTAGGGGTGCCATGACAACTTCCTCTCCTTGCTGTGCTGATGCAGTACCTGTTGGTCCTCAACTGCTAAGGCAAGCTCGATTAACTGATGAGTCGGTGGTATCTCGAAAGCCCCGCACGTCGACAGCGGAAGAAGAGACATTCCTTGCATCCAAAGAGAACCGCTTTGCTTAGTCGGGGAGTTACCGTGGCGGGTCATATTGTCCACAACCATGAGTCACAAGAGGAGCCGTCACATGAGCGGCAGCCATCTTCCAACTGCTATGGGAAGTCCAAATTGAGCCCATTATTTACCCCTGTCCGTGTAGGCAGATATACGCTGCCAAACCGCTTCGTGATGGCACCAATGACCCGCTCACGCGCTGATGACGCTGGCGTTCCGAGCGATTTGGCCACGACCTATTACGCCCAACGAGCCAGCGCCGGCCTCATCATTACCGAGGGTGTCTTCCCCTCGGCGATGGGCAAGGGTTACGTGCGGACGCCGGGAATCGAAACTGACGACCAAATGAAGGCCTGGAAAGCCGTTGCAGAGGCAGTTCATGCACAGGGTGGACGCATCTTCATGCAGTTGATGCACTGCGGACGCATTTCCCATCCGTCATTGCTGCCAGAAAACGCATCACCAATAGCACCGTCGGCAATTAAGCCCGATGGAAAAGCCTGGACTGGTAATGGTCAGGTAGATTTTGTCACCCCACGCGCGTTAAGTACGATCGATATCGACAGAGTGATCGATGACTATGCTGAGGCAACGCGTCGTGCGCTTGAAGCCGGCTTTGACGGCGTCGAATTGCACGCTGCCTCGGGATATCTACCGGAACAGTTTCTTTCTTCAGGCAGCAACCAGCGACAGGACAAGTACGGCGGTTCAGTCGATGGACGTGTTCGTTTCGTGCTAAATGTCCTGGCTGCAATGGTTGTCGAAGCAAACAGCGATCGCGTCGGCATCAAGATTTCGCCGGAAATGAACTTCAACAGCATTACCGACGCGACGCCGCAGGAAACCTATGCCCACCTGGTCGACGAACTGTGTAACTTCGATCTTGCCTATCTGCACGTCGCCCTGTTCGGTACCGACTTCGACTATCACTCGCTTTTGCGCCCGCGCTTCAATGGGCCCTATCTGGTTGGCGGGGGGCTTGATCGGGAGAGAGCCGAAGCCCTGTTATCCGAAGGTCGTGCCGACGCCACAGTATTCGGCATTTCCTTCTTGGCCAACCCAGACCTAACCGAACGTTTCCGCCACGGCGCCGCGCTCAATACCCCGGACGTAAGCACTTTCTTCACCCCAGGTGCCCAAGGCTATATCGATTATCCGATCTTGAGTACTACTGCAAATATCTGAGGAGTTCGACTATGACACCAAAACGCTATCACTTCGCACTTGTGACCTTTCACTGGTTGCTCGCCGTACTTCTATTGGTCGCTCTGGGCATGGGTAGTTTGGTCTTGCAACACATTCCCAACGAGTCGCCCGACAAGATCAATGCCCTGCGAGGCCACATGGTAGCGGGGGGTCTGATCTTGATTTTGACCTTGATTCGACTAGCAGTGCGACTGAAGACATCGCATCCTACCCCAGCTTCAACGGGCAATATCATGCTAGATAGATTGGCTGTACTTGCTCACTATGGACTTTATCTCCTTGTGGTCCTGATGGCAGCCAGCGGCATTGCACTTTCGATTCAGGCCAATTTGCCAGCTGCCGTATTTGCCGGCACCGCTGCCCTGCCCGCAAGTTTCGAAGACTTTGCTCCTCGCCTGGGACACGGCTTGATCGCTAAGGCTCTGATCGCACTGATCACGGCACACATACTGGCGGCGCTTTATCACCAGTTTGTTCGACGCGATGGATTGCTCAGCCGCATGTGGTTTGGAGGCAAATAGTCAAGTACCGGAGACCTTCGCATCAAGGGGGGACAGTCTCCCAAATTGCCAACCATCGGTACCCTGACGATCGCGTCAAGCCAAGCAATCAAAGCCGCTGAATTCACTCGATCTGTGGCTTTGAGTCGACTTACAGAAATCGACCTGACTAGGCGAATTACCCCCTGCTTTGCTTGGCCACATCAATTCCCCATCCCTAAGCATGACCAATAGCGTCTGAGAAATACCGTCATGACAACCGTCACTCGCCTGCATCGCGCGAATCACTGTAACCATTTCCGCGCCTACAGATTGCGCGGTATCGATCCCGCCCAGGTTGACCCGTTCCTCGCCGTCGATCATGCCTGGATCAGCGCACCAACCTTTCCACCACACCCACACGCCGGCTTCTCGGCAGTGTCCTATCTATTCCTGGATTCGGAAACAGGCATCTCCAACCGTGATTCGCTGGGCAACAGCAACCTAATCCTGCCCGGCGGCTTGCACTGGACGGTCGCCGGACGTGGTGTGGTGCATGAGGAAGTTCCCGCCGCAGTTGGCAAAACAGTGCACATGCTGCAAATCTTCATCAACCTCCCTCGCGATCTACAGAGTGCTGAACCGTTCACGATGAGTCTGTCGCCACAGGACATAACGGTCGTGCAACTGCCAGGCATAAGAATCCGAGTACCACTGGGCGGTTTCGGAGAATCACGTTCGCCTTTGCTTCCGCCCACCGAGGTCAGCTTGCTCGATATCTCGCTTGACGACGGAGCCGAACTGTCCGTTCCGGTAGCGGCAGGCCAAAGTGCATTCGTCATGCCGATCTTCGGCACCTTAATGATTGATGGCCAGCGTTTTGACTGCAACGAACTCCGGCTTCCGATCTTGCCGGCTCAGGCGGAAGCCAGAACGGTCAAGCTTCTAGCCACGCAGGGCAACGCTAAGGCCGCGCTGTTTGCCGGTACGCCACTTCGCCAGCCGGTGTACTGGCAAGGGCATATGGCGCTGAGCTCAGCCGACGCGCTGGCCAACGCAATTTCGTCGTACCAACGCGGCGAATTTGGCACTTTACATTGCCCAGCGGAGCACATTTGGATTTAAGAGCCCAGTGCCCCCGCATATTGATGAATCTGAATTGAAAGTGATTGATGGCTAGGAAGACAAAGGAAGAAGCGGCAAAAACCCGCAAGGAAATTATCGATGCGGCTCGCCGGGTATTCCATAAACATGGTGTCGTCCGTTCTACCCTAGAGAAAATTGCCAAGGAAGCGGGGGTAACCAGAGGCGCAATTTACTGGTATTTCAAAAACAAGACAGAACTCTTTTTCGCCATGCGGGAGGACGTGATCGAAACCATGCTCGTTCCTGTGGATCAACTTCTGCTTACAAACCAGTTCGCTGATCCTCTAGACGCAATTGAAGCATCTCTCAACGAATTTTTCCGGGTGTTGCAGGAGTGCCCAGTGGTGAGGGAGTTGTTCGAAATCATGATTTCCCGCTGCGAATACGTTGATGAATTTTCCAGGGTCCAGGAGGAAGTTGGTCGTCCGGCACAAGAATTCCTCGAAAAAATGGTGCGCATCTATCAACTAGCGGCCACAAAGGGAAGAATGCGAAAAGACTTGGATCCCCTGGTCATGGCCCGCGACACCTGGGCGTTTACTTCCGGTCTTCTATATCGCTTAGTCAGTTGCCAGTTAGGCCAAGGCCTGTACACGGAAATCGCGGGGATGATCCAGGCTCATATCGCATTGCGGCGAGCCTGATTCACCCTGAGGGCTGGGCCGATTTTTCATAGTGCTTGCCTTCCTCATGATTTTCCTCAGTGGCCTGCCGTGCCATAAGGCTAAGGGCTACATCTTCGCGACTGGCTATGGGTACCAAAAGTGTCAGATTTATGGTGTTTCCATGCAAGACGAACAGCACCGAGATTCCACGCTCAGCCGCTCTAGGCACCTTGCCCTCCCATTATCCAGGTTGGCCCTGTTGCACAATCCAGCGCCGTATATCCTCGGCGCGCCAGGCGGTCACACGCGCCGAGAGCTTGACAGGGGCAGGGAAGCTGCGCGCCTGTATGCGCCGCCAGAGAGTCGATTTGGAGATGGGAACGAAGGCCAAGACCTGAGTCTGACGCAGAAAGCCGGTCTCGGGCAGGACCAGCGGAAGAACCGGAGTATCAGGCGTAGCCGGACTAGCAATGGAGGTCGCCGCCATCATGGCGACACGGGAACGGATGTTGGACATGATCGGACCTCGTCACGGCGGGTGCCGGGAAAAAGGCATGACCTGCACTGTTGCGACCGCGCTAGGTCAGAATGGCGCGGGCCGATAGGGAACGCAAAACCCAAAGGCATGCCGCCGGCGCCCCGGTCGCACGGCATGGAAAAATAAGCTCAAAAAGAAAACTCCCCCGCATAGCGGCCAGAGGGCAACCAAGTCGGGAAAGGCAAGGCTTGCGGCACCTCCTTCGCGCCGCACGCGCAGGATCATCATAGAAGAGGCAGGTAACGACTGCAACGCCGCCATAAGAGCGGTTTTGGCCCCCAGCATCAGTCACCCGAAGCGGAGCTTATTGATACGATATTGATGTCGAAGCCCCAACGCAAGCCACCCCGGAATGCGCCAGACGAAAAGGACCACGCATGCCAGCGATTGGAGATGGTCCGAGTACTGAAGCCAAGAAAAAACACAGTAATCAATATTGCTGAGGCTGCACCAGATTACAGACAAAAAATCCAACTTAACCCCGTTTTGACTGACAAAGTGACTTGTCCCGCTTTCGCAGGGCAATCAGGGTGACGCTATTCGCCCATCGAAGGTAGGCTATCTTCTAGGGACTCGGGCTGGACAACGATACTCTCACCTATTGGATCTGCCGTATCCTCGCGCTCAGCCTCAGAACTGTTTTTGCCATCCGAAACGCCAGCGGCGATGGTCTCCGGCCTCCCTCCCTCGCCAACACGCAGCGCCAAGGAATTCATCCGCCGCCTCAAACCCATGGCGAGGTTCCGCGCTGCGTTGGCGAGGTCCCGCACCTGACGTTTGAGGCTGGCCCGCTGGATATCCACTGTCTGGGTGGTGATCACCTCGTGGATTTCCAGGGTCTGCAGCAAAGGCATCAACTGGTCGAGTTTGCCCAGGACTTCGAGGTAACGTCTTCCGATAGAGGACAGCACATGGACATCCACATCAAGTGCCACCGTGTCGTAGGTTGCCACGCTAGTAATCGCATGGGCCTTAAACAGCGCTTCGGCTTGGTCAATGGCCTGATTGAGGTTCTCGGCCACAGCGTCCATCTGGGTGCGGATGGCATCTTCTATCTTGGCCACATCCTCGTGGTCGAGTCGTGTACGAGCAATCACCGAAATGAAGTGTGTGTTGAGTTGCAGTGTATTGAATAGCCGGGCAAAAAACCGCTTGCCCTCGGCACTGGTGAAGCGCGTCGGAATTTTCAGACTGGCAGCCTCGACCCGTCGGAAATCGGCCTTGGCCTCCTTGGCTAGAATACGGGCATTGACGCCGCCCTCGTCGACTTTGACGATCTGAATTTCTGACATGCCGAGCTCCTCGAAATAGCGCGTTCGAGGCCATCTTCCGTAGCAGACGAGGCATTCGCCACCGGAAATAGCCGCAACCTGAGGGACCTTTCGGCATTGGGGCCATTTCTGGATTGACTTGGGCAAATCGAGCCTCTAACTTTGAGTCATGCAGTAGCTAGCCCTGCATTCAAACAAGGCAAGCCCTGGAGTGTTCCCGCTATCGCACCCCGCTGATTTTCGCCGGTATGCGACACGCGGGTTGCCGGCAGCGCCCCCGCTGCCGATCTAGCTCATGCCATCGCGGAAAGTTTTCGAGGCAGGGGCACAGCGTCTACGTGGTCGCCTCCTGGACGCCCCTCCCCCGAAAGCCTTCCTCGATCGGTCGCTGGCATACCGATCACAGCGGTTCTCTCCGCACGCTCAAGCCAGTCCAGGAGTTCATTCACTTAGCACTGACCATCCCTAACAGGCCGGTCGCCCCTCACCCCACGGGGGCATCTGCCCCCTGCCCCGGGATGCGTTGCCTCCATTTTTTCGGAGCTAACGATGCTGAATCAGAACCTACCCCCTCGAGTTTCCGCTCCCACGCCCGTGGGTCCGGTTTTTTCCGCCATTTTCCCTGCATTGACCATCCCCTCGCGTCACCAGCCGGCAGCAATCCCAGATCGCGCCACGCTGGATGAGATATTTAACGACACCAAGGGAACCGTAGAGTGGAGCGAGGAAGACATTGTCTTTCTGCATTGGCGCCTGCTGGTGGAAGTCAGTTGCTTGGCCGACCCGGCGACGCCCCTCGAAGAGAAATTCGACACCTTGTGCTGGGTGTTTAGCGAACGCGAAAAGGATGCCCTGCCGTTTTCCTTCGTCAGTTGCTTGCGCGTGGTCGGTTGCAGCCCCCTGTCGCCCATCGCCTACTGCGGTCGGGTTGACGCCGAGGAAATTCGCGATCATATCCGCCACAGCCTGAAGGCCTGGTTGAACGCTTCGCTCGAACGCTTTCCCGACTGGGTGAGCGAGGCCATCATCCACAACCCCACGTGGGTCGCTTCCCGACTCTCCAGGAACCCCCAGTGGATCAACGAGCAGATCAAGCGAATGTCCGTGCAAGGCGACCTGTTCGCCTAATTCCCTTCCCTTTTTGGGCTTGCCGCCAACGCGCAAGCCCGCCCCACTTGAAGGAGTCGTCATGAGCACTTTCAAGGATGTCCTTTGCCTGCTGGCGATCTTCGTCCTCTACGGGATCGCCGGACGTCTGGACTATGAAGACGCGGTCGGCCTTCAACAGACCCATCAGGATCAGCTGCGTGCTGCTTGCCTGAGGGATCTGCCTGAAAGCCACGATGCCCAAGCGCAAATCGATGATCAACGCCTCGATCCTCCAGACAAGAGCATGAATGCTGAACTATCAGCCGATGCCCCTCCCTGTACCTCGGCCGTACTTTAAGGAGAGCGCCATGCATACCGCAACGCGCCTCGCCGGACTCTCCAAGTCCCTGCTGAACGTCAAGGCGCTGGAGGACATCGAGTTCCTCGTCAGGGAAAGCGAAGTCTTCACCAGTCGTGCCGGTCGTACCTTCGTCATCGCCGGCGCCGACTGGCTGGCCTACCGGGTGCACTGGCACCCGATCGGCCTGAAGGTCGAGCGTCTCGACACCGCAGGCCGGGTCCTGAACACCCGCCACCTGCTGCCGGCAGAATTCCGCCCGCACAGCCTGATGGAAGCCCTGGCCGTTGGCCAGTTGTCCACCCCGCCGCTTCGCCCTCTCGGCTGAACGGTCGTTCCCCTTTGGCGGGCTGGTCCCGTCGGGGCTGGTGCCGCCTCCACTAAAGGAGTTGATCATGCAGATCCAGGTTCGTATCAACGAGGAAGGCGCCTTGCGCAACCAGCGCTACGCCTTCACCGACCGCTTCACGCTCGTCTCCGAGTTGTTGCAGAATGCCCGCCGTGCTGGCGCAACGCATATCGAAGTCGACTACGATGCCGGCACACAGGTCCTGACGATTAGAGACGATGGCCATGGGCTCGACGATTTCCAGAAGCTCCTGAGTTTTCATGAGTCGGGCTGGGATGCGGCGACCAGTGCCGAGGAACGCCCTTTCGGGGTCGGCTTCTCGAAGTGTCTTTATGCCGCGACGCGCTGCGTCGTCGCCTCGGGTCATCAGCGGGTCGACATCGATACTGCGGCGGCGCTGGCCAAGGCATCCATCGACATCGAGTCCATGGCCGACGCAGTGACCGGCACCCGGATAGATCTTCACGGCGTTGACCTGCCCGACTTGGGCGAGCGCATCGAGACCTTGTGCCTGGGTTTTCCGGTGGAGGTGCTGTTCAACGGCAAGCCGCTGATGCGGCGCTTTGCCGCCGCGCATCTGACGACCATGGACAGCCCGATCGGTACCGTCCATCTCACCGGAATGCAGGATGGCAAGTTCAGTTACAACACCCTGGTCTTCCTGCAGGGCTTCTGCGTCATGAAGCCCAATTACTGTCCGTTCGACGAGGTCAATGTCGTGCATCTCGATTCGCGCCAGTTCATGGCGCGGCTGCCGGATCGCGACAAGTTGATCGACGAGGATGTGCAGAGCAAGCGTATCAGCACCGCACTGACCGCCTGCTGGCGGCAAATTCTGGAGTCGGCCAAGGCTCGTCTTTCGCCTGAGCAATTCGTCGTAATCTATTACGCAGCGATGCGCGCCTGGGGACATTGGGACCTGCTCAACGACCTCGATGTGCTGCCGGTCGAGTTGTTCGACGAAGTCGTCGACTATCCGATCCAGGACGATGACCGCAGCTATATCCGGCAAGTTGCTGCAGCCCCCACCCGAGAGGCCATCGAGAGCGGCGCCGTAACCCTGGTCTCCCTCGACTGGTTGGGTGACGACAACGCGGCGCGCTGGATGCTGGCCCGGGCCAAGGGCTTTCTGATCTTCGACTGGATCGGCCTGAGCTCCGATCACTGGGCATGGCGTCACGTGCGTTTTCTCGACAATGAAACGGTGCGGGTCGAAGCGGTTTCCGAACAGATCCGCGTCCAGTTGGAAGGACGCTGGATCTGGCCCACGGTAATCCTGTGCGACTCGGTGATCCTGCGTAGCGCCAAAGACGTGGCCGAAATCACCGAAGCGGGCCTCTGCCACGAGGATGTGGTCTACATCCCGATGGGTGAGACGTCCGGCCAGCCGGTACGGCAGGCCTCGTCCTTCATCGACGAGAACGAGCAGTTCATGTCCTCGGACCTGGACGCCGACCGCGATGCATTAGCCGACCTGATCCGTCGCTTGCGTTCGGTCGATCCGGTGCAAACGCTGGACTCATTGTTGCAGGAGTTGGGGCTGGGCAAATATCCCTTGCTGCGCGGCAAGACTTTCGCGGTCACCGTCGGCGATGGTGTTGCACCCGGTCATTCGGTGGCATTGCTGGCCGGAACTGGAGACTGCCATGCAGTCGGCTGACTACGCCGCCCGTGTCGAATCGGCCAAGCAACGTGCCCATGGTCAATGGACAGACATCCTGTCCAGCCTGGGTGTAGATCCACGCATCCTCAAGCGGCGCAACCTGCCCTGCCCTTTCTGCGGCGGCACCGACCGGTTCCAGTACACCGACAAGTTCGGCGAGGGGAACTACTTCTGCCGCGGTTGCGGCCCCGGAGGCGGCTTCAAGCTGCTGCAGGGAACCTTGGGCATGGATTTCAATACGGCGCTATGCGAGGTCGAGCGCTGGCTGGGCGTGATGCCAAGTCTGCCGCCGCGCGCCAGCGAGCCGCCTGCCGAACGCATGAAGAAGTTGGCGCAACGGATCTGGAGCGAAGCGAAGCCAGTCACGGCGGGCGATGAAGTCGATCGCTACCTGACCAGCCGGGGTGTGGCGCTGCCGGTCTATCCGAAGGTGCTGCGCTTCCATCCGGCGCTGGGCTACTACCAGAAGGATGCCGACGGCAAGTCGCACAAGGTCGCCGAGTATCCGGCCATGCTGGCGTGCATCCAGGGCGAGGACGGCCATGCGGCCACCTTGCACCGGACCTATCTCCAGGACGGCGCCAAACTGGCCGTGCCGGATGCGAAGAAGGTGCTCTCTTCCGGCATCAACGGGGCCGCGGTCCGTCTCTTCGAGGCGACTGAGGACCTGGGGCTCAGCGAAGGCATCGAGAAGAGCATCGCACTGTATCTCGCGACGGGACGGCCGTTCTGGGCCGGTTTGAACGCCGGCAATCTGGAGAAGCTGTGGATTCCCGACTCGGTTCGCCGGGTCTGGATCTACGCCGACAACGATGCCAACGGAGACTTTGCCGGCCAGGCCGGCGCCTTCGTATTGGCCCGGCGTCTGAAGCGCGAAGCGCATCGCTCAGGCAGCCGCGAGGTGCAGGTGTTCGTACCCAAGGATGCTGGCGTGGACTGGAGCGATCTGTGGCTACGCCGCGTGCAGGTCTTGTCCTCACAGGCAACTTGAGCAACCCGGGTGTGCACCGCCGCAAGGCGCGCACACCCACTTTTTCAGCGGTACTACAGCCTCCTGAGGTGCCGGCGAAAAGGTCGTTTGTCCCACTGGTAGTTGTCACACCAGGCGATACCCCAAGGTATCGCGAAGACAGCCCTGGAGTTCCGGCGCGATTCACCTCGTGCCTTATCCGGACCGGCACACGCTGGTTCGTCATCGACCCTGGCGGGGATGCGCATCCCCGCGACTGGGCGATGCCGTCTCCGCTTTTCTATTCCGACAAGGAGATTGCTATGAAAAACGGACGTTCTCTCGTCAGCCTGGCCCAGGAACTGGAACGCCAACTGGATTCGAAGAAGGACCTGATCGTGCCCTCGGCGCTGATACGCCATGCCACCGACGAGCAGGGCGAGACTCGCCTCGTCATCGAAGAAGGTGGCAGCCCGGTGCAGTATGGCGTCACGCCCCTGGCCCGCCGCCAACTGGCCGACAAGCTGAAGATCCCGTATGCCTATTTCGAGCGCATGCGCGAAGACCAGCCAGCGCTGCTCGACCGCAACGTGAACACCTGGCTGCAAAGCGAGGAAGACCGGCGCATGCTGCGTACCCTGGATGGCCATGTACGCGCCGTGCTGTCGGATCGCTACCGCCGCCTGGACAACTTCGATCTGGCCGAAAGCGTGCTGCCCATCCTGCAGCAATTGCCCGAAGTGCGCTTCGAGTCGGTCGAACTGACCGAGACGAAGATGTATCTGAAGTGCATCACGCCGCGCCTGAAATATGAGATGACACCCGGCGACGTGGTGCAGGCCGGTGTCGTGATCTCGAACTCGGAGGTCGGCCAGGGCACGCTGTCGGTCCAGCCGCTGCTGTTCCGGCTGGTGTGCAGCAATGGCCTGATCGCTCCTGATCGCTCATTGCGCAAGACGCACGTCGGTCGCGCCCTCGGTGGCGAGGATGAGCGCATCCAGGTCTACCAGGACGACACCCTGCGTGCCGACGACAAGGCCTTCTTCCTGAAGGTGCGCGACGTGGTGCAGGCAGCGGTGTCAGAAGCGACCTTCCGCCAGACGGCACAGAAGCTGCAGAAGACGCTTAACATCCCGCTGGTCGGCGACCCCGTCAAGACGGTCGAGGTGCTGGCCCAGCGCTATATCCTCAACGAAGGCGAACGGGCTGGAGTACTGCGCCATCTGATAGCGGATGGTCAGTTGTCAGGCTATGGCTTGGTCAATGCGGTGACGCATTACAGCCAGGAGGTCGAGGATTACGACCGCGCGACGGAATTCGAAGCGCTGGGCGGCCGGCTGATCGATTTGTCGGCCCATGAGTGGAAAGGACTGGCCGAAGCGGCCTGATCCACAGGTTTGTTGAGAGCTGGCCGGGGTGGTCTTCCCGGCCGGGCTTTCAACTGTTCCAGAACACGGTGACCCCGACGGCGGCGTGGACCTTGCCAAGGACACGCAGCCCGATGCGTTTGACGGCATCCACGTCGGCGACCGGGTAATCGTCATAAGCCGGGTTGTCGCACTTGAAGACGATCCCGGTACCCATGCGACTCTCGACCCGGCGCACCAAGATGCGACCGTTGATTTCCAGCGCATAGACGCCGTTCCCGCCCAGCCTGTCGTAACGGCGATCGACGAACAGCATGTCGCCATCGTGAATCGAAGGCGCCATCTCGTCGCCGACCATCGGCATCGGCTCACTGTCACGATGCATCCGACGCAAGCGCTCGAGCACCTCGCCGACCCACTGCAACTCCGTTGCCGAGGCATGCTGGAGCGCAGGGTTTCCGCCCATCGCGGGCGTCAGGCCCAGAACCCAATCCGAACTGCACCCCAGGCCATCGCACAGCCGCGCCAGCGACTCCACGTCAGGCAGACCGGGGCGTTCGGGCTCGAACCATCGACTCACCGTCTGCACCGCACGGTAGGTCAGCGCCGCCACATAGGTCAATCGGCCGCGGTGTGGAATGCCGACATGGTCGAGGCGTTCATTCAGCCGGGCACGCACGCCGGGCAGCAGATCGAGCGCAGGCGGCGCATCCTCATCGGGCGTCGCACCGCTATCGCTCTGAGTAGCCACTTGGGCGTTGCCTTCCTGCTCTGTTTGGTGCCTTGAAATCATCACTTTCTCCTGCCGTCACTGTGACGTGCCGACGTGACTCGACAATCCGCCCGGCGAGCGCACCATTCGCCAAGCAATGCCATGAATCGGGCCTTGCGTGTGGCAAGAAGGCCGCCTCTCAAGCTTTTCAGCAAATGCTATTGCCATGCCAGCAAATCCATACATATGCTGACATCCTTACCCTGGCTGTAAAGTCGTGCTGGAATGTTCATCAATCTCTCAGGCATCACAGCCGGTGGTCCCATCTCACTGGAAGGACAGGACCATGAGTCATGTGACGCTTACCGATGTCGAGTGGATCAACTTGAACGTGCTCGCCGTCATTCACGCCGGTCTACAGCATGATCGGGCTTCGACCTGCTGCAAGTTCGCGCTCGACACGACGCAGGCCGACCACCTGCAAGGCTTGAGCCTGGACGAGCTGTGGTCCCTGGTGGTACACATTGGCAACACGACTCTGTTCCCACCACGCGCCGACCTGGTGGCCTTGTTGAGTACGCCACGGCCGCTGGCCGGACCTCTGGCACTGGTCCATCGCCCGACCCCGACCAACATTGGCCGGTAGCCCCCGATGCCCACCCGCGGCGACCGGCATTTGCGTGCCATCCAGCTTGCCAAGCAATTGGCTGAGCAGGGGGCTCGCTTGAAGACCATTCACAGCATCACCGGCCTCCCGCCACGCGAGGTCCAACGGCTGTTCTTCGCCGACCCTCGGACTATCCCGCGCGGACGCGCGCCGGACTCGACTGAGTGGTATCACAACGCCAATCTCATTCTGCGCACCGATGCCTGTCTCATCGGTGCCAAGTATCGCCAGTTGCGCGGGCAGGGACTCACTGCCGGCGAAGCACTGGTCTTCGCCTACCGCGCCTACCAGGCCGCCACACTGCCGCCTTACCGCATCAGCCTGGACCGCGCCTTCAATCTCGTCTCCTATATCGACGGCATTTGGCTGGCCCGCACCCCCACCTTGTCGGTACTGACCTGTCCGGGCTGTGGCTGTGAATTCATCGCTGCGATCGGCACCGTGGCACGTTCGGGTGAAACATGCCCCTTCTGCAAATTGACCGAGCGCTTCCCACTGGACCATCGCATTCAGGCTTCGTACCCGGCGCATCCCGCCGTCGAGAGCATCGAGCGCCAACAGGGTTTGCTGGCACTTTTTCATAAGTTGAGTCTCGACGCCGAAGGCGAAACCCCGGCCGAATAGAGGCGATTTCAGCGCGACAAGCGAAGCCGCTAGCCGAAAAATCGGGCATGACGTTTCCTTGCATGGACGCTGTCCCGCCATGGCCGCCCCACCTACGCCAACCACCACCTATTCCGCCTCCGACCCTGGTTTCGCCGCGCTGCCGCTCGATGAGTTGCTGACCGGCGAAGCCGACCTGATTGCGCGCATCAAGCTGTGCTACGGCACCGACCGGAACAGCTTTGAACGCGACGTGCTGACCCTCGTTCGCCGTTACGCCGCTTGCGTGCATCTGCTGCCGGCGACCGCCGACAACTACTTCAGCAAGCCGGGCGGGCTCCTGCGGCTTGGCCTCGAAACCGCATTTTTCAGTCTGCAAGGGACCGACGCCCATATCTTCTCGGGGCGGATGAGCATCTCGGCACGCCGCCAACTGGAACCACGCTGGCGCCATGCGACCTTCATCGCCGGTCTCTGCTGCGAGTTGCATCGCCTGATGAGCCATGTGATCGTCACCGATGCTGCCGGCGAGGCATGGCCGGCTTTCCTGATGCCGCTGGCCGACTGGCTGGCCGCCCAGCGCGCCGAGCGCTATTTCCTGCGCTGGCGACCGCAGGCGGTCGAGGCTCGTGGCCTGGGCCTGTTCGCGCTCCCCCTGGTCGTGCCGCCGGCCGTCATGGCCGACCTGTCCGAAGGCAATAGCGTCATCGTGCCGCATCTGCTGGCCAGTATCAGCGGCATCCCGGTCTATCGTGAGCACAACATTCTTGACGAACTCGTCCGCCGCTCGCTGGCCTTGGTCATCGACCGCAACCTTGCGGCCAGCGCCGACCGCTACGGGACGCCCCAGTACGGCTCGCACCTGGAGCGCTATCTAGTCGACGCCCTGCGGCGGCTCGCCAGCTGGCATCCGGCGTGGATATCCAATCGCGAGAAGTCGCGCCTGTGGCTGGGCCAAGACGGCCTGTTCCTGGTCTGGCCCGGCGGCGCCGAGGACGTCTGTCAGTTGCTCGAATCCGACCAGTTGGCGGGCATTCCCAAGGCACCGGAAACCATGCTGGAAATTCTGCTAGCCGCCGGCGTCTTCGAAGCGGCCGGAGCGGAGCGCTCGACCTGGTCCATCCTGCCGCCGGGCGCCAAGACGCCGCTGGAAGCCGCAAAATTCTCGACGCCGGCCATCGTCCTTGCCGGGATCGATCCGCCACCGGAAACCTTGCCGCAAGCGCTGGAATTCAAGCCACCGCCGGCGCCAGCCTCGGCTGGACCGCCAACGCCCCCGTCCGCTCCAACGTCGGCACCGGTGCATCCCCAGTTGTCGCTGATTCCGCCGCCCGCCGGCGACGACGCCAATGCAGCGCCGGTAGAGGAAGATTCCTGCTCATCCTTGCGGGCATCTGCCCCGAGTACATTCGCCTTGCAAGCCCCCCTGCGCCTAAATCCCCTGGTGCGGGACGCCTTGGCCAATGCCGTTCGGACGCTGAACGAAGGCATGGGGCCGCCCATCGTCTGTACCGTCGCCGAGGGGCTTTTCGTGCCACTCGATGAATTCGTGCGCCGCGGTGTTCAACCGTCCCTAGCCATGCGCGCCCTCTGCGAGACCAGCATTCTGGTGAAGCAAGCCCCCGACGGTCCACCGACACACTCCCGCGAGTTCAACGGCCAGCAGACCATCGGCATCGTACTCGACCCGCGCTACGTGAGCGGACTCGATCCGGCTGCCTTTGCCGCATCACCCAAAGAGAACAACTGAGATGCTGGTCCGCCGCTACGAGATGCCTTGGCGCCGGGCCTACGAAGCCTATGCCGCCATCGCCTGGGGACTGGCACTCCTCTATTTCGCAGGGATCGGTGTCATCGGCATACTTCCGCGGCAACTGGCGCTGCCGCTCACCCTCGCCTGCTTCGCCATGGGCGTATGGCGGGTGACCCAGGCGCTGCACATATTGATCCTGCGCGCCGCCCTGTGTGGACGCGCCATCGAAGTCATCGGCACCGACGACCTGGCCCGCTGCTGCCCTGACCCGGCCTCAGTGTTCCTGGGCTTCGGCTTCGAATGGCAGCCGGTGCATTCGCAGCGGCTCTATGAACTGGCCAAGATCGACTACCGGGAATTCGCGGTATCGCCGCACTGGCTGCAGCTGCTCGGTTACGACCCCAAGCCCCAGCCGGACGCCGAGATCGGCCTGCCCTACATCCACGGTGTCGAGCCGCAGGAAGTCCTCTTGTACCGACCGCTGCAGAACTTCGAGGGCGGCACGCTGCTGGTCGGCACCACCCAGTCCGGCAAGGGCGTCGCCTTGGCCAACCTGATCACCCAGGCGATCCGGCGCGGCGACGTCGTGATCGTCATCGACCCGAAGAACAGCCGGCGACTGAAGCGCGTGGTCGAGCGCGCCTGCGCGGACTACCGAGATCAGGATACCTTCCTGGAATTCCACCCGGCATTCCCGGAGCGCGGAGTACGGCTGGATTTCACCTTCAACTGGCAGAAGCCCACCGAAATCGCCTCGCGCATCCAGTCCATCATGCCGCCCGACACGGCCGGCGCCTTCTCGGCCTTCGGCTGGGATGCCGTCAACGTCGTGGTGCAGGGCCTGGTCGAAATCGAAGAGCGGCCCAACCTGGTGAAACTCACCAAGTACATCGAGGGCGGCATCGAACCGGTGCTGGAAGGATCGCTGCGCCGCTACTACGACCAGACCCTGGGCGCCGGCTGGCACGATCTGCCGGCGATGAAGAAACTGCTCAGCGACACCCAGCGCGGCAACCTGAAGCGGCCATCGGAAGCCGCCAGCGCCGACCTGATGGCCTTTGTCGCCTATTACGAGCACCACATCGCCCAGAACCAGCGCAACAAGGTGATCGACGCGCAGGTGCGCACCTTCCGCCACAATCGGGAGCATTACCAGAAGATCACCGCCAACCTGCTGCCCATCCTGTCGATGCTGACCTCGGGGGACCTGGGGCGCAGCCTGTCGCCGGACCCGTTCGACGCCGACGACACCCGGCCGATCATGAATTTTGAGAAGATCGAGCGCGCCGGCCACGTGCTCTACATGTGCCTGGATTCCCTGCCCGATCCGTCGGTCGCCTCGGCCATTGGCGCCCTGGCCCTGGCCGACCAGGCGGCGCGGGCCGGCATGCGCTACAACCTGGGCATTTACCGGCGCATCGCGCTGTTCGTCGATGAAGTGGCCAATGTCATCAACCAGCCGTTGATCGAGATTCTCAACAAGGGCGCTGAGGGCGGCATCTTCACCACCTGTGCAATGCAGACCCTGGCCGACCTGGCCAAACGGCTGGGCAGCGAGGATGCGGCACGCATGGCCCTGGGCAACCTCAACAACCTGATCGCCCTGCGCACCAAGGACCGGCCGACCCAGGACTTCGTGGTCGAGACTTTCGGCAAGACAGCAATCCATACGGTGCGCGTCGGCCTCAGCCATGGTTCGGATGCCCACTTGGGCGACTTTTCGTCGAGCTATTCCGCGCAACTGACCGAGAGCTTCGAGGAGATGGTGCCAGCCGAGATACTGGGCAAGCTGCCCAATCTTCAGTACTTCGCGTCGGTGTCGGGCGGCCGGATTATCAAGGGGCGGTTTCCGATCCTCGACCCCGAGGCGGACGCCCCCCACCTCTCCACACAGGCCGCTTGATGATCCGCGCCGTCGCCATACTGTCTCTGGTAATCCTGCTGACGCTGGTGCTGTACGTGCCGTCGGCCCATCCGCCGGAACGCTTCCTCGAGCAGTTACGCGCTGAACACGAGCTGGCCGCCGCATACTGGGGCGCAGCGTCCGCCCTGCGCATGCTCGACCGGGCAGTGCGAATGCAAGAAGCAACAGCCAATATCACCCCGATCCCGGCCGCGAAGGATGCGCCCTCGACTACAGGCGTCAATGGAGCGGTATCCCAGGAAATGTCCGCAGTTAACCGGCGCCTTTTCGATAATGCCTATTTCCGCTCGGTCGACGCCCTGCTCCTGCTCGCCAACTATCGGCTGGCCACCCTGCTCGAATGGCTGCCCTGGCTGACCGTCTTCGTTCTCGCTGCCCTTGTCGATGGCGGATTGGCGCGACTCGTCAAGGCCAAGGAGTTTTTGCAACACGATCCCGAGATGTTCGCACTCTACGCCAGCCTGGGCATCGTCACTCTCTGCATGACGGTCATCGGCTTCGTGCTGCCGGTGACGCTGCAGCCACTATTGCTGCCGTGCGTGCCGCTGGTGGTCGGGGTACTGGCTGGGCGGGCGGTCGGGTGTTTTCACCGACGCGGATGAGGTAATACCCCGCAAAGAGTTCAGTGCGATCGCCCAAAAGACAGGTGCACTTTGACTGCCAGTGTCATGGCTACGTCACTGAATATCAGCACCCCAGGACAAATGACACCATCGGGTGATCGGTATCGGTGACTACACTTCAGGCCATTCCTGGTATTCAGCAGGCTAGTCAATTCAGTTTGCAATAGGGTGGCAACTGGCCATTTTGGAGTTTGGCGGTGCTGCCCATTTCGCGGGCGAATTGTGCGGTGATCACGGTAGCGATCTTTACATGTATAAATTTAGGTGTTCGCCACCGCTTCCGCCGTGCTCCTCGGAACTATTTCGAGCCCTCCCCAGCCTCGGCTACTTACCGGTGTATCTCACGATAAACACCGGTACAGCACACGCTGCAGCGCCCCCCTGCTCGTTGATAGGGGCTGCAATTTATGACGTTATGTAATTTCAGATTAGACTGTGCCACTCTTGAACTTATCACCATGAACGGTATGAAACTCGAAAAGATGGCTATTAGCTGGCATGGCCTTCTACCTAGCCTGACGAAATTCGTAGAGCAGTGGCAACCCCCAGCGCTTCAGGGTGAAACAAAATACCGAGATCATCTTCTCGAAACGTTACGAGCGTCGGTGCCAGGAGACGCCAAGGTCGAGAAAGAATATCGGCACCGTGGTACGACGATCGACGTCTGGCTCAAATGGCCAGGGCTTCTCTTAAGCGACGAGATTGCCTTCGAACTCAAGGTCAATCTCAAGAAAAAGGCCGACTATGATCGCTTGGTTGGGCAAATCGAAGGAATGGAGCCGGCCAAGTACAAGACCATTGTTGTCCTCATTGGTGAAACTGACCAAGGTCTGTTTGGACGCCTAAAAGAACGCTACTCAAAATACATCCAAAACGACCTAGCCCCCACGATGTCTATCGTGTGCGTCCCTAGGGCTGGCGCGTAAGCGTCACGCTGGCGACTCTGATCCAGAATCCTTCAACAACTGACAAATAGGCGTGGAATCGCGTGGGGCGTAAGCGAAAAGAAACACTGCTGGATATTGCACTTTTTTCCACCTGGCCAACGGCTGGTGTGATTTCAGTCGGGATCCTGTTCTTTGGTTACGTATTGGTGCCAGCACTCTTCAATCACAACCAATTCCTTAAACCCCTGGCGGCAGGACTACAGCCATTGTTCCTAATTCTGGGTTGCGCGTTTGGAGCGA
Source organism: Ferribacterium limneticum (assembly GCF_020510565.1). Classification (NCBI taxonomy): domain Bacteria; kingdom Pseudomonadati; phylum Pseudomonadota; class Betaproteobacteria; order Rhodocyclales; family Azonexaceae; genus Ferribacterium; species Ferribacterium limneticum. Next base: position 2,868,485 of record NZ_CP075189.1, read on the forward strand.
TCTCACTGTTCAAATGGATTGGTCAGCTAAAAGAGTCGGCCAAAGCGCCATCACTTGAATTTGGCCGTAGATCATTGCCTCTTCAGTCGAATAAAAGATATAGGCGGGAAGACGTCGGAAATTCAAACGCGGGACGTATGGATCCAACATGTGCTCCCAAAGATCAGACCGGAAACACGCAGAACGAACCCAAGATCAAAGAATGGTCTCTTGCGTTGATTCAGTCGATTGAGTGGAAACGATTTGAAGACGTGTGCCAGAAGTTTTATGAGCAGAAGGGCATCCGTAGCGAATGCACTCCACTGGGGCCAGATGGTGGCATCGACATTCGGCTCTTCCAAGAAGAAAGCACGCCCCAGCAAGCCACGGCAATCGTTCAATGCAAGGCATGGGGAAGTAGCTTTGTCGGCGTGAAGCCAATTCGCGAACTCTTGGGGGTGATGGTCCACGAAAAGGTCAGTAAAGCCTTCTTCATGACAAGTGGCAAATACTCCGATGAGGCCAAAGCCTTCGCCGCACCGAATCGAATTACGCTGATTGATGGCGCTATGTTCCTGGCCATGCTCCAGCGGTTGCCAGAGGCTCCTCGCCAACAGCTTCTTGAGTTTTCTACTGCTGGCGACTTCAATGTGCCAACCTGCCCAAGCTGTGGCACCAGTATGCGCTTGGTCCAGGGAAAGGAAGGCCTGAGGGATTTTTGGGGATGCTTAAATTATCCACGCTGCAGGCAAACGCTAGGTGCTCGTCGCGGTACTCATCTGACCACTGCTTACTACCAGTAGCCTCTTGTCCCTTGATCTCTGCAACCAGGCTAATATTTTCGCCCCCAATCGCATAGGCGGCTCACTTGCCTAAGTTGAGTCCAAAAGACAAATCATGAACTACGTACGACCCAGCACTATTGTTCAATCGGCGATGCTTTTTCTTTTTGCATCGTTATTTGCAGGTGTATGCAGCGCCGAATCCTACAAATGCAAGCAATCCGATGGAAAGTTGATTTATCAAAACTGGCCGTGCGGGAGCAAGGCGGAAATCGAGAGGCAGTCGGACAAACAACCTGATTTCCCAAAAATCGTGGCATGTGGATTGATTTCGGGACTGGAGGGTACGGGTAAAGCGTTAATTGGCAAGAAACCTGAGCCAGCCAACTGCACGAAGTAATTTTGGCGAGACCTGAGCTGGGAGCTATTGATGAGAAAGCAGAGAGTAAGAATCATGGCCACATTTTTGTTCTGCACTCTTGCGAATTCCGTGGCCGCTCACGGGGGCGGACTTGATGCAAATGGCTGTCACTTCAAGCGTTCAACAGGGGAGTATCACTGTCATCGTGGCAGTGCCCTTGCCCCAGGCAACTTTGCCGCCCCCCATCGCGGGGGCAACTCGCAAGCACCCAATTATTTAATTACACCACAAGTCGATAGCACTTGTTACACCGGCCCACGAGGCGGCAGATACCGTATCGTCAATGGCCGGAAACGCTACGGTTGCTAAGGCCTAGGCGATAAGATGAACTTAATTGGAATCTTTTTATCCGTCATAGCAATCAGCGCCCACGCCGATACGCTCAACGGCTACGTGGTCAATATAACTGACGGTGACACCATCGTTGTCCTTGACGCCAATCGCCAGCAACACAAGATCCGCCTGGCTGCCATTGATGCCCCCGAGAGCAACCAGGCGTTTGGATCGCGTTCAACTGAGAGCATTGCCAACTTGACTTTTAACAAGACCGTAACGGTTGAGTGGAAAAAGAAAGATCGAGAACGCCTGATCGGCAAGGTGCTGATAAACGGTGTAGACATCAATCTCGAACAGGTGAAAGCCGGCATGGCCTGGTGGTACGTGAAGTACGCCAAAGAGCAATCAACTGTCCACCGGCGCATTTATGAGCAGGCAGAGTTGCAGGCCAGGGTGCAGCTGCTTGGCCTGTGGGGAGACGCGAACCCGACACCGCCGTGGGAGTTTCGCCATGCCAAGGATGGAGCGCAGCTGGAGGCGCCGTGTCCATGCTCTGGTACTGTGAGCTGCACAGGTCCGAAAGGCGGGCGGTATTGCACTGCCGAAAATGGCAGGAAAAAGTATCGGTAAGTGCTTCAGGTGTCTACCGGCCAACTGAGCTGACACGTAGTGGAAATTAAACCATCACTCCGTCCCAAAGTAATTTGAAACCCGATAGTCCTAGGGCATAAGTAGAAATCAGATAAAAAGGCCTCTCGGGAATATGCTTGAGCAATCGCACGCCTGACCACACGCCAATGGGGACGATGGGAAGTAATACCAAGGACATCGTGAGCGTTTCACGACTAAACAGGCCTAGTCCAAAGTAAAAGGGCAGCTTAGCCAAGTTAATGAAGGCAAAAAAGAATACTGTTGTCGCAACAAATGTTTCTCGAGGTTGGCTCCATGAGAGCAGATAGATCATCACCGGTGGGCCACCAGCATGGGCGAGCGTGCTGGTGAAACCAGATCCAGCTCCGCACAGCCATCCGAAATATTTAGATGGGCGCTGATCAATAGCCACCTTACCTGCTTTTCTTAGCAAGCGATCAAGCGAAAAACATACAGCGATCAACCCAACCAAGCTCTTAACCAAATGATCAGGCATCACGCCAAACGTTAGCGAACCTATCACTATGCCAGTCAGAGCACCTGGAATCATTATCTTCAAATCATGCCAATCAGCCTTGCCTCGCCACGCTCGAATACCAACCAAGTCCATGACAATAAGTATGGGTAGCATGACTGCGGCAGCATCCCTAGGAGATATCCAGATGGACAGAAATGGCACCGCCAAACCACCCAAAGCCCCCCCAAGGCCCGACTTTGAAATCCCTGTTATCAGGATCGCTAGAGCCGTAACCGCCCAACCAGTAAAACTCATTTCCATAAAGAATTTGCCACGGTCATCAATGGATTGTCACAAACCAGTACGCATGCACTGAGAAATTTAGCCGCCAGTCATAGACATAAACCGAATCACGCTTGGTGACTCCATCTGGCTGGAAAAATCGTGCCCAAATGGCTTTATCCCCATGCTATCGACTATGGCTTGGCGCAATTCTTCGTTGCATAACTTGGATCGCAATATTGGAAGCAAATTTACGACATCGTTCTGGCCAAGACAGGGGTACAACTCACCCTTGGCAGTAATCCGAACGCGGTTGCAGGTATCGCAAAAATTGTGGCTATGCGGCGAAATAAATCCAACTCGAGATTCAGAACCGCTCACTTTCCAATATCGCGCTGGACCACCAGAGGTCTCTGATAACAAACTCAAATCAAAACATTCCGAGATTCGAGCTCTTGTCTCTTCGGCTGAAATATAGGTTCTGCTGCGCCCGGCGATACCGCCGAGTGGCATTTCCTCAATGAAGGAGATATCCAGCCCATTGTCCACGGCGAATCGAACGAGATCAATGAACTGATCATCGTTGACTCCACGCATCATCACTGTATTTAGCTTGGTTCGTCTAAACCCTGCTGCACCGGCAGCAGAAATCCCCTTAAGTACATCCGCCAAGGATCCGGTGCGGGTGATCTGCCTGAACTGCTCTGCTTTTAGGGTATCCAAACTAATGTTGAGGCGCTTTACCCCTGCATTTCTGAGCCCTTGGGCATAACGCGCTAACTGAGAACCGTTAGTTGTCATGACCAAGTCATCAAGGCCTTGCATAGCGCCCAAACGTTCGATGAGCCACATTGCGTTCTTACGCACGAGCGGTTCGCCTCCCGTAATTCTCAGCTTGTTCACTCCTAACCCGACAAAAACCGAAGCAACACGAAGACACTCATCCAAACTCATCACTTCATGGCGAGGAAGAAATATCATCTCCTCCGCCATGCAGTAGTTACAGCGAAAGTCACAGCGATCTGTGATCGAAAGGCGCACATAGTTTATTCGACGCCCATGCTTGTCTACGAGAGCAGCTATGGCTCTACGATGAGTTTCACCAGAAGCGTCTCTCGATAAATGATGCATAGCTGCAAGACTCTCGTTAGTTACTGACTAGTTTTTTGCCTGGTCGACAAGACGCTGCTCGGTGAGCCAAGGCATCATGTCGCGCAGCGTGGAACCAACCGTCTCGATCGGATGCTCGGCATTCAGACGACGGCGAGCCGTCATGGCCGGGTAGTTGGTACGGCCTTCAAGAATGAACATCTTGGCGTAATCACCGTTCTGGATGCGCTTCAGGGCGTTGCGCATGGCAGCACGCGACTGCTCATTGATGACCTCGGTACCGGTCACGTACTCGCCGAACTCCGCGTTGTTGGAGATCGAGTAGTTCATGTTGGCGATGCCGCCTTCGTACATCAGGTCGACGATCAGTTTGAGTTCGTGCAGGCACTCGAAGTAGGCCATTTCCGGCGCGTAACCGGCTTCGGTCAGGGTTTCGAAGCCCATCTTGACCAGTTCAACGGCGCCGCCACAGAGAACAGCCTGCTCGCCGAACAGGTCGGTTTCGGTTTCTTCGCGGAAGTTGGTTTCAATGACGCCACCCTTGGTGCCGCCGTTGGCAGCAGCGTACGACAAGGCAATATCCTTGGCCTTCTTGGTGACGTCCTGGTACACAGCAATCAGGGACGGCACGCCGCCACCCTTCAGGTACTCGGAACGCACGGTATGGCCGGGGCCCTTCGGGGCGACCATGATGACGTCCACGTCGGCGCGCGGCACGACCTGGTTGTAATGCACGTTGAAGCCGTGAGCGAAGGCCAGCGCAGCGCCCTTCTTCATGTTCGGGGCAACTTCTTCGTTGTACACCTGCGGAATGTTTTCATCCGGCAACAGGATCATGACCACATCGGCGCCCTTGACTGCCTTGGCGATTTCTTCGACCTTGAGGCCGGCCGCTTCGGCCTTCTTCCACGAAGCGCCATCCTTGCGCAGACCAACCGTGACCTTGACGCCGGAATCCTTGAGGTTCTGGGCGTGGGCATGGCCCTGCGAGCCGTAACCAACGATGGTGACCTTCTTGCCCTTGATGAGGGAGAGATCGGCGTCCTTGTCGTAATAAACTATCATGCGTTCGTTCCTAAATTTTAATAACCAAAACGGGGCTTTGATCAGACCGGTTAATAAGCGCTATCGATCACATCATTCATCGAAAGCGAAGCCTTGGCTCCGAGCCACCTTGGCGGTCTTTGGAAAATAGATGCGCTCATAAAATGAAGCTGTATTTGCTGACCAAGGAAGACCATCTGATCTACCAATGCTCTGCCAGTAAGCCAACATCTCTTGGTCATAGCCATGGATGGCATCGGCTATGGCTTCTGTGTGGTAGACCTCGTCGTGCCTAAAGGTTGAGATAGGTAACCGCGGTTTCCGTGGCGCAGATTTCTCAACATGGCCAATACACAAACCAACCAGCGGAAATGTGAGTGGTGGCAATAGCAAAAGGTCAATCATCGCCTGAGGATCTTTTCTGATACCGCCAATAGGTACGATGCCCAACCCTTGAGCCCGAGCGGCAACCATTAGATTGGCCAAAGCGATTCCAGCATCAAGGGTACCAACAGCGAACCCTTCAACGCTTTCGTGAATAATCTGCTGCTTGCCCGCCCACTCGACGCCTATTCGGGTTTTCTGAAAATCAATCACCAATGTTATGAAGACCGGTGCTTTGGCAATCCAAGCCTGTCCGCCTGCGATATCAGCAATCCGAGCTTTTCTGGCGACATCCCGTACAACAACAACTGAAATATGCTGCCCGTTAATTGAAGTTGGGCCTCGATACGCTGAGCTGATAATTGCGTCGAGTATCTCGTCGCTCACCTGCTCGGACGAGAACATCCTATCGCTGTGATGGCCTTGAAGTAACTCGATCATTTCTTGGGACATGTTTAATCCTTAATCAATTTCAATCAGCAAATCTTTTGCCGCAATGACATCGCCCGGCTTGATGTGGATGGCCTTGATGACGACATCACGTTCAGCACTCAACATCGTTTCCATCTTCATCGCCTCGATGGATAGCAGAGGAGCGCCCTTCGCCACTTTCTGCCCCGGCTTGACGGAAACCGTGACCACCATGCCTGGCATCGGTGCGCTGACATGGTTGGTATTGCTGCCGTCCGCCTTGGCTCTAGCCTTGCTGGCGCTCTCCAGACCTGCCTTGGGAACCCGCGTTGTGCGCGGTTGGCCGTTCAGTTCGAAGAAGACCTTGATCTTGCCCTCCTCGTCCGGCGCTTCTGCGCGGCCTGTCTGACGCACGACGAGGGTCTTCCCCTTGTCGATGTCGATGGCGACTTCTTCCCGATCCTGCAGGCCGTAGAAGAACGGTGACGTGGGCAGCAGCGACACGTCGCCGAACTCCCGGCGATGCTCGGCGTAATCTCGGAAGACCTTGGGGTACATCAAGTAGGAAGCCAGATCGCTATCGCTCGGGTGACGGCCGATGGCGTGCTCCAGTTCCTTGCGCTTGGCATCGAGATCGACCGGTGCCATGAAGTCACCAGCCCTTCCGGCCAATGGCTTTTCGCCCTTGAGGACTTTGGCTTCCAGGGCTTTGGGGAAGCCTTCCGGCGGGAAGCCCAGTTCGCCCTTGAACAGGGAAATGACCGACTCCGGGAAGGAAATGTCCTTGTCGGGATTGCTCACATCCTCCGGTTTCAGATCGTTGGCCACCATGAAGATCGCCATGTCACCGACCACCTTGGACGTCGGCGTGACCTTGACGATATCGCCAAAGAGGCGATTGACCTCGGCATAAGCCTTGGAGATTTCCGGCCAGCGATGCTCGAGACCCATGGCGCGTGCCTGCTCACGCAGGTTGGTGTATTGGCCACCCGGCATTTCGTGGTTATAGACGTCGGAAGTGCCGGAGCGGATTTCAGGTTCGAAAGGCGCGTAGTAGTGGCGCACGCCCTCCCAGTAATGCGACAGCGATTGCAGATTGCCGAGGTCCACGCCGGGATCGCGCTCGCTGCCCTTGAGGGCGGCTGCAATGGAACCAAGGTTGGGTTGCGAGGTGAGCCCCGAGAGTGCATCGAGCGCCCCGTCGACCGCATCGCATCCGGCCTCCACCGCGGCCAGTACGGACGCCGCAGCGATGCCGCTGGTGTCATGGGTATGGAAGTGCAGCGGCAGACCGATCTCATCCTTGAGCGCCTTGACCAAGGCGGTGATGGCGCGTGGCTTGCACACCCCGGCCATGTCCTTGATGCCGATGATGTGGGCGCCGGCCTTTTCCAGTTGCTTGGCGAGCTTGACGTAATAGGCAAGATTGAATTTCGGCCGGCTGCTATCGAAGATATCGCCCGTGTAACACAAGGTGCCTTCGCACAAGGCACCGCTCTCAACCGCCGCATCCATGGCGACGCGCATGTTCTCGACCCAGTTCAGGGAATCGAAGACGCGGAAGACGTCGATGCCGTTGGTGGCCGCCTGCTGCACGAAGTAGCGGACGACGTTGTCGCTGTAATTGGTGTAGCCGACGGCATTCGAGGAACGCAGCAACATCTGGAAGAGGATGTTCGGTACTTGCTGGCGCAACCGCTGCAGGCGCTCCCAAGGGTCTTCCTTCAAGAAACGTAGGGCCACGTCGAAGGTCGCACCACCCCAGCATTCCATCGACAACAGGTTCGGTGCCATCCGGGCGTAGTACGGGGCGATGGCCAGCATGTCGTGGGTCCGCATGCGTGTCGCAAACAGCGACTGATGCGCATCGCGCATCGAGGTATCGGTGAGCAGGACCTGCGGCTGGGCCTTCATCCACTCGGAGAAGCCTTTGGCCCCGAGTTCCTTGAGCTTGTCGCGGGTACCGGCCGGGATCGGTGCGCCGAGGTCGAAGGCTGGCTTGATCGGACGCGCCAGCGGCAAGGGCGGCAGTTTTCGCCCCTTCATCTCGGGATTGCCGTTGACCGTGACGTTGCCGAGGAATTTGAGCAGGCGGCTGGCCCGGTCACGGCGTTTGACGAAGTTGAAGAGTTCCGGCGTCTCGTCGATGAAGCGGGTCGTGCAGGCGCCCGTGCGGAACAGCGGATGGGCAATGACGTTCTCGAGGAACTGCAGATTGGTGGCCAGGCCACGAACCCGGAATTCGCGCAGTGCGCGGTCCATGCGCTGCGCGGCTTCGTCGCTGCTGTGGCCCCAAGCGGTGACTTTCACTAGCAGCGAATCGTAGAACGGCGTGATGACAGCGCCGGAATAGGCGGTGCCGGCGTCAAGCCGGATGCCGAAGCCTGCTGCGCTACGATAGACGGCGATCTTGCCGTAGTCCGGGGTGAAGGCGTTTTCCGGATCTTCGGTGGTAACGCGGCATTGCAGGGCGTGGCCGGACATGCGGATGTCGGGCTGTTTGGGAATGAAGGACTCCTCGTCGCCGATGCGATAGCCTTCGGTGACACGAATCTGTGCCTTGACGATATCGACGCCAGTGATCTGCTCGGTCACCGTATGTTCGACCTGGATACGCGGATTGACCTCGATGAAATAGAACTTGCCGGTATCGGCATCCATCAGGAACTCGACAGTACCGGCATGCGTATAGTCGGCAGCGCGGGCCAGCTGCAGGGCCGAAGCGCACAGGGCCTGGCGGGTGGTTTCGTCGAGGTACGGCGCCGGGGCGCGTTCGACGACCTTCTGATTGCGGCGCTGCACGGTGCAGTCGCGCTCGAAGAGATGGACCAGCTCGCCATGGCGGTCGCCGAGGACCTGGACCTCGACGTGGCGGGCGCGACGCACGAGTTTTTCGAGATAGACCTCGTCATTGCCGAAGGCGGCCTTGGCTTCGCGCCGGGCGACGTCGAGCGCGCCGGGCAATTCCTCGGCATTCTCGACGACACGCATGCCACGCCCGCCGCCGCCCCAGCTGGCTTTGAGCATGAGCGGATAGCCGACGGCATCGGCCAGAACCTTGGCTTCGTAGAGATCAAGCGGCAGTGCCGGGGTTGCCGGCACAACGGCAACACCTGCCCGCTCGGCCAGATTTCGGGCAGCCACCTTGTTGCCAAGCTGGCGCATCACCTCGCCACATGGGCCAATGAAGGCTATACCCGCTGAGTGACAAGCATCGGCAAAATCCGGGTTCTCCGAAAGGAATCCGTAGCCCGGGTGAATCGCATCGACGCCAGCTTCCTTGGCGATGCGAATGATGTCGTCGATATCGAGATAGGCCTGGATCGGCTTTTTACCGGCGCCCACCAAATAGGACTCGTCTGCCTTAAAACGGTGCAGGGCGAAGCGGTCTTCGTTCGAGTAGATGGCTACTGTTCGGATACCCAGCTCGGAGGCTGCGCGCAGCACACGGATAGCGATTTCACTGCGGTTGGCGACAAGGATGCTACGGATTTTTTTCATCGACATTTTTCTATCTGGCTTAACGGTGATACATGCAAAAAGAGGCCCGCCGAAGCGGGCCAAAACACTCGATTCATTTCTTTCTGGACATCGGGAGAGACGACCAACTACCAGGAAGCGCAGAGGAGATGCTTTCGAATCGAGCTACTGAAAAAACTAGCAATCAAGTGCCATGGGCTTAAGCCCATCAGCAACAAGCAATGGAGCAGATGTCTTTGCCTTGATCTCATCAACGGTGACATTCGGCGCATGCTCAAGAAGAATGAATTCGCCATGAGATATTCCGAAAACGCCCAGTTCAGTTACCACCATTGAAACGCGAGCCTTTGCAGTCAGCGGCAATGCACAGTGCTGCATCAGACGAGACTCTCCGTCTTTAGTCGTATGCTCCATCGCCACAATGACCTTTTTTGCGCCAGTCACGAGATCCATAGCGCCGCCCATGCCAGGCACCATCTTTCCTGGCACCATCCAGTTAGCCAAGTTGCCGTCCTGATCAACCTGTAGGCCACCAAGGACCGTCACGTCAACATGCCCTCCGCGAATCAACGCAAACGAGGTTGCACTATCAAAGATGGCTGCACCAGGTATAAGTCCACAGGGTTGCCCCCCGGCGTTTACAACACCCGGCTGAGGCTCCCCTATCAACGGACCAAGTCCGAGAAAGCCGTTTTCCGACTGCAGCGTAATTTCAATATCCGCCGGAAGAAATCTCGGGATCATCGTTGGCAAGCCAATACCAAGGTTCACCACATACCCTTCCTTAAGCTCCTGGGCTACGCGGCGAGCGATCAGTTCTTTCGAATCCATTTCAAGCCCCTCTGGACAGCACAATCTTGTCGACAAGCGCGGCGGGCGTCATAACCATATCTGGATCGATTTCACCGACCTCCACCAATTCCTCCACTTCTGCAATCACAAGATCAGCAGCAAAGGCCATCAACGGATTAAAGTTGCGGGCGGCACGCTCATAGACAAGATTTCCCGCCTTATCCGCCCGCTTGGCCTTCAAAAGGGCGATATCGGCCCGCATCGGCAATTCGACAAGGTATTCACGACCGTTAACGACCATCTTGGTTTTTCCATCTTCAACGATGGTGCCAACGCCGGTTGGCGTAAGGACTCCACCAAGACCCGCTCCACCGCAGCGAATTTGCTCTGCCAAAGTGCCCTGAGGCACGAGTTCGACCTCAAGCTCCCCGGCAATCATCTTTTTGCCAGTCAATGGGTTCGTTCCAATGTGTGAAACGATCACTTTTCTGGCGCGCCCCTCAGAGACAAGACGGCCAACGCCGACATTGGGGAATGCGGTATCGTTGCCGATCAGGGTCAGTTTGTTGATCCCTTTTTCCAGCAACACCGAAACCAGTCCCTCAGGAGTTCCGACCCCCATAAAACCACCGAACATAATGGTCATTCCGTCGGCAAACAGCGTACCGACCTCATCCCACTCAATTAACTTACGAACAGTCACTTTTTATTCCTCGAGTAGTTATTGATTGGAGCCGGACTTTCGCAAGCCTAAAGGCCAAAACTGCAGGTAATTCGCATGCGCAACCATTGCAGGAAATGTGACAGCAAGCATGCTGGATGCTAGCCAAAGCTCAAGTGCATAGGGAGGCTCGCCACCGGGCAAAGCAAACCTGCCCAGCACAACCACTCGATACAACTCAAACATGACTACTGCCAGGACACAGGCGATGCCTGTCAAAAACAGGCCACGCCATGGTTGCGCAACTTTTAGTCCTGGCAGTCCTTCGAGCATGACCAGTACGATGAACAACCCGAAAATCAGAGCAACGCAAACCTTGGTCTGGAAAAGTACGAGATCCATTCCGCCATATCCGACAAAGAACCACCAAAGCAGAAAGACAGCGACAGCGATGAGCAGACCATTGGCAATCGCAAAAATTGGCTGCTTTGTGATCGCGGGGAAGAATTTGGCTAGAACAACGACCGGCCAGAAATCGAGCAAGGCCAGAATCAGAATGACGGCCACTGAGGCAATGCTCATAACTAGTGGAATCCAAGCCATGTAAAGGCCGCTGGGATCCAAAACTGCCCGGTAGAAAGGCGCTCCATTCAGGAAACTGAAATTGAAGAAAACGCGGAAAAGCAGATAAGCCAAAGTGTAAGTAACCACCAAAAGGCTGCCACCCAGCCAACCCATGCTCTTACATACAAGACTCAAAGGCCAAGCTTGCAAGGGAATAATCAGCCAGAGTGCTACAGGCACCGTGAAAATCAGATACATATTCACGAAAGGTGTCGGTGGTGAAATACCACCACCAACCGTTTGCCAAGAAACGTAGCCAACCATCACAGCGACCAGCGCACTCAGTGCAAAAAAGCCAAGTCCACGCCACGGCTGAGGCAGATCCGCAATAGCACGCGGATACTCACAGCGCCAAAGCAGGCTGACCACCATCTGCGCTGGAACCATGGCAACTAGAAACAGCGTACCCCAACCCATCAAGAGGTCAGGCGGAACGGAGATGCAGGCAAACAGCGACAAACCGATAACCACAGTTGCGGCGACAACGCCTTTGAATAATTGACCTGAATTTTCCATATTCTCTTCCAAACTGGCGTATAGCTTCTGATTAGGACAAACGGACTTCGCCGAGATAACAACTGTCGTCGACCAGCCCTGTAACATTTGCTAGACCTAAATCTGGGTGTTGGATTTGAACGGAATATATTCCGCTGCCTGGCTCCAGATCGTCGAACTTGAAGTCGCCAAAAACATCAGTCACTTGGCGCCCAATTTCCTTGCCTCCTTGGCTCAGGATCGCTGTGGCGCCAGCAATACACTCGTCCACACCGACCAGTTCAGCGACCACAGAGCCACCAATAAAGCACTTGGAAAAGCGATGCAGGTTCTTGTAGTAGACGCGGGGCTTGGTTCCCAAGTCAGGCTTGAGCACTTCCAGACCCTCTCTCTCGGCCATTACCCTCATTTCGGCATCGCTGACTTTCAATGCCTTCAACGCGCCGGTCGGACAGGACTGGGAGCAACGTGGTTCGTTCCAGCCCTGATCAAGCAGGTGAGCATCGAAGAACCAGGACTGAGGAACCTGATGCTCCTCGTTCCACCAGATGTTGCCATAAGGACAGGTATCGACCAGATCCTTGCGCCCCTTCGCCTTGACCGGGTCGATGATGACAATTCCGTCATCCCGTTGCTTGATGGCCCCAGCCGATTTAGCAACGCAGGGCGCGTTATCACAGTGATTGCACATACTCGGCAGATAGGCTGCGTCAACCATCGTGCCTTCGCCGCGTACTTTCCGCTCGATGCGTATCCATTCATGGCCATGCCTCGGCTGCGGCTTCGAGTAACCAGGGAACTCATTACTCTCGAATTCGTCCTTAAGGGCCAGCGTGCAGTTGTGGCAGTTCTCGCAGCGCGCCACATCAACGATCAGATTCCATTTGCTCATTATGTTTTCTCCTCGTTTCTCAGCTCTAGTCAGGCTGCAACCAACGCTTCGCCGGAGGGTATCCAGCGCTCGATATTGACCAGGCACGAATTCGACCCCATGCCGTCGGTGTTCTTTACCTGTGCACGACGCGGGGTAAGCGTATTGACACACCCACCACGGTCGACCCGGCCAAAGCGCGGATCCATGAAAATGTCGTATTCGGCGCTGGATTCGAAGGCTTTAACAACGCCTTTGGCAATCAAAGGAGATATATCAACTACGCAAACAACGTTGCCGCGGTCATTGAAAACACGAATCAAGTCATGCTGATTCACGCCACGTTGACGTGCATCCTCCGGATTCATCCGCATTACCCAGTAGTAATAGCCATCAACCAGAATGCGGTGATCTTCAATGTCATTGATCGTCGAATCCTTACCGTCGCCATAGGTATGGAAGCTATAGCGCGAGTGCGTCGATACCATCTGGAGCGGATATTTGCCGAACAGTTCGCTGGTCTGAGGACCTTCCCACGATGGGATATAGCGGTTCAAGGCCGGGCGTTCAGGATTGTTCGGATCACCCCGCTGGATGGAACTAGAGACAAATTCGATCTTGCCCGACTGGGTCTGCAATCCCTTGCCAAACTCGCCGGACCATTGCGACGGCAACGGCACAGGTTCGGGCACATCCTTGTGGCGGTCCTCAGCAAACCAGCGGAAATAAGCGGGGTCGCGTGTCTTTTCCGGTTCTGCGGGTACAACGAAGTAACCCTTCTTGATGAATTCCTTCCAACTTGTGTAGTTAACTAGATCGGAGGCCTCGAACATGCGCTTACACCAGTCCAGTTCACTGCAGCCTTCAGAGAACATTGCCCCAAGCCCGAGCCGATTGAGAATTTCAAGGAAAATCTGGTAATCCGACTTGGATTCGCCCAGCGGCTCAATGCATTTGTGCTGGAAGATAACCATGCGATGATTAATCTGGTCAGTATTGTGGTGGATGTATCCACCTGAGTTACCCCAGTCGCTGATATCGACCCGCTCAAAGGACGTACATGCTGGCAGGATAACGTCGGCAAACTGAGCTTCTCCTTCGAACCAGATCGACTGATTGACGACACACTCCAACGATTCATGGCGATACATCTCAACAAAACGATCGGAGTTGGCGACCGTGCCGAAGGAAGATGCACCATAACGGTAAAGCATATGGACCTTGGAATAACCCGGCATCGGGTATTCATAAGGGGCGAACTGTGCCTCCAGTGAAGAACCATCCCAGAGGTAACCCTTGGCATAGCCATCAACAATGGCATCCGGAAGGCGCTGGCGTGGAATCATCTGCTTAACCGGATTCATGGTCAGTACATGCGGCATGCGGCAGTAGGTATTGACCGCACCGGCAGTAAAGTTGAGCTCTCCAGAAATGCCTCCCTCGGCGTAACCGGGGAACCAGAATGCGTGGTCTAGCGGAGTACCGGCCTGCAAGTTACCAAAATTGATGCCCGGCTTACCAAGGCCCTGCATGGCCATCAGCAGAATCATGTGACGGGCCCACTGCGACCCAGTTGCCGAACGACAGGCGCCACCGAACCCGGTACCGAGACCTCCTGCGGCCAGATAAGTCTTCTTTTTCCCCCAACTACGCGCCAGGGCACGGACATCCTTGGCCGGAACACCGGTCTCGGGTTCCTGCCATTCGGGGGTCTTGGGGATGCCATCTTCTTCACCCATAACATAGGCTTTCCAGGCATCAAAACCGGTCGTGCGGGAGGCCACGTAATCCTTGTCGTACAACCCTTCCTTGATCCACACGTACATGATAGCGAGGGCCAAAGCCGGATCTGTGGCTGGCTTGATGGGAATCCAGCGGCCACCGTACAACTGAGCAGTCGGATTCAGGTGTGGGTCGATATGGATAAAATCGATGCCCAATTCCTTCGCCCAGAAGCGGCGCTGAGTCCCTTCGAGGCCGCTGGCGTAACCATTGGTGGTCTCTGGATCGCTCGACCAGAAAACGATTTGCTCAGCCTCTTTCAGGCAGTCTTCGACAAGGCCAGAGAAGCCCGGCAGGCCGACACGCAGCGAATTGCCAAAATGATGCTGGGCGCCCCAATACCATCCTTCCCAACTATCCGGATTTGGATGGACGCGGGTGAAGCCAACGAGGTTGCCAAAGCGCAGCATGGCAGAAAGGTAATAGCCGACGTTACCCCACTGGTGATGCGAACCACTGAACAGTGCCATGGCACCTGGGCCATGCACCTTCTTCTGGCGCGTGATCTCGTTGGCGACTATATCTAGCGCCTCATCCCAACTGATACGCACATATTCCGACTTGCCGCGATTCTGGATGTTGCGCTCGCCGTTCGGATCAAAGTCGACGCGTTTCATCGGATGAAGGATGCGCTTGTCGGAATACACCAGCGACTTAAGACACATGGCATGCGGATTGATCATGCCCCGGCGCTGCGGCGTAAATTTCTTGCCACGAGCAGTGATGGTCCAGCTGGGCGCATCGCTGTTGTCGAGGTCGATTGGTGTCATACGGACGATCTTGTCATCCTTGACGTAGACGAAAAGCGGACCACCGTTGGTATTGGTGGTAAAGCGGACGGTGCCATCCTTCATCGGCGTGCCTAGTTCCCAGCCAGCCGACTGGGTCAGGTTGAGGAGTTGCATGAACCAAACCACGGTCTCGTCTCGACCGAGCACCAGCACCCTGAAATTCTTCGCTGCATGAATCACCTCAGCCTGGCTAACGCCTGGTTTGAGGAAGAGCAGCGCAGTCCGAAGATCGTTGAAGCGCATGGTCACGTCTGGCGCGGAATGGATTCCGGGGTGCGACGTGATTCGGCCACTCTCGATAACGTAATAGCGGCCGATACTGTCATCCTTCAACTTGATCTGAGCGATACAACGCCGACCCTTCACATGATTGCGCACCGCCGGGAAGTTCTTCAGCGATTTGCGAATGATGTGCGTCAGGCCGAACAGAATGACCTTGAGCATGGTTTGTTTCATTTTTGTCTCCTCTGTAGAACCGGGGCTGTTGTCTATCGACTCATTAGTCCGGTAACCAATCGAAATCAGTTACCGGGAGTGAGCCGCACTACCACAGCTTGATAAAGTGCCTGCTATCAGGCTTCGTTGTTATCGACGAAATTGGATGGCAGATCAGGGCCCCACAAATAAAGTGCATTTTCTGGATCGTGATCACCGCCATCCCAAGGCATGCCAGCCGGGATGTAATCGATGTGACAGTTGTATTCCCACCACTTCCCGAACGAGTCCTGAACGTAGTTGAAGTAGTTGGAACCAAGCACATGCCGTCCGACACCCCATTGATTGGGATAGCCTGCCTTGCGCATCTGGGATGAACCGATACCGAGTTTTTCAACGTTCGGCATATCCCACGAGCTGTGGTGAATTCCGCGCCCATTGCTCTTCAGGAAAGCAATCAGGTGGTGGTCACAGCCGTGGCGTGCATAGGTGAATGCAACGATGTCTTGCGAACTGTCCGCCACCTTCACACCAAGGCCTTTCTCGTAAAAGGCCACTGCACGCAGTACGTCAGGCGTGAACAACAGCATGTGAGCAAGACGGCTCGGACCAACCTTTTGCATCGTCGAGCGGAATGCAGCACCTTGAATTCCAGCCGGCACATTGCCGTCCTCCATCTCAGCTTTGCTGTCAGGCATCATCTTCGGAGCAATTCGCAAATGCAGCAACGTACCGTCAGGATCTTTAAACCAGAAGCCTTCGGGGCTTCCAGCCGAATGCGGAGCGGTGACGACACCGCCGGCATCAAGAATCTGCTGGCAAATCTGGTCAAAATCTTCGGCATAGCAACCGAGGCTCAGAAACTCGAAAGACTTCTTCGGGCCGGCCACAACCTTAAGCCAGACGTGCTCGCTGGCACTGGCGCGAACATGGAGTTCTGCACCGCGGCGTTCGACACGAAGGCCATAGGCCAGCATGAACTTCTCAGCTTCGTTCAGGTCCGGCAGGGCCAGGGCGAAGTGGTTGATGGAATGAATACCGGCCTTAGCCCAGCCGGTGTTTGCTGTAGTCATATATTTGTCTCCAAAACAGTTAGAAAGGCTCTCTTGTCGGGGCTTTTCGGGATGACAACAGGCCGCCTTCCCGAGAGTTTGTGGATCGTTATTTCGCAACCACTTTGTTTTCGATAACCCCGACACCTTCAATTTCGGCACGAATGACATCGCCAACCTTGAGGTACTTCGGCGGGTTCATGCCAGCGGCTACACCCATTGGCGTGCCAGTAGCAATCAGGTCGCCCGGTTGCAGTGTCATGATTTGGGTCAGATGGGCGATCTGCTGGTAAATGTTGTAAACCATCAGGCTCGTCGTGTTGTTCTGGCGCTCTTCACCATTGACGGTCAACAGCATATGCAGGTTGTGCGGATTGGAAATTTCGTCAGCCGTGACCAGCCAAGGACCAACCGGGCCATGCGTATCAAAGGACTTGCCCAGCGTCCACGTCGGGCTAGCCCATTGGATGTCGCGTACGCTGACGTCATTGGCCACCATGTAGCCGGCGATGACGGAGGGCGCATCTTCAATCGATACATCCTTGCAAGTCTTTCCGATTACGACACAGAGTTCGACTTCGTAATCGAGCATTTCCGAGATGCGCGGCATTTCGACCGGATCGAACGGACCGGTGACGCAGGAAACCTGCTTGTTAAACCAAATTTGCGTTTCCGGCGTTTTAATTCCCTTGCGGGCCGACTCTTCGACGTGGTCGCGATAGTTCATGCCGATGGCGAGATACTTGGAAGGATTCTGCACCGGTGCCTCAAGCTTGACATCAGCCAGGGCAAGAACAGCTTCAGGCAATGCTTTGGCATCGCGAACCTTATCCATGGCCGCACCACCCTGCTGCAACAAGCTCAACATATCTTGCGGCAGACTGGGTTGGGCGATCGAAAGATCAATAATCTGATCCCCTTCAACTTTGCCAATGCGGGTATGACCAGAGTGGGTAAAAGTGACCAGTTTCATAATTTGTCCTTTTCGATGGTGTGTTTATGATTTGTAGCTAAATTCGCCTACTGCTTCGCAGGCTTGAGAAGGAAGTGACCTAAAGCAGGCAGGAGAATGCCGGCACCTAACATGTTCCAAACGAACATGAAGCCGAGGAGGATGCCCATGTCAGCTTGGAATTTGATGGGCGAGAAAACCCAGGTTGCAACAGCAATACCCAATGTCATTCCTGTCAGTGCAACCACCTTGCCGGTGAATAGCAACGCCTTGTAATAAGCATCCGACAGGCTCATCCCTTCGCGCAGTCGTGCTTGGGTCACGGTCAGGATATAGAGGGCATAGTCGACACCAATACCAACGCCAAGGGCGATCACAGGCAGAGTTGCCACCTTGACACCGATGCCCAGAAAAACCATCAGGGCTTCGCACAAGACCGATGTCAGCATCAGTGGCAACACCGCACAAACCACTGCCTGCCAGGACCGGAAGGTGATGAATGCAAGAATGATCACGGCCGCGTAGACAAACATCAGCATTTCAACGTTTGCCTTCTTAACTACGATATTGGTTGCAGCTTCGATACCTGAATTGCCCGCTGCGTTAAGGAACCTCACCTCGGCGGTGTTGTTACGCTCAGCGAAAGCTTCAACCACCTTGACCACGGCTTCCAAGGTGTCTGCCTTGTGATCCTTGAGGAAAACATAGACCGTCAGCAAGTTGCACTTCTGGTTAAACAGTTCCCGAGGAGCACGCGTTGCGATGGCATTGAGCATGTCCTGGGTACGCGGCAGTTCATACCACTTCAGGCTACCTTCGTTCATTCCAGCAGCGGCTCGTTTGCTCAAGGCAGAGAATGAGTTGGTCGACTCGACACCAGGTAGTTGCTGCAACTCGGACTCAAGGACATCGACTTGGCTTAGTGTGTTGTATTGCACACACTGGAACTCCGGCGTCTTGACCATGACAACAAAGACATCACTGCTCGCCGCATAGTTGGCGGCCATGAAAGCGTTGTCGCGGTTGTAGCGCGAATCGGCCCGCAGTTCCGGAGCACCGGGATCTAGGTCACCAATTTTCAATTGCAGACTGACTACGAACCCGACTGCGCCAAGGATGATCGAAACGACAATGGCAATCGTCGCCCATTTCCGGTGGGTGAAGAGATCGAGGAACTCCCAAAAAGGATGCTTTTTGCGAGCCACATCCTGCTCGTCGCCCCTCTCTTCGGTCAGGCTGCGCTTCGCAGCATTCGCACTGACGCCGGTGTAGGAGAGGACGATGGGCAACAGGATGAGGTTGGTGAAGATCAGACCAGCCACCCCCATGCTGGCAGTAATGGCGAGATCTTTGATAACCGGAATGTCGATGACCATAAGTACAGCAAAACCAACCGCATCCGCCAGCAGCGCAGTGACACCGGCTAGGAACAAGCGGCGGAAGGTGTAGCGTGCTGCCACCAGTTTGTGAGTACCACGACCGATATCCTGCATCACGCCATTCATCTTCTGCGCCCCATGGCTCATGCCAATGGCGAAGACCAGGAACGGTACCAAAACGGAATACGGATCAAGTTCATATCCGAGAGTCGGTAGCAGACCGAGCAACCAGACAACGGCAACCAGCGAGCACGACACGACCAGAGCGGTACTGCGTGAACAACGGGTGTACCAGTAGAGAACCACCGTACAGATAACAATTGCGATGGCAAAGAAGATCAGGACCTGCTCCAAACCATCTATCAGGTCACCGACGATCTTCGAAAATCCGGTGATATGGATTCTTACGCCTTCGGCCTCGTATTTAGTCCGTAGCTCTTCTAGCTGATTCGAGAAGGCATGGTAGTCAAGGCGCTCGCCACCCTCGGCCGTTTCGTTAAGCGGAACGAGAATGATGGTCGACTTATAGTTACCTGCAACAAGTTGGCCGATCTCACCGGATCGCTCAATATTTTCGCGAACCTGGTCGAGACTAGTCGGGCTGCCGTCATAGTTTTCGGGTATGACCGGACCACCATCAAGACCCTCTTCGGTTACACCAACCCAACGCGTTGCCGGCGTCCACAAAGATTTCATGTAGGGACGATCAACGCCGGGCAACAAGAACAATTCGTCGTTCAAACGACGCAAAGTGTCTAGGTATTTGGCGTCGTAAATGGAATCACCAGATGCTTCTACGGCGATGCGCACACTGTTGCCAAGACCGGCCAAGTCCTGACGATTCTCAAAGAAATTGAGAATGTAGGGATGGTTAGCCGGGATCATCTTGTCAAAACTTGCGTTCAGCCGGACGCCCATCGCCTGGAAGCCAAGGATTACCGTCAACAGCAGACAGGCGACCATCACCAGCATGCGATTGTTGAAGAAAGCACGTTCCATCAGGCTGCCAGAACGTGGGTCAAAATCTTTAATATCGCGGATAACCGGATGTTCCGCTAACGAGGAATCGTGGCTCATTTTTTGTCATCCGTGGCAGGTTGAGCTTGGCTTGCGCGACTGATGCCACGCACTCCAGCGAAGAATAGTTTTCCACCTTCTGTCTCAATCAGTGAGTTCAACGGAGTCAGCTTGGGCATTTCAGCCTTGGTAAATCGCTGACCGTCGTCTTTGCTGACGAGTATGTTTCCGCCATCGTCGACCAGCATCACGCGGCCATCTTTCAGGCGGGCACCAGCGGTCAAAGTGTTGTTACCTGGAATTTCACTTTTCTGCCATGTCTTCCCCTTGTCACCAGAGAAGAATGAGTTCCCACGCATACCAAAGGCGAGCAAATTGTTCCCCGCAGTAAGGACGCCAAAATATGTCCCTAGGTAAGGTGTCTTGATGGATTGAAAATTGGCGCCTCGATCGTGCGAAACGTACAGAGAACCTTGCTCACCCGAAAGGTAGACTGCATCTCCTGCGTCATGGATGGAGTAAAAATGCAGTCCTTTGGTATTCTCGATATGCCCCTGAAGAGGCTTCCAAGACCTACCAGCATCAGCAGTTGAGAAAATCAGGCCATAGGCGCCAACAATTAAACCGTTATTCGCATCCGAAAAATAGACACTGAGAAACGGCTTGTCCGGCCCATCTTTGACGAGTCGCTCTGCATCTGCAATTTGTGCGGGAGTTGCGTTCGATTTCTTGGCTTCGCTAGACACAATTTCGGCCGCACGTTTTCCGTCAAATAGCTTTACCCAATTTTGGCCGCCATCTGTGGTGCCGAGCACAATTCCACTATGTCCGGTAGCCCAGCCATTTTGAGCATCGGAAAACGACAGGCTGGTCAATGTCACGCTGACGGGCACCTTGGCTTGATTCCAAGTCTGCCCCTCATCATCGGACCACAGGATCAACCCGCGTTCGCCAGCAGCCACAAGCCGTTTTCCGGCTTTCTGAAGAGAAAGCATGACTGATGTCGTCGTTCGCTCTTGTGTTCGCATTATCGCTGGGCGATCCAGAGCATCTTGCTCGGCCAGAGCCGGCACGCTGCCCAACAACCCAATAATCAGGGTGCAACCAGCCACCGACATGTTTTTTCTCATGTCGAAACTCATGATTTAACTCCTCTGATCGAACGGAAGAGGATTCCCCTCTCCGTTCGACGTTACCTACAACTCGCGATACAACTGCGCTCTTTAGCGAATGCCAGCACCAGCCAACGCATCAGCCGAGAAATAGGCATCAGGACGACGCGGCACTACTTTGTATGGAGACTTCAGGTCGTTGTAGAGGTTATTAACCAGCCAGGTACCTGCTTGCAAATTGAAAACAGTGAAGGTTGTTGAGACCACAGCTGGAATTTCCGGTGCGACAAAAGGCACTGCGTGTTGTGTTCGCCACAACTTGCCTTGGGCGTCGTAACCATCAACCAGCAACACGGACCAGCTATCCTCGTCAACGTAGAACTGCTTTTTCGGCACGACATGGCGTTTGCCAGGAGCCAAGTTAGCCTCAACGACCCAAACACGATGGAGTTCCCAGCGCATCTTTTCGGGGTTCAGGTGATGCGGCACAAAAACTTCATCGGTCTTTGCTAGCTGAAAGCGGTTGTTATTGTAGGGAACGTAAATTTCCTTCTTCCCGACGATCTTCCACTCATAACGTTCCAAAGAGCCGAGGAACATGAACACTTCATCAAAGTAGTTCTGACCCGAGGCTACGAAATCCGGCGTATCGAAGGCGATGGTCGGAGCACGGCGAACGCGGCGCTGGCCGGTCAGGTACTGCCAAGCTTGGCGTCCCTTCCCAATTTGGTCAATTGGATCGCGCAACAGAATCGACTCACCCGCTTTGAACGGAGGGTCAGTCTGCACTTGGCGCAGGAACATGAACTCACCACCGAATTTTTCTAGCGAACCATCCTTCTGGTAATACGGGAATTGGTGATCATCCTTGGCTTCGACAGCCATGGTCCGAGAACCGTCTGCAGCACCAACCCAGACACGGAACGGAATTTCTACAGACTCCCCCTTCCAGCGGAGAAGGTGGTTCCACATCACTTCGGCACCAGTCTTCGGAATTGGGAAGGGAATCCCCCCAAAGGCGTTTTCGATGTTGT
Source organism: Ferribacterium limneticum (assembly GCF_020510565.1). Lineage (NCBI taxonomy): Bacteria > Pseudomonadati > Pseudomonadota > Betaproteobacteria > Rhodocyclales > Azonexaceae > Ferribacterium > Ferribacterium limneticum. The sequence continues at coordinate 2,890,759 of NZ_CP075189.1, forward strand.
TGCCGCCTTGCGTCGACTTTGCACGCGTGGCATTGGCAAAGGTGTTGTCATACACCCATTGCGGAGCTGATGCTGTCCGGTGCGTCGGATACACATCGACCCGGAAGCTCGGATACTTACGCATCAAAGCCTGGACGCCCTCAGACAGCTTGTCTTTATATTGATCCATGTTCTTGGCAGATATCTGCACAGTCGACTTCTCAGCTGCGAAGGGATCGGGGCGCTGTGCACCAGCCTGGTAACCAGCAGGAGCCTTATTCAAACCGCCATCCCAAGATGGAATTGAGCCATCTTTATTGCCTGCTTTTTCTGCACCAAGCGGCGTTAAGGTGGATTTGAGCGCGGCAGCTTCGTCAGCCGTAACCGCAAAGCTCGGCAGTGAGATTGCCCAGAGCGCGGCAATCGCGGTGTTGATAAATGTACGTCTCAGCATGAGTTATCTCCTGGTTAGAACGTTGTTTGGACTGAGAGAGAAAGGAAATCTCGATCGTGCAGGGACTGTGCGCCCGTCTGCATGTAGAGCCCACCAGCCGGTGCATTAACCGTGTTGGGCGTCAGGAAGGCGTTGGCATCCCCAAAGAAATGGGTGTAATTCGCAGCGATCTTCCATTTCTTCTGGTAGTCCGCCTTTAGACCGATACTGAAGTCGCCACCGCGCTCAACCCCACCGTTAAACTTGAATACGGCTGAAGAACGTCCATAGGGGTTGTATCCGATGCCAATCGGCACCGACAGATCGAGTCCCGAAAGGACCTGAAAATATTGCGGAGCAAATATCATCCGAAATGCCATCGCATCCCTAGTCACGTTCGGATCAACCGCCATCGGGTTTTTGTCCACGCTGAGGGTGCGGTTCCAAGCCAACTCTCCCAACAATTCAGCCCCGTCCCACAACGGGCTCTTGCTCATCAGGTAGATTGCTGAAACTTGTGCATGAGCGGTTTTACCTACCGCATAGAGCGGGTTATTGGTGCTGTTGCCTGCCAGGCCGATATCCACCTGCGGGGCTGAGACAATAGGCGCATTCCAGCGGTAGGAAACCTCAGCCGAAACATTGGCCTCACCGATCACCGTACTCAAACTAGCGCCAACCGTTTTAATCTTTTCCGGATACACGAAGCGGAAATTGTTACCGAGGTTCATCATGATTGCAGGGTTCTTGTCGTTGTACTGGGCTGCATAGAAGCCATACTCGACATCGCTGGAATCAGTTTTAAAACGAACCTGGAAACCACCTTGCGGCGCCTCTGGTTTCAAGTCTTCCACCTTAACCATTGCTACCGGAGTTCCCGGCAACAGGCTCTCGGTACCGGCGCCGACAAAGTCCACATCGCTCAAATAAGAACCGGAAGGGGGTAGGCGATTCTTTTCCCACTGGTACTGATAGTAAGCACCGACCGATACATTCGATGAAACCTGTACCTGAGTGGAAACTTGGCCGACGGGGCGAATAATTTCCTTAAACTGGGACCCTGGGACTGACAAAAGCTTGATCAGGTCCATAGGCGCCTGAGCATTTGCAATACCGTTAGCGCCGAAGAACAAACTTTCGCCGTAAAGCACGGTATGTTTACCAAGGCGTACCGTATACGGGGTCTCGGAAGACTGGTCACTCCTGAGGAACAGGAAGGCGTCGAGAACTTCTGCTTTCCGACCCATCATGTCCCGCGTGCCGTTATTGAATTGGCCCGCACCTACGCTGGTCGAGTTAACGCTGTCGGAACTATTGTCATTCCCCCTGTTGTAAACGTCGTCATACCAAGCGGCACCGCTAACACGCGCGCCAATATTCTTATAGGTAACATCGAGCTCGGAAAACAGGTCGACTCGATTAGAAACCAAGCCCCGTTTGAAATTTCGGTCACCGTCATCAAGCTGGCGACCCGGCGCCAAGAAACCAGGAACCATCGCATCACCGGCTGCCACTTTTTCATCGGGATTACTCAGACGGTAAGCCACGCTGTACTTGACCGTATTGTCCCAGCGAACCTTTAGATCCGACTCCCCGGTAGGAATATCGAAAGCCATTACTCCCTGGGAACAACCCAGTGAAGCGATGATTAACGCAACCTTTTTCAGTTGCAGCGCCCTTGGTTGCTGACGCCAATTTGAAGTACCCATTTGCTCCTCCTCCAATGTCCTCGCCGCACCTCGAAGCCTCTCGAGCCACCTGCGACTGAATCCCGCGCTCTTGCGCAATTCGCTAACACAGCCGTGCTTTAGCACCGCTGCAACCTAATGAAGCAACCTCAGAAAGGTGCTGCTCTCCTTTCACAGCCAGAGTTCTTGCGACTCATTTGCGTGAAGGCTGCTCACACGATTTATACATTACGACAAAAAATATACAAAATCAAATAAAAATAATTTGTTCATTTATGCATAATTTTTTGCGTATAGTAGATATTCGCACCCCGTTCGCCTAGAATTGGAGCTGTCACCATGCGACCTTTTGAGATACCCGCTTTGAATACCGATAGAACTGCCACCACATCCAGTCGCCGCCGCCATAGCGATCTGGCAGTACGCACTCAGGCATCCATCCTTACGGATTCAGTGCGACAGGACATCATTGCTGGCGTCTTTCCTCCAGACTCAAAACTCAAGCTCAGAGAGTTGTCAGAGCGGTACGGCGTCGGAGTTATTCCGCTTCGAGAAGCCCTATCGCGGCTAGCAATGAGCGGTTTTGTAGATGCTGAGGATCAGCGCGGTTTTCGTGTTGCCGGAGTATCGGAGGCTGAGTTGCTTGATATCACTCAGGTACGGCAACGACTGGAGGCCGATGCATTGCGTGATGCGATCGAGCACGGAGACATCAATTGGGAAACAGAACTGATGTCAGCTAGCCACAGACTCAGTCGCATTCCGATGATGCTCACGGACCCCGAAGTTGTGCTGAATCCAGAGTGGGAAAGAGCTCACGATGCCTTTCATGCCGCTCTGCTTTCTGGGTCGACTTCGAACTGGCTGCTCAAGCTCGCAGCACTTTTGCGCGAACAAACTGCTCGCTACAGACAGCTATCATTGCGTGCTGAAAAATCCTATGTCCGAGATGTAACCCAAGAACATTTGAGAATTGTTGATGCTGCTTTGGCGCGCGACGCAAACAAAGCGTGTGAACTACTAAAAGAGCATTTCGCAACGACCACTCGCCTAGCTCTCGGAATTCACAAGCCTTCCTGATTTCCCGACTTGTCAAAGCACCACTGAAATTCAGAAACCCTGCCCAAACGTGTGCATTGGCCGATAGCCAAGCCAGTTGTTTGGAGAGACCCCTGCCGGGTGGTTGATCAACCTAATGTTGCGCTTCGCATGAGGCCAGGAGGCTGGCGCTTCCATCCGGGAGTTTTAGGCGCCGATTACTCATTGGCGGAAATCGGAAGCTGCCGTTCGATGAAGAAGATCGACAACAGCAGCTGCAATATTCACAACGCTCGCGCTGCCCGCTAACCCTAAATATCTGTTGCCATCTGAATTCGGCAGTTGATCGCTGCCTAAGCTGCCGTAGCTGGACCAAGCATTCAATGTCTGGAATGCAACCTACTACCTGTCACGGCTAGGAGACCATGTTGGGAGCCCGAACTGGTTCGGAGGGATATCGCTAAACTAAGTCAGCTATGCTCGGGATGAATTTCCGATAGAGCACGAAATCTCGAATTGAACTGGGTGGAAAGCGCATACTTGCACTGGAAATACAGACTAGATTCACGGCTATTGCCAGCCGGTTGGCTGCCAGATCGACTGGCTGGCAACACTCCGCATAACGCCGTCCAGTAAAGCCACAGGGGCAATGCTCGTCACCTGCCACCTCGAGAATCCGTTCATAAGGGAAATGAACTGCCTGCGGCCCTGGCCAACGACCTAGCCTCTCCAAATGAAGTTGGCGCAGAGCCCACACTGAGTAGAGATCAAGGAGAGTAACCAGAGATTGTCCAAAAACCCAAGTGCCATCCCTAGGCTCGAATGCGCAGATCGACCCATCCGGGAAATTGGTGTGACGCGGCCCGATCCAGTCAGACCCAACCACCCCTGCTGACCAGAAAGCCCATGCACGGACGCGTCGCTTGGCAAGAGAAAGCCCCACCAGGAATCCTACGGGACGGTTCAATCCAGGAAGAAGATGGCTTTGGGCATAGAGCCAAAAGCCATCTGCCACTTCCCACACCTGCGTGCCCGGATAGGCCGCCTGAACGGCATCAATTTCTGCTAGGAAGCCGTCGCTTTGGTATTCGCCGAGGAGCGATGCGGCGGCACCGGGCGGCCGGGTGTCACTGGATGTTCCGGATGTTCCGGATGAGCTGGATGTCCTGGATGCTCCGGTTTGCCATGCTCCTGGTGCGGTTGTTTGTCTTTCATTTTGAATCTCCTGGCCAGGCGGTTGTGAAATGACAACGGTTCGCGCCGGCCAGACAAGGCCGCTGTCATGTACAGAGGGAAACACCTTCCGGTCCAGATCTTCGCCAATCGTTTTCAACAAAACTTCGGTCTGGTGGTTCATGGGGTGTCATCCGGTTTTTTGATGGCTCCATTTTGCGGATGCAGACGTCAAGAAACACTCCTGGCATGGTTCAGCTTCGCTGATCTCTAACTTCACCTGATCAAGAAATGTTGATTTCATTCATTATTCCTAGATCTCGGAGCTCAAAATCTTGACCGAGTCCGTGATAACGTCGACTTACATGTATTTAAGGAGAGCAACGGTGACGCGACGGATTCTGATCATCGAAGACGAGTCAGCGATGCGGGAACGCCTGTTAGCGTTGGTTCAACAACTAGACGAAGTCCAAGTCGATTGTGCGGCGAACGAACAGGAGGCAGACGAACTGATCGCACGTCAGCGTTATGACGTCGCCTTGGTCGATCTTCAGTTGAACCCGAAGCCCACCGGACAGTTGTTGGGCTTGCGCTACGCTTCGAGGCTTGCTGATCGCGGCTGCCAGACGATAATAGTCACCGGGGATACCCGAGATTTTCTCTCCGAGGTGGGGATGGTGCTGACCGGAAGCGACATTGTCACAAAGCCATTCGCTGATTCCGTTTTGTTGGGCCACATCGAGCGGGCGCTGCAGTGGGGGAACAGAGATACGTCCGCGATGGCTGAATCGGATTTGCCGCCGGAACTAGTCCTTGAGCCCTACAAGAGATGCTGCCAATGGCGCGGCGAAACCATCCAGCTGACCCCTACTGAATTGAGTATCGTCAGGGAAATTTGGCACGCGAAAGGCCAGCGAGTGGACCTCGGCCGGCTGACAAAGGTTCTCAAAAGTGGTTCCGGCCATGCGGTGACGCAGCACATTACAAATATCCGGAAAAAATTCGAGGCAGTAGACCCCGCTTTTAAAAAGATTTCATGCCATGGCGGTGCGTATATCTGGGGTGACTAGCCGTTGGCGGCGCGGGGGTTTCGGTGCTCGCCTCAAACGATACAACTTTACCGTTTACGTGACGGGGGCGCTCGTCGCCCTCTTTATTCTTTTATCTTGGGCGGCATTTGACGTTTTTCGGGCCATCCAGCATAAGGACGAGTTGTTGCAAGCAGCAGGCCTCCGCAGCCAGTTGGTCGAATTCCTACTCATGACGACACGAGAGCCAGACGGGTCATCTCTGCTCGACAATCCGGAGGATTTCACGCAATCGCGCCGGCCGCTGAAAATCGTTACTGTACGCAAACCATTTTTTAGTTACTTCGCAACTCGAGAGAATTTCAAGTCCTTTCGCAAGGACTTAGTCCGTACCGAACAACCACGTGCCTGCATCCTTGAGTATCCGATCGATATTGAGCAGTTCAGCCAGCATTCTCCGAATACCGTTCAAGCTTGTCTCGCTGCTGTGCAAAACGATCCGTCTGGTCGCTATGTGTACGTGATCGTCAGATACCCTACCGGACAGGTGACGCCCCATCGGTCAGGGCAGCCGCTAAAGGGGAGCGATTTCATTCGTTTGCGTTTTCACTCCGGAAAAGCTTCCCCAACCACCATTCGGCTCGCTCTGGAGGCCCCCAACCTTCCGACTGAGGCAAGGAAACGGAATCCCGCGCGTTTCGAGGGATTGTATGAGGTCGCTGGTTTCCTTAACGATGATGGTGGTCGCCCCACGACCTTGGTCAGCGGACAGGCAATGGAGCGAACAGAACAGCCGGATAATCCTCGTATTGTGACCGTTGCTGTTCGAATCGACGCCTCGGTGTTTAATCAACGGTCTGATTCTTGGCCCGATGCAACGTTGCGAGCAATGTCTATCGGGCTGGATATTCATCGCTCGGATTCCACTCTTATCGCTATTTCGGAAACACAAAAGGGGGCAGCACTCGTATCCTTGGCCCAAGCCTATCTGGCCTCGGTTCCATCAGGTGCAACCTTGGATATTCACAAAGGCCTGGTTGGTGGGCAAATATTCTGGTCCTCAAAGTCCCTCGAGCCACCCGGACTGCAGGCCTCACCCGGAATCATGCAGCGGATCGGTGATCGGATCGCCGACTTGCTCAAGGGCGAGACCATCCGGGCCATTCAAACCTTCCAGAGTCCGATCGTCGGTGCGCTCCATGCTGAGTTGCGTTCCTCCGGCAACGTTATTCCCGAACTAGCCGCGCGGGTCCTCGCGTTGCTGACTGTTGCCGCGTTTATTGTCATTGCCCTTGCGGCTGTAGTTTTCTATGTTGCTCGGACCGTCGGGCAAATCACTGGAGATGCGTTGGCCTTGGCCAAACGCCGGCACGGCGACGAGTGCGCCAAGTACAAGTGGCGACGCGATCAAATCGGCACCATCGGACGTGTCATTTACTACCTAGATCAGCGTATTCGCGCGAAGGTGGAAAGCAAAGCCAGAACCTTAGCTCGCGAGGAGGCCGCAGTAGTGCAGCACCAGCAAAGCCTGCGTCTGATTGCCCACGAGATTCGTTCTCCAGTGGCAACGCTGCTTCTGCTTAACCCAGAGAAGAGCGAAACCCGGCGGCTGCTGGAGCGCATGCAGCGTGCGATGGAAATATTCAAAGAGAAGCGAGACGTGGAATCCACAAAGGAAGCTGCGCGGACCGCTGTTCACGACCTTGCTGCTTCGCTGTGTGCTTATGGGGATTTGTCCTCAGGTCTACGCCTTACTTATGAAGGCCCACAATCCGGGGTTTTGGCCAGGTACGACGACATCCTGCTGGATCAGGTCTTACAAAATGTCCTCGATAACGCCCAACGTTATGCACTGCGAGGCACCGCAATTGAAATTCGACTGACCACTCATAATCGCAGAGAGGTGGAGTTTGAGGTATTCAATCAAGGACCCAACGTCGCCGAAACCGAGGAGATATTTTTATGCGGCGAGACTAGTTCGGACGCGGCGGAGAATCTAGGTATCGGCCTCTACGCAGCGAGGCAATACCTCACCTGTTTCGGCGGGGCCATCCATGCCGAAAATCGGCCAAACGGCTTTTCCATTGTCGTGAAACTTGTGTCGGCTTAGGTCTTCCAAGGATGAAATTGCATCCAACCTCAAACGGCATAACGAGATCGTTGCACCCTCGGTGGCTGAACGTCAGTTTGCCGGCACATTGCTGCCGGATTCTTGCCAGAGACCCAAGGTCGGCTATGGGCACGCTCCCGCCGGGTATCCCCGCTACCACCTGTCATCAGGCAGAGTCTGGCCAATTGCGCCGGTAGCGTTGGCGTCATAAACCAGCCGTTCAGGCCTTCTCTGTGCATGCTGGCGTGCTATATTTTGCAGTGCCGGTTTACGCGTTTATTTATTACTGTATAAAAACATCAGCAAAACGACGCCGAGTTAGGGAGCAGACGCCGGAGTTATGCAGAAAAACTGCTCCCGATGACAAAGAAGCCAACACAAAAATGCCTCGTCGCCTCTATATGCCCATTGAAGTCCTTGAGTCAATCAAGAAACATATCAGCGCTTCCATTCCGAAGGCGGTCGATGGATTTATGTCCGCGAATGAAGACGAGGACACTATGACCGGACAGTTCGGCGCCTGTCTGCGGACAGGCACGCATATTGTCAACGTTGAGAATGCTGAAATTGATGGTCCGTGGAAATGGTCAATTGACTATACGAAATTTCGCGGAAGGGGAAAGGACGCCACTGAAAGCTTCGTTGGCGCAGACGGAATCATTGAATTGTCAATTGATTGGTCCGGCCGAAAAGAAACGAAGGCACTTCTCTTCCAGGCAAAAATGGATTGGCAATCAGACAAGTCACTGCTCCAGCAAGCAATCCTCCTATCGACCTGGCGCGAAGCGTCGCTCTTCATTAATTACACTGAAACCGCGATTGAGGCGCTTTCAATTGACGCTGTTCTCAGAAGCAGGGGCGTACGCTCGGACGCAAAGGATATATTGCCGCTTGCGGACGCACTAACGGATTATTTCCTGCAATGTAAGATTGGCAGTACAGATTTGGCGTACGACGCCGTGGCTCGACAATTGCGATGGAGGGCTGGGAATGGCGTCACCGTGGCCACGCAGTTTTCTATTCCTCATCGTCTTCGAGTAAAAGTGAAGGCTCCAGGATACAAGCATAAACTTGAGTGGAACAAATTAATTCCAAAATCGGAAATTCACTCACACAGAATGGCGGTCGAGCCCGATGAGTTGATAGCACCTCTTCTGACCTCCGATGTGCCAGAAATCAAGAAACAAATGCAAGCTATTAGTTCTGCATATCACCCTGACAAGCTCGGAAAAATGGACCAACTGTCAATGGATCTAATAAATCGGAGGATGCAGGAGTTCAATGAGGTGTTTTCTGCGATTAAGGCCAAGGCTAAGCCGCGTGTTGGCTAACCGGTCATTGCAACGGACGCCTTCGGCGTCCGCTGAATTTCGAAGTTATACCTTCCAGGCCGATCCAATGAGCATAGTCACCAAGAGATTCCAAAACGCTAAAGGCGCAATTGCTTTTCTTGAATCCTTAGCCCATGAATCGAACGACACCATAGTGTTTCGGGGACATGAGAAGAGTGAGTATCGCTTGGTAAATACGTGGCAACGGCACCGAACCGTTTTGCACGAACCATGGAATACTGATATCGACGAAACGCTTATGGCGTACAAGGTTGGATTAGAAAAACTAGGAATAAAATCCTTTGACCATACCAATAGATTCGAAGCGCTAGAACATGGGCGCCATCATGGTGTTCCGACGCCGTGCCTAGATTTTTCCTACTCGCCATATGTCGCACTATTTTTTGCTTTCAATGGCGTCCGCGTACCAAGGGGAAAAAAGAAACCGTATTCAGTGGTTTATGCACTCAACGTCAACCAACTTGCAGAGGCGAGAGCAAAAGAACAGCATGACCCAAGGACCAATAGCGATGCTCTCTATAGCACATTCCGTAATTTTCAATGGCCCAAGCAGGAATATCTTGAAAACGGATTTCCTGCAAATACACTTCAATTTATCCCATTTCCCGGAGCCGCGAACAAACGGATGCAACGCCAGCTTGGCTGCCTAATTTACGACACGCTCTGGTATAGCCATATGGGTCTTAAAGACCTTGAGGAGTACATTGAAGTCAGATCTGAGACGCCATTTTTTGATGGCACAAAAACGCTGCCGGGAAAGCCAATCCTTACGAAGATTTTTATAAACCAATTTGCAGTATCAGATGTGTTTTCCCGGTTGGAGCTAATGAATATTACGGGTGGCAACCTCTACGACAGTGCAGATGGAGTAGTCCTCGACATCAAAAATGCATACAACTACAACCCAAAGTTTTCCTATCTACGAGATGTCGATCTACCCGCTCTCGATGACACCAAGGTATAACCCGGCGTCCACACGGATGCTGCGCGATAGTACCGCGCAGCGCCGGTGACTTTTACGTTACTGAACGGCAGCTTTCTCCCTGCTCCACCGTTGCCTTTGGGCTGAGTACTCATTCGTCAGTAACGGAAGCGGCCATTCAAGGTGTATGCCGCCTCAACGGCTGGAACCTGCGCGACACCGGGCACTCGACTGAGCCACTCCCACCGACCGCACCGAGGTGCTGTCGCCGGCCTTACCCTGTTAAAAATTCTCTCGTTGACGAATAGCTAGGCGGTCAGATCCCATACGTCATGCAACGAGGAATATTTCTAGCGGCCTATTTCCTGATAGCAAAATCCCCCTCACAAGTCCGCCATTCCCAAGAGACACCACAAACTAGGCGACCTATCTTCCTGTCATGTGCTCGCAAGAGCATTACGCCGCCACAGAACAGGGGAAAGCCGCATGATCACCGCCACAACAGCGATGCTCCAGCATCACCTCTCACCTCCTCCAGAGGATAATAAAGCTCAGGATGTCATCGAGACTCGCTTGTGGCTTGAAGAGCACGACTGGCTCTACCGCCTGCTGCGGAGCGAAGACAATGTGTCGCCGACCTTCCGTTTTCCCGATCTCATCAGCGCCAGCGTCTCACTAGTTTTCATGCATCAGGATGCCTCCTGTCGCATCTTCCGGTTTTTAGGGACAGAGCTTGTTCTTCGTTCGCCCGAAACACCGCGCCGCCGCGAATCGATGTGGCGGAGCCAGTACCAGTTGCTCTTGGACCTGCAACGTTCCCCAGCTAACCGACACCCCAACCCCAAGTTCCAGCTCGACCAATTGACCACGGCCTGCGTCGCCCTGTGCCGTGCGGAGGATGGCTCGGGCGCTGGCGTTCTGCAACAGGCACGCCGCAACATGGCCGAACGTTCCAATCGCGGGCGGGGCGCGCCCTCCGGTTGAGGATTGTGACGCCTTAACTAACGCACCTGACCGGCATCATCCACCTACTCCTGAACCACTCGCTCACCATCACCTTGCCCGGCTAGACGCCGGACCGACCCGAATCCGACTCTGCTCGTCCGCGTACCGCCGACGGCCCAGACCCTCGCAGCCTGCCTACCCGGCGGGTCGTTTCCGGTTTCGTTGGAGAGGTGACTCATGCGTCTGCCGCGGTATTTTGCTGGCCTTACAGCCGTGGCCGTCTTGGCTAACGTACCCTCCCAAGCACAGACCTGCTGGGAGGAGGCTGCCCAGCGCTACGGCATCTCGGCCGACCTGCTCTATGTGATCGCTCGGGTCGAATCGAACTTGAATCCGAAGGCCGTAAACCGCTCGCACGCTCAACGCACCGGGTCCTACGATATTGGACTCATGCAGATCAACAACCGTCACCTTTCAGTGCTGTCACGCCACGGCATCAGGGAACCGGATCTTTTTGATCCTTGCATCAACATTCAGGTCGGAGCCTGGCTGCTCTCCGATCTATTTTCCCGGCACGGAACGACATGGGATGCGGTCGGTGCCTACAACGCAGCCTGCTCGCAGCTCAAAGGCGAGGCTTGCGCCAAGGCACGCGCGCAATACGCCTGGCGGGTTTACCGCCAATTGCCGGCCCAACGGAGCAGCCAATTCGTCAGGGCACCGAACACGCTCAAGCCGGCGGCCTCGGGCGAAATGCTTGCGATGATGTCGGTGCGGGTGGCGCCATGAGATTTGGCTCACTACGCCACTGGACGCTCGGCCTTATGGGCGGCAGTACCCTCCTGGCCGCCGCGTGCAGCCTGGTCTCCACGCCACCATCACCCAATCATCAGGCAATCCTGCAGCGCGCGGCACCGGCACAGTTGGCCCAACTCGATTTCGGCAGGCAGGCAACGTTTGCACGCTGCATCCCACCAGCCTGCCCGATCCGTACCCCCAAGACGCTCGCGCTGGAAACGCCTGACCCATCGATCAAGCGGACCGATGCGCCCATCCCAACCGAGCCAGCCCCGCCCGCTGTTCCGTTAGCCCCGGCACTGAAGAAGGAAGTCTCCCGCACACTCACCCTGCGCTTCGGCCTTGGCAGCGCCAAGCTGAGCCCTGCCGCCCGCACAGAATTGAAAGGCACGCTGCCCGACCTGAAGTCGGCACGTCGCATCACGATCATCGGCCGTACCGACAACACCGGGCCGTTGGCCTTCAATGATTCGTTGGCTCTGGCGCGCGCCATGGCTGTCCGCGACCACCTGCTCAAGACCCATCCGAGACTGACGCCCGCCCTGACCATCAAGGCACAAGGCGGGTGCTGCTTCGTCGCCCCGAACGATACCCAAGCCGGCCGCACGCAAAACCGCCGGGTCGAGGTGGTCTTCCAGATGAACGACGGCCTTCCGCCATGAGGCCGGGCGGCTCGAACTGAGTAATTTCTGCCCTTCACCCGCCGAGCACGCGCTCCCACCCGCCGGGCATTCCGATGCCTACCCGCCTTTTCCACCCATTCAACGTTCGACTCTTCCCCGGAGGTACTCATGAACACTGCTGTGCTGGTTTCTTCCCCCCGCCTTGCCGCGCGCAAGCCGATCATGGTCGCCATTCTGCTGGCGACGATCGCCCTTTGTCTCGGCATCGCCTTTCCCGGCTACGCCCTGGATTTGGTCGCCTTTACCGGCATCACCGGCCCGATGACCTCGGCGCTGACCCAAATCGCCGCACTCGGTCCCGGCATCAAGGCCCTGGTCGGCTTCGTCGGTTTCGTGGTCGCACTCATCTCACTCTCCGCGCTGCGCAACTTCGGCCCAGTCCTGTTTTACGTGGGCCTCGCCATCTTTGCCGCCGTGGGCCTGGTGATCGCCGGCGCGATCATGGGCGCAGTGATCTGAAACGCCGGCATCGACCCCAGGAGACCGATATGCAAGCAGACACCTATATCCCGCGGCGTCTCGATGACCAATGGAAGATCGGCTTCTGGGATGTCGATGTCGCCGCGCCGATCCTGTTCATGTTTTTCGTGGGCTATATGTCCGGCAGCAAGACCTCGTTCGCCGTCTGCATGGCGGCGGGCATATTCGTCTCGCGCTGGATATCGCGCATCAAGGCGGACAAGCACCCGGCCTTCGCCATCCACTGGCTGTACTGGCACCTGCCAGCCAGTCCGTTGACCACGATGCGCGCTACGCCGCCATCGCACATCCGCCGCATGGTCGGCTGAGCCCAGGAGACGAACCCATGGACTTCGAACGACTCAACGGCGACATCAAGGAAATGCGCCGCCGAAACCGCGGACTCGGTCTCGCCGTTGGCGTCCTGGCCGCCGGCCAGATCCTCGCCCTGGTGGTCATCCTCAACCTGCTCGGGACAGTGCGTACCGTTGTCGTACCGCCCTCGATCGACAAGACCTTCTGGGTTACCCGTGACAAGGCGAGCAGCGAATACCTTGAGCAAATGGGCAGTTTCATCGCCTGGCTGGTGCTCGACGTAACGCCGGCTTCAATCGACTGGAAGAAGGAAATTCTGCTCGGCTATGTCGAACCGGAACAGTACGGCCCGCTGAAGACCCGACAGGAAGTGGAAGCCGAACGCCTGAAGCGCATCAACGCCGCCACCGTGTTCGCGCCCCAGCAACTGGTTCCCAGTGAAGAAGGCCAGAGCGTCGTCATTCGCGGCCGCCTACGCACTTTGGTAAATGGGTTCGAGACGGCCAACGATCTCAAGGCCTATCGGGTCGAGTTCAGCTACGCCGGCGCGCGCATGCATCTGAAAAGTTTCAAGGAGGTAGCCAATGTCGGCAACTGATACCCACCCGGCCCTATCCAGAGCCGATCCCCAGCTGGCACCAAAACACGGATGGACGATAGCCGCTGTGCTGGCCATCGCCTGTATCGCCAGCATGACGGCCCTGCCCGCCCAGGCACTGCAAGTCGTCGAGGCCAGCGACGGCGCGGCGGTCGAAGCCATCCTGTCGATCCGGGAACCGACCCGCATCCGCATCGAAGGCGCATCGATCACCGATGTCTTCGGCAATATCCATTCGAGCCAATGCGGCATGGCGGCGGCGCTTCCCGCCAGCCCAGGCATGACACCCGCCGGTACGGGTTCATCACCGATCAATCCAGCCGGTGAGATCGCGCTGACCTGTGATCGCGACAAGGGCGAAATCTATGTCCGTCCGGTGGGTGATTCCGCAAAGCCGATCAACCTTTTCGTCGCATCGGCCAACGCCACCTACACCTTGCTGCTGCGCCGCTCGGATACACCGGCCGACACGATCGTCATCCGTGACAGGACACCGAAGGCATTGAAGCATGCGACATCGGCTCAGACTCCAGCCGGTCCGTCACCCAACCAGGTACGGGCCATGAAGGCGCTGTTAGTGGCGATGGCTTCGGATCGGGTGCCGCCGGATATCCGGGTCGAAGAGACCCACGGCACGCTTCCGTTGTGGAACGAGGCGCGTTTTTCCCGGGTACGCCAGTACGAGGGGCGCGGCCTGGTCGGCGAGAAATACCTGCTGCAGAACATCAGCGATGCCCCCATGGTGCTGGCCGAACCGGAATTCGACCGCGAGCAGGGCAGCATCGTCGGTATCGCTGTCGAGCACCACAACCTTCACCCCGGCGAGAGCACCAGCGTCTACGTGATCCGTCGCGGAGAGACGCCATGACGACGCCGCGTCAGTGGATGCAGACACTGCGGAGCTTACCGCAGCAATTGCTGCAGCACCTGTCCCCGCGGCAGCGCCAGTACGCCATGCTCGGCGCCCTGATGGCCGGCGGCGTCGGGCTGCTCTGGTCGATTTTCGCATTCACGGCGAGCAGTCCGCCAGCGAGCACCGCGCAACCCGCCGCCGGGCCCGCCAGTTCGGTCACCAATATCGGCGTGATGTCGCCCGGCGCCCAAGTCAATCCGGTTGATCAATGGGTCGGCACGGCCGGACGCAAGCTTGCCCAGTACGAAAACGAACGCGAAGAACAGGGACGACTCAACAAGGATCGCCAAACCTTCGAAGCGAAAACGATGCAGCGCTTTGCCGAACTGGAACAGCGACTGACCTCGACCCAGCAGGCCGCCGCTACGCCCCAGCCGCCCACACCAGTCCCGACCATGCCGAACAGCATGCCGCCAGCGGTGAGTCTGCCCCCAGCACCGCCGCCACCCAAGGGTTTGGTCACCGGAGCGATGCCGAGTGGCACGCCCGGCGACCTGCTGCCTCCGAGCCCGCCAATGGCGCCAACGCCAGCGATCGCCCGGATTACGGTGGCCGAGCGCTCCCTGCTCGCCAACACCAGCGAGAAAGCCGAGCGCGCCACCGGGGCTGGAGTGCAAACAGCCCCCCGAACCGTCTCCACCTTCCTGCCCGTCAGCTTTACCCGCGGCACGCTGCTGGGTGGCCTGGATGCCCCCACCGGCGGTCAATCGCAATCCAACCCGCACCCGGTTCTGATCCGTCTTTCAGACAACTCATTCCTGCCCAACCGTTTCCGCGCCGAATACCGGGAGTGCTTCGTGGTGGCCGCCGGCTATGGCGACATCAGCTCCGAGCGGGCCTATTTGCGCACCGAGAGTCTGTCTTGTGTGCGGACCGACGGCGCAACGCTGGAAGTCAAGATCCAGGGCTCGATCTACGGCGAGGATGGCAAGGTCGGCATGCGCGGGCGGCTGGTCACCAAGCAGGGCCAGATGCTCGCCAACGCCCTGTTGGCCGGCGTGGTCAGCGGCATCGGCCAGGGCCTGGCCACCTCGTCGACGGAATACAGCACCTCAGCCCTCGGCACGGTCGCCAGCGCCACCGGAACCGAAGCCTACCGCGCCGGCCTCGGTTCCGGTGTCGGCAAGGCCCTCGACCGGCTGGCCCAGTACTACATCAAGCTCGCCGAGAACACCTTCCCGGTCATCGAAGTGGACGCCGGCCGCGAGGTCGATGTGGTGATCACCAAGGGCGTGCGCATCGATGTACCGATGACGGCCAGCGAGCCCGCTGCCGCCCGCTTCGCCAATTCACCTGAAACCCGTTATTTGGAGACCTCGGACGATGGCAATTACTAAACCCATGCGCCGGCGAGCACTCGTCGCGGCCTTGAGCACGATCCTCGTTGGCACCGGCCTTGGCGTCAACGCGGCCACACCCGATGAGACGCAACTGCTGTCGGCCTTGCAGAAAGCCCATCCGGGAACGCAGTTCTCCAGCATCGCCCGTACGCCTATCGCCGGCCTCTACGAGGTCTGGATGAACGGCAACGTGGCCTATGTGTCTGCCAGGCAGCCGCGCTACTTTCTCTTCGGCCATCTGTTCGACACCCAGAGCATGAGCGACCTGACCGGCCCGAAACTGGTGCAGGCCAACAAGGCAAAAGGTCCCGATGAAGCGCCCCAGAACTACCAGCCAACCGAAGCGGGTCCGATCCGCTTCGAACAGTTGCCTCTGAGCGACGCGATCAAGACTGTGCACGGCACGGGTCAGCGCCGGCTGGCCGTTTTCAGCGACCCCAACTGCCCGTACTGCAAACAGTTGGAAGCGGAGCTATCCAGCCTCGACAACATCACCATCTACACCTTCCTGCTGCCTTTCCTCGGTGAGACCAAACCGATCGCCATCTGGTGTGCGGCGGATCATGCAGCAGCCTGGCGGCGCCTGATGCTCGACGGTGACGACAGCCTGCTCAACAACGGCGGCACCTGCGACCACCCGATCGGTCGCAACCTGGCACTGGCCCGCCGACTCGGCGTACAGCGCACACCCACCCTGATCTGGGCTGATGGCACCCGTAGCGAAGGGTTCGTCGGACGAGCCGTACTCGAATCACGACTCTCAGCTACCACTTCGCCAGTTGCGCCGGAGAAGCAGCCATGAAAACGCTCGTCCTGCAACTCGGCGCCGTCTGCCTGGTCCTCCCCTTGAGCGCCTGCATGAACATGTCTGGCCTGGGCGGCGACTCGAAGTACGCCTGCAAGGCCCCCGATGGCGTCGCCTGCGACTCGGTATCCGGCACCTACGCCAATGCCCTTCACAACAACCTGCCCAGCCAACAAGCCCAACGAATTGCTCGCCGACAGAAAGAGACCTCCGAAGAGAACTCCTCCCCCACGCTTGGGCGTCCTAATTCCTCGGCCACAGCCAACGTTTCCGGGATGGCCGTAACGCCCAGTCCATTGCGCACACAGGCACGCATCCTGCGGCTGTGGATCAAGCCTTGGGAAGACGCCGACGGCGATCTCTACGACCAGGGTTACGTCTATGTGCAGGTGGACAACGGTCAGTGGCAGATCGACCACGTGCAACGCCAGATCCGTGATCGCTATGCACCGCTGAAGCTGCCACCCAAGCCGGCCGCTGAGACGACCACCGAACCCGGCGCCAGTACGTCGTCGTCCCCACCGATGTTGCAACGCCCGCCGCTGCCCGGGGCCGGCGCCAACCCTGCGCAGTGAGGTCTAGATGAACACCGCCCACAGCGATCCCCATTTCGCCCGTCAGCGTGAGCACACCCATGCACCGCGCTTTCCCTTCGGCGAACCGGCAGACACACCTGCCGAACAGTTCGCCAACTGGCTGCCCTACTCCGCTTATCTCGCCGCCGAGAAGATTTTCGTGAACCGCGACAGCATGGGCGTCATGCTCGAATTGATGCCGCAGTCGGGGGCCGACGAGCGGATGGCGGAAGTACTGATCTCGCTCTACGCCAATTGCCCGCCCGGCACCGGCATCCAGTTCCATTTGTTCGCCTCGCCGCAGGTCCGTAGCCAGTTGCGCCAGTACGCCAATCTGCGGGTCGAGGATGAAGATCAGGCTGAGCAGGCGAAACAATGGGGCCGCCCGGCCCGCAACGAAAACCTGTTCCGCAAACTGGCGCGTCAGCGCGTGGACCACCTGCTGCAGGGGGCACAGAAGTCGCTGACCGCCGGCTTCCACTACACGATCCGGGATTTTCGGCTGATGCTGAGCGTTGCCTTTCCGGGCGACCCGGAAGACCTCAACAAGCGCGATGAACTGCTCGCCCTGCGCGATTCGATGTCGTCCAGCCTGCGCTCCGCCTCGCTGCCCAATCGCGTCTGCGATGCCGCCGACCTGATCAACTGGTGTGCCTTATTCACCAATCCCGACCGCATCTCGCAGACCGATGCGCCGGACCTCAATTACGACGATGGCCGCGAGTTGCGCGACCAGATCGTGGACTTCGACACCATCCAGGATCCGCATCCGAGCGGCCTCATCTTGTGGAAGGAAGCCAGTCCCGACGTGCTGGAGGCGCGCTTCTACTCGATCAAGAGTTTCCCGGAACGCTTTGCCCTGTGGCAGATGGGGTCGCTGATCGGCGACCTGATGCAGCCGGCCTTGCAGTACAGCGCGCCATTTCTGCTCACTCTCGGCGTCCAGGTCCTCGACCCCAACCTCACCAAGTCGGTGGTCACCGCCAACCATGTGCGGGCAACGCAGAATGCCAAATCGAAGATGGCCGACGTCATGCCGGACGTCAATAAGAAACTGCAGGACTGGACGGCTGCCGCCGATGCCATCGATACCGGCGGCAACCTGGTCAGCCTCTACCACCAGCTGGCGATATTCACCGCACCCAACAAATCGGTCGCCGCCCACGAAGCCGCCAATGCGATCTGGCGTGGCCGCGGCTTCCAGCTCAATGCCGACGCCTACATGCACCGCCAGGCACTACTCGCCAGCCTGCCGATGACGCTGACCGAGAAATTCCACAAGGACTTGGTCAAAATGCGCCGGGTCACGCGCAAGACCATGGCCAATGCCATCCACATGGCCCCGCTGATTGCCGAGTGGCGCGGCACGCGCACGCCGGCCCTGGTTTTTGGGGGACGGCGCGGCCAGTTGATGACCCTCGATATCTTCGACAACGATCTCGGCAACTACAATTTCGCCATCATTGGTGCCCCCGGCTCGGGCAAGTCGGTACTGATGAACGAAATGGCCTGGTCCTACCGCGCCATCGGCGCCAAGGTCTGGATGCTCGATCTTGGCCGCAGTTTCGAGAAGCTGTGCCGCAAGGCCAAGGGCACCTATATCGAGTTTCGGCCCGACGTAAATATCTGCCTGGACCCGTTCACCCACATCGTCGATATCAATGAAGACATCGACATGCTGGTGCCCGGCATCGCCAAGATGTGCTCGATGCAGCACACCCTGGAAGAGGTCCAGTACAAGGCCATCTCGGCCATGGTCCTCAAGCTCTGGCGGGAATACGGCAATGAGCTGCGCATCACCGGCCTGCGCGATGCCTTCAAGAGCGGAAGCATCGAAGAACTGGGCATCGTCGGCGACCAGCGCATCAAGGACCTCGCCATCATGCTCAACCCGTACTCCCGCGGCGGGCAATACGAGCGCTTCTTTGAAGGCCGCAACAACATCGATTTTTCCAATGACTTCATCGTCATTGAGAACGAGGAACTGAAACGCCGGCCCGACTTGCATGCGGTGGTGAACATCCTGCTGCTGCACCGGATCACCGGTGAGATGTACCTCACCCGCAACCGGCGCAAGGTGCTCTTCGTCGACGAGCTGAAACAGCAACTGGGCGACATCGGCGCCGACGATCCGGTCAAGGCGGCCGTCATCGAGGAAGCCGCGCGGCGCGCCCGCAAGTACGGCGGTGCCCTCGGCACCGCGACCCAGAGTGCCGACGATTTCTACGGCTCGACCCAGATGGAAGCGGCCTTCAACTGCTCGGACTGGGTTTTCCTGCTCCGTCAAAAGCCCGAGTCCATCGAAATGCTCGACCGCAAGGGCCGGCTGACCATGGACGAACCGAAGAAGCGGCTGCTCAATTCCCTGCGCACCGAGGCCGGCGTCTTCTCCGAGTTGTACATCTCGTCGCCGGTCGGCGAGGGCGTCGCCCGCAACATCCTCGATCCGGCCACTCACCTGTTGTTCTCCAACAAGCTGGAAGACAACGCCCCGATCGACGAATTGCGCGCCCAGGGCCTGTCCATCGACGAGGCGATCAGCGAGTTGCTGCGGCATCGGGGGCATACGGTATGAAGCCGAATACCGCCCAGTTATTGCGCCACGGCTTGCTGACGTTACTTGTGGTGAGCGCCGCCCTGACCACCTACGACCGTCTCGTCCTGCGCCCCGCGCTGGTGATTGGCGTGGTCGATGTGGCCGAGGTGTACCGCGCCAAGGAAGCCGAATTCACCCAGATTTTGACCAAGGCCAACTCCGAGGAAGACCGACAAAAAGCGCTGTTCATGGCGCGAAGCTTTGCCACGCGCCTACCGGTCGCCCTTGAGGAATTGCCGCGTGAGTGCGGCTGCCTGGTTGTTCTCAAGGCGGCTGTGGCCGGAGCTACCGCGAATACCGTCGACCTGACGGCCGCACTGCGCAGAAAAGTGAGCGCGCCATGAACAATGCCCCGCATCAACCGGCAGTCGCCATTCCCGCCGCGAGACCCGCTCGTGGTCGGAGAATCCTCGGATGCGTCGGCGACTTCCTGCACCATGCCCGCCAGCGCTGGTACCTCTACCTGCCGATCATCGCCATCTGGAGCCTGGCCTATGTCCGCCTCTTCGTCGACGCGACACCGCGAGTGCCTATCCTTTTCAACTGGACACCGAGCCTGCCTTATCGCGTTGCCTGGCTGCAGCACGGTCCACACCGACTGCAGCGCGGCGACTTCATCGTTTTTTCCTTTGCCGGCGAGGCGCAACACCGCTATCCGGGATTACTCGGTCAACCTTTCTTCAAGATTGTGCGCGGTTTGCCGGGCGATACTGTCACCGTCACCGGCCGGCAGGTGGCCATCAACGGCCAGGACGTCGGTAGGGCCAAGACAAAGGCCTACGACCGCCAGCCACTTGCGCCGATTGCGCCGACCGTCATCCCGCCTCGCTACTACTACGTGCAGGGCACCAGCCCAGATTCCTTCGACTCGCGTTACCAGGAAAGTGGCCTGGTTCGGGCGGAGCAGGTGATCGGCGTCGTGGTCCCGCTATTCTGAGATGGCGGTCATGCCCCGCACCCTCTCTAGCCTCACCTTGTTCGGTGTTCTGGCATTTTCCACCGCGTGGGCACAGAGCCCTCCAGCCGCTACCCCATTACCAGGCCAACAAGCCAGCACCCCAATGATGCAAGGCATTCAGCCCTCTGACAACGTGCCACTGGCCGACTATCTCGCCCTGCTCCGGCATATCGCCCCAGCCGCCGAGGCCGGGGCGCGAGATTACCTCGCCGCTTTCGCGCGGCGCTGCGGCCGCCCCCTGACGCCAGCCGAATTGCGCCGGGCCATGGCGGACGGTGACGGCGATCCGGCACTGATGGCACTAATCCGGGCGAACCAACTGGGCGACACCGCCGGGCGCGAACAACTCGCCGGAAAGATCCGCTGTTCGGGCAAGGCGACGCGATGAAACACCTAATCGCCATCCCGCCCCTGCTCTTCTCGCTGCTGCTGGTCGCACCGGGCGCGCAAGCCCTTGATCTGGGCGTCATCGGACCGAGCTATGCAATCAGCGAGCCGCATCTGCTGCACATGATCGAGCAACGTCTGCGCGACAAGGAACGTAGCGGCGAACTCAAGCGCCTCGAAGAACAAGCCCGGGAACGCGGTATCGCCACCGTGAGAAACCCGCCGCCGATCGCCGGATTGCATTCGACCGAGACAGCCAAGACCTTCTACTTCGATCCAAGTTTCACGCTCGATCGCAACATTCTCGGCCCGCGGGGCGAGTTGCTGTTTGCCGCCGGCACTCGCAAAAATCCGCTGGAGGTGGTGTCGCTGTCCCGGCATCTGCTCTTTTTCGATGGGCGTGACGCGCGCCAGGTCGGCCGTGCCCGGCAGTTGATTGCCTTCTACCAAGGGCGGGTCAAGCCGATCCTGGTCGGCGGTTCCTACCTCGACCTGATGAAGTCATGGCGCATGCCGGTCTATTTCGATCAGCATGGTCTGCTTACCCGCCGCCTGGGCATTACCCAGGTTCCTGCCCTGGTATCGCAGGAAGGACTGCGCCTGCGCATCGACGAACTGGAGATCGCGCCATGAGCCAACGCTGCTTCCTAAACAGTCTCCCTATCCTTCTGGCACTGCTCCTCGGTTTCTGCACCCTGCCGACCCAAGCTGCCGGCACGGCCACCTGCACCGGCAAGTTTCCAAATCCGATCACCGATATCTGTTGGTCCTGCATTCTGCCGATCAGCATTGGCAGTGCGCGCATCGCCAACTTCGGCGACCAGGAGGACACCGACAATCCACCCAATCCCGTGTGCAGATGCCTGGTCAATCCGATCGTCGGTCTGTCCATCGGCTTCTGGGAGCCGGCGCGCCATGTCGAAGTAGTGCGCAAACCCTTCTGCCTCGTCTCGCTCGGCGGCATCGACCTTGATCCAGGCATCCCGGCTCCCGAGGCGGCCCGCTTTACCCGCCCGGAAGGCGATGGCGACGGTGGCGGTTTCTATCAGGCGCATTACTACCTGAACCCGGTGATGTACTGGCTGGAGGTAGTCACCGACTTTCCCTGCCTGGAGAAGGCATCCTTCGATCTGGCCTACATGACGGAAGTCGATCCCTTGTGGGCCGACGACGAACTCACCCTGATCCTCAATCCCGATGCCGTGCTGTTTGCCAATCCGGTCGCCATTGCCGCTTGCGCCGCCGATTGCGTCGCGGCCTCGGTCGGCTTCGGCATCCGCGAGATGTTCTGGTGCGCCGGTTGTCAGGGCGGCATCTATCCCCTCAATGGATACGTCCCCTACCACCTGGGTGGGGTGCGGACTGCCGCGCTGATGGCCCAGCGCTTGAGCGCCAAGATGCACCGCGAGTTGGTGGCCTGGGGCTGGCATGGCAAAGACGGGCTGTGCGGCCCGTACTTCGAGCCGGTGATGGACAAGACCGCCTACAAAACCCAACTCACCTATCCCATTCCCAACACCGACAAGGAAGGCGGCCGCTGTTGCCAGCCCTTCGGGCGGACCACCGTGCTCTGGGGGGCCGGCAAGGAATACCCGGTGCGCGGCGAGGACTTCGCCTTCATGTTGTTTCGCAAAAGGAATTGCTGTGTCGGCTACTGACTTCCATCGAACCCTCGCCGCCCTGATCCTTGGGCTCAGCGCCGCGCTCGTTGCCGGCAGTTCGGCCTTGGCGCAGACAACGACGGTCGTCACGGAGGCGGACATCGAACGAGCCCGGCGAGAGACCCCCACGGTCACCGAGCAAGATATCGAATTGGCGCGGCAAAAGTACGCCCTGCCGGGCGAAGCCGGACACCGATCCGCGCCGCTGAACAGTCCGAACCTTGAGGCGCTGCCCCAACCAGCAACGCAGATGCCGGTCGATCTGGAAGCGCTGGCTCGCGGCTATGCCGGGCAATCCGACGCGATGACTCAGGTGCAGGGGCTCACTACCGGTCCAGGACTTTTCATCTTCGTCAGCCTCAGCATGCCCCGCGCCACGCTGCAAGGCCTGGTCAACCAGGCGGCTCGCGCCAAAGCCACCATCGTCATCCGTGGCTTCGCCAACGGTTCGCTGCGCGATACGGTTGCCCAGGTCCAGGGCTTGATCGGTAAACAGCAGGTGGCAATCCAGATCGATCCACTGGCCTTCGACCGCTTCGCCATCAGCAAGGTACCCAGCTTCGTCTTGGTGCGTGACGGCACACGTCCCGTCTCTTGTGCCAGCGGCAGTTGCGCCCCTGCCGACAGTTTCCTGCGGGCAACTGGTGACGTCAGCCTGGATTACGCCCTGGAACACATGCAGCGCTCGGCGCCTGCCTTTGGTCCAGCCGCTGAACTCTTCCTGAAGCGCATCAGAGGATAGGTGATCCCCATGCGCCGCCTGATCATCTGGATCACGCTGTTCTGCTTCGTCACTACGCAGAGCGCTGCCATCGCCGGCCCCTTCGAAGAGGGCACCGCCGCCGGCCAGGTGGCCAACCCGCTCATTCGCGGCACGGTGAACATGCCCAGCGCCTCGAGCGCCGTGCCGGAGTACACAACGACGCCCCCCGAAACGGCGTATTACGGCCAGCCCAACCTGTCGGGTGCAGCCAATGTCCGCCTGAGCACCTGCGCGGCCAGCGCTAACGACCCGGTCTGCCAGGCTCAGGATGGCGCGCTGAGTTCGGCCAATACGCCCCGCCCGGCGATCTCCGCCTACGATCCGGCAGTCACTGCGGCCAACGACATCGCCCGCAATCCGTCGAATGCCTTGGGTAGCCTGGCCGACTACTACTCGGGCTGCACGACTGCCGAGGTCAGCACCGCGGCAGGCACCACGACCAAGGTCTGCAACCGCTACAGCGGTGTCGGCAACTACACGACGCGGCGCGATCTGACGGTTGAGATTGATCTCCAGCCCAGTTGCATCGAAGGCACCTGGATCGCCCACGGCCAGGTCAACCGCAATGGCGCCGACTATATGGTGGCGGAAGCTCAATGCCAACTGCGCAGCGACGGGTTGCAACGTTTTCGTTTTTATGCGGCGGGCGGAAAAGGGGCCTGCATCGGCTGGCAAACCGTCGACCTGCAGACCGCACCGGCCAGCCAGGCCACCTATGTCACCAACCTCGCTCCCCACTGGGAGGGCCATTGCTGGAGCCCGTTCTCGGTCACGATGATGCCGGGTTCCGGCTGCAGGGGTGGGACCTGCAATTACACCTTCCAGTTTGGCTCAACGTGGAGCCTACCCCTATCGTTTATCCAGCCGGCCATGGTGCAACACGAGACCGATGCCTGGGTCGACAAGAGTGCTGCGCTGAATGCGGGTGGGCGCTGCACCATCACTACCGCAGACACCTGCGTCGACGGCCCGGCGACCAAGGCCATCGAAGGCCGCCCCGTGACCCGTGCCTGCTGGTCCTATGAGCGCACCCTGACCTGCTCCTCGGGCGCTCCGATCGACGAGTGCGCAGCGCTGGTTAGCGGCGGCTGCACGCCGGCCAGCAGCACCTGCAAGCAGATGAATGTCGGCAGCGGGCTGTGCGAGATCACCCAGGACACCTATACCTGCCCGATCGCTGCGCAAACCACGACCAGTGTCTCGAACTGCCCGGCCAACGTCTATTGCCTGGGTACGAACTGCTTCAACACCAGTTACACCAACGACGCCGACTTCGCCCGCTCGATGTCGCTGATGGAAGCCGGACGCGAGGCTGGCGTGTATCTCGACACCAGCAAAATGCAGGTCTTCAAGGGTGAAGGCAACCGCTGTCGCCACCGCCTGCTGAAGAACTGTTGCAGTTCCGACTCGGCTGGCGCCGGCATGACCAATCAGAGCCTGTTCGGTACGGGTTCGAAATTGGTCTATGACGTGCTGATGAACTCCCAGAACCGCGAGTTTCTTTACCAGGGCATGCAGGCCTTGCTGCTGGGCGGCGGTTTTAGCGGCAGCTTCACGACCTATGGCATCACCGTCGCGGTCAACGGCACGGCACTACCGGCCAGTTCGGCCATCCTCTATTCCGGCCAAAATCTGGTGATTGCCTTCGACCCCTGGTCGCTGGTCATTGCGGTGGTGATCTACATCATTATGTCGATGTCGTCCTGCAACGAGGAAGAAGGCAAGCTCGGCATGAAGGAAGGGGCCGGCCTATGCCACACCGTCGGCACCTGGTGCTCCTCCTGCTTCCGCATCTTCGGCAATTGCGTCTCCTGCCTCGAACACAGCACCGGCAAGTGCTGCTTCAACAGCAAACTGGCCCGCATCGTCAATGAGCAAGGCCGCGTGCAGGTCGGCAAGGACTGGGGTTCGGGCGAAAGTCCCGACTGCTCGGGGTTCACCATTGCCCAACTCCAGAGCCTCGACTTTGCGGCCATGGACCTCACCGAGTTCTACGCCTCCATCGTCCCGACGCTGCCCAATGCCGGCGCGCTACAGGGCAGCAATGCCGCACGCCTGACAACCTGCTACTACGGACAGGGGAAGTGCCAATGAAGATCGCCTATACCGCCGTCTTGATCGCCGGATTCGCATCACTCGTCCTCGCCGACGAGGTGCCCAGAGCCCCGGTCGCGGATCCGCGACCGGTCATGTTGGCCGCCCTTCGTTCAGTTGATGGCGAGGCCCACGCCATCCTCAGCGGCGAGATCGCCGAAGCGCTCACCCAGCGCTTTGCTGCCACCTCGCCAATCTATATTGATGTCACGACCGAGAAGCGCTACGCCCAGGCCGGTTGTGCCCGCTTGAATGTCAGGTTCTGGCAGGACGGGGTTTTGCTGCCCGGTGCCTCGACTCCGCGCCGCCAGACCATGGATTTCGGCATCAACTACTGCCTCGATGGCCTGCCACCGCAATCCCCGAAGTAGGGCCACGCATGACGATCCGCAACCGCCCCGCCCTCCTCCTGCTGCTGAGCTTTGCCGTAATGCTCGGCAGCCATGGTTCAGTAGCCCAGGATGCGGCTTCCCGTTACTGGGCCGACAGTTGGCGCGGCTGGCATTTTTATGAAGCGCCGATGCTCGAGGAACTTCAATATTTATTACCGGCAGGCAAGGCCATGCCAACTGCGCCACCGACCCAAGCCTCGCGGGCACCGGAACTGGTCGAATTCGAACGTCTCCAGAAAACCCTGGAAGAGACGCGC
Organism: Ferribacterium limneticum; assembly: GCF_020510565.1. NCBI lineage: Bacteria > Pseudomonadati > Pseudomonadota > Betaproteobacteria > Rhodocyclales > Azonexaceae > Ferribacterium > Ferribacterium limneticum. The sequence continues at coordinate 2,917,021 of NZ_CP075189.1, forward strand.
AACATCGCCATCATGCGACCGAGCGAAGCCAATGTCCGGCGCTACATGGAACTGGAATCCAAGGTCGTCGCCCGCGCCTCCTATTTCGCCGATGTCGCACAGCGCGTTGCCTGGGCTACACCGCAACTCGACCCGACGCTGCAGGGCCGCCCGGTCAATGCCAAGGCCCTGGAAGTCTTCGACCAAGCCGAACTGGTGGATCGCTCGCGCGCCATTGCCGATCTGGGCAAGGATCACGTGCTGTTCTTCTTTTACCGCTCGGACTGCCCGTATTGCCATGCCTTCGCGCCGACCCTGACTGCTTTCCAGACCCATCACGGCATCCAGGTTGTCGCTATCAGCGTGGACGGTGGTCCGTTGCCAAGTTTCCCCAATGCACGCCCAGACAACGGCATTGCCACCACCCTGAAGGTCAGCCAGGTGCCCGCCGTCTTTCTGGCTCAGCCTTTCACCGGAAAGATCACCCCGATCGGCTTCGGCGTGCTCTCCGAATCCCAGTTGCTTGAGCGCATCGCCGTCGTCTCCGGTTTGCAAGCCGAGGGCATGCAAACCACAACAACGCAAGGTCTCGCCCTACCCCCGGAGGCGCCATGAAACATTACGACCGTCCAACCTTTCGGCGTACTTCTGCCACGCTCCTGGCGTTGCTGCTGGCGATCCCGTCTTTTCAACTGCAGGCTGGCGATCTCAACAGCGAGGTGAACAACATGTTCAACAACCTAGGCGCCATTGGTAACTACACCGCCCCCGGCGCCTTCCGTGGCCAGACCTTCAATACCTACACCGGCGGCAGCCTGATGATGCGTTCGCCGAACAAGGTATATCAGTTGGCCGCCATCCAGTTCCCCAGCGCCAAGGCCGGCTGCGGCGGCATCGATGTCTTTGGCGGCTCCTTCTCGCACATTTCGGCAACCGAGTTCAAGAACATGCTGAAGAACATCACAGCCGCCCTGCCGGGGATCGCTTTCCAACTCGCCTTGGAGGCTGTCTCGCCGCTGCTCGGAGGACTGACCAAGTGGGCCAAAGGACTGGAGACCTGGATCAACAACGCCCGAATCAATTCCTGCGAAACCGCCAAGGCCATTGTCAGCACGGCGGCCGAATCGATTGGCTACAGTTCTCAGGAGACCTGCGCCGATCTGGCCATCGAGATGGGCATGGAAAGCGATCGTGATGCAGCGCGTCGGCGCTGTGCGACGGATCGGCCCAGCATTCTGTCCACGGCACGTTCCTCGGGCGACCCAAAAGTGAAAAACAAGGCGCCCTTCGTCGGCAACCTGACCTGGAAAGCCTTGCAGTACACCGGTGCCTATCTCGACGACCAGGAGCGCGAACTGATCATGAGCCTGGTCGGCACCATCATCTACTACCCGGAAGAGTCGGCCCGCGACCCCGAGCCGATCGCCCCGACGCTGACCTCGATCAGCCAGTTGCTCTACGGCCAGGGCGCAGCCGCCGGTACGGATGTCGTGCAGCATGTCTTGAAGTGCAACGACTACAGCAATTGCGACGTCGTCACCTTGAACACCGCGTACACCCACACGCCCTTTACCGCCAAGGTCGAGGCGATCATGCGCTCCATCGCTGAGAAGATCACGACGCGCACCGCCATCCCCAATAACTCACCCGAGGTCGGTTTCGTGAACCAGACTACCGAGCCGGTCTACAAGATGTTGTCCATCGGCACCAGCATCCCGGGATCGGGCTTGGCTGATAGCCTGATCGCCCAGTACCGCGACGTGATTGCTGCCGACTACGCCTATGTTTTCCTCGAACGCAATCTGCGCCTGGGCATGGCCGCGCTGGACAAGAATTACACCCTGCAGCAGTCGCAACGGGAGCAGGCCAACCAGGTCCGCCAGCGGGCGCAGGCCATGCTCACGCAACTTTCCCAGGAAAAGAACCTGCTCTACCAGAAGGTCGGCTCCTTCCGGGCGGTATCGAACCACCTGGAGCAACTCGAACGCCAACTACGTTCCAGCATGCCGCAACACGTGATGGACATGCTTGGCCAGCAGGCGGCTTACCTGTCGCAATAGAGACGATGCGATAGCGCGACAGGAGAAAGCGCCATGTGGGAAATCTACGCCTACCAGAATGCCGATAGTCTGTTCGGTGTCTTCAATGCCGCGGCAGCGATTCACGCCTCGGGCGACTATGCAGCAGCGCTGGCAGCCGTGGCCTTCTGCGGTTTTGTGGCGGCCCTGATTGCCTATGCTTTCGCTCCCGAGAAGTTGCAGGGTTGGAAGTGGCTGGGCACAGTCGTGCTGGTCTTCTCGGTATTGATCGTTCCCAAGGTCACTGTGGGCATCGTGGACAAGACCGGTGGTTCGACCGTTAAAGTCGTCGGCAATGTACCGTTCGGGGTAGCCGCACTGGGCGGCATCACCAGCACGATCGGCAATACACTGACCAGCCTGTTCGAAACCGCCTTCCAGGTCATCCCGGGCGCTGGGGCCCTGCCGGTCGAACTGAGCTACCAGCAGAACGGCCTGATGTTCGGTAACCGTCTGATCCGCGAGACCGGCAATGTGGTGTTCCAGGATCCGGCCTTCCGCACCGACCTGATCAACTTCATCCACAACTGCACGACCTACGACCTGATCGACGGCACGCTCGATCCGGCGGCTTTTTCTGTATCGGACGATGTCTGGCCGCTGATGGCCTCTCCCAATCCGGCGCGCTTTTCCACGCTGACCGGCGCTGGTGGCAGTGTCGGCGTCGATACCTGCCCCAATGTCTATCTGAGCCTCAATGGCCGCTTGCCAGCCCAGATCACCCGTATCCAGGGGCGCCTGGCCTTTCAGCTCAATCCGACCTTGCCCGGCGCTGCTGCGGCAGCGGCCATTGCCGGACAAATCCAGCAGGCCTATCTCAAGAACAGCATTGCCACTGCGGCGGCGACGGCGGCCGACATCATTCGGCAAAACGCCATGCTCAACGCGCTTGAGGACACCAGCAAGATTGTCGGTCAGAAGGTCAATGACCCGGCGGCGATGGTGTTGGCGGTTGGTCGAGCCCAGGCGGTGGCCCAGCAGAACGCGAGCTGGCTCAATTACGGCAAGGTGGCTGAGCAGGCCCTGCCTGTTTTTAGAAACGTGGTCGAGGCGGTCACCTACGCGATGTTCCCCCTCATGGTCCTGCTGCTCCTGCTCACCAGCGGACGGGAAACAATGCTGGCCTTCAAAGGCTATGCGGCGGTGCTGATCTGGATTCAGTTGTGGCCGCCGCTCTACGCCATCCTGAACTACATGGCGTCGATCTACGCGGCTTACGACCTCGCCGCAGCGGCCGACCTCGGAACGGGGGGCAAATCGCTGGCATTGCAAACAGCGTCGACGATCTATTCGCGGGCGATCTCGGGTGAGGCTGTCGTCGGTTACCTCGCCATCAGTATTCCATTCATTGCGTGGGCCGCCCTGAAGCGCATGGAGAATTTCGGGACCGCACTGGTCGGTGGCTTGTCGGGGTTGCAAGGGATGATCTCGGGCGGCACCTCGGCCGCCACCGTCGGTAACATATCGATGGGGAATGTCGGTATGGACCAGATGCAACTGGCGCCCAACCGTACATCGGCATTCATGAGCAGTTGGCAAAACGATCTCTCCGGAAATACGTTTTCATCGAACGCGCTCACCGGCCGAACTGCGGTCAGCCTGTTGCGCAATCAGGGATTCGCTTCGCGAGTGGTCTCGATGCGTGTATCCGAACAGGATGTGCAGCAAGCCAGCCGGCAGGTCGACGCGGCGCGCGGTGAAGCCGTGACAGCGACCACGGAGCAATCGGCAGCACTATCTGAAGTGTTCTCTCGCGGGCTCAATAAGCTTCGCTCCACGCGCAACAGCAGCGGTTCCAGCACCAGTAGCTTCGAGCAAATGGGCGACACGCTGAACCAGTTGGATCAGATTACGCAAAGCGTTGCCCAGAGCACCGGTCTCAGCCAGGCGCAGGTCGCGCGAATTGCTTTCGGTGCTGCAGCCCATGTCGGCGTGAATGCCAAGGTCGCCGGTGCTGAACTTCATGCCAGCGCCGACAAGTCCTACCAGTCGAGCCTTTCCGCCCAGGAACAGAAAGCATTGGCCAGCCTGAGTGGGGAGCAGTTGGTAGCCTTCAAACAATTCGGTGACCGGGTATCGAGGGACGCCAGCTATATGCAGGCGCTCTCGAACGACGCGAGCGAGGCCCGCGAGATGTCGTCCCGGCTCGGTTCGACGCGGGCCCGTTCCGTGCGGGCGGATGCCACCCTTGCCGACCGCACCAGTTTTGCGGAACGTGTATCGTCCGCCTACGACAAGGGCGAATCCATCTCCATCGACATCGCCCAAGACCCGCACAACATGGAGATGTTCCTCCGGTACGCCCAGACCTACGGCGGCAACAGCGCCGCTGCTCACGCCTTGATGTCGGCCGAACTGGCCCGCCAGTCATTGCGCCCGAACCGGGTTATTTCGGATGGGAGCAGCCTCCCGACCTCCTTTGGTGACGTCCGCGACCTCCATGAAGAGCAGTTGCATGATGTCGCCATCACACCGGACATCAACGCAATCCACCAGGCTCAAGTGAGCAAGGCCTCACGCTTTGGCGGCAATCCAAGTCGTCCGCTGGAACAGAAAACTGAACCACCGTCGCCCGTGCGCGAGGAAGTGCAGCAACGCGCCGCCCAGATTCACCGAGAAACCGCTGCAAAGCGCGGAGAATTCGACGACAAGGCTGAAATCATCAAGACTGACGACGGGACATTGGCATCGAAGAAGTCGCTGATGTGGCAATCAGCCAGGCAGGTCTACAAAGATGGAGAGGCAACGGCAGATAATGCAAAGGATGCCGTGCAGGACCTGATCAAGTCAAAAAAGTAACCGCTACCGATCCCAGCGCCGAACAGGGACATCTCCCTTGAACAAAGACCCAGACGTGCCCCCTGGTCTGCCATCAATCCGTCGCCGCCGCAACCTCCTGCGGCCTCGTCCAATGCCCGTCAACGCACTGGCGAGCGGAACGGCAAAGAGTAGCCCAATACCCACCATGACTGCCCCTGCACCCCATTCACCTTTTGCTGCGATAGCAACCAGCAATCCGATCCCTGCCCCTATCGCCAGGATCGCGAAGAAGAAAAATTTCCGCATATCGACCTCCTGATATCAGGCTAATCGCGGAAATGCCGTCAGCAAGCCACTGATTCAAGTCAAATGCTATTGCCACACCCAAGCGCCGGGGAAATCGTTAGACGGATCACTTCTTTTGTAGCAACAACAGGATCATCAGAGTTTGATGAGGTTTCTGGTCGGAAGCTTTCTATGCCGATACAGGCATAGGCCCCAGCAAGTTGGTAGATCCCTCCAACCTGTAACCAGACGTTGGTCACCCAGCACCATAGAACATCTAGCTCGAAGTTCCCTGAAGGCATACTCCCAATTCGACACGGTACAAGGCATCCATCGGATTCGCGGGTTTCTGACAAATCTATGCATTGCGGGGTTGAAATCTATCCGCATGGACTCATATCCAACGCAGGTTGCCATTCCGGCAAACCAACCAAGGGAGAATCAAAAATGCCGAAGCTGACGAAAGAAGACCTTCATTATGAATATAGCTGGACGGTTACCGCGGGGGACAACCCCAGACTCATTTCTGATGACGCGAACCATCTCAGTCGGAACGAAGGGTATGAAATGCTTTTGTACTTGAATTCGCTGACAGGGAAAGATAAGGCGGACCTTCCTAAGAAAACACGGCTCATTGTCGAGTGGATGCTTAAAGAGCACTACAAATCTACTGCGCCAAGTCGGCAGACCGTGACCGGTTGGGTCGTGGAAAACTTTTCCAAACTTAGCCCTAGCTACCCGTATTAGACCGCTCTCGCCCCACGCCTTCTTCGGGAGAGTCTGTTTCTTCAGAAGGGGAAATATGCACCATCGAGTTTGTGCCCCCTTCCCCGCCTCCCTGTTCAACTCCGCGTCGTGCGGCTGGCAGCCAGATGCCCCAAGACGGACGGATCAAATTTTCCCTCTGCCAGTAATTCGTCGACCGTGGTCTACGGGAATCTAACCGCATCAGCAATGAAACCTCGTCGCTCCTCAATGAGGAACAGCATGTTCTCGCGCAAGAAATCCCGTTTGGCCTCCAGCAGCCGCTCATCTACGATCACATTGGAGATCGCTTCTGGCAACTGGGCGCTCATCCGCGACAAGACACTACGGACCAGTTGCGGCGCCACATCTGACTCATAGGCCATTGCATTCCAGTGCGCTCCCTCGACCCAGCCAGGCTTGTCTCTCCGGTGATCGCCATGGACAGGGTCTGTCTGGTCAGGTAAACGATCGTTGATCCTTTACATTGCAGACAGCCGATTCAGGTCGCTAGTCTGCCGTGCTTGGGGAGTGAAAGTGAACGTCGCAGGCGAGCATACAAAGAAAGCATCGAGAGTAATTGGGGCGGAGATATGACCGAGCAAGACGACAACTTTCAAATACGATTTGCCGGCATGCAGGCGGAACTCTACGGTCTGCTTGACACTGACCCGGCAGCGGCCTTGGCGCGGCTTGACGCGCTCGACGCTGCCGAGTTCGGCAAGGCGACACTCCTAGCTATGCGTGCGAGCTTTTTTATCGATGCAGGGGGATTGTGCAAAGACATCGCTTTGGTTGCCCGCGGTATCGAAATTTTCGAACACCTAATCACGCAATATCCTGACGAGGAAAACTTCAAGTACAACCTCGCCAACGGGCTGACTGCCATTACCGACATCGAACCCTACGATGATCGGGGCTGGTACTTGAAGACATCATCGTGGCGCCAGCGCGCCAAAACCCTGTATCAGCACTGCGCCGACGCTTCATCGGAACGCGATCTGCAGGCGCGCGCCCAGACCAACCTCGGCAATGCCCTATTGAAGGCTTATCGTTTCGTAGAGGCCTATGATTGCTATTGCCGCGCTCTCGAGTCCGACCCGAGCAACGCGATCGCCGCCACCGGCGCTGCACGAGTCCTGCTCTCTTATGCCAGCGCCGGCATTGGTGACCAGGACTCGCTCCTGATAGCCGCCAACGAGCATCTGCGCTACGCCCGGCAAAATCCTCATCGCCTCCGGGAACTGGCGGGCGAACACGCCCTTGAGGCGCTGACACCGCTGCTTCAGCAAACTCTACCGGAATTGCGCCGGCCGGATTTTTCGGAAGCGACCCCCTACCAGCGTTTCGTGCGAGATTATCGCCTCGCCCTCTCACCGACCATCGAGGGGTTCGACTTGTCGCTCAAGCGCTGGGACTCGCTCAAGCTGCCAGGAATTTTCGAACCAGCGGGAACCCTCTATCGGATACCCACGGTCTTCGCGACCTTCAACGTATTGAAGGCCGACTACTTGGCGGTACGCCATTTAGCATTTACCGCACTACAAGATCCACCGCCGGAGAGCGGCAGCTACGCCGATACGCTGGACTATGCTTGCTATGGCATCGACACCGCCAGCCTTAGCCTGGCCCAACGAACCTGCGTCGATGTTCTGGACAAGTTGACGGTCGCCCTGCTCCATTACTTGGGCCAGATCAAACCTGAGCGGAACGCTACATTCCTCAATTCGTTTTTCGAACCCGGCGATGCGCCCAAACAGTGGAAGGCACGTATCAGAGAGGAAATCGACTGCGGCAATCGTGGGCTTCTCGCCCTTGCCGAAATGGCAACCGATGTTTCACACCAAGGTTATCTCCAACCTAAACGCCAATTGCGCAATGCCTCCACCCATCGTTTCATTGTTCTGCACGATATATCACTTGCTACAGCGCCCGACGTCGACATCATCGATCGCTACTACAAGGATGAATTTCGTCAGCACCTCATTGAAACACTTCAACTTGTCCGAGCAGCCCTGATTTACTTTGTGGAAACTGTTTCCGACCGAGAAAGACGGTTTCCGGTGGACAATGCTTGGGCTCTAGATGTGCCGGACCACGACTGGATTCGAGGGGAAAACTGACGTGACCTTGGGCACTGGGGGCATCGTCCGACGTATTGACGCAGAACCACGGAGATCTGGACGCGGCTTCCCGGCGAACTTTTCTACGATGACGGAAACGCTCTGCTCACCAACGTTGCCATCTGTTCAGCTTTCACCAACCAAATATCGCTGCTCAGTTGTGGAATGTTTCGCTCAGGTCCGCAGAATTGCCGAGCGAAGACAATGGCTTCTTGCGTTATTAGATCGGGATGAATGGCAATCCCGCGTGGTAGTCCTAGCTCGGCGAACATTCCCGCCTGTCCTGGAATCAATTTTTTGTAGGTCATTGCGCCAAGGAACCGTGTGAGTTTCGCGTCCATCGTGCAAAACCAAAGATCCCATCGCTCACCATCGAGGCCACGATCCTCCATGACGATCCCCGCATTAATTTGGGCAATGTCGTTGGCTGAATTAAAGGCGAGGTGGAAGACCTCCGTAGAAGTTCGCGGACGTCTGCCCAGCGGCTTGCGCCCTTGTCGTCGTCGCGCAAAATTCCTTAACACAGCAGCATAAAACACCTCTCCGTCATTGCCGACCGAGTATCCCCCTGCCGCCGCTCGCTCAACGAGGTCACCCAGTACAAAGCAAGCGATCATGGTTTCCTTGACGCTGAACACACCAACAAATTCAAGCATCAGGTCGAGATATCGCCGGATACGCGACATTGGGGTTTCAAGGCTGAGATCACTATCCACAACTAGCATTGCAAGCAGACTGACGAATGAACACGCTCGAAACTTCTGCTCGTCCGGCGTCAGTTTAAAGAAGCCGCAGTTGTCGAGATGTGCCGGGAGCTTCGACGGGATCGCGCTGCTCCAAGAAAGATTGGAGGGGTCATCCTCCAATTCGAGTTGATAGGCAGCCAGAAAATCATCATAGTCTTTTCGGACCAGGTTGGGATCTCCCTGCACTTCGGTCAACGCGATGCCTGGATGTATCGACAGTGGGATCGATTCCTTGTTGCATAACCAGATTAGCTCGACAAAATCAAAGAGCCCCCATCGCACTAGCTTTTCGTAGCCCGGTACGCCGTCCCTATCCTGTTGATGGTCGAGGATGTTGATAAAGACATTTGCATCGAGTTGAACGGCTGTACGGATTCCATTGGCGGCGTTGCTGCGTAACCGTTCAATATCGAGGCGTGGATTTTTTTCGCCTAGCTTCGTAGCTAGTTTGATCAAATAGCTCTTTTGTTCCGCCATGTGGTTCAAGGAGTGGTTAGTGGTTACGCAACTTATTCTACGCAAAAATCATAGAGGCTCACTCCGAACAAGGCAGTTCTATGACCTCTACCTCAGCATTCAACTGATCCAGAGGTTGGAGACCCTGTAACCTTCTCCCTCCTGCCAGAGCACCATGCCGGATTCGTCAACGTCTTCGAATTCATCCCGCACGAGAATGATCATGTCCTCGCCATCGCTTGTATGCCCCCTGATGTCTTCTCCCCGCTCCTGATCATGGTGCCATGGGTGCCTGAACCTGGGCCATGATGCCGGCTCGGATAGAGCTTGCCGATGATCGGCCTTTCAAATGCGGGTCTTGGAAAACCTCAATACATTTGCCTGTCATATCAACTAAACCTATCTCAAGGTAATGGATGTTTTCGTAAAGTTACCGTTTGCGCCGCTGCGGGGCCAGTAATTCAGAGCGACCGATCGTCACATGGGTTGGTTCGGGGGACTCGGGTTCGGAAAAACCAGCCGCGGCAATCGCGCCATCCAGGCCTCGGAATGCTACGGACTTCTTCGGGTCGCGTAGCGATGCCATGCCTTCATTCCAGGCATGCACCATTTGCTTGGCAATTGGACGCCAGTGCGGCTCGTTCTTGGCCGCTTCGATCACTTCTGCGCCGACCTCAACCGCCGATTCGCACAAGCGCTCGACCATGTCAGCATAGTCCCTTGGTGCAATGCCGAGCCGTGCATTGAAAAAGCGCTGCAGTGCCTTACCAGCCGCCCAGGTCTGCCGACCGTCGATGGATAAGCCCGGTGGGTTGTTCGCATAGCGCGGGTAAGCCTGAGTGGTCACGATGTCATAGACCGGCGTAAAGGTCACATCGCCAAGCCGGGTGTAGTACAGCGCGACGTTCTTGGCGTGACAGTCCGCATTGCGCACCACATAGTTGGCCAGCACATGCCAGCCAAATTGCTCCAACTGGACGCGCACGTGCGCGGGCGGCAGGTAGGCACGCGTGGCGTTCAGCACCTTCTCGGTGGTGGTTGCGTACTTTTCGTGAGGGGGCAGACCGAGCAACCCGCAGGCATCTTCGAGCCCGTGCGTTGGCACACCTTGTTCGTCCACGTCGAAGCGTTCGACCACCAGCACCCGGCCATCGTCGGACATCCGGGTTCGGGCCACCGGCACGACATTCAGGCGCTCCAGCACCAGCATGCTGTAAAACTCATTGAAGCCGAGGTAGGGCGTGCTGTCGTCCGAGCCCTTGATGATGTGGCGACTGGTACGCAGCGTGGGCTTGCCCAGCGGGCCCAGTGTCTCGTCGGGTGCTTCTTCCGGCGCGATGAACTTAGGGACCATGCCTGAAATGGATGCTCGGGCATAGCGACGCACCAGCGATGAGAAGTGCTCGGTGGTGTTGTCCGCCGTCAGCAGTTTGTCGATCTGCAGGGGCTCCATCTCGACGCCGGGCTTGCCACCTTCGGGCGTGATCGTGACGCGGCCGATGCCGGTGCCCCCCACGACCGCCAGCAATGACAGATCCGTGCCGTCGAGCAACGGCCCGAACTCCTCGCGGATGATGTTCAACAGGTAGCCTTCGGGCAGGTTCTGGCGAAAGAACGGATGCAGGTCGCGCGGCCAGCGCCAAGGCTCGTCGCGCACTGGCATGGTCAGGCTGATGAAATCGGCCGCATCAGCGCCCGGCAGATACTTGAGCACATACTCGTCGCGTTCGCGGTAGAGTTGGGCAACGGTCTTGCCACTGACTTGGACGTCGAGCTTCATGGCAAGTCACCTTGGCGCTGCTCGGCCAGGATATCTTCGACCGTGCGCACATGCCCAGGCTTCACCAGCCTCAAGTCGTAGCCTGCTGCTTCGAGCAGGCGCACCAGCGCAGACACGCTCATGTCGCCCTTGGCCAGGGTTTCCATACGCGCCACGGTTGTGCGCGAAACCCCCGCCCGCTGGGCGAGTTCATCCTGACTCAGCCGCGCTTCGCGGCGAGCACTCTTGAGCATCTCGGCAACATCGGAAAGTGCTGTCACTGTAGCCCCTAGGCGTCAAATTAGCATCTAATTGCTATTAATGTAGCCCTTGGGACACATTAATTCAAGTAGGCAATCCGACAAATCAGGAACCCTCGCTTTTCACAACTCACAACACCGCTGTGCGCGCTTGCCCCATACCGGAAATTCATATCACGGGTAATTCAGCAATGAGCGCACTGATTGTATCGATCACGCTGCATTGACCAGTTCTCGCAGTTCCTTCCCCGGCTTGAAATGCGGCGTCCATTTTTCCGGAATGTTGACTCGCTCGCCGGTCCTTGGATTTCTGCCGATGCGCGGCGGCCGGTAATTCAGGCTGAAACTCCCGAAGCCCCGGATCTCGACACGGCCACCACGGCTGATCGCATTCCCCAGAGCACCCAAAATCTCGGCAACGGAAAGTTCGGCATCCTTCAGGACGAGTTGTGGGAAACGCTGGCTAAGTGATGCAATCAGTTCTGATCGGGTCATGATTCAGTAGTTAATCGACTATTTCGAAGTCCGGGTTTAAGCCACGAGGGAAAATATTTTGAATGCTAGTGGCGGTGGATTCGCGTGAAATTAGTCACGATTTCCCACAGTATTTTTGCAAACAGCGTCACTCTTGCGGGAACAGGCAGCATTAGCTGTTGATAAGGGCCTGCGCTGATGGATTGTTTTGAGCTAGCACTAGCCTGGCTTATTACCGCAATGCGGTCATAGCCTGGAACGATGTCTTCTCGACTCACTGCTTGCAGGCGTCACGTCGAACTCACACAACCTGCCAGTAGGGGACGTACCTTTTTGCCGGAGTGCCGACCGTCAATGGACTGCTCCACTCCAAAACCTGCCGTATGGCCAACGGAAGGACATCGGTAGAATCCGCAGGCCATAGCTGACGTTCGATCAGTCTCTCTTGAATAACTGCAGTTGTTCAATTTGCCGCCACCGAAGTGACTGGTGGCGTCAATTCGAAGGCGGTATAGCAGTGACCATACCTCCGCAATAACAACGCTGATTCATTCAAAGCTACCTGTCTCAGATCGCTCGTCATCCCTCTCCCTCTGTTCTTCGCGTTCGATGAGCCTGAATACGCGAGCCTTCATTTCCTCTATCAATGACGCGAGTTCTGGACTGCCGGTCGGGTTGAGTTCATCTAAGTGTTCGAACCTCTTGCGCATGATTGCCGCACGGGAACCAGACCAAGAATTGGGAGAGAAACGGCTGGCTAGTGTTTCGAGAACCTTCTTTTTGTCTGGAGCAAGAGCCAGAAGCGTTTTAGCTGCGCTTGATATGCCTATGACGGCTATGTCGCTAGATTCACCAGAATTTGGTCTTTCGAATAGTTTGCAGGTCTGTGCCGCAAATACGCATCTGTCTTCAGGAGAGACTTTGCACCACTCAATCAAGGCTTCCTCTGGCACAACTCCTATTGCTGTGTCCCCATGCCTATCGAGTCGAACGGTCAGCATGCGCATAAGAGCGGTGTGCTCATCTTTGGTATAAACGGCATCCAAGGCTTCAATTGGACATTTTTTGAAAAATGGCAAGAGTACGTTGCCAAGGCGACGCGGAAATATCCTCTTTCCGGCGCGTTCCTGTTGGATCAATCGATTAAGTGTCTTGGTAGCCACCTCATGTGGCTCGATGCTATCAAGAGAATATTTGATCACGCTCTCCAGGTGATGCAGAAAGTTTTCGTTCGTAAGATCAATCAAACACCAATCAAGCTCACCAACGAACTTCAAGCAATAGGCCCGCAACTCCTCTTTATATTGTTCATCTTTAGTGTCGGTGCAGTGAATCACCATGTAAAGCACATCAATTGCTGCAGGCAAGCCTTCGTCCGGCTTTCCAGCCAGAAGCCCCAGCAAAGCAGAAATTTGAGCAACAGTGAGCAGATCGGTTCTGCGTCCGCAACCGAGATTCGTATATTTCCAGCAAGATGCTCGGCCGAGCTCTAGAGATTTCATGAGTCTCGAATAGCCCACCTGATCAAGTTCAATTGCGAATTGCAGGTTTGGAAACAGTGGCCCCCAAACTTCATCTCCAACAGTTTCATCCAGAAAAGCAGCAACTTCATCGGGCTTGGCCTGGTTCCAGCCGTTGATTAAGCCGGTGATGAATTGAAGGTCAAATCCGTCGGCTGGCGGATGTTCGACCAATGGCTTTAGGCGATCAAGAATCTGTCGCGTAGAAACTGAAGCTTGGCCTAGGCCAACAGCAAAGCACCAAACCTTGTCGGTTGTATTCCTATTCGATATGAATAGCGAAAGGTCAGCGAGTACATCTGTATCCTGTGCGGCAGCTTTTCCGAGCGCCTTGGCCTCTTCATGCGCTTTCACATACCAATCTGTCGGCGAGTCTTCTTCAGAATCGTCAAGATCAACGCCAAATGATCCTCTCTGGAGAACTTTGGCATGGATTTTTGCTCGCAAATCTCTAGGCGTAATTTCCTTTTCCAGCGCCTTCAACCTTTCGAGTGAATCGGGAGCGATGCGCTCTTTATCCCAATGTAGGGTGTTTCGGATACCGATCCATCCATCGGGCCACCCGTCAATTGGAGCTAACTCTCGCGCAGCTTGGATCAATGTATCTTCCATTCTGGCATCACCCCATAGCCCCCTGAAGGCACTTCCCAATATGGCGCGAGCATCGGAGCCCAAAGCTGTTGTAGCCTTCCCAATATCAATAGCGATCTTAACGAATGGCTCATACCAGCCCTGAATTTCTTCCAGGGTTCGTGGAAACCATCCATATCCGCGTTTTAATGCCCCAAAGTCGAAGCCGTAGTCAGATGAGAAATTTTGGGATTCAAGTCCTGCCCGCAGAAGAGCCAATGCCAGCTTTTGCTTGGCGTCACCTCCTGAAAAAGCTAGCGCCCTAACAAACGCAGCTCGCTGTTCTGGAGGGGAAAGAGTTCCAGAAAGATGGACGTAGAACAGAGATTGAAGGATGTCGAGTGTCGAGTCCGATTTGAAATCGTTGGGTTCTGCTAATGCTAATTTCAAAAGTGCCGATGCTGCATCGTCAAACATGTTGGGCTCATAAGCTAGCGAGCGCAGCAGGCGAGCAGTATGTGCTCTACTGGAGTTCGTTACAGCAACAAAATCGGGGTTTTCGACGGCACGAAGTACTGCATTCAGCGCTGCACGTTGATTTACCGGCGAAACGTTTTCAAGCATTTCCCGCTTCAGTCTGCTTAGGTTGGTGACATTGCCAAGAAGACCTTCCGGCTTTAGCCAATCTTCAACTATCCGTTGAGCTTGCCTCGATTCGTGCAAATAGCCCAGCCTCCTTGAGAAGGAGCGTGCAACACGTTCTGATGCATCGGTAACAAACCTTTGGACGAGTAAGCTCGGGTGGTTAGATTGAACGGCGTTGAGGGCTAGTCGGTTTGAAATTGCGTGGGGAAGTACCGCTCCCCACATCCCCCGTTCCTGCACTAACCCTCGTTTCTGAAGTTCGGAGACGTTTCGATAAAACGTTGAGATCGTGACCTCTGCAACCGCAGAAAGGGCTGCTAGCTCTGAATCTTTGCCTGTGTCCACAGCATCGAATGAATACAAGAGGCTCGCAGCCTCTGCACACCGTTGCAGCTCGTTGCTTTCACTGTGCTTCTGAATAAACAGACGTTCGAAGAGGTCGTTGTCCAGAAGCTGAGCTAACTCACCTTTGGATTCAGAGGTTGCTGCAAGGGCAAACGCTACTCGGGCGTTTCCATCAGAAAATTCGACAATCTTCTGGACATCTACGTCGGAAAGGTTTTTGGTGTGGCGTTTAAGAAGCTTTGCGATAACTTCACTGGACGACCCCTCTAGGTGATAACAGGCAGTTCCTTCTGGCAGGTTGTCTCTTATGTCGTACTCAACGGTAACGAGCCGAACCTTGCTATCAGGGCGCTTCACAATTTCCGTGAGCCTCTGATGGACGTCCTGCCCACAGTTGTCGACCACAACGACACTTTCTGAACCTTCTAGGATGAGGGCTTCAAGCATCGCCGTTGGTTGTGGCGACGGATTGTCGGATAGGTCGGTATACAGCACATTATCTTGGTCAAGCGCCGCATTCGCAGTTTCGATTCGCTTGTCAAAAAGGGCTTGAACAAGGCGCGTCTTCCCGACCCCGGATAAACCAACGATGCGTACCGATGAGCCGCTCTTGTTTAGATCTGCGCGCAGCCTATTTATGGCGCCAATGACCTCAATTCCATCCTCTGTGTTTGGGACAAGGACTTTAACCTTGTCGTCCAGAAGGTACTCGTCGTCTACGCTTTTTTCGTGATATGCCCATGGCCCATAGGATCTCCAGCCCTCAAGTGGCTTTCCAAATTCATTTTTTACCCAGGCAACTATTGCGGGGTGGTTCTCTGTCCAATCAGCGACTTTCCTGCTGTCGTAAAAATCCAGAAAAACCCGACCGCCTAACCCATGTTCCTCCAAGCAGTCGGCCATAGCCTGTTTACGTTCCCCCAGCGACAAGTCTGATAAGTCGTCCCTGGTCGAAACGATAACGTAGGCTCCCGACTTGCCAGCAAGATCACTTAGGGCCGGCCGTATTATCCCCTTGGGTGCCATTTCTCCAGGGATTTTGGGTTTTCCAAAGGGTTCCGCCTTGACTTGATAGACCGTGGAGTCTCTGGGGATGTACCCAGTAACAATGGCTCCGGGAGTTGCTTCAACACGAACGTCGACTCCGCCATCTTTAGCCCTTTGGTCTCCACCCCAGGTAACCGCATCCGTTCCAATTCCACCAGCCTGAAGTTCTGCTTTACACAGCCGTGCCACCAACTCTCGAGCTTGGCCGTCGTTAAGAGCCTTTATGTCTGCTGACGTGATGCGAAAAATTGGATGCATTGCTGTTGGCTTTCTGTTGTCGTGTGCTAGTGAAAACTGTCAGCATGCAATTTTACGCGCTCCTCATATTCGTGATGGGACCTAAGCTCTCGGCCTTGGTGGCAGGGCTGATCACGCGATTAGATACATATACTTCATCCGGAGCCGCCGACCATCGCTTGAACTGTCCAATGGCCGGTTCGGACGCCATACCTGCCGGTCGTTGCCAGGATGCTCAACTACAGCTTTGGCCGAAAAACGGTCTCATGCCAACGACAATAGGCAGAAAATCTGTGCCATTACAGCCATTCGGCCACACCCGTTTGAACGGCTGCAGTAGCGCACAAAGCTGACTGCAAAGTCTCTACAAATCCCGGGGCAATTCAACTTCCACGAGACGAGCCTGTCTAACCCAGGCTCATAATCGCGCGGAAATTCCGGTTGGCCACCCACGTACGCCCAGTACTGACGGGTGGCACCAACGTTGGCCTTGACCGATCGACCAGTCGATGGGCGAAAGGCGAGGGAGCCGTAGCCAGCCGCCTCCTCCCGCACGCGCCAGCTATTGAAAAACGGAGCACAGGAGCAGTTTGCGAGCCGCCCACTAGGGAAGTTCGTCGCCCTGCTTCGCCTTCTCGCGCGAGAAAACAGCGGCGTCAACGTCAGGCGCCTCCTCCGCCAACATGTCGAGCTTCGCACGAACCGCGGCCAACTCCATGGATTTGATCTGGGCCTGGATATGAAGTGTTTCCAGTTCGCGTCGAACCGCTCCGAACTTGGCCCCAAAGATCCTGTGCTTCTCCGACCGCTCCGAAAACTTGAAGAAGGTCTGGAGGCTCGAAAGTACTGTCGCGACTAGGCTGCACAACCCCACAATCAGCTTGGCGTAGAGGGGAACCGTCTGAGAGAGAATCGATGCGAACGCTGAGGCGCCCACGATCGCGGTGATGACGATGACCGGAACGCCGAAGACCCGCCCATAGCGCCCCAAGCGCTTGGCGGCGTTGTAGTGGAAAAACTGCGACTCGCGCGCGCGTCGCAACCAGGCGAGCACAAGCTCTGCGTCATTCGTTGGAGGGGTATAGCGTGTGGATTCAGGGGGCGCCATGGTTATCTATTCATAGGAAACACCAAGGTCCGCACATACGAGCTGCAGTCCGGGCAAAAGAGATTCATCAGGCCACGAGCGCTTCGTTTCGTTGAAGTGATTTTCGACGAGCCAATATGTGAGCACGCAACCTGCGCTACTGAACAACTTATCACTAAGCCGATCCACCATTCGCGACCGAACGACGGGCGCATTTACCGCCGCACCGACATCGCTCAATATCACGTTTTCTAGGAGGTGTTGGAATCTATCGAAAATAACCGGACACACGAGATCGCTCGAGGAGGCGTTTTGCTGGGTGGCCTGGCCATACACACCTGCAAGATATTCCAGCCATCTATTTCGGTCAGCTGCAACCTCCTCCAACTGCTTCGCCGTTTCGCAAAATATCGAATCAGTTGTTTCCATCAGGGCCATCGATCTAGCTACCAGACGCTTTGCACTCGGCGGAATGGAGCGAAAGTTCTTGTAAATTTTGTCGTGACACAGCTCGGCATAAGCATGCTGCATCATCGTGCGGACTTGGATTTCACACGTCACGTCGTCGGTAAGAATATGCCCATCGATGGTAGTGCCGCGACTCCCCTTGATTAGTAGATGAATCGACTGGTAGTCAAAGACTACAGGATCATCGTCAACGTCATCCTCGAAGTGACGCACCCTGGCAGTACTCCATCCAGAAAATCCCTTGATGACATTCTCGATAATCTGCAAATCCGTGCGGAGAAGCACGACAAATCTAGCGCCCGCGAGATCATGCATTTCCTTTGCCGACTCTAGAACACCCCAGTGATCAAATTTCTTCAGGGCGGACTCTTCAGTTTTCAGCCTGTACCGCGGATCAATTTTAAAGAAGCCTTCAAAGCGCTCCGGTCCAATTTCTGCCCTGACCATTTCAGAAATCAACTTCACGGATTCACACGCCCATAGCTCAAGCAGAGGAGCGTTGGCACGCATCTCTGCAAGAAATTGGTCACGCGAGATCTTCACTCTTGGCTCTCTACTGTTCCGCGGATCTTCACGATGGTCGTGTCATCAGTCGGCGCCTCGATCGAGACAAGATAGATTTGGTCAGCTGGCGTGCTGATCATGACTCCGCTGGTGAAAACGATTTTCTGCCGGCGCTTCAGCCTCGACTTGATGTATTCAGTATCTTTGGTGATGGCGTGAGTGCTGATGTTGGCCTTCGCCATGAACGTAAGGTACTTACTTTGCATCGCGGGCTCCAAATGTTCGTCGGAGAATCCCTTCACGCTGATAGTATTCTTATTACTTCGCAGTTCTGCACGCAACGCTTCGCCAAGCGCAATCTTTGTCGAACTCGGGATAGGTTGCGCTTGTAGAAATTCGTTGGTTTTGTCGAAGAATTCTCTCGTTCGATGGCGATCAGAGGCAGCAACGTCGGCGCCCAGAAATTCAGAGTGGAAGTAGAACGCGGCACTTCGCGTCTCCGTCCCCGTCATCAGGTGATCGAACAAGTGAACCGCGAAATGCTCCGGCGCCGTCTTGGTGCCAAGTTTGCTCGTCTTCTGAACGAATCCGATTTTGTAAAGCTTTTGGCTCTCCGCAAAAAAAATATCGCTCAAGTAGTCGACGCTTGTTTTTCCCTTGCTGGAGGTTTCGGTCAGTCCGTCCTGTAATTCCGATTTTACGACCGCGGAGAATGGCATCTGACTTTTAGAGGTGTGGCCCGAGATAACAATCAGCTTGCTCGCAGACAGATTCTTGGACTGTTGAGCCCTCGTCAGATCGTGCGCCACGATGGCGGAACTTGCGATGAATTGGGCATCGTCCCCTTCCATCAGATCCACTGAATTGGCGAAGTAGCTCTGCGGCCCGGTGTTGTGGAATTGAGCCTGAATGCCGTGCGAGTGATGCCCGAGTGCCTGACTGATTCGCTTTGCGAACATGTCTAGACCCGGCTTGGCGAGGGTCACGAGCGAGGTAGCGCAAATCGGCGCCACAAAGCCCTTATCCTCCGCCCGCGGCGGGATGTGGTGGACAATAATGCGTTCGATTGACAGAAAAGTGAGGTCAATCATCGGGTGCCTTCTCCTCGAAACGGACAAAACAGCATGTACATACATGCAGTTTTCATTATTCTATAACGTTGCGCGAGGATATTACTTCGCCGAACAGCAAGCCACACTCTGGTTTGCTCTGCCCCATGCTTCCCAGTCGTGTCGCCAGTGAGTCTACGAAACGCCGCTCGTCCAGTCATCACCGCCAGCGGATCAAGCTTCACCCGCAATCGTTTCTTCACGTATTAGGCCCAGAAAAGTGAAATTGGTCGCTGAACTATTGGGACTGAGTGAAGACGATGAAGAAGCATTGCTTGCAAAACTGATCGATAAGTTTCTCGCCATGAAAGGCGGGTCTTAAGTACCAGCTATTTGTTTCATCATAGTTTTTCGAGTTTCATTGCTGCCGTAGAGCATCAATCGTTAATTTTAAAACCAACAGTAAATCCGCATTGCCTGCGCAGTACATCAAGGTATTTTCGGTAGTAATAAAACGCAATTAATTTAGCAAATTATTGAATTTTTATTTACCATCTCCTCGTCGTTCTTTATCGAGGAGTGAAACATGGTGAAATCGTATCAAGACTACCAAAAAGAAATTGCCGAATTGCAGAAAAAGGCAGAAGAGGCCCGGCGTGCAGAATTGACAGGGGCCATCGCTCAAATCAAGTCGTTGATGGCGCAGTTCAATCTCTCGGTCAAGGACCTCAAGCTAAAGGACGGCAAAGTATCAAGAGCCCCCGGCAAAGCAGTCGCCGCAAAATACCGTGACCCGATTACCGGTGAAACTTGGAGCGGCCGCGGTCGTAGTCCAGCTTGGGTGATCAAGGCCAAAGCTGAAAATAAACTCGACGCCTTGATAATTTCTGGAGCCAGTTCAGTGGCAGCCAAAGCCCCAATCAAAGCAGCCCCAAAGAAATCAGCCCTAAAAAAAACGGTGGCCAAACCCGCTGTTAAAAAGCCTGCGCAAAGAAAATCCGCTACAAAGCCAGCAGAACCGACAGCAGCTACAGCAACCACCAAAGAATGAGTAAATAGCTGACGGTACAAACCGGAAAACAAAGCGGGCAATGCCCGCTTTTTTCCTCGCTGATGGTCTGCATTGTAATGAATGAGCTATATTCAAAACGCTTACCAACTCTACGAGTTTAATATGGTTGTGATTAGAGTCAGCCTCATAGGGAAATAGTATTGTCTGAAGTGGGCTGGGAGGGTGAGTTTGCCTGATAGGAAAGCTGCCGTTGGTGACCACTTGAGGCTGAACTGCAGAAAAGAGGCTCGTCACTGCCCAATTCGGCGCCTTTGGCCAACGGCCGTTCTGGCCAAATTGTGAGAACCCCCCCACGACAGGAAAAGCTATTTCCCTACCGAACAAAGGGTATTTCTCCGAAGGGGAATCGGATCACCACACGGACCCCACGACACAGGAGCCTCCAAGGCAACCCATATTGGCACATAGAGTCTCATTCAAAGACGGGGGTACAGAGGGTGGTAGAAAACAAAAACGGCCCATAAGGGCCGTGGTTGCTGGTGTTCTGGCGGAGGAGGCGGAAGGACCGATTCAATGGCTCTCCTTACGCCTTCGGGCCACGAGAATCGACTGAAGATTTCACGCCACTATGTATTGGCGAGATTCCGGATACGGTGTCCCGAGGGTCGCAACCGGGTAGATCACGGATCAGGTCCTGCATCCACGCCGGCAGCACACTGAACCCGTTGCGCAGATCATGGCAGATTGCAACGCCCTGATCGGAATCGACGAGTAGTCGATTCAGTCGGCTGACAATGCGATCATGGTCGACGCCCAGCGTGTCCTTCAGCCAATGCAGGGCCTGTACGATTCGCATGGCAGGACGGCCTGCCCAATAAAGGCGACTGGGAGCAGTTTGCTTGAAGTCGATGACGAGTTTATCGAGCTTGATAGCCCGGCGACGTGTGTCCGTATGAATGATAACGCGAGCTGGAACAGCATCCGTTAAGCCAAGGTCATTGGCGGCGGTCATTCCATCCACAAGCAAACGCAGTTGGTCACGCCGTGCGATAGCATCGATGATCGCCCGATAGTCCGGAGTCGTGGGGCGCTGGGTTAGGCGATTGATGATGGGCTTGTCGTACAAGCCTCGGTCGACACGCCGCAAATCGCCCGCCAGCACCATACGCTGGAGGGTCTTGTCGATCGCATCCCGGTTGCCGATGTGCGCAAAGTCAGTCGGTACCCAGACGTGGCCTGGACCTGCAGCGTTGATTTGCGACGAAATGGCGGATTTGATATCTGACACATGGCCTCCTGTCCGATATTTGTATAATTTTTTCGGACAGACAGCAAGAATTATTGTCCGAAAATTATAGATCTATTTCGGACATCCAAAGGCTGTACGCGAGGAACTCATAACGGAGCTGTGGAATACCATCCTCGCCATATGCGACTTTTTTCTTGATAAGTAAAAATATATTTGACTCAATAAACCTGATCATCAGCCACAACAGGAAGATTGCTCACGCAAGGCCGCTATCATTTATGCTCCGCCTCAACCTTCAATTTGATCACCTTTGCCCCTTGGCGCATCTGATCGCATTGGTCGGCCCACCAGTCCATTAATTTGCGCCGCTCTTCGAGGAAGTCGCCCCGATCATAGGCAAGCCGCACCGCGTCCCCATGCTTATGGGCCAGTTGCACCTCAACAACCTCCGGACGGAACAAACCAGAGCCGTGTGCCATGGTGCTAAATGAGCTGCGAAATCCGTGCGCGGTATGTTCGGTTTTGGTGTCGTACCCCATCCTACGCAGCGCTGCGTTGATGGTGTTCTCACTCATCGGCCGCTCCCGGCTATGCAATCCGGGAAAACAGTAGTGACCAGTTCCCGTCAGCGGCCGAATATCTTCAATGATCTCCAAGGCCTGCTTTGAAAGCGGCACTACGTGAAGCCGACGCGCCTTCATCTTTCCAAGCGGAATGCGGATCAGGCGTTCATTCTTATCTACCTCTGACCATTCAAGATTCCTAACCTCACCTGGGCGAAGACCGAAAAGTGCAGATAACCGAAAGGCGCAGCACGTGGTCAGTGTTCCCTGGTATTCCCAGATGTCGCGCAACAATTCGCCAAACACCTTCGGATCAACGATGGCCGCCATATTCTGCGGCCGACGTGGCGCAATAGCCCCCCGAAGATCAACTGAAATGTCTCGTTCACACCTACCAGTAGCAATTCCATACCGGAAAATCTGACCGCATGTGTGTCTCAGGCGGTGCGCCGTGTCCATCAAGCCACGCTCTTCGACCCGTCGCAATACAGCCAGCAACTCGGGGGCCTTGATTTCATCAATTGGGCGCTCGCCAAGCCAGGGAAACGCATTCAGTTCGAGTATTCGGATATTCTTGTTAATCGTATGGGCAGTCCAGCCAGTGGAGAACCTCTTATGCCACTCTCTGGCAACAGCTTCAAAGCTGTTTAGGGCGGCCTGGTGCGCTAGCAACTTGCCCACCTTGCGAACCATTCCGGGGTCGGCACCTTCGCGCAACTGCTCCCTGGCTTGGTCCCTAGCTCTTCGGGCTAGCTCTAGCGACACCTCCGGATAAACGCCAAGCGCCAACGTCTTCTGCTTACCTAAAAACCGATAAGCTAAGCGCCAATATTTGCCGCCCTTGGCATCAACAAGCAGGAACATGCCGCCCCCATCTGAGAGCTTGTAGGGCTGCTCTTTGGCCTTGGCATTCTTGACTGCAACCGCCGATAACGTACCTGTGGTCATATCCGCGCTCCTTTGTTGGTACACGGCTATGTTGGCACATGAACTACCAACATAAATACCAACAATCTATTGGTATCTAATGGTAATCCTTGGGATGCATTGAGACAACAAAAAACCCCAAGAGCCTATAGCTGTTGGGGTTTATGGTGCTTCTTGATACTTGGTGAAACGATATTTTGGGGCGACTGATGGGGCTCGAACCCACGACAACCGGAATCACAATCCGGGACTCTACCAACTGAGCTACAGCCGCCGCTGAAGAAGGCGCGCATTGTACGAAGTTCCAAAGCGTCTGTCTACAGGCAATAGCGCCTGTCCTCGCTATTGGGCAGAAGCATCCGGCACTCGACCTGCCGTGATATTATTGTCCGCTTTATTTTTCGGCTCCGAAGTCACAAGGAACTCTCATGGAAGCAACTACTGCACAAGCTAACGAACTTGAACGCCGCATCGACCTCTCCATCGCCATTGCCGATGTCGAAAAGGTCATGGAACAGCGCCTGAAGCGCATGGGCAAGAATATGAAGGTACCAGGCTTCCGTCCGGGCAAGGTTCCGTTCAGCATCGTCAAGCAGCAGCATGGCGACCAGGCTCGCCACGAAGTGCTGTCCGAGGAACTCGACCGCGTTTTCGGCGAAACCGTCACCGAAAAGAAGATGCGTGTCGCCGGTTACCCGCGCATTGAGCCGAAGACAACCGAAAGCACGACGCACATCGAGTTCTCGGCCATTTTCGAGGTTTATCCGGAATTCACCCCTGGCAATCTGGCGACCGCGGAAGTCGAACGTCCGATCCTCGAAGTCAGCGCTGCTGAAGTCGACAAGACCCTCGACATCCTGCGCAAGCAACGCGTTTCCTATGAAGATACCGACCGTGCCGCCGCCAAGGAAGACCGCGTCGTCATCGACTTCCTCGGCAAGAAGGACGGCGTGCCGTTCGCCGGTGGCGAAGCCAAGGATTACCCGTTCGTTCTCGGCCAGGGCATGATGCTGCCCGATTTCGAAAACGCCGTCGAAGGCGCCAAGGCTGGCGACTCCAAGACGTTTGACCTGGCCTTCCCGGCCGATTACCACGCCAAAGATCTGGCTGGCCAGACAGTCCAGTTCGACGTCACCGTCAAGCAGGTACAGGCCCCGGTTCTGCCCGAACTCAACGCCGAATTCGCCACCAGCATGGGCATCGCCGACGGCGACGTGGCCAAGATGCGTGCCGAGATCGAAACCAACCTCAAGCGTGAAGTTAAGCGCCGCATCGAAGGCAAGCTCAAGGACCAGGTCATGGAAGCCTTGATCAAGGCCAACCCGATTTCGGTGCCGACCTCGCTGGTCGATATGGAAATCCAGCGCCTGATGCAAGCTGCTCGCCAAGACATGGAACAGCGCGGCATGAAGGTCAAGGACATGCCGATCCAGCCCGAGTGGTTTGCCGACCAGGCAAAGCGTCGCGTCACACTTGGCCTGATCCTTGCTGAGGTTGTGAAAACGGAGAAGCTTCAGGCAACACCGGAACAAGTTCGTGCGATGGTCGAAGAAAACGCCCAAAGCTACGAGCATCCGGAAGAGGTCATCCGCTGGTATTACGCTCAACCGCAGCGTCTTCAGGAAGTTGAAGGCGTCGCCATTGAAAACAACGTGGTTGCGTGGGTCCTGGGCAAAGCCAAGGTCACCGACAAGGCTGCAGTTTTTGATGAACTGATGGGTCAAAAGCAGTAATCCGGACCTTGTTGCAAAAGCAACAATCGTCTTGAATGTAACGAAACAGCAACACACAAGGGCTGACATGAATATCGACAACGCAAGCAACTGGGATCCACAGGCACTCGGCATGGTCCCCATGGTGGTAGAGCAGAGCGGCCGCGGCGAACGCGCGTACGACATCTATTCGCGCCTCCTTAAAGAGC
This sequence comes from Ferribacterium limneticum, assembly GCF_020510565.1. Classification (NCBI taxonomy): domain Bacteria; kingdom Pseudomonadati; phylum Pseudomonadota; class Betaproteobacteria; order Rhodocyclales; family Azonexaceae; genus Ferribacterium; species Ferribacterium limneticum. Next base: position 2,941,829 of record NZ_CP075189.1, read on the forward strand.
GCGTGATTTTTCTTGTCGGCCCTGTCAACGACGTCACGGCCAATCTGGTCGTCGCCCAATTGCTGTTCCTCGAAGCGGAAAATCCGGACAAGGACATCTACTTCTACATCAACTCGCCGGGCGGCTCGGTAACGGCCGGCATGTCGATCTACGACACCATGCAGTTCATCAAGCCCGACGTGTCGACGCTGTGCATCGGCCAGGCTGCCTCGATGGGCGCCTTCCTGCTCAACGCCGGCGCCAAGGGCAAGCGCTTCGCCCTGCCCAATTCCCGCGTCATGATTCACCAGCCGCTGGGTGGCTTCCAGGGTCAGGCCTCGGATATCGCCATCCACGCCAAGGAAATCCTGTCGATTCGCGACCGCCTCAACCGGATCATGGCCGAACACAGTGGCCAGCCACTCGAGCGCATCGAGAAGGACACCGACCGCGATAATTTCCTTTCGGCTACTGAAGCAGCTGAATACGGTTTGATTGACAAGGTATTGACCCGCCGCGACGCGGCTTGAACGGAGAGCTACAGATGACCAAAGGGACCCCGGAAAAACTGCTCTACTGCTCCTTCTGCGGCAAGAGCCAGCACGAAGTCAAAAAGCTTATCGCCGGCCCGTCGGTGTTCATCTGTGACGAGTGCATTGCACTCTGCAACGACATCATCCGCGACGAGTTACCGGAAGAAGCGGCCAAGGCCGGTCGTTCCGACCTGCCGACGCCGCGCGAGATCAGCTCCATCCTCGACCAGTATGTGATCGGCCAGGAAGTCGCAAAACGCATTCTTGCCGTGGCGGTGTACAACCATTACAAGCGTTTGCGCCATAGCGCCAAGAACGCCGGCGAGGTTGAACTCTCCAAGAGCAACATCCTGCTCATCGGCCCGACCGGCTCGGGCAAGACCCTGCTCGCCCAGACGCTGGCCCGTCTGCTCAATGTTCCCTTCGTGATGGCCGATGCAACGACGCTGACCGAAGCCGGCTACGTCGGCGAGGACGTCGAGAACATCATCCAGAAATTGCTGCAAAAGTGTGACTACGACGTCGAGAAGGCGCAGCAGGGTATTGTTTACATTGACGAAATCGACAAGATTTCCCGCAAGTCGGACAACCCCTCGATTACCCGCGACGTTTCCGGTGAGGGCGTTCAGCAGGCCTTGCTCAAGCTCATCGAAGGCACGACAGCCTCGATCCCGCCGCAAGGTGGCCGCAAGCATCCGAATCAGGACTTCGTCCAGGTCGATACCACCAACATTCTCTTTATCTGCGGCGGCGCCTTTGCCGGCCTGGAAAAGGTCATCCAGAAGCGCTCCGAAAAGGGTGGCATCGGCTTCGGTGCCGAGGTCAAGAGCAAGGACGACGGCAAGGCTGTCGGCAAAATTCTGCTCGAAACCGAACCCGAAGATCTCATCAAGTTCGGTCTTATCCCCGAACTGATCGGCCGCCTGCCGGTAGTCGCCACGCTGCAGGAACTGGAAGAGGATGCCCTCGTCCAGATTCTGACCGAACCGAAGAACGCGCTGGTCAAGCAATACCAGAAGCTGTTCAACATGGAAGACGTCGAACTGGAAATTCGTCCGGGCGCTCTTTCCGCCATCGCCAAAAAGGCACTGGAACGTAAAACCGGGGCACGCGGCCTGCGTTCGATCATGGAGCACGCGCTACTTGATACGATGTACGAACTCCCGGGCATGGAAAATGTCGAAAAGGTGGTGATCGATGAAAACATGATCACCGGCGACACCCCGCCCCTGCTCATTTACGCCGATCAGCCAAAGGTTTCCGGCTCCAACTGAGCCGGGTCTTGAATTGCGGTTCCCCGCCCCCACGTAGGGGGCACATACCTATTTCAAAGGCATCGTAATGTCGAACCCCAACACGCTCCCGGAAACCGTCGAACTGCCGCTGCTGCCGCTGCGCGATGTCGTCGTCTTCCCGCACATGGTCATCCCGCTCTTCGTCGGCCGCCCGAAATCCATCAAGGCGCTCGAAATGGCCATGGAAGCCGGCAAGAACATCCTGCTCGTCGCCCAGAAATCGGCCGCCAAGGACGAACCGGAACCGGAAGATCTCTATCGCATCGGCTGCATGGCCAACATCCTGCAGATGCTCAAGCTGCCCGACGGCACCGTCAAGGTGTTGGTCGAAGGCACCCAGCGCGCCCGCGTCGAAGCCATCGAGGTTCAATCCTCCGTCTTCATGGCCACTGCCCTGCCGTTGGCCCAACCCGGTGTCGAAGACCACGAAATCGAGGCGATGCGCCGCGCCGTGGTCGCCCAGTTCGACCAGTTCGTCAAACTGAACAAGAAGATTCCGCCGGAGGTGCTTTCCTCCATCGCTGGCATCGAGGATGCCGGCCGCCTGGCCGACACCATCGCCGCCCACCTGCCGCTCAAGCTCGAGCAGAAGCAGGAAGTACTGGAAATGGAAAGCATCCGCGACCGCATTGATCGTTTGCTTTCCCAGCTCGAAGCCGAAATCGACATCCTGCAGGTCGAAAAGCGCATCCGTGGCCGCGTCAAGCGCCAGATGGAAAAGAGCCAGCGCGAGTACTACCTCAACGAACAGGTCAAGGCAATCCAGAAGGAACTCGGCGAAGGCGAAGAAGGTGCCGACCTCGAGGAACTGGACAAGAAGATCAACGCCGCCGGCATGAGCAAGGAAGGTCTGGCCAAGGCGCAGGGCGAGCTCAAGAAGCTGCGACTGATGTCACCGATGTCGGCCGAAGCGACTGTTGTCCGGAATTTCATTGAAACACTTATCGGCCTGCCGTGGCGCAAGAAAACGCGGATCAGCAAGGATCTGCGTGAAGCTGAAAAAATTCTCGACAGCGATCACTATGGGCTGGAGAAGGTCAAGGAACGTATCGTCGAATATCTCGCCGTGCAGCAACGGGTAGACAAGGTCAAGGCGCCGATTCTCTGCCTGGTTGGCCCTCCCGGTGTTGGCAAGACCTCGCTTGGTCAGTCCATCGCCAAGGCCACGAACCGCAAGTTCGTGCGCATGGCGCTCGGCGGCGTGCGTGACGAAGCCGAAATTCGCGGCCATCGCCGTACCTACATCGGCTCGATGCCGGGCAAGATTCTGAGCAGCCTGACCAAGGTCGGCGTGCGCAATCCGCTGTTCCTGCTCGACGAAGTCGACAAGCTTGGCCAGGATTTCCGTGGCGACCCCTCGTCCGCCCTGCTCGAAGTGCTTGATCCGGAACAGAATTACACCTTCCAGGATCACTACGTCGAGGTCGATTTCGACCTATCCGACGTCATGTTCGTGGCCACCGCCAACACACTGAACATCCCGGCTGCCTTGCTCGACCGGATGGAAGTCATCCGTCTGGCAGGCTACACGGAAGACGAAAAGGTCAACATCGCCATGCGCTATCTGCTGCCCAAGCAGATCAAGAACAATGGCCTGAAGAAGACCGAAATTGCCGTTGCCGACAGCGCCATTCGCGACATCGTCCGCTATTACACCCGCGAAGCCGGCGTGCGCGCGCTCGAACGCGAAATCTCCAAGATCTGTCGCAAGGTCGTCAAAACCCTGGTTTTGAAGAAGCGCGACACAAAGATTGCGGTCAACGCCCGAAATCTGGATAAATTCCTTGGCGTCCGTCGCTACAGCTTCGGCATGGCCGAAAAGGAAAACCAGGTCGGCCAAGTGACCGGTCTAGCCTGGACGGAAGTCGGTGGCGAATTGCTGACTATCGAATGCGCCATCATGCCGGGCAAGGGGAACATTATCCGCACAGGCTCTCTGGGTGATGTCATGAAGGAATCGGTTGAAGCTGCTCGCTCAGTCGTGCGCGCCCGCGCCCGTCGCCTCGGTATCAAGGACGAGGCTTTTGAGAAGACAGACATCCACATCCACGTTCCGGAAGGCGCCACACCCAAGGATGGCCCCTCCGCCGGCGGCGCCATGACGACAGCCCTGGTATCGTCCTACACCGGCATTCCGGTTCGTTGCGATGTCTGCATGACCGGAGAGATCACCCTGCGCGGCGAAGTGCTGGCCATCGGCGGCCTCAAGGAAAAGTTGCTGGCTGCCGTGCGCGGCGGACTGAAGACAGCACTGATCCCGGAAGAGAACGTTAAAGACCTCACCGAGATCCCCGACAACATCAAGAACAAGATTGAAATCGTCCCGGTCAAATGGATTGACCAGGTACTTGAACGAGCCCTCGAACGCATGCCGGAAGCCCTTCCCGAGCCTGCGGTTGCAGATTCTGCAGTTCAGGCATCGGCCGAGGCGGCAGCAGCCGCAACTGTGCTTACTCATTGATTTGCAAGGAAAGGATGCCGGCGTCTTATCGGCGACATCCTTTCCTCAGCTCAGCCATCTGGAAATCCCCCGAAAATCCGCTTGACACAAGGATTTCGCCAGATATATAAATCCGTCCTCGCAAAGTTTTCACCACTCCAAATCCATCCATTAGGGGACGTAAATGAACAAGACTGAACTGATCGACGCCATCGCTACTCAAGCCGATATTTCGAAGGCTGCCGCCGGCCGCGCGCTGGATGCCGCCGTTGAAACCATCAAAGGGGCTCTCAAGGCCGGCGATACTGTCAACCTGATCGGCTTCGGTACTTTCTACGTCGGCGAGCGCGCAGCTCGCACCGGCCGCAACCCGCGCACCGGCAAGACGCTGGAAATCAAGGCCGCCAAGTCGCCGAAATTCCGCGCTGGCAAGGGTCTGAAAGACGCCTGCAACTAATGAGCTTATCGGCGTAAGGCACGAAGGCAGGTTGCGGGAATTGCAAAAATGCACGCCCAAGCTGAATTCACGAAGTGCTACGCCGAAAAACCGGGTACTTGGCCAGGTGAGTTTCGGGGCGTCTTAGAGCCCTGCGTTGCCCACCAGAAGCCCGAAACGAAACATGAACCCCGCCCACAAGGCGGGGTTTTTGTTGAATAATATGGCCATGACAATTGCCAGTTCAGAATACGATCAGGACAAGAAAGGCGAAGCGCTAAAATCGCAACGCTTTCAGATGCTTGCCGATATTGCCCAGGAGCTTTCCGGCGAAGTTGTTTTCCCGACCTATTTCGACGCAGTTTTGCGTCTGCGCAAAGTACTGCACGACCCGGAACAAAGCATTGCCAACATCGCTCGCGCCGTCGCCGTCGAGCCACTGATTTCCGCCAAACTCCTCCATCTGGCGAATTCCGTTGCCTTCAATCCTGACGGGCGTGTACTTGTTGATCTGAAATCGGCCATCACCAGACTCGGGCTCAACGCAGTGCGAACGGCAGCCTTGTCAATTGTCATGACCCAGTTGATGCGTGCCAAGGGCATGGCCGAATTCTCCGAGATCACCCACTCGCTGTGGGAGCATTCGATCAATAGCGCAGCCGCAGCCAATATTGTGGCTCGCCGGATGACCCGCCAGAACCCGGATGAAGCCATGCTGGCTGGTCTTATCCATGATCTCGGCGCCTTCTACATGCTCTATCGCGCCACTCAGTACGAAGAACTGCGCCATCGACCGGATAGCGTCAGATACCTGATCATCCAGTGGCACGAAAGTATCGGTGTCTCCCTGCTGAATGCGCTGGGCTTACCCGAGGAAATCGTCGAAGCCACGATCGACCACGATCACGTACGACCAACACCGACAAGCATCCGCAATCTGACCGACATCATTTACGTCGCCAACATGCTCAGTGGCGGGCATTTCGAGTGGCTGATGCAGGACCAACCGGAGATCCCCGCCGAAATGAGTCTTCTTGAAGAAAAATACGGCCACTTGCGGCCGGAAATCGAAGCGCTCGCAACGGAGATGCGTAGCAGCTTCGCCTGACTTTGATCAGCTCTTGCGGCCGTGCCCGGTCTTGACTTGGGTGGAGGCCAGAACGCCGCGCAGAATATTGATTTCGTCCTTTTCCAGGCGAACCCGGCTAAACAGGCGGCGCAGTTTCGGTAGCAAGCGCCCTGGCTGCTCCGGATTGAAAAAGCCGGTATCGGTCATTACCGTTTCCAGATGGGTATATAACCCTTCCACCTCATCATGTGTTGCGGCCGGAGAAGCGAATGGGGTCACCCCCTGTTCGATGATCGGTGGCTGCTCGGCATAGGCTGCCATCCGGCACTCGTAGCTCAGCACCTGAACAGCCGAACCAAGGTTCAAGGAACTGAACTCGGGATTGGTCGGAATCGTCACTGCAGCATGACAATGCAGGATTTCTTCGTTGCTCAGACCGACCGTTTCATTGCCAAAGACCAGCGCCACCTCGCCCTGCCCGGCCTCGGCGATCAGACGCGCCACCGTTTCGCGCGGCGCCCCGATCACCGGCCCGATATCGCGTTGGCGCGCCGACAGCGCAACGACAAATGATGTTCCGACCAGCGCATCTTTCAGCGACGACGTAATTTTTGCCTGTTGCAGAATATCGACCGCAGACGTCGCCCGCGCATCAGCCTCCGGATCCGGAAATTGCTTCGGTTCAACCAGATAGAGATTGCACAAGCCCATCGTCTTCATCGCGCGCGCTGCGGCGCCAATATTGCCTGGGTGACTGGTTCGGCACAGCACCACTCTGATACGTGAAAGCAGGACTTCGGGGTTCATGGTGTAAAATTCGGTCTTTCAAATATAGATTGGGCGGCTTCGGCCACCCGTCAGCTCTTTAAGCTCATGCATCCAACTCTGAATATCGCCATCAAGGCAGCGCGCCGTGCCGGCCAGATCATCAATCGCGCTTCCAACGACCTGGACCTGCTCAAGGTCACCACCAAGCAGCCCAATGATTTTGTCACCGAAGTCGACAAGGCCGCCGAAGCCGCGATCATCGAAGTCCTGATGGAAGCCTATCCCAGCTACGGCATTCTAGCAGAGGAGTCCGGCGAGACTGCCGGCAAGGGCAGCAACGAAGCAGAGTTCCAGTGGATCATCGATCCGCTTGATGGCACGACAAACTTCATTCACGGCATGCCGCAATATGCCGTCTCGATTGCTTTGGCCAAAGGTGGCGTGATCGAGCAGGCCGTTGTTTTCGACCCCAATCGCAACGAGCTGTTCACTGCCAGCAAAGGGGCAGGTGCCTTCCTCAACGAGCGCCGCATCCGCGTCTCCAAGCGCACAAAACTGCAGGACTCACTGCTTGGCACTGGTTTCCCGTACCGTATGTTCGAGCACATCGATACCTACATCGCAATCTTCAAGGAACTGGCCCAGAAGACAGCCGGTCAGCGTCGCCCGGGAGCGGCCTCGCTTGACTTGGCCTACGTTGCCTGCGGCCGTTACGACGGTTTTTGGGAATTCGGACTTTCGCCGTGGGATATGGCAGCGGGAGCCCTTCTGATTTCGGAAGCTGGCGGCCTTGTCAGCGACCTGCGCGGCGACGCGAACTATCTCGAAACCGGCAATCTGATCGCCGGCACACCCAAAGTTTTCGCTCCGCTGCTCAAGCTTGTGCAGGACAAACTGCCTGACTCGATCCGCGGCTGAGCAAGTCGCGCAAGGAAGCCTTCGCGTTTACTACGCCGTCGCCAACCTGCAGCCACGCGAGCGTCATCAGCATGCTGCAGGGAATCTACTGCAACTGAGCGTACAGCCCGTTAATTGGGCAAACGATATAAACCGTTTTTACTTCAGTACCTTAGCGCATCAACTCCGCACCTGCCCCCAAGCTTATCCACAGAAAATGGGGATAAGCACGGGCATCTCCCGCTACCGGATATCGCGGACACACCGCGCGTCGCATAAACCGGCAGGGCGTACTCGTAGCAGGCAGCCCTCCCGTCGCTGACATTGCCCACAGCAAATTTTCCCTGTGGTTCTGACAGCCAGCCAAAGTTAGTCTTGCTTCGAACACGAAAAGCCCTAAAATTGCGCCCCTTCCGGCGCACTGGTGTTGCGTTCCCATTGCCCCCTCTGACCAAACCAAGGAATGAACATGAACAAATCCGAACTGATCGACACCATCGCTGAAGAAGCCGGCCTGACCAAGGCTGACGCAGCCAAAGCCCTTGACGCGGTGACCGGTGCCATTGTCAATGCCGTGGCCAATGGTGACTCCGTTTCCCTTATCGGTTTCGGTACCTTCAAGGCATCGGCCCGTGCCGCCCGTGAAGGCAAAAATCCCAAGACCGGCGAAAAGCTGTCGATCGCTGCGACCACCGTACCGAAGTTCTCCGCGGGCACCAACTTCAAGGCGGCCGTCGCCCAGAAGTAATCACCATGTTTCGGGAAAAGCCCCAGAGTTCGATTGCTGGGGCTTTTTGCTTTTTATCCCTGTATTTCAAAGAAATTGGCCATGGCGTTCAAAGACAGTTCATCCGATTTTCAAATCGTCGATATCGCATTGATCGAAGCCGATCCACAGCACGCCCGACAGAATATCGATGAAGGCAATCTCAAGGGGCTGGCCAATTCAATTCAGAAAATGGGGGTAATCCACCCGCTGCTGGTCAGGCCGGCCAATGCGAATGGCCGCTATACGGTCATCGTCGGTGAGCGGCGCCGCCAGGCTGCGCTCTTGGCTGGCGAGAAGACGGTGCCCGTTATCGTTCGCGCCTGCGCGCCCAATGAAACACTTGAAGTTCAGGTTTTTGAAAACATCGGCCTTGGCGTACGTTCTGCGCTGGAGCCGCGCGACATGGCCAACGCAATCCAGGCCATCGCGGGGCGTTTCGAGTCGCCGGAAGAGGCGGCTCAACATTTTGGTCGCGCCCCAACTTGGCTGGCCCAGGCAACAGCCGCCGCCAATTTGTCCGGGAAGGTCAGCGCCCTCCTCGACGCCGGCAAGATTTCCAGCACGGGCGCTGCCGTTCAGCTCGAAAAGCTATCCAAAAAAGACGAGGCCAAGGCAGAAGTCTTGATCGGCCAGATAGAGCAATTACCTGAGGGTGAAAAGGTCTCGAAGAAAATAGTCGATACCGCCCTTTCAGAAGTTTCCGCTGGCCGGAAGAAGAAGGAAGGCGTTGCATCCGACCCCAGCTCTCAGCCAGTTGTGTCGTCGGCAGCATCGGCCACCGCTATCCCGCCCAGAGAAGACAGTCCCGTAGCAGATCGAATCTCGTCCGCACGGCGTCGCGTGAGTCAGGACAAGGTAAGACTTGTAGCGGAACTACTCGGTTTGGATGATGGCGATGAAGAGGAAGTGCTCATTCGACTGATTGATGAATTCCTCGCGCAGAAGAGCGCCTGATCGAGCACACGCAGACCGACAAGCTTCACTAGACCAGAGTCCTATGCCGGCTACCGAGATCAGGAGAGCGCTCAATCGTCGAGTAAAAACGACTTGCCAGCCTCAGCCGCCTCACTGCCCGGGGATTCCGGCTCCTTCGACGCTTCCACGACTTGCTGCCTGGCGCCTGCAGGCAGCACCGACAAGGCTCCGCCCGCCTTTCCCTGCACCCTAGCCAGACCCGCTTGCGCTACCGGGCCACGGGGCAAGTTCGAAAATATCTCGACCCCGTCCGGCCCGGTGGTGACATAGATCTCGGCATCGGCGCCATGAACTGCAGGCAGGAACATCGCGGCTGCGGCAAAAAGCATGGCGCACCGCCAGCACCGCGGTTTAATGCGTATGGCTGTGACCATCCTGCTGCATGACGCGGGCGACAAAGGGATCACTCTCCATGTCGCCGAAATCTGCGGCATCGATCTGCCCGTAATCGGCAATTCGCTCTTCGGTGGCGCGCGGCCAAGCGGCGGGCGCCTTGCTGTGCAGTTCTTTCAGGGCAAGGGTCATGCGCTGGCCGGTTCGGGTCATTTGCAGGCTGGCCGGGAGTTGAGCCTGCTCCAGCCACCACAGTTCGATGCTCTGGCCGCCAAGTTTGCCGGTGTAGCGCACGGCCTTCTGGCCGAACAATGTCTTGCTGGCGCCGCGCTTGAGTTCTTGCAGCAGTTGCGGCGAAATGACCGAGGCGAGTTTTGACCAGTCCGGCTCGGCGTGGCGGGTCTTGATTTCGCCAGCCGTGTAATCGACCACGCGCTGGTCGTTATGGAAAACGCGGCGGTAATTGTATTCGTTGCCTCTGACGCGGTGCCAGATGTCGTTCTGGGCGACGGCGGCATTGGCTGTTTCGATGCTGTCGGCTTCACGCCAGAGGTACCAGTCGGTTTGCGTCTGGTTGACCTTGAGGTCGAAGCGGGCAGCGGAATCGGATGTCTGCTGATCCCAGGAATAGGTCTTGGAAAGCGCTCTGGAGATCACCGTACGTCAAATATTATTCGACGTTATCGATGAGCTCCGTTAGCTGGGGTTGAGGTGAGCATCGAACAGGGCATGCATCATGGCGCACGCCCGTACGTCCGAGTCTAGTGCGCAATTACTTCCCGGGGATGTCACGCATGGATCAATGTCATCGGGCAGAAATCAAACCGGCAGCAGCCGGCGATTCGCTGCACCGGGCAGCGTGCGCAGTGATTTGCCGGCCAGCATGGTGTATTCCTCTGCCTTGACAGTGCTGACATAGCGCCAGTCGCAACGGCACTCACCCGGCGTGGCGGTGACCACCATGTAGCCGCGGTCGCCGGTGTTGGCGTACTTGAGTGGCCCGATGATGGCTTCCAGCCCGGCCGCCACGGCGAGCGGGTTTTCGCTCGGGAAATATTCCTCGAGACCCGGCGAGGAGACGGATGCGACGGCATACTCGACGCCGACTGCGTTGCCCTGGTAGTCCTGCAGATCGCTCGCCCAGGCGTTGTGGGTATCGCCGGCCAGCACGACGAGGTTCTTGTTCAGCCCCCTGGCCATGGCCAGCACGGTTTCGCGGGCCATGGCGTAACCGTCCCAGGCATCGAGGTTGTAGGGAATGGCCGGCTGGGCGAGGATGAACTGCTCCTGCGGCGTCAGCGTGGCGGGTGCCGTCTGCGCCTTGTAGACCAGCGCCGAGTAGGCGGAGAAGCTGATCTGGCCGAGAACCAGCGGCGCCGGGATGTTCATGCGGCCCATCAGCACCTGCTGGCCGAGCATCTGCCAGGTGGCGCCGGAAGCGGCGAGTTGATCCTGCAGCCAGAGCAGTTGTTCGGCGCCGAGCAACTGGCGGTCGGTATCGGCCAGGTCGGCGGCGAAGCGCTGGACGTCGAAGCTGCCGTCGCTGCCGAAGTAATTGGCGTATTCCATTTGCTGGTCGCGGGCGATGACGCGGGTGTCGAGCATGTGCAGCGCCAGCAGGTTGCCAAAAGCGAAGCTGCGGTTGATCTGCTGCGGCCGACGCGGGTCCGGAGTGCGAATCGGCAGCCATTCGTGGAAAGCCTGCAACGCGGCGGCACGGCGGACGGTGAATTCGCCTTCGGTCGCCGAATCATGGTTTTCGGCACCGTCCTTCCAGGTGTCGTTGGCGATCTCGTGGTCGTCCCAGACGTTGATGAAGGGCATCGCGGCATGCACGGCCTGCAGGTCGGCATCGGTGTGGTACTGGGCGTAACGCTGGCGGTAGTCGTCCAGCGTCAGCAGTTCGCCGGCCGGCAGCACTTCGCGGCCGAGCGCGGCAGCATCGGTCGAAGCGTAGCCATCGCGGCCGTATTCGTAGATGTAGTCGCCGAGATGGACGGCGGCATGGATGCCTTCGAGCTTCGCTGCTTCACGGTAGGCATGGAAATAACCGGCCGGGAAGTTGGAGCAGGTGAACACGGCGAGCTTGACCTGGGCAACGCTGCCCACCGGCAGGGTGCGCGTCCGACCGGCCGGCGACACCGTATGGCCGACGGCGAAGCGATAGTGATAGACGGTGTCCGGCTTCAGGCCGCTGACATCGACCTTGACGGTGTGATCCTTGCGGCCATCGGTGAGCGCGATACCGGCGCGGACGACGCGACGGAATGCCGCGTCGAGGGCCATTTCCCACTTGACCGGAACGATGCCGCCGCGCTCGCTGGTAACGCGCGTCCAGAGAATGACCTTGCGGGCGAGCGGGTCGCCGCTGGCGACGCCGTGCTCGAAACTGATCTTGTGGCGATGCGGAAAGTGGGCCAGCGCGCGCTGCTCATCGGAGAACAGGTCGTCGGCATCGAAACCATGAGCCATGGCACGCAATGGCAGCAGGCTGCCAGCCGAGGCGGCGACGCCGCCCATGGCGAAATTACGGAGGAAACGACGACGTTGGGTCGGAGTGCGAGTGGTCATGGGCGCCAGCTTGGAAGAGATGAAGGTAGCTCAGCCTAGCGCCGAAGAATTACAGCAGCATTGCGCAAAAATGTCAGGGTAATGCGCGAGGAGCGCCGCCGGGTTTCGCGGGCATCGCCGCGTGGCGGGGCAAGCAGCGACTTACTGCGAGAAGTCGGCGGACTGCTTGAGGATGAAGGCGTGACCGACGGACAGGCTGGAGTCGAACAGGTTGTCGTCGGCAAAAGCGTCGAGGTCATCATCCAGGCCGTCCGCAGTATCGAATCGACGGTCCAGCCCGAGCGCCTGAATCTCGGCTGACAGCTCGTGGTCGGAGAGCTTTTTGAAGCCACGAAAACCGTTCTCGAGCACCCCCTGCAGATGCAGGTAGCGCGCCTGATCATCGCGGTATTCAAGGCGGTCAAGCACCAGCAATCGGATCATTTCATCTCGTGTCATCGGGTTCCCCTTCACTCAAGCAGCTGAAATATAGTGCTTCCCCGTTACCCCTCGGTGAAATAAATATGACGATAGATTGCAAAACGGCCCAATCTTCCAATGGAAGAATGGGCCGTTGAGCTTGCCGCCAGGAAAGGCGGCGTCGGATCAGGGTGCCAGCAGTTCGGCGCAGTGACCGGGCTGGGTCGGCGCGTCGGCGATGGCGGCGCCGCGGGCGATGCACTGGTCGGGCGGCAACGCCTTGCCGTGCTCGACGTGGCTGACCAGCAGATCGAAAGCGCGCTGGGCGTGCGGCTGGATGAACTCAAGTTGCGGCAGGGTCAGCTTGTAGGTCTCGATGTGGTTGCCGTTTTGCACTTCGTAGAGCCGGTAGGCCGGGTTGCGATCGTGGTGGTGATGGCGGCGACGATGGTCGTCGTCATCGATCCGCTCGCCACCGTTCTCAGCCACCTTGCGGGCGTAGGCGCGGGCATGGTGATCGATCGGCAGCAGCGCGTCCATGGTGCCGGCGACGGTGATCAGCGGACGCTGGATGCGGCCGGTGGTGGCGAAATCGGCAACGTTGTCGTCAGCATTGGAGACCGGCAGACGCGCGAAGTAGTTGTAGTTCTCCGGTCCGCTGCCGTAGGTGTCGTAGCTCGGATCGAGGCGCTTCTGCCACTGACACAGCGTCACTTCCCAGAACGAGGCGGAATTCATCGACCACAGCGAGGTGACGCCAGTGCCCAGATCGGGCGGATAGCCGGCGCCGCGAATGTTTTTTGCGGCAGTGCTGGTCGAACTCATGCCGCCGGCGACGTAATCGGGGAAGTTGAGGACGGCCGCCGGCAGATCGGTCAGCAGGTTCGGGGCGTTTTCGTCGACGAAGGTACCTTCCCAGTCCACGCCGCCGTCGAACCATTCGGGCGCCGACTCGACGGCCCGCCGCACCTGGTAGGCGCCGTTCGAGGTGCCGACCGCGTAGGTGTAGCGCGGCGCCTTGCCGTAGTTGGCCGCCGCGCCTTTGTGAGCGAGTTTGGAAGCGAGCACCATGTAGTCGCGCCAGCGGGTGAATTCCTGGCCCGGGCCGTTGTCGTAAAACTGGACCCACAGCGGCGAAGTCGGGTTGAGGCGGCAGGCCAGCGGGTCGCTGGCGTCGCTGAACTTCAGGTTGAGCACGCCCTTGTTCTGCGAGGCGTAGGCGTAACCTTTCTGGACGACGTAATCGCTCCAGGCGAAGTCGCCGTTGAACTCGCTGCGGGTGCCGGAGGCACCGGCGACAACAAGGCGACCGTTCCATTTCGCCGGCAGCCGCAACAGGAAGCGGGCCTGGCCGGTCGGGTCGCTGGCGATCCGCGCGTTGAGCTGGACGCCGGGAACTACGGCGGTGATCGGCGGGCGGTTGGCCGCATCGGGCGCAATCGTCGCGCGGTCGGTCTGCGGGGTGAAGGCGAACGGCGGCAAGCCGGGCAGCGAGTTGTTGGCCGGGGTTGTCGCCGGGTTGGCCGTGGTCAGGTCGGCGCTGTCGACGCAGCTGACATCGGCCAACTGGCTGCCGAAAGCCTGGATCAGACTGGCGCACCGGTCAGCCTGGGCAGCACCGGCGCCAAGCAGCATGATCAGTGCGCTGAGGCAGCGAACGGCTGGCAACGACGGCGTAATATTTGGTCTTTTCATGTTTTGTCTCCTTTTGATTTTGGGGGAAATTTCCGGTTGACCGTGGCAGTCATCCGCATGACATCCTAATACACCCGCAAGCCGCCAACCAATGAAAAATGGGTATGGAAAACCCTTATAAGCCTGGCCAAAAAATGACCAGCTCATTCACCATGACGGCTTTTGTCATATGCCAGAAACAAAACAGACATAGAGTCAGGCGCGTGGGAATGCCGGCGCAAAAATGAGGCAAGGCGCCACCATCTGGTAGCGCCCATTCAATTTCCGGCGATCCAACTTTCGACAACACCCAACCTCACGAAGAGATCATGAAACTCAAACCAACAATCGCATTACTGAGCATTTTGTTCGCCGGCGCCGCCCAGGCCGCCCCAACTTTCGTCAACGGCCTGACGCTGGATGGCGGCATGCTCGACCTGTCCGGCGGCACGACGGTCAACAACGGCCGCGTCGGCTATTTCTCCGACATTTACTACGACACCAACCGCAACGAATGGTGGGGCCTGTCCGACCGCGGTCCGGGCGGCGGCACACTGAGCTACGACACCCGCGTCCAGCGCTTCTCGCTTGACGTCGATTACAACACCGGCGCCATCTCGAACTTCCAGATCAAGCAAACCATCGTTTTCAACAATGCCGGCAGCTCGCTCAACGGCATCGCCCCGAGCCCGACCAGCACGCTTGGCCTGTCGATGGACCCGGAAGGTTTCGTCGTCAATCCGAAGACCGGCAACTTCCTGGTTTCCGACGAGTACGGCCCGTCGGTGCGTGAATTCGACCGTAACGGCAATCTGCTGCGCACCTTCGCCACGCCGGCCAATCTGCTGCCGCGCAATACGGTCAGCGGCATTCCCAACTACGCCAGCGATGCCGGCAACACGGCCGGCAAGCGGACCAATCGCGGCTTCGAAGGCCTGGCCATCACCCCGGACGGCAAGTACGCCTACGCCATGCTGCAAAGCGCCATGCTCGATGAAGGCGGCGGTGACGGCAAGGTGAACCGCATCGTCAAGTTCGACATTGAGACCGGCAACGCCGTCGGCCAGTACGCTTACCAGATGAAGCAAGCCAAGCCTGGACAAGGAATTTCTTCGCTGGTCGCCATCAATGACCACGAGTTCTATGTACTCGAACGCAACAACCGCGGTATCGGCGTCGGCGCCGCCCTGGCGACGGCCGACAAGGAGGTTTACAAGATCGACCTGACCGGTGCGACCGATGTCAGCAACATTGATCTCGACTCTGGCGCGGCATATACAAAAGTCATCAAGTCTGGCCAGATTCTCGATCTCGACGCCGACACCCTGTCCGCCCTCGGCAACAAATCGCCGGAAAAATGGGAAGGTCTGGCTATCGGACCGAAGCTGGCCGACGGCAGCTTCCTGATGCTGGCGGGTACCGACAACGATTACAGCGTCACGCAGAATGGCTCAGGCACCCAGTTCGACGTCTATTTCCGCTTCAGCGATGCTGATCCGTATGCCACTTCGATTCAGTGCCCGCTCGGCCAGACCACTGGCTGCATCAGCACCGCCGATGCAACTGGCGCCACGCTTAACAGCGACTACAAGCTGCTACCCGGTGTCCTGCACGCGTACAAGGTCAGCGCCACCGACCTCGCCGGCTACACGGCGCCGGTGCCGGAACCGGAATCATGGGCCATGCTGATGGCCGGTCTTGGCTTGATCGGCTTTACCGCCCGTCGTCGCCAGGCGAAGTAAGCTTCTGAGCCGTCCCGCACAGCAGTGCGGGACGCTTTGCAGCACGGCTCCGACTTACTTGTCGGAGCCGATGCCCAGCACCTGCTTTTCATTCAAGGGCTGGTAGAGAAAAGTCATCTGGCCACCGGAAATCTCTTCAACGCTGTACGTGCCATTGATCACGTCGCCGACCTTGGCGATGATGTGTTTGCCCTGATGGTTGAGGAAGACCCGCGTTTCGCCCGCCTCGTTGAGCTTGCCGAGATACTGGAAAGGCAGCGGCGGGGCCGTCGGCTTGGGCGGTTTGGGTGGCGGCGGCGCAACGTACCAACTCTTGTTGCGGAAGGGGTCGATGGGCTTGGCCTCCTCCTCCGTCTTGCCCTCGTCGCCCGCCGCGACCGGCGCCGGCTCGGGGAAACTGAGCGGGGCGGCAGCCAGTTCGGTCGTCCGCTCCTTCGCCCCGGCCCGCCGATTTTCGGCTGACGACGAAGCGGCCGATTTGCTGGCGACATTGCCCTTGCGCTTGCTCTTTTCCGGCACCGGTTCGTCGTCAATCATGTAGCCGGCGACGAGGGTGGCCGAGAGCAGGCCACCGAGAATGATCCAGCGTTGTTTCGGCGTCATGCCGCCTTCCTCCGGCCGAAGAGGATGAAGCGCAATTGCGCCTCAACGTCGGCGCTACCGATGTTTTCACGGCGCAGGCTGATGTCCTCGACAGCCAGGTCGGGGTACTGCTGGCGCACCGCCACCACGTAGCGGCGTATGGTCTGGTAGCTGCCCTTGACCGGCAGATTCAGCACGTAGCGGTCGAAAAGGCCATCCTTGCCCGGCACCAGGCGATAGTCGCCAGTCGGAATTTGCAGGCCTTCCTTGCTTGCCAGCTCAAGCAGTCCACCAAGTTCGGCGTTGAGCTGATCCTCGCTCGGGAAACGGTCGAGCAAACGCTGCCGCGTATCTTCCGGCGTCACGCGCTCGGTCTGGCTTTCCATCGTGGCGCGACGGGCGCTGCGTTCGAGGCTGGCCAGACGACGCTCGCCTTCCTCGATGGCGGCTTCGCGGCCGGGCAACACGACAATATGGGTCAGCGCGGCGGCAACAACCAGCAAAAAGGCGATCAGCGGCAGCACCGGCAGATTGGCCACGGCAAAGCGCAGGCGAGCGAGCAGGAGGTTCAGGAACCGGTCAGCCATGTTGCGGCAATCTCGAAGAGGATGGGTTGTTGCGGGTCGCTTTGTTTGATCTGATGCGAGAGCAGCACAGCCTTGTCCAGCGGTTCGCGGCGGAGGGCTTCGACAAAGGCCAGCGCCGCCGCCATGTTGCGCGCCTCGCCGGAAATCTGCACCGCCTTGCCGGCCGCGCTGGGGCGGATGGCGAGCAAGGCGACGTCCTCACCGGTTGCCGCGTCTATGCTGCGGAAAAGCTTTTCCCAGTCTATGCGGATGAGGGCTATGGTCTGACGCAGGGTCTTGCCCTCCTCGGCCGAAAAGACGTTTTCCGGGCGGCTGTCGCGGCGGCCGGCATCGACCCGGTCGGCCCGGCGCTTGGCCTGGGCCAGCCGGGCTTCGACTTCTTCCTGCTGGCTGAGCAGCGTCCGGTCTTCGAGCCAGGCGTCGGCACAAAGCAGCACGCCGGCGAGGAGCAGAACGACCGTCAGCAGGCCGGGACGGCGCGGCTGAAAATCCAGGCCAAGATCACGCATGGACGCCTCCGGCAACCGGTGCGACCAGCGTCGTTTCCCAGCCGCCAGCGAGCTTCGGGGCAGCGACGGCAGATGTTGAAATCAGCACTTTTTTCCCGTTGACCGTAGCAGACTCGGCGGCCAGCAGCCCGCCCAGCTCACCTGCCAGAATAGCCGGCTCCGTCGTGCTGGCGCGGTGATTGCGCAGGCTGGCAAGCTCGCCGTCGCGAACGCCGGCCAGGGTCAGCCAGCCGAGGTCGAGGCAGGCCAGCCAGCCGTCGTTCAACTGCGTCTGCTGCGCCGCCAACTCGGCGATCAGGCGCGGCTGCACGCTGTTCAGGCGCAGGCGCCGGGCCTTGGCGGCGGCGCGCAGACCGGCCAGCAACTGGCGGTCGATACCGGCGGCAATGCCGTTCTTGCCGAAGGCCGGACGGTCGAGGGCGATGTCCAGCACCGCGGCCCGTTCGCCCAAGGCGTTGCGGAACAGGGCGCGGGCCATGTGCAGTCTGGCCGCCTTGCCGGTCAACATCTCGCTCCACGGCAGCAAGGCGTAGCGGACCAGATGGTCGGCGACGACGATGCGCAGGCCAGCGCCCTGGCCGGCAGTCTTGAGCAAGATGTCGGCGGCGGCCAGCACCGGCTGCCAATCGGCTTCGCCCGGCGTCGGCGGCGCCACCTCGGCCGTTTGGCTGGACGGCGCACCGCGCCACGGCTGCCGTTCGAGAACGACGCGCTGCGGGTGGATGAAAAGGGTCAGGCGGTCAAGCCACGAAAGTGACACGGTTGGCTTCTTCCAGGCTGGTTATCCCGTCGCGGACGAGGTCGAGGGCGCTTTCGCGCAGCGAGCGGGTGCCGTTGCGGCGGGCCGCTTCCTTGAGTTGGCGGATCGGGGCGCGGCTGATGATCAGTTCGCGGATTTCGTCGTTGAGGACGAGCAGTTCGGCAATGGCCTTGCGACCGCGATAGCCGGTGCCACGGCAGGTACCGCAGCCGACCGCGCGGCGGAACTTCCAGTCGGCACCGGCCACCGCGCCGATATCGGCGTCGGTCAGTTCTTCGCCGGTTGGTGTCGTCGGCTGCGCGCAGGCCGGGCACAGGGTGCGGATCAGGCGTTGGGCGACAACACCGTTGAGCGCCGAGACGAGGTTGTACGGATCAACTTCCATGTGCAGGAAGCGGCCGATGACGTCGAAAACGTTGTTGGCGTGCACCGTGGTGAACACCAGGTGACCGGTCAGCGCCGCCTGGACGGCGATCTGCGCCGTTTCCGAGTCGCGGATTTCGCCGACCATGATCTTGTCCGGGTCGTGACGCAGGATGGAGCGCAGGCCGCGGGCGAAAGTCAGGCCTTTTTTCTCGTTGACCGGAATCTGCAGGACGCCGGAAAGCTGGTACTCGACCGGGTCTTCAATCGTGATGATCTTGTCTTTGCCGTCATTGATTTCGGTCAGTGCGGCGTAGAGCGTCGTCGTCTTGCCGGAACCGGTCGGGCCGGTCACCAGCACCATGCCGTAGGGCTCGCTGGACAGCCGGCGGATGCGCGCCATGATGTCGGCGTCGAAGCCCATGGCGTCGAGACGCAGGCCCTGCAGGTGATCGGTGAGCGCCTGCTTGTCGAGCACGCGCAACACGGCGTCTTCACCCCAGATGCTCGGCATTATCGAAACGCGGATATCGATCTCGCGGTCCTGCCAGCTGACCTTGAAACGGCCGTCCTGCGGTACGCGGCGTTCGGAGATGTCGAGTTCGGAGAGTACCTTGACGCGGGAAATCATCTGTTCGGCGGTATCGGTTCCGTCGATCGACCCGGCGTAATTGAGCACGCCGTCGATGCGGTACTTGATGGCCAGGCCGCGATTGTTGGCCTCGACGTGGATATCGCTGGCCCCGGCTTTCAGGCCATCATGCAGGGTCGACCGCAGAAGGCGGACGACGGCGCTGCCGTCTTCGGAAATGCGTTGCAGCGAGAGGTCTTCGGCCACCGAACCGATGGCGATCTGGCCGCCCTCGCCGCTCAGGCTGCCGTCGAGCGCCCGGACCCGGGTTTCTTCGCGGGCCAGGAAAGCGGTTAAAACCGATGGCGGCGCCAGGCGCCAGTGCAGCGGCTTGCCGAGCGGCACCAAGCCCTCCAGCCAGTCGCGCACGGTGACGTCGAAGGGGTTGGGCGTGGCGATCAGGTAGGCATCGCCGGCTTCGAGGACCAGCGCCTGACGCCGGATGAATTCGGCAAACGGCGCCAGCGACAGGGCCAGCGAGTGTTCGGAAAGTTCGGCGAGGCTGATGGCATTGAGGCCGAAGGCCAGGGCCGTCAATTCGCCGGCCGCCTCTTCGCTCTGGGCAAAATCGGCTTGCAGGGCAGCCATCACCGCCGGCAGCCCGCGACCGGCCGCCGCCAGCTGGCATGCCTCGCCGAGCAGGACATCGTGTTCCTGGCGTTCCATCGACAAGTGGGCCTCCCTTGGAAAATTCATTGCCTATCCTACTGAAAATTACCGGCCAGTTCGAAGATCGGCATGTACAGGAGCAACACGATGCCACCGATGACGCCGCCGATCACCGCCATGAGCAAGGGTTCGAAGAGTCGGGTGAACATGTCGACGAGGCGGTTGATTTCCTCGTCGTAGAAGGTGGCGACGGCTTCCATCATGTCGCCGAGCTGGCCGCTGCGTTCGCCGACAGCAATCATGCGCAGCGCCACCGGCGTGGTCAGGCCGCCCCGTTCGGCCGCCTGCGAAAACGGCCGCCCCTGTTCGATGTCGGCCACCGCCTGTAGCAAGCCGGGGCGCAGCGCCACGGGCAGGATGTCGGAAACCATGCCGAGCGTCGTTTTGAGGGGAATACCGGCGCGCAGCAACATGCCGGTGGTCCGGTAAAAACGGGCCAAAAAAATCAACCGGATGCGCTCGCCGAGGGCCGGTACGCTCCAGGCGGCGCGGGCAACGGCAGCACGCACGGGTGGCAGCGAAAAGAGGCCGACCAGACCGGCAATGCCCAGCGCCACACCGATAGCCAGCCCGGCAGCGTGATTGTTGATGAAGCCGCCCCAGGCGAAAAGCAGGCTGGACAGCCCTTCCGGATCGCGCCCGCTATCGGCAAAAACCAGGGCAAAGCGCGGCACGACGTAGCCGAGCAGGA